>NZ_JAQYWW010001248.1:0-325 GCF_036322525.1 Streptomyces sp. BE20 | reverse complement strand
GGGGGGGGTGGGGGCCGGTGGGGGCCGGGGGGGGTGGGGGGGGGGGGGGGTGGGGTTTTGGGGGGGGTGGGGGGGGGGGGGGTTGGGGGTGGGGGGTGGTGGGTTGGGGTTGGGGTGGGGTGGGTGGGGGGGGGGTGGTGGGGGGGGGGGGGGGGTGGGGGGGGGGGTGGGGGGTTGGGGGGGGCGGGGGCGGGGGGGGTGGGGGGGGGGGGGGGGGGGTTGGGGGTTGTTGTTGTTTTTTTTGTTCGGGCCGCGCGCCCGGCGGGCGCGCGGGGTGGGGTGGGGGGGGGGGGCGGGCGTCCCGCGGGCGGGCCCGGCCCCCCCC
>NZ_JAQYWW010001247.1:0-367 GCF_036322525.1 Streptomyces sp. BE20 | reverse complement strand
GGGGGGGGTTGGGGGGGTGGGGCGGGGGGCGGAAGGGGTGTGGGGCGCACGGTGGGGTTACGCGCCGGTATCTGGGGTGGGGGGGTTGTTGGGGTTTTTGGTGTTGTTTTTTGTGGGGTGTGTTGGGTTTTTGTTGGTGGGGGGGGGGGGGGGGGGGTGGTGGGGGTTGTTTTTTTTGTGGTTTTTTTGTTTTGTTTGTGGTGGGTTGTTTTTGGTGTGGGTGGGGTGGGTGGGGGGGGGGGGTTTGTGTGGGGTTTTTGTTGGTGGGGGGGGGGGGGGGGGGGTTGGGGGTGGGGTTGGTGGTGTGGTGGGTGTGGGTTTTTTTTTTTTTTTTGTGTTTTTTTTGGGTGTTGGGGGGGGGGCCCCC
>NZ_JAQYWW010001246.1:0-367 GCF_036322525.1 Streptomyces sp. BE20 | reverse complement strand
GGGGGGGTGGGTGGGTGGGTGTGTGGTGGTGGGGGGGGGGGGGGGGGGGGGGGGGTGGGCGGTGGGGGCGGGCCGTGGGTGTGCGTGTGGGGTGTGGGGTTGGGGTTGTTTCGGGCGTGGCCGGTCCCCCGCCCCCCCTCCATCTTCATGTGCGGCCGAACCGCGTGAACGTCACTGCCTGCGTCCAACGGGCGGCCGCAGACGATGGACAGATCTTTGTCCTCGGCGCCCGCGGCGGCGGGCGCGGTTACCCCTGCCCCGGGCTCCGCCCGTCCGCGACCGGCGCGACGGACGTCACGCCCTGCCGGCCGTTCAGAGCGCGTACAGCAGTCGGGCGTTGCCGGAGGCCACCCGGCGGGTGAGGCGC
>NZ_JAQYWW010001245.1:0-346 GCF_036322525.1 Streptomyces sp. BE20 | reverse complement strand
CGCTGGGGGGGGGGGGGGGGGGGGTGGGGGGGGTGTGTTTTGTTGTTGGGTTGGTTGTGGGGGGGGGGGGGGGGGGTGTGGTGGGTGTGGGGGGTGGGGGTGTGGGCGGTTTGTGGGTGGGTTTTTGGTGTGGGGGGGGGGGGGGGTGTGGGGGGGGGGGGGGGGTGGGGGGTGGGCGTGTGGGGGTGTGGGGGGCTCGGGGCCGGGGTTGGGTGGTGTGGGGGTGTGGGTGTGGGGGGGGGGGGGGGCGGGGGGGGGCTGGGGGGTGGGCAGGGGGGGGTTGGGGTGTCCTGGGGGGGGGGGGGGGGCGGTGGGGGGGTGGGGGCCGGCGTCCCGGCCCTGGGTG
>NZ_JAQYWW010001244.1:0-409 GCF_036322525.1 Streptomyces sp. BE20 | reverse complement strand
GGGGGGGTGTCGTTTTTTTTGTGGGGTGGGGGGCGGCGTGGGGGGGGGGGGGTGGGGGTTTGGGGGTGGTGTTTTTTGTTTGGGGGGGTGGGGGGGGGGGGTGTGTGTGGGTGGGGGGTTTGTTGTTTTTTTGGGGGGTGGGGGGGGGGGGGGGGGTGGGGGTTTTTTGTGGGGGGGGGGGGGGGGGGGGGGGGGGGGGGGCGGGCCGGGGGGGGGGGTAGGTGTGGGTGCTGGTGATGTCCTTGGTGGTGTCGCCGGTGGGGTCGTGGTCGGTGGTGGCGGTGCGGTTGCCCGTGACGTCGTAGGTGAACGACTGGCGGTAGGGTGCGGGTCCGACGTTGTTGGCTGGGTTGTGTGTGGTGTTGGTGAAGCCGCCGATTCCGGGGACGGAGGGGCCGGGTCGGCCCGC
>NZ_JAQYWW010001243.1:0-472 GCF_036322525.1 Streptomyces sp. BE20 | reverse complement strand
GGTTGAAAAAAAAAAACAAAACAAAACAAAAAAAAAACACAAACAAAAACCAACACAAAAAAAAAAAAACACAAACAAACACAACAAACAAACAAACCACAAAACAAAAAACAAACAACAAACACCCCAAAAAACAAAAAAACAAACCCACACAAAAACAAAAACAACACACCACCCAACCCCCACAACCACCAACACAACCAAAAAAAAAAAAAAAAACAAAACCACAAAACCAAAAAAAACACCAGGGAGATCATACAATGCCACCCCCACCGCAACCAAAAAAACAAAAACCAAAAAAACAAAAACCCAAAAAAACCCCAACCAAAAACCACGGCCAATTGGGCCGCCCCCCCCAACCCCCCCCCCCCCCAAACCGCAGCGCAAAAGTCCGCCCCCCCCACCACGGCTCACGCACACCCCCCAAAAAAAAAAAAGGCCCCCGCCCCAAAAAGACCAGGCACACCCCCCC
>NZ_JAQYWW010001242.1:0-771 GCF_036322525.1 Streptomyces sp. BE20 | reverse complement strand
TGCCCCCGCATGCCCGTGTACACCCCCGTCGTCGGGGAGGTGGTCCGTGACTTCGGGTGCCGTGTCCCCGCCGGTGGGGTGCTCGAAGGCGTCTACATGGACACCCTCGGCGGCCTCGCCTACCTCCGCCACGAGGGCGGCGGCTGCGAGTGGACCACCAGGCCCGAACTCGTCCGACCCCTGCCCGAACCCCGCTACCTCATCGTCCAGCAGCCCAGCAGGCCGCGCGCCGACGACCCGGCGTGAACCGGGCCCCCGCGCTCGTCGCCACCGCACTCGGCGTCCCCGCCCTCAGCACCCTCACCGCCGCCCTCGTCTGCCGGCCGATCCACGACGGACCGCTCGGACCCCGCCTCCTGATCTTCGGCCTCGTCCTCGCCACCGGCATCAGCGCCGGCCTGCCCGCCTGCTTCACCTGGCTCTCACCCGACACCCACCACGACCCCGACCCCGGTCCCGATTCCGATTCCGACCCCACCCCCTGAACCCCCACGGTCGGGCCCGCCGGCCCCGGCGCGGGCCCCACCGGAACCGCCGTCAACTCCCCACCGAGGAGACCCCCGTGCTCAACAACCTCCCCACAATCCTGACCCACCCGCCCCGCCGCCGCCTCGGCCACCAGGCCCTCATCCTCAACCGCGACGGCGCGATCCTCCTCGTCGCCACCACCTACCGCTCCGGCCTCATGCTCCCCGGCGGCAGCGCCGAAGCCGACGAACTCCCCCACCTCGCCGCCCGCCGCCACACCGAAACCGAAACCGGCCTCGTCCT
>NZ_JAQYWW010001241.1:0-1712 GCF_036322525.1 Streptomyces sp. BE20 | reverse complement strand
TGAGGTAGGCGAGGGCGGCGGTGGCGTCGATGCCGCCGACGGGCACGAACGGCACGTCCGGGAACGGGGCGCGTAGCGCGTTCAGGTAGGCGGGGCCGCCGAACAGGGCGGGGAAGAGCTTGACGGCGAGGGCGCCGTGAGTGGTGGCGGCCCTATGCACCAAGGCGAAGGCTACGACGTCGTGGGCCGTCGGGTTGGTGACGGTGTATCGGAACTCCCTGGGCGCCCCGCCCACCTCGAACTCCCGGGGGACCCCCGTCACCGACGGCTCCAGACCCCGCTGCAACGGGACGTCGATGTGCGGGGCCGGGGCCGACGGGCCGGCCGACGCGGCACCGGTGGCGGCGCCTGCCACACCGACCGGGACGGTCGACAGGACGAGCGCGGTGGCACCCGCGAGGATCAGACTGCGGGGGGTGGACACGTGGTTACCTGCCGGCGAGGAGGAGTTCCGGCACCGTCTCGGTGCCTGCCGGTTAAGGAGGTGGGGCGGACCCGTCGATCCCGCGGGTATGCGAATTCGTTACGGACGCGGCTATGCCGGCACCCGGGGCGAGCGAGCCGGGGAGCGGTGCTCGACCGCAGCGGGTCCTCGTCTACGAGGTGGTGGGCGAGTTCGTGGACGGCGGCGCGGACCGTGTCGACGCGGCCCTCGACGACGGGGTCGCCCCAGCCGGTGACGCCTTCGTCGGCGGCGACCCTCAGTCGACAACACCCCACCGGCGCGTAGGACAAGATCGCCGCCACCGTCACCGCCAACCCCGGTGTGAAGAACCGGGTCGTCTGGGGCTCCAATGACGAGAACGTCCAGGGCGGTGTCACCGCGCTGGAGAACGGCGGCTTCAAGGCCGATCACGTCCCTTCTGATGATCCTCGGCCGGACCGCTGTCCTAATCGCCAGGACGGCCTGCATCGCGGCGGTCCGCTCACGCGGCGCCACGTCTTCACTCCCGTCCCGCACGGGATGTCCCTCAGCAGCATGACGCCGAGGGACCGGCTCTGTTCATGGGATCGGTCGGCGAGCGCGCGGAGGCCGGGGCTGGACTACGCTCGCTGGTATGGGCGCCTTGACGGGCGGCGGGTTCCCCGCCGACGTGACGAGCCTGGTGGGTCGCCGCTCGGAGCTCGCCGAGCTGAAGCGGTTGCTGGCCGACTCGCGTCTGGTGACGCTGACCGGCACCGGCGGTGTGGGCAAGACCCGCCTGGCCCTGCAACTGTCCCGCGAGGTGCGGCGCGCCTTCCACGACGGCGCGTACTGGGTGCCGCTCGCGGAGGTCGGCGAACCGGACCAGGTCGGACAGAGCGTGATCAACGCCGTGGGCCTGCGCACCATGGGCCCCGACGCCACCACGCTGCTGACCGACTACCTGCGGGACAAGCGCGCGCTGCTGGTCCTGGACAACTGCGAGCACCTGGTCGGCGCGTGCGCGAAGCTGTCCGCCAGCCTGCTGGCGGCCTGCCCCGGCGTCCGCGTGCTGGCGACCAGCCGCGAGGTCCTCGACATCGCCGGTGAACGCGTCTTCGCCGTCACACCCCTGGCCCTCCCCGACGAACACCCCGACGGGACCCATCCCGGCGGGACCCACGCCGACTCCGTCGTCCTGTTCGCCGACCGCGCGGCCGCCGCCGCCCCAGGCTTCACCCTCACACCCCACAACGCACAGGCCGTGGCCGACCTGTGCCGCCACCTCGACGGCCTGCCCCTGGCCATC
>NZ_JAQYWW010001240.1:0-342 GCF_036322525.1 Streptomyces sp. BE20 | reverse complement strand
GGGGGGGTGTTGGTGGGGGGGGTCGTGGTTTTGCATGGGGGGGGGGTTTTGGGTGTGGGGTTTTTCGGGGTTGGGGTTTTTTTTTTTTTTTTTTTTTTTGGGGGGTACTTTTTTTTTTTTTTTTTTTTGTTTTGTTTTGTTTTTGTGGTGTTTTTTTTTTTTGTTTGGTGGTTTCGGGCCGTGGGGTTTTGGGGGGGGGGGGGGGGTGGGGGGTGGGGCCAGGGGGGGCGCGCCGGGGGGGGGGGCTTCGGGTGGGTTGGGGGGGGGTGGTTGGGGTGGTGGCGCCGGGCCCCCCGCTTCTGCCGAGCTGTGTGTGGGGGGCTCCCCCGCGGCCCCCCCCCC
>NZ_JAQYWW010001239.1:0-306 GCF_036322525.1 Streptomyces sp. BE20 | reverse complement strand
GTGTACGCGGCCGAGCAGGCGTATCTGCACGCGCTGGGTACCAACACCGTCGTCCCGCTCGGCGGGAGCCGGCACCGCTGGACCGGTGAGTACGCCGGGGTGCGGATCGAGGGCGAGGTCCGGGGCGAGCAGTTCCTGTCGTTCCGCCCGGCGGACGTGCAGCCGGACGTGGACCCGCCGCTGAACGCCCCGCACCGTCCCGCTCCCGACGACCCGGCCCGGGCCTTCGGGGCGTTCGGCCAGCGTGCCGAGGACGTCGTCCGCTACGGCGACCGGCAGAACCTCACCGGCCTGCACCACGAGCTG
>NZ_JAQYWW010001238.1:0-490 GCF_036322525.1 Streptomyces sp. BE20 | reverse complement strand
TGGGGGGGGGTGATAACAACCCCCCCCCCCAGGGGGGCGCCACCCAAAACCACAGCCAAACAAAAAAAAAAAACCCCCCCCCCCCCCCAAAAAACAAAACCCCCCCCCCCCCCCACCCCACCAACCCCCCCCCCCCCCACCAATCCAAACCACAACCCCAACCCCCACACCCCCCCCCCCCCCCCCCCCCCACCAAACACACAACACAACACCCCCCCCCCCCACCAAAAACACCGAAACCCCCCCCCCCCCACCCCCCCCCCCCGCCCGCCGCAATCGGGGGGCCCCGGGGCCAAAGCGGCGGGGGGCCCCGCCGCCGTTGCCCGGGTCGAGGCCAGCGCCGACGTCGACGACCGGGCCGTGCTCGGCCCCGGCACCACCGGCCGCGAGGGCAAGCAGGAGGACGAGGACCGGCAGGGCCCGGCCCCGCTGGCCGCCGACGCCTCCGTCCGTGACCTGCTGGTCTCCGTCGCCCCCGAGCGGATCGCCG
>NZ_JAQYWW010001237.1:0-305 GCF_036322525.1 Streptomyces sp. BE20 | reverse complement strand
GGGGGGTGGCCGAGCCCGTTGTGGCGCTGGCCGTCACCGTTCTGATCGCGCTCGGCGAGTGAGTCCTGAGCACCCTCCCAGGACACCGCGAGCAGGAGCCGCTCGGGGCCGCCGGTGCGCGCGCGTACGCGCTGCGCGGGCCGTAGCGCGGGCTGCCGACCGAGCACGGGCTCCACCAGGTCGAGGCGGTGACCGGCGGCGGCAAGCGCCTCGACCCGCAGACCGCCGCTGTCAGGGCGTCGGTGCCGGGCACGCGCGGCGGCGTGTGGCGACGAACCTCGTCGGCGCCCGCCGGGCCCGCCGCG
>NZ_JAQYWW010001236.1:0-341 GCF_036322525.1 Streptomyces sp. BE20 | reverse complement strand
GGGGGGTGGGGGGGGGGGGGGTGTGTGGGTGGGGGGTTGGGTGGGTGGGGGGGTTGGGGGGGGGTGGGGGGGGGTGGGGGGTGGGGGGGGGGTGGGGGGGTGGTGGGGGGGTGGTGTGGTTGTTTTTTTTTGGGTTTGTGGTTGGCGGGGGCGGGGGGCGCGCGGGCGGGCCGCGCCCCGGCCCCCCCGCCCCCCCCCCCCCCCCCCCCCCCCGCCCCAAACCGGCAACCGCCCCCCCGTCCCCACCCGCGACACCGCCCCCCCCCCCGGCCACCCCCGCCCCCGCCCCCCCGAGGGCCGCCACACCCCCACCCAGACCCGGGCACCCCCCCGCCCCCCCC
>NZ_JAQYWW010001235.1:0-306 GCF_036322525.1 Streptomyces sp. BE20 | reverse complement strand
CTTCGCCTTCACCATAGGACGGGGCAACGAGGTCCAGGTCGCGGCCATCGACGCCCTGCGCCCGCATCTCGTCGGCCGACCCGTCGCCGACCTGTGCGCCGACCCCGGATCACTCAACCGCGACCTCATCGGCGACAGCCTACTGGGCTGGATCGGCCCCGAGATGGGCGTCATCCACATGGCCATCGGCTCCTTAGTCTACGCCGTATGGGACCTCGCGGCCAAGCGCGAGGGAAAGCCGCTGTGGCAGCTCCTCGCGGACGCCGACCCCTTGTGGCTGGTGAGCCAGGTCGACTTCCGCTACAT
>NZ_JAQYWW010001234.1:0-351 GCF_036322525.1 Streptomyces sp. BE20 | reverse complement strand
GAGGTCAGGGCGGCTGCCCGGTCGCCGTGCTCGGCCTGCCGGCCGGAGAGGTTGTCGAGGGCCTCCGCGAGGTCGGGGAGGTGGGTGGTGGGGGCGGCGTCGGCGAGGCGTCGACGGATGCCGATGGCTTCGGTGGAGGAGGCCAGGGCGGCTTCCCACTCCCCGCGGCCGGACTGGTTGTTGGCGAGGTTGTTGAGGTATCGGGCGAGGTCGGGGAGGTGGGCGCGGGGGTCGGTGTCGGCGAGCGTGCGGTAATGGGTGACGGCTTCGGTGATGGTGGCGAGGGCTGCGTTCCGGTCACCGAGGTTGGACTGGTGGACGGAGTGGTTGTTGAGGGACTCCGCGAGGTCG
>NZ_JAQYWW010001233.1:0-324 GCF_036322525.1 Streptomyces sp. BE20 | reverse complement strand
TCCCGGGGTGTGTGTCGTTCGTCTGCTGGTGGGGGTTGGGGGGTGGGGTTTTTGGCGGGGGGGGGGTGCTTGTGGATGGGTGGGGGGGGGGGGGGTGGGGTGGGGGGGGGGTGGGGGGGGGTGGGGGGTGGGGGGGGGTGGGTGCGGGGGCCGCCCCCCCCCCCCCCCACCCCCCACCCACCCCACACAAAAACCACAAACCCCCCCCCAACCAAACCACCCCCCCCCCAACCCCCCCCCCCCACCCCCCCCAACCAACACCAACAAACACAACACACCCACAAAACCACACCACCACCCCCCCACCCCCACCCACCACCCCCC
>NZ_JAQYWW010001232.1:0-488 GCF_036322525.1 Streptomyces sp. BE20 | reverse complement strand
CCGTGCTCGGCCTGCCGGGTCGCGAGGTTGTTGAGGGCGCCGGCGAGCCGGGGGAGGTAGGCGGCGCGGTTGGTGTCGGCGAGCGTGCGGTAGTGGGTGACGGCTTCGGTGGCGGAGGTCAGGGCGGCTGCCCGGTCGCCGTGCTCGGCCTGCCGGCCGGAGAGGTTGTCGAGGGCCTCCGCGAGGTCGGGGAGGTGGGTGGTGGGGGCGGCGTCGGCGAGGCGTCGACGGATGCCGATGGCTTCGGTGGAGGATGCCAGGGCGGCTTCCCACTTCCCGCGGCCGGACTGGTGGTTGGCGAGGTTGTTGAGGGATCGGGCGAGGTCGGGGAGGTGGGCGCGCGGGTCGGTGTCGGCGAGCGTGCGGTAGTGGGTGACGGCTTCGGTGGCGGAGGTCAGGGCGGCTGCCCGGTCGCCGACGTCGGACTGGTGGTTGGCGAGGTTGTTGAGGGATCGGGCGAGGCCGGGGAGGTGGGCGCGGGGGTCGGT
>NZ_JAQYWW010001231.1:0-739 GCF_036322525.1 Streptomyces sp. BE20 | reverse complement strand
GTCGCGGCGCAGGGCGGCGACGGCGACCGTGTCGGGGCCGCTCTCGCGGGCGATCAGCGCGGTCAGGACGCCGTCGGGGCCGAGTTCGAGGACCCGGTCCGCGTCGAGGGCGGTGACGGCGTCGGCGAAGCGGACCGGGCGGCGGACCTGGTCGACCCAGTACTCCGGGTCCGACCACTGACCGGGCGTCACGGCCTCGCCCGTCACCGTCGAGACGGCGGGAAGCACCGGGTCGTGGAAGGCCAGACCGCTCACCACGGCCCGGAACTCCGCCAGCATCGGCTCCATCAGCCGGGAGTGGAACGCGTGACTCGTCCGCAGCCGCGACGTCTTCCAGCCCCGCTCGGCAGCGAGTCCGGCGATTCGCACGATCTCGTCCTCGGCGCCCGACACGACCACCGCGGCCGGGCCGTTGACCGCCGCGAGGTCGATGTCCGGGAACGCCCCGCACACCTCCCCCTCCGACGCCCCGACGGCCAGCATCGCGCCACCCGACGGCAGCGCCTGCATCAACCGGCCCCGCGCCGCCACCAACTTCGCCGCATCCGCCAGGGAGAGGACCCCGGCGGCGTACGCGGCCGTGATCTCACCCACCGAGTGACCCGCCACGACATCCGGCGTCACACCCCACGAACGGACCAGCGCCAGCAGCGCCACCTCCACCGCGAAGATCGCCGGCTGCGCCGAACCCGTCCGGTCCAGCGACTCCGCGTCCAGCCCGTGCAGCCTCAGCCCCAGC
>NZ_JAQYWW010001230.1:0-319 GCF_036322525.1 Streptomyces sp. BE20 | reverse complement strand
GGGGGGTTGGCGGTCATGGTGGTGGGGTTGGGTGGTTTTGTGGGGGCGTTTGTTATGTTGGTTGTGGCCCTGGGCGTGGGGGGGGGGGGGTAGCCGGGGGGGGCCGTGGGGGGGGGGGGGGTGGGGGTGTGTCTGGTCGTGGTTGTTGTGGGTGTGGTGGGGGGGGGGCGGGGGGGGGGGGGGCGGGGGGGGGGGGGGGCGCGCGGCGCCCCCGGCGCGGCGGGCCCCCGCCCCCCCGGGCGCCCGGCCCCCCCCCACCCCCACACACCCCACCACCCGCGGGGGGGCGTGGGCGGGGGGGGGGCGGCGGCCCCCCCCC
>NZ_JAQYWW010001229.1:0-339 GCF_036322525.1 Streptomyces sp. BE20 | reverse complement strand
GGGGGGTTGTTTTTTGGGGGGGTGGGGTTTTTTTTTTTTTGTTTGGGGGGGGTGTGTTTGGGGGTTGTTTTGGGTTTTTGTTTTTGGGGTTTTTTTTTTGTTTTTTGTTGGTTGGGTGTTGGGTGGGGTGTGGTGCCCTGGTCTCTCCCCCGGCGGGGGGGGCCCGGCGCGGGGGGGGTGGGCCCGCCTCGCGGCCGGGCGCGGGGGCGCGGGGGGGGGGGGGGTGGGGGGTGGTGGGGGGGTGGGGGGTGGGTGGGGGGTGGTGGTTTTGTTGTGTGTTGTGGGTTGGGGGGTGGTTTGGGGGTGGCGGGGGGCGGCCTTCCCCCCCCCCCCCCCCCC
>NZ_JAQYWW010001228.1:0-454 GCF_036322525.1 Streptomyces sp. BE20 | reverse complement strand
TGGCGATGCTCTGCGACATCCTGCTCGCGGCGGACACCGCGAAGTTCGGCCAGCCGGAGATCAAGCTGGGGGTGATCCCCGGGATCGGCGGTTCGCAGCGGCTCACCCGTGCGGTCGGCAAGGCGAAGGCGATGGAGCTGTGCCTGACCGGCCGGACGATGGGCGCCGAGGAGGCCGAGCGGGCCGGCCTGGTCTCCCGGATCGTCCCGGCCGACCAGCTGCTGGCCGAGGCGCTGGCGACGGCCGAGAAGGTCGCGGAGATGTCCGCGCCGGCGAGCATCATGCTGAAGGAGGCGGTCAACCGCGCCTTCGAGACCACCCTCGCCGAGGGCGTCCGCTTCGAGCGGCGGCTCTTCCACGCCGTCTTCGCCACCGCCGACCAGAAGGAGGGCATGGCGGCGTTCGCCGAGAAGCGGCCGGCGTCGTTCACCCACCGCTGACAACTGACGACCGC
>NZ_JAQYWW010001227.1:0-389 GCF_036322525.1 Streptomyces sp. BE20 | reverse complement strand
CGGGAACAGCCCCGCAGGCGCGGGGAGCAGGTCACCGTCGGGCCGTAGCCCTCGGAAAAGTAGGGAACAGCCCCGCAGGCGCGGGGAGCAGAGTCGGCCTCGTCGGCTCGCTGGCGGACCGCGAGGGAACAGCCCCGCAGGCGCGGGGAGCAGGGCGTCGGCTCCCGCAACGCGCCGGTCACCCGGGGCACAGCCCCGCAGGCGCGGGGAGCAGGGGCCCTGCTCGCCACGGGCCAGCTCCGCGCGAGGCCCAGCCCCGCAGGCGCGGGGAGCCGTCAGCGGTGCGTGCGCGACCTCGGCCCGCAGCGGGAACAGCCCCGCAGGCGCGGGGAGCAGCGCTCCAGGACGTCCGTCCCGTGCTGGCAACCGGGAACAGCCCCGCAGGCGCG
>NZ_JAQYWW010001226.1:0-506 GCF_036322525.1 Streptomyces sp. BE20 | reverse complement strand
GACACACCGCCGAGAGACCCTGCCCGACACCTACCGCGCCATCGCCGGCCTCGTCTCCGACCGCACCGCCGGCACGTGAACCACAGACCTCAACCAGCCCCCTGCTGCCCCACCCGCTATCACGCACCAACTCGTAAGAAGACATCTCATTTGGGTGGGTTGAGTAGACTCCGGGTGTGCTGATCGTTGAGCGGCTGGTGCCGGATGAGCTGTGGGAGTTGTTCCAGTTGGTCGTGCCGGACGCTCCGGTGCGCCCGCAGGGTGGTGGCCGGCGGCGCCACGGGGATCGCGAGGTGCTGGCGGCGATCGTGTTCGTCGCGACGTCCGGGTGCACCTGGGCCCAACTGCCGCCGTGCTTCGGCCCGTCCGGCCCGACTGCGCATCGGCGGTTCACCGAGTGGAGCAGGGCCCGGGTCTGGGCCAAGCTCCACCGGGTGGTCCTGGAGGAGCTCGGCGCGCGAGGTGAGCTGGACTGGTCGAGGTGCGCGGTCGACTCGGTGAACATG
>NZ_JAQYWW010001225.1:0-1410 GCF_036322525.1 Streptomyces sp. BE20 | reverse complement strand
TGTGCGTCTCCCTGGTCCAGGGCGCCGGGCAGGCCGAGGCGGCCGCCGTGACCGTCGTCAACGGGACCCAGTTCGCGGACACCGCGGGCAATCCGCTGCACGCCCACGGCGGCGGTGTGATCAAGGTCGGTCGGTACTACTACTGGTTCGGCGAGAACCGCAACGCCGACAACTCGTTCCGCTACGTCTCCGCCTACCGCTCGACGGACCTGAAGACGTGGGAGTTCCGCCGCCACGTGCTCACCCAGGCGACGGACCCGGAGCTCGCCGGCGCGAACATCGAGCGCCCCAAGGTGATGTACAACGCCGCGACCGGGCAGTTCGTGATGTGGATGCACAAGGAGGGCAGCGCCACCGACTACAGCGAGGCCCGCGCGGCCGTCGCGGTCTCCAGCACGATCGACGGCGACTACAGCTGGCGGGGCAGCTTCCGCCCGCTGGGCTCGATGTCCCGCGACATCACCACCTTCGTCGACGACGACGGCACCGGGTACATGATCTCCGCCGCCAACGAGAACCGGGACCTGCACGTCTACCGCCTCACCGCCGACTACACCGGCATCGACGCCCAGGTCCAGAGCCTGTGGAACGGCGAGTCCCGCGAGGCCCCGGCGATGTTCAAGCGCGACGGCGTCTACTTCCTGCTGACCTCCGGTGCCACCGGCTGGGCCCCCAACCAGCAGAAGTACGCGACCGCCGACAGCATCACCGGGTCCTGGAGCGGCCTGAACGACGCGGGCGACGGGATCACCTACCACACCCAGACCACCTTCGTCCTGCCGGTGGAGGGCAGCCAGGGCACCAGCTACCTCTACATGGGAGACCGCTGGGGCAACTCCACGGGCGGCACGGTCAACGACTCGCAGTACGTGTGGCTGCCGCTCGCCTTCCCCACCGCGACAACCCTGACCCTCGGCTACTCGCCGCAGATCACGCTGGACGCGGACGCGGGTCACGTCACCCCGCTCCACGCGACCTGGCAGCAGCTGGTAGGCCGGCAGAGCGGCAAGTGCGTCGACGTCGGCGACTACTCCTTCGCCGAGACCGCCCGGCTCCTCCAGTGGGGCTGCGGCAACGGCGCCAACCAGAACTTCTCGTTCAAGGACCTCGGCACCGGCTACGTGCAGATCATGGCCCGGCACAGCGGCAAGTGCCTGGACGTCGAGGGCGCGTCGAGCGTCGACGGGGCCCTCGTCGTGCAGAACACCTGCACCGGGAGCCAGTCCCAGCAGTGGCAGGTCCAGAAGGTGGCCGACGGCTCCGGCCACGTCCGGCTGATCGCCCGGCACAGCGGCAAGTGCCTGGACGTCATCAACCAGGCCACCACCAACGGCGCCGCCCTCGAACAGTGGACCTGCGGCACCGGCACCAACCAGCAGTTCAGCCGCCACACCGTCGCGGTCTGACCCC
>NZ_JAQYWW010001224.1:0-317 GCF_036322525.1 Streptomyces sp. BE20 | reverse complement strand
GTCGCGGTGGTGAACGGCCCTGCGGCCGTGGTGGTTGCGGGCCTCGAAGCCGAGAGTGACGCCGTCGCGGAGGCTGCGGGCGGGCGGGGCTGGAAGACTCGCCGCCTGCGGACCAGCCCCGCGTTCCACTCCCGGTGGAGGGAGCCGATGTTGGAGGACTTCCGCGCCGGGGTGCGGTCCCTCTCCGTCGCCGAGCCTTCGGCCCCGGCGGTTTCGTCGGTGACGGGCCGCTCGGTCGGTGTCGGGCAGTGGTCGGACCCGGAGTACTGGGTGGCCCAGGTCCGCATGCCGGTCCGCTTCGCCGACGCCCTCGTCGC
>NZ_JAQYWW010001223.1:0-568258 GCF_036322525.1 Streptomyces sp. BE20 | reverse complement strand
GCGGGCCTGCTCGGCCCAGAAGCCGAGGCGGTCCTCGGAGGCCTGAGCGTATGCGGCCGCGGTGACGTTGGCGGCTGCGGCGAGCTCTGCCGGCGGGGCGAAGCGCCGTTCCTCCTTGAGCAGGTTGGCCAGGCTCTCGTTGCTCAACGCGCACTCCTCATCGAGTCATGATCGGGATCGTTCCCGTGCGTGGGGATTGTCCCGTGTGTCCCAGCGCACAGCTCACCAGGCGAAGAGGTCACTTGACAAGAGGCTCCGGTGAATTGGTGTAGACCTTTGACCGGACGTCGAACGGTCGCCCGAGGCAGGGGCGCCTCTGGAGGGTGTGGCGGAGGTGGGCCCGCGTCCTGGCCCGCCCGGCGGGACGCGGGCCCGGCTCTCAGGCGGCCAGGCCCGGACCGCCCCCGGTCCTGGTCGCGTCGGAGGGGTCCGTACCGGAGGGTGGGACCTCTTCGAATTCCTTCACCCGTTCGGGCGTGTCGCAGTCGGCGGCCGAAGTGGACGCGGCGGACGCGACCGCTGTGGCGGCCATGACGGCGGCCGCAGGGGCGTGGGTGTGAGCACGGGGGGTGGTCTCGCCCGGTGCGCCCAGTGCCTCGACCGGGCTGAACCGGCCGCTCTCGCGATCGAGCACGTAGGCCTGCGCCGTGGCGAAGTCGAAGTACATCCCGACCAGCCGCAGCGTGCCCTCGGCCACTCGTCGCTCCACGGCGGGGTTGGCCAGCAACTGGTCCAGCTGCTGGACCACGTTGGTGATGCAGAGCTGCTCGACCAGGTCGACCACCGGCCGGGCCGTGAACTCGGCCGGGACCCGTCGCAGCCGGTCCAGGGAGCCGCGGCCGTTGCGCAGCCACCGGGCCAGCGGGGTCGGCGGGCCCGGTTGTTCGTGCAGCCCGTCCAGCAGCGCCTTCATCGCCCCGCAGCCCGAATGGCCGCAGACCGTGATCGAACCGACCTCCAGGACCTCGACGGCGTACTGCACCGCCGCCGCCACCGAGTCGTCGGCCGCCCCCGGCTCGAACGGCGCCGGCACCAGGTTGCCGACGTTGCGGACGGTGAAGAGGTCGCCGGGGCCGCTGTTGGTGATCATGCTGGTGACCATCCGCGAGTCCGCGCAGGTCAGGAAGAGCTGGGACGGCGTCTGTCCCTCCCGGGCGAGCCGGGCCAGTTCGGGCCGGACCAGCGGGGCGGTGTGCAGCTGGAACACCCGGACCCCGTCCAGCAGTCGTCCGTGCGGGTCCTCCTGCTGTTCGACGCAGTGGTGGCCGACCCAGGGCGTCCAGGCGCGGCAGCGGTGCGGGCCGGGAGAGCTGCCGGTACGGACGGTGCCGTCGGGATCGAGGACCTCGTCGTCCTGGCGGTGGGTCACCATCGAGACGCGGCCGCCGCCGGCCTGGTACCCGGTGCGCCAGCTGTGCAGGGTCTCGTACGCGGCGTGGTCGAGGAAGGAGCCGTCGTGGACGACCGCGACATCGGCGCCGGCCGGGATCCCGGCGAGGGACCGGCTGAGCCGCGGCACGGCGGTGAAGGTGAGCGGACCGTGCGTCTCCACGGTGAACGAGCCGTCGGGACCGGTCAGGACGTCCACGTGGGCGCGGGTCAGCCGGTAGAGGGCGAGCAGGACGGCGGTCGCGGCTCCCAGCGCCACGCCCGGCAGGACGCCGAGCAGCACCACGCCCGCCACGGTGGCGAGGTAGACCGGGAACTCCCGGTGCCGGTGGACCTTGCGGATGTGCGCGAAGCTCACCATCTGCAGGCCGACCACGAGCACCAGGGCGGCGAGCGCGGAGAGCGGGATCCGGCGCAGCCCGCCGGTGAGGGCCAGCGCCGCCGCCAGCACCCAGACTCCGTGCAGGATCGAGGACCGACGGCTCGTGGCCCCGGCGCGGACGTTGGCCGTGCTGCGCACCGCTCCGCCGGCGATCGGCAGACCGCCGACCAGTCCGCTCACCATGTTGGCGAGGCCCTGGCCGCGCAGCTCGCGGTCGAGGTCCCCGGTCCGGTGGGACATCCGGTCGACGGCGACGGCCGAGAGCAGTGATTCGACGCTCGCCACGGCGGTGACGGTCAGCACGGCGGCCAGGACGGCGGGGAGCGGTCCGTGGGGCAGGTCGGGAACCAGGTCGTGCGGTTGCCAGGCGGGGAGCTCGACCCGGGCGAGCCGGAGGTCCAGCGCGACGGAGAGCGTGGTGGCGAAGGCGACGGCGGCCAGCGGTCCGGGCACCCTGACGAGCCGGGACCCGAACACGCCGGCCCGGCCGGGGAGCCGGTTCAGCCGGGGCCAGCCGAGCAGGACGACCGCGGTGACGGTGCCGACGGCCAGGGCGGCCGGATGCGGGACCGCCAACTGGCCGGGAAGGGCGAGCAGGTTGGCCGTCGCCGAGCTCTGCGGAGAGCCGCCGAGGACGACGTGCAGCTGCGCGATGGCGATGGTCAGGCCGACGCCGGCCAGCATCCCGTGCACGATGGCGGGAGAGACGGCGAGCGCGGTGCGCGCCACCCTCCTGACCCCGAGCAGGAGTTGCAGCAGGCCGGCGGCGAGGGTGATGGCGCAGGTGGCCTGCCAGCCGTACTGGGAGATCAGTCCGGCGGTGATCACGGTCAGCGCGGCGGAGGGGCCGCTCACCTGGAGCGGGGTGCCGCCGAACAGGCCGACCACGATCCCGCCGACCGCTGCCGCGGCGAGGCCGGAGGTGAGCGGGGCGCCGGTGGCCAGGGCGATGCCGAGCGAGAACGGCACGGCGATCAGGAAGACCACGAGGGAGGCGGAGAGGTCCGGTGCCCAGGGGGCACGGGGACGTCTGCCCGGCGGGGCGTGGTCGGTGGTGTCGGAGGCGATGGGTGCGCCGGAGATGTCGAGGGTCATAGTCTTCCCGTCTTTCCGGGGGAACGAACGCAGTCAGGTCCGGCGGTGCGGTGAGCCCGGTGACGGGCCCGGCGGGTCGGATCGGCTGTCGTGGGTCGCGACGGCGTGGCGGGATGGCGTGGTCGCGGCGGGGAGTGCGGGTGTCACCGGCCGGACCGTGGACCATCAGGAGCCCCGACGGCTGCTCGCCCGGGGCGATGGGAGGAGCCATGCCTCGGAGAGGCCGTCGGGACCGAGGTGAGTATCAAGACTCGGTAAACCGAGGGTAATGGGATCTTTGCACAGCGTCATCCCGGGTGACAGGCAATAACCGTGCCGTTCACCCCATTGGGTGGTGGTCGAACGGACGGGAATCTGCTGGTGGGAGTGCCCTGCGGCAGCGTCGGGCGCTCGGGACCGCTGTCGACGGGGCCGGGGCCGGGGGCCGGTGATTCGGGCCGGGGAGCCGGACGGGCCGCGGCCTCCCGGGGTGGGGAGGCCGCGGCCCGTCGGTGGCGTCGGGGCGGCGGAGGGCCGCCGCCGGTCAGGCCGGAGCGCCGGCTGCGGCGGGTTCGTCGGCCGCGGCGAGCCGGTCGCCGAGCACGAAGCTCCGGTCCACCTGGGTGGCGAGGTCGATGCCGACCTTGGCGTTGGCCCAGCTCTCGGCGTTGCGGAGGTGGAAGAGGACGGCCTGCTCGGTGTAGCGGCGGGCGTCCCGTTGCCCGTACGTGGTGTCCACCTCCGCGCGCAGTTCGTCCAGCACGGCGCGGTTGGCCGGCTCCAGGGCCCGCAGCTGCGGGTTGGCGCCCTGTTCCAGCCGGCGCACCCAGTCGGATTGCCCGAAGGCGGTCAGCAGGTCGTCGCCGACCTCGCGGCGGAGGAACTCCAGGTCCTCGGGCCCCTGCACCTTGTTGCCCACCACGCGCAGTCGCACGCCGAAGTCGCGCGCGTAGTCGCGGTACTGGCGGTAGACCGAGACACCCTTGCGGGTCGGTTCCGCGACCAGGAAGGTCAGGTCGAAACGGGTGAACAGGCCCGAGGCGAACGAGTCGGAGCCCGCGGTCATGTCGGTCACGACGTACTCGTCCGGGCCGTCGACCAGGTGGTTGAGCAGCAGCTCGACCGCGCCGACCTTGGAGTGGTAGCAGGCCACCCCGAGGTCCTCCTCGGTGAACGCGCCGGTCGCCAGCAGTCGCACCGAGCCCTCGTCGAGCGCGATCGGGCGGGCGCAGGCCGCGTACACCGGGTTCTCCTCGACGATCCGGAGCAGGCGCGAACCCCGTCCGGGCGGGGTCGTCTTGATCATCTCCTCGGAGGACCGGATCAGCGGGTTGGAGCCGCGCAGGTACTCCTTGATGTCGGGCAGGTGGGCCCCGAGTGAGGGCAGTTCGGCGGCCTGCGCATCCGTCAGGCCGAGCGCGGGGCCGAGGTGTTGGTTGATGTCGGCGTCGACGGCGATGACCGGGCGGCCCGAGGCGGCCAGGTGGCGGATGAACAGTGCGGACAGCGTGGTCTTGCCGCTGCCGCCCTTGCCGACGAAGGCGATCTTCATCTGGGACTCCGGCTCTCGCTCGCTCTGGGGCCCGCCGCGGTCGCTCGTCCGCTCCGCGGCCGGGGTCGACGATCTCCGGAACTGGAAATCGTTATCGCTTCCGATAGTGGCCATGCTATCCGGGGTTTCGGGTGGTTCGCCGGAGGGAAGTGAGGATTGCCTCTAAAGGGTGATGCGAGGTTGCCGTTCCGGGAGTGGCCCCGGTTCATTACCCTCGGGTAGGTGAGCACTGGAACAGATCCCCTCGCCCCGCTGGCCCAGCTCCCCGGGGTGCCCGACGCGGTGGCCGAGGTGCGCAAGGCCGTCGACCGCCTCTACGGCCACCGGGTGATGCGCCGCCGCGCGGCCGAGGTCACCTCGGAGTCCGCCCTGCGGGGCGCCCGGGCCTCCGCCGCGCTGGCGGGGGCGGACTGGCCGCTGGAGGAGGTCCGGCGACGCAGCGACTTCGGCGCCGACCCCGAGGCCCGGGCGGTCGGCGCCGCTCTGCGGATCTCGGCCGAGGCCGGCCAGCTGCTCAGCGTCTGGCGGCACTCGCCGCTCCAGGTGCTGGCCCGGCTGCACCTGCTCGCGGTGGGGGACTCCGACGCCCCCGCGGGGCGGCCGCGCCAGGCGGGCGAGGGTGCCGACGATCCGTTCCCGCTGGAACTGAAGCCGGTGGAGGGCGTCGAGTCCGCGGTGCCGGGTGCGGTGGACGGGCCGGTGCCCGTGCTGCCCCCGGCGCCGGGTTCGGAGGAGGTCGCCGCCAGGCTCGACCAGCTCTCCCGGCTGCTGGTGGCCCGTGCGGAGGGGCAGGGCGTCGGCACACCGGCCCTGGTGGTCGCCTCGGTGGTGCACGGCGAGCTCCTGGCGCTGCGGCCGTTCGGCTCCCACAACGGCCTGATCGCCCGGGCCGCCCAGCGGATCGTGCTGATCGCCGAGGGGCTCGACCCGAAGTCGATCTGCCCGGCCGAGGTCGGCCTGGCGGAGCTGGGGACCGACGCCTACCGGCGGGCGCTGGCCGGCTACCTGGCGGGGACGCCGGAGGGGCTGGCCGCCTGGATCGGCCACTGCGGCCGGGCCCTGCGGCTCGGGGTTCGGGAGTCCACGGCGGTCTGCGAGGCGATGCAGCGCGGCATGGTCTGACCGGACGCGCGGTCCGACCGGCGTCAAGGGCGGTCGAGGGGGGGGCGGCCGGGGGTCCCGGGCCGGGAGGCGCCGGGACGAAAAGATGCGGCGGCACCTGATCCTGCCGGGTGCCGCCGCTGGCACAGATGCCGGGTGACCATGCATGCACCGGAAGTGCCCATCAGACGGGGATCCTGCCCGTTCGTCTGGTGCGGCGGCCCGACAGCGGGTCGGCTGCATGTGGGTGCTCAGTCATCTGTACGCGGTCCGTGGGGCCTGAACTGCGTTGTCGGTTTGACCTCTTAGGGGTCCTGACCGGGTCTCGCGGGCCGTGCTTCATTTGTATCGCGTTTCGGGCGAAAGGGGAACCCGAAACGAGAAGTCTTCGGCTTTTGCCCGTTTTGCCCCTCGGCTCGACGGTGGGTGCCCGGTGCTTCCCGCAGGGGTCAGGCCGTCGGGCGCCGCCGTCGCGCCACGTACCAGATCACCCCGGCCGTGAGCACCGCCGTGCCGATCGCCACCGCGGTCAGCACCGAGCCGCTCGGCGCCGAGAACTCCGGGAGCCGACGCCGGAGTTCCACCGGCCGGTCGAAGACCAGCACCGGCCACTCCCGGGCGACCGCCTCCTTGCGCAGCGCGCGGTCCGGGTTGACCGCCGAGGGGTGGCCGACCGCCTCGAGCAGCGGCAGGTCGGTCGACGAGTCGCTGTAGGCGTAGCACTCGGCGAGGTCGTAGCCCTCGCGCTCGGCCAACTCCCGGATGGCGGCGGCCTTGTTCTCGGCGTAGGCGTAGTACTCGATCTCGCCGGTGTAGCAGCCGTCCTCGATCTTCAGCCGGGTGGCGATCACGTGGTCGGCGCCGAGCAGCGCACCGATCGGCTCGACGACCTCGGAGCCGGAGCTGCTGACGATGACGACGTCGCGACCGGCCGCGTGGTGCTGCTCGATGAGTGAGGCGGCCTCGTCGTAGATGATCGGGTCGATCAGGTTGTGCAGGGTCTCGGCGACGATCTCGCGGACCTGCTGAACGTTCCAGCCCCGGGTGAGTGCGGAGAGGTACTCGCGCATCTTCTCCATCTGGTCGTGGTCCGCGCCGCCCACCAGGAAGACGAACTGGGCGTACGCACTTCGCAGGACGGCCCGACGGTTGATCAGGCCACCCTGGTAGAAGGGGCGGCTGAACGCGAGGGCGCTCGACTTGGCGATGATGGTCTTGTCGAGATCGAAGAAGGCCGCGGTCCGCGGGCCCGCCGGACGCGCCGGGGCGGCCGGCGGGCCGGTCAGGGGTGTCGCGTCCGACCCGGGCGCCCCGGCTGCCCCGGCCGCTCCGTCGCTCCCCGGGGCTTCGGCGGCTCCGGCGGTGGAGTCCGGGGACTCGTCGGCGTACTCGTCGGCGTTCTCGGTGGTGTCCACGGGAACCGAGGATAGAGGGCACCACAAAACGGCCCGCCATTCGGTGTACTCGTGGGCGTGCGGGTTTGTGTTTCTGGCCGCTCGGGTACACCATGGAAGTCACGGATCGTTCGCGACCGTGCTAACCCGGTCCGGCTCCTCCCCCCCGAGTCGGGCCGTGGATAGACGACCCCCGCTCTCCCCCCCGGCGGGGGTCGTCGCACGTCCGGGGCCATTTTCAGGGCTTGAACGGCTACTGTCGGGGAATCGGCCCGCCGGCCCGGCGGACATCTACGGGGGGTGTCGACGACGGGCCCCTTCGGGCGATTTGGTCACTCTCCGTAGATCATTGATCATGGCTGCCCTCAGCCCCTCGAACGCGCGGAATGGCCGGTCGAGGCGGCTCCCGCAGCAGCGCCCGGAGCGGTTGCTTCCCCTTGGTGCGGTCTATACCGGTTCTTCTCGGTGAGCCCGTTTCGTCAATTCTTTGCTCAATAGCCCCCCTTCCGAGTGAACGTTTTCCTCCACAACCCCCGAGTTGTCCACAGGGAATCGGAACCCGGCGGACGGAATCCGGATCACCGCCCACCGTGAGGGTCGGCAGCGGTCGCCGGGTCCGTGCTGCGGGCCCGCGGCCGGATGTCGCACCGACCGGACGTGTGCCCGGCCCGCCCCGTGCGGCCGGGCACCCGCACAGGGGAGCCGCCATGTCGAAGCCCACCACCGACCACGCCACCGCCAACGGTCCGGCGCCCACCCGACCGCTCGTCCTCACCGGGGACCCCGGCCTGGCCGAGCACCTGCTGCGGATCTGCGCGGCGGCCGGCACCGAACCGCGGCTGCTCCGGGGAACGTCGCCGCCGCGCGAGCTCTGGGAGGGATCGTCGCTGGTCCTGGTCGGCGACGACCGGGCCGAGCAGTGCGCCGGTCTGCCCCGTCGGGCCGGGGTGCTGCTGCTGGGGCTGGACCTCGACGACCCGGGGGTCTGGGTCAGAGCCGTCCAACTCGGCGCCGAGCACGTGCTCTTCCTGCCCGACGCGGAGGCCTGGCTGCTCGATCGGATCGCCGACGCCGTGGAGGGCGTCGGCACCCCTGCGCTCACCGTCGCGGTGCTCGGCGGGAGGGGAGGCGCGGGCGCGTCCACCCTGGCGTGCGCGCTCGCCGTGACCGCCGCCCGCCGCGGACGGCGGACCGTCCTCGTCGACGGCGATCCGTTGGGGGGCGGGCTCGACCTCCTGCTCGGCAGCGAGACGGCCGCCGGCCTGCGATGGCCGGACCTGGCCGCCTCACGCGGCCGGGTGAGCGGCGCCGAGCTGACCCGGGCGCTGCCCGCGCCCAAGCGGCTCACCGCGCTGTCCTGCCTGTCCTGGGACCGGAGCGACACGCTGGCCGTGCCCCCCGAGGCCATGCGCAGCGTGCTGGCCGCCGCCCGCCGCCGCGGTGGTCTGGTGGTGGTCGACGTGCCCCGGCGGCTCGACCCGGCGGCCGGGCAGGCGTTGGAGCAGTCCGACACGGCCCTGTTGGTGGTGCCGGCCGAGCTGCGCGCGGTGGCGGCCTCCGACCGGGTCTGCGCGTCCGCCCGGATGCGGATCGAGGACGTCAGGGTCGTGGTGCGGCCCGTGGGGCCCTTCGGCATCCCGGCCCGGAAGATCGCGCAGGGACTGCGGCTGCAGCTCGCCGGCGTGCTGGAGCCGGAGCCCGGCCTGGCCGCCGACACCGAGCAGGGCGTGCCGCCGGGCATCCGGGAGAGCGGCCCGCTCGCCCGCTTCTGCGAGACCTTTCTGGACGAGGTGCTGCCGCCGGTTCCGGCGGTCGGGGGAGGTGTGTACTGATGGTCCGTCTGCGGAGAGCGGGAGGCTCGGACGGCGTCGCGGGCCGCCGCGTCGGCGCGTACGAACAGCGGTCGCTCCGGAGCGTGCCCGTCGCAGGGCGCGTGCCCGCGCTCGGGCCGCCGCCCGAGCCGAACCCCTACGGACGGACGGCCCGGGAGGCACGGGCGGCGGCGCTGGTCGACGCCGTCCGGCTGCGGCTGGCCGAGTCCGGGGCCGCCCCGACGGCCGGTGCCGTCGCGGCCGCGCTGCGCGCCACCCGGCCGCCGCTCGGCGGCGACGACGTCCTCGACACCGTGCGCTCGCTGTGCGCCGAACTGGTGGGTGCGGGCCCGCTGGACCGGCTGCTGGCGGCGCCCGACGTCACGGACGTCCTCGTCAACGGACCGGACGAGGTCTGGGTCGACCGCGGCGGGGTCCTGCGCCGGGCGACCGGCGTCCGTTTCGCGGACGCCGGTGCGGTGCGGCGGCTGGCCCACCGCCTGGCCACGGCGGCCGGACGGCGGCTCGACGACGCACGGCCCTGGGTGGACGCCAGGCTGCCGGACGGCACCAGGCTGCACGCGGTGCTGCCGCCGATCGCGGCCGGCTGCACCCACATCTCGCTGCGGGTCTGCCGCCCCAGGCCCTTCACCCTCGACGAGCTGGTGACCGGCGGGGCCGTGCCGCCGAGCGGCGCGGAGCTGCTCGCGGGCCTCGTGCGGGCCCGGCTCTCGATGCTGGTCAGCGGCGGCACCGGCACGGGGAAGACCACGCTGCTGGCGGCGTTGCTGGGTCTGGTCGGTCCGGAGGAGCGGATCGTCATCGCCGAGGACTCCGCCGAGCTGCGTCCGGACCACCCGCACGTGGTCCGGCTGCAGAGTCGCCCGCCGAACCAGGAGGGGCTGGGCGAGCTGACCCTTCGGGACCTGGTCCGCCAGGCACTGCGGATGCGGCCCGACCGGCTGGTGGTCGGGGAGGTGCGCGGGGCCGAGGTGTCGGATCTCCTGGCCGCCCTCAACACCGGCCACGATGGCGGCACCGGGACCGTCCACGCCAACACCGCGGCGGACGTCCCGGTCCGGCTGGAGGCGCTCGGTTCGCTGGCCGGGCTGGACCGGGCGGCCGTGCACAGCCAACTCCGCGCGGCGCTGGACGTGGTGGTGCACCTCGTGCGGGAGCCGGCCACCGGGAGGCGACGGATCGCTGAGATCCACACCTTGGCCGGCGACCGGCAGGGACTGGCCGTCACCACCCCCGCGGTGACGTTCACGGCTGACGGCGGCGCGGTGCCGGGGGCCGGCTGGGAGCGGTTGACCCGGTTGCTGGCCGACCGGGGGGTTCGGCTCGCGGGCGGGCCGCCGTGACGGCGGCCTCGGTGCAGGTGGCGTTCGTCCTGCTGCTGGGTGGGTGCGGGGTGGGCGCGGTGCTGTTGCTCGGTCCCTGGAACGGGAGAACTCGGCGAGAGGCTGGTGGCGGACGTGGCGGTTGACCGGGTCGAACTCTGTTGGGCGGCGGCCCTCTGCGGGGCGGCGGCGGCCGGCCGGTGGTGCCTGCAGCGGCAGTTGGCGGGTGTCCGGCGGGCCGGGCACCTGCTCGCCGGCCGGGCCGGTGAGTCCGGCGAGGCCGGCGGATCCCGGGGATCCGCCGGTCACGGGCGGGGGCGTAGGCCCCGGCGGCGTGGAGCCGGGCCGTTCGGCAGCCGGGTGGGCGCGTCCTGGCGGGCCGCCAGGGGTGCACCCGAACTGCTGCTCCTGCCCGGTGGACTGGCGGCCGGATGGGTGACGGTCTCGCCCGTTCCGGCCCTGGCCGCCGCACTGGCCGCCCTGCCGCTGCGGAGGTGGCGGCTGCGGCGTGCGGCGGCGGCCGGGGCCGGACGCCGGGCGGCCGCGGTGGTGGAGCTCTGTGCCGGACTGGCGGGTGAGTTGCGCAGCGGAGCGACGCCCGAACAGGCGCTGCACGTGGTGACCACGCGGATCGCCGCCGACCGGGCGGAGCTGGGCCGGCTCGGGGCGGAGCCGGTCGCCCGGCTCGCGGCCGGCCGGTACGGCGCGGATGTGCCCGCCGCACTCCTGCTGCTCGCCGAGTTGCCGGGAGGCCGTGGAGCGGCTGCGATCGCCGCCTGCTGGCGGGTGGCCTCCGACGGTGGAACGGGCCTGGCGGCCGGTCTGGACGGGGTGGCCGAGGCACTGCGCGTCGAACGGGCGCTGTCCGAGGAGATCGCCGCCGAGCTGGCGGCGCCGCGCGCCACGGTCGCGGTCCTGGCCGGGTTGCCGCTCGTGGGGCTGTTGCTCGGCGCGGCCATCGGCGCCCGACCGGTGGACGTCCTGCTCCACACACCCGCCGGGCTGGCCTGCCTGGTCGCGGGGGCGGCACTGGAAGCGATCGGCCTGGCCTGGACGTCGCGCATCGTCCGGTCGGCGTCGGAGGACGCCCGGGAAACGGGTCCGTTCCGCGGCCGGACGGCCGAGGGCCGCCCGGAGCCCGGGTCCGGCCGGCGGTGCGGGATCACCCGGACCCGCCCTCGGGAGGGACGGTCGAGCGGATCGTTCGCAGGGAAGGTGAGGTCGGCGTGATGCGGGCGATGGACTGGACCGTCCTGGGCCCGGCCATGGCGGCGGGTGCGCTGCCGCTGAGCGGGTGGCGTGTCCGAAGGACGGCCCGGCGGCGGGCGGCGAAGTGGCGAACGGCCAGGGCACCGACAGCGGGGCCGCCAAGGGCCGGAGACGCCCCGGCCCGCCGGTGGCCGGGCGGTGTTCGGGCGGAGCCCGCCAACAGGGGAGCCGCCGTGGCGGAGCGGGCTCGGCGGGGGGTCGCGGCGCTCTCTGCGGGGATCGGTGCAGCGGCGTTCCTCGGCGGTGGGGCAGGCCCGGTGGTGGGTCTACTGGTGGCGGTGGGGTTGTACCGGCGGCTGCCGCGGGCCCGGTCCCCGGCGGAGCGGCGAGCCCTGTCGGACGAACAACGGCTGGTCCGACAGCTGCCACTCACCGCGGAGCTGTTGGCGGCCTGCCTCGGCTCGGCGGGCTCGCCGGCGGAGGCCGTCGCAGCGGTCGGCCGGAGCGTGGGAGCCCCGATGGGTCCCCGGCTGATGGCAGCGGCGGCGGAACTCGCCCTGGGCGCGCCGCCGGAACACTGCTGGCGCCGACTGGGCGAGGAGCATCCGCGATTGGCACCGCTGGCCCGCTGCCTGGTCCGGACGAGCCTCAGCGGGACCCCGGCGGCCGAGGCGCTCACCGGACTGGCGGGCGGCCAACGAGCGGAGGCCGTACGGGCGGCGCACACGCGGGTCCGCCGGGCCGGCGTGCTGGCCACCGTGCCGCTCGGGCTCTGCTTCCTCCCGGCCTTCGTCCTGCTGGGTGTGGTCCCGGTGGTGGTGGGGCTCACCTCTCGCTTCACACAGCAAATGTGACGCCTCGTCAAAAAAGTCGATCGGCACCGGACGCAGTGTGCGGAGGGCGCACGGTGGACGCCGCTCCGCCCGGCCCGGTCGACACCTGAATCGATCCAAGGAGAGAGAACCATGGATGCAGTGCTCAAGCCCGTGTTCGACAGCGGCAGTTCGCTCGGCCGACTGGTGCGGATGGGGAGGCGACGGGGCCGCTGGGCGATCCGTCGGATCCGGCGGGCCGGCCGGGCGAGGGCCCGCTCGGACGCCGGGATGACCACGGCGGGTATCGCGGCACATGCCGTGTCCCACAGCAATCGTGTCTCACTTCGGCGCCGCCATCTGAAGCTGTCGCGTCCTAGGGTGCAGCCTCAGTGTGTCGCATAACGAAGTGGCAGAACACTATCAGTGTGGGCGAGATCACGCTGGTGGGCCTCCCCATCGGCCTTCGGCCGATCCGGCAGTGCCGCGCCCGCTCCGCTACGCCCGGCCGGACGGCGGCCACAGTGCCCTTCCGCTGGACGAGCTTGGCTTCCAGCCGCGCGGAAGCCCCGGCGGGGGCTCCTCCGGACCCCGCCCCCGCCGGATCCGGTGGCACCGTGATCCATCGTGGCGACTGTGCCGATACGGCTCGCCGGCTAGCGCATGGGCGACCCTCTGGGTTCTGCCCGCAGCCGACATCAACGCTGCGGCCGCGGACTCGGGCTGTCTGGGCGCCAACGCCGCCGCCATCGGACTACGCTCTGTTCGCACGGATAGTCGGCGACAGGGCAAGGGCCCCAGTAGTCAGGGGCTCCCGCACTTTGCAGTGGGAGAGATCAGATGTGGGCAGAACTGGGGTTCCGGCAAAGTCCCTACGCGACAGATCCAGTGCCGGCGAATGAGGAGGGCGAGAGCCTCTTCGTAGGCCGGGGAAAGGTGGCAGAGAAGCTAACCCGGCGACTCACATCCACTCGAAAGCATCCGACGATCGAGGGAGAGAATGGGGTTGGGAAGACCAGTCTTGTCTCGATCGTCGGTTATCGCCTATATCAGGACTTCAAGCAAGGCCGCACAAGCTGTGCCCTGATTCCCCTGCCCAAGCCTTTCCAGCTCTCCGCAGAGGATAAAGCTGAATCTCTTGAGCGGCGGGTCTTGCTTTCGGTTGCGTCAGAATTGGTGAAGCGCCATGACGAGCTAAAGCAAGGCGGAGTTGACGTCCCCAATATTTCAAATCTTGAGAAGTGGCTCACCTTTCCCACCATTACCAGCGGGGGTGGAGGTGGGTCCGTCCTAGGCTTTGGCGCCACCGCAACTCGGGGGACTGCGGCAAATACGTCCTCCGGATTTAGCGAGGCGGGCTTCAAACAGATCGTCGACGACTATCTGAGGCAGTGCTTCCCAGCGCCGGAGTCTGGGGGTTTCATCTGCGTGCTGGATAATCTGGAACTTCTAGAGACGTCCCAAGCGGCGCGTACTCAGCTGGAGTCAATCCGAGACGGAATCCTTGCCCAGCATGGGCTACGGTGGGTCCTGTGTGGTGCGCGAGGGATCGTGCGTACCAGTGCCTCTTCCCCCAGGATGGAAGGTCGCCTCGCTGAGCCGCTTGACCTGCTGCCGATTGACGACGGAAGTATCTCCGAGGTAATTCAGCGTCGAATCCAGGCGTACCAGATCGAAGGTGCCGACGTGAAGGTGCCGGTTGGTCCGGAGTCATTTCGGAAGCTGTATGACATTCTCAACAGGAATCTTCGAAACGCTTTGGCGTACAGCGAAGACTTCTCACTTTGGGTGTACGAGGAGGAAGGGGCGGAGCTTTCGTCGGAGAGATTTGCAGTCGTTTTTGATGAATGGGTCCGCGCCACGGCCGCCAGGCATAATGACGACACGAGCCTAGGGGGGCGAGCGTGGGAGGTGTTCGATCGCTTGGCTGGAAATGGAGGAAGCTGCTCTCCGGGTGACTTTTCCGAGTTTGATTTCGAGTCCAGTCAAGCCATGCGCCCCCATGTGAAGAACCTTGAGGAGGCGAATCTGGTGATCAGCTCGGCCTCCGAGGAGGACAAGCGCCGGAAGACAATCTCTCTAACTCCGCGGGGATGGCTGGTGCGGTACGCGCGAAGCGGATTCGAGCTTCCTGCCGCCAGTACGGCCTGAGCCTTTCCAGGCAGGCTGGGGTCGCGTTTCCACGAGCGACCCCAGCCTGCCTGGACGGGTTGTGCTGGGGCCTTAGTAGTTCCAGGTGGAGCCGGTGCCTCGGTATTCCTCGACCGGGATCGGCTGGATGCCGGAGCGCATCCGGTCGGTGTAGAGCATGCCGTTGAGGTGGTCGATCTCGTGCGCGATCAGTCGTGCGAGGCCGAACTCGTAGGGCACCGTGGTCACGGTGCCGTCGAGGGCTGTGGAGGTGACGTCCATCCGCAGGGGCCGGGGGACCATGCCGCGGATGTCGAAGAAGCTGAGGCAGCCCTCGTACTGCTCGTCGGTCTCGTCGGAGACGGCGGTGACCTTGGGATTGAGCAGGATGATCGGCTCCGCGCCGGGGGTGGGCCGCAGCACGATTGCGACGGCGCGGGGGATGCCGATCTGCGGGGCGGCGAGGCCCATGCCCTTGGCGAAGGAGTGGACGCGGCCGATCCGGTCGATGGCGGCGAACAGTTCGTCGATCACCGTCTGAGCGGAGGCGCCCTCGGCTGGCAGATCGAACGGCTCCGCTTGGCGGTTGAGGATGGGGGTTCCCTGCTGGACGACGCCGAGGGACTGCATCTGCTGGCTGGGCCGCACCTCGATCACCTGGTCTCCTTGGTCTGCTGCTGGTCGGGACTGGCGCGGAAGCGCCATTCGAGGCGGAAGCGTGCGTGCAGCGGCGGGTCGTCGGTGGCCCAGGCGAAGCGCCGGCGGTCGCCAACATTGTGCCGGTCGACGGCGGTTCGAAGCGGGGCGGCCTCGGCGGTCATCGATGTCTCGGTGCCCCACACGACCGGGTCGAGGTCAGCAGGGAAGTCGAGGCGGACTGTGAGGTGCTCGGTGGGCAGCCGTACGGCGCGCTGGAACCAGCGGCCCCAATTGTCGGCGCCCACCGAGTAGGCGTACTCGATCCAGGTCGCCTCACCCGGATACAGCGGGAAGCGTCCCTGTTCGTTGTCGAACAGGAGCCAGACCTCCTTGAAGGCGTCCCGGTCGTGCTTGGCTTGCCACCGCATCTCCTCGCCCTGACATGAGGACGTGAGGTTCAACTCGGTCCAGGTGAGCGGGTGTTCGCGGTAGTGCGCGTTGGACCGCTCAGGCTCGCCCGGGTAGCGGTCGACGGCGATGCGGATCAGGTAGCGCGTGATCGGCTCAGTCCCGGTGTTCCTCAGCCTTCGGCGCATCGTCAGCCGGTAGGTCTTGCCGTCGAATTCGAGAACGGCCTCGTCGTGCTCGACCAGGATCGCGGAACCGGAAGCGTACGGCTGCTCGGGCCGACGCGGAACGGCCGGCCCCGCCTGCGGCCGGCTCCTCGCGCGGGCCCCCTCGTATTCGGTCCAGCGCCTCCAGATGGCCTTGCCCGCGTTCAGTGCCTCGTCGGCCCGGCGGGCGAAGTCCTCCGTCGGCTTGTGGCGGCCGGACTCCACGTGGCTGACGTAGGAGGGGTCGAAACCCATCTGACGGGCCAGCGCGCGCTTGGACAGCCCACGCACTTCCCGCCAGTGGGCGACCTCGGCAGCGAACGCTTCCGCCGCCGGGTCGACCACGTCGTCGTCGGCCTGCGTCTCCATCCGCCCCGCCCCCAGGTGAGTGATGAATGAACCGTGAGTGACCTTAACTCACCATCCCGTCACGACCCCGTCTGCGGCTGTCGTTACCCCATCGGCCGTGCACCTCAAGCGTCCGAACTGCAAGAACTTTCCATCTGCCGCCCCAACGCGAGGAGTTCGCCGTGCCCGAGTCCGCCAGTCGCCAGCGGGGCAAGCACCACGACCCCGTCGGAACGGTGCTCGGTGCGCTCTGGGCACTGGGCCACGCGGCCGTGATCGGTCTGCTTGGCATCGCCGTGCACAACCAGGCCGACCCCGGCCACCTCGGCGCCGAACGGGCCGCCAGCTACGTGCCCGACAGCGAGCCGCTCGCATAGCCCCTTGGGCTCCCGCCGTCCACCGGTCGGCGGGCGCGTCACCAGTACCACCCATCGCACAGGAAGGCCCCTTGATCGGGGCCGGACCCGATCGGAGTGCAACGACATGGAAACCAGGAACGTGATCGTCCCTGTCCACGACGGACCCCTCGACCTCTCCCGCCCGCACTTCGTGGGCATCGGCGGCGCCGGTATGTCGGCCGTGGCCCGCCTGCTGCTGGAGAGCGGCAGCCGCGTCTCCGGCTCGGACACGAGCGACACCGCCGCCCTGCGTGCGCTGGAGGACACCGGAGCCCGGGTCTTCGTCGGCCACACCGCCGCCAACCTGCCCGCCGACGCCACCATCCTGGTGTGGTCCAGCGCGGTGACGCCGAGCAACCCCGAGGTCGCCGCCGCCCGCCGCTCCGGCATCCCGGTCGTGCACCGCTCGGACGTGCTGGCCCACCTGATCGCCAGCGCCGAGCAGTCCGTCGCCGTCGCCGGCACCCACGGCAAGACCATGACCACCGGCATCCTCAGCGCCGCGCTGGGCCACCTCGACCCGTCGTACGCCATCGGTGGCACCCCCGTCGGTCGCCCCAACGCCCACCACGGCACCGGCGGCCTCCTGATCGCCGAGGCGGACGAAAGCGACCGCACCGCGGGCCGCTACCACCCGCGGGTCGCCATCGTCCTCAACGTGGACGACGACCACCCCGAGCAGTACGTCGACCTGAACGACGTCCTCGACACCATCGAGCGCCTGGCCCGCAATAGCTCCATCCTGGTCGTCTCCGCCGACGACCACGGCGCCCGGCTGCTGGCTGAGCGCCTGCAGCTCGCCCCCGGCCCGCGCGTCGTGACCGTGGGCGAGAGCCGGGACGCGGACGTGCGCGTGATGCGCGTCCTGTGGGACGGGGAGGCCAGCCACGTCACCGTGCAGGACACGGACGGGGCCTGGTACCAGTTCATCCTGGCCGTCCCCGGCCGCCACAACGCGATGAACGCCGCCGCCGCGTTCGCCGCCGGCCGCACGCTCGGAGCCGAGCCCGCCGACCTGGTGGACGGCATCAACGCCTTCCAGGGCGTCCAGCGCAGGCTCACCACTACCGGTCGGCACGGCGGGGTGACGGTGCTGGACTCCTACGCTCACCACCCGAGTGAGATCGCCGCCGACCTGACCACCGCCCGGATGCTCACCGAGGGCCGGGTGATCGCCGTGTTCGAGCCCACCGGCTGGACCCGCACCGCCGCCCTCGGCGAGGAGATGGGCCGCCGCCTCGCCGCCGCCGACGAGGTCGTACTCCTCGACGTGCACGCCACGGTCGAGTCTCCGCTCACCGGGGTCAGTACCGCGCCGATCGCCGCCAAGGTGGCCGAGCTGGGCGGCCGGGCCCACACCGCCGGTGACGACCGCGAGATCGAAGACCTGGTCGCCGAGATGGCCGGGCCCGGCGACCTCGTGGTGACGATGGGCACCGGGACAGCCAGCCGCGTCGGCAGGGCCGTCCTGCTGAGGCTGGCCGACGCTCCGGTGGCCGCACCGGCCGCGTAGTTAGAGCGTGATGTCCACGGCGTCGGGTTTGGCGAGCCGCATCGCGGTGTCCTCCAGCCCGACGCTGTGGGAGCCCTTGATCAGCACCACGTCTCCGGCGCGGAGGCAGGTCAGCAGCAGGTCGAGGGCGGCGTCCCGGTCCGGCACCAAGGTGGCCGTCACTCCGCCCTCGACCGCGCTCGCGCACACCAGGGCGGCTTCCGCTCCGCCGACCACGATGAGGTCCGTGACACCGGCCCGGGCCACCACTCGGCCCAGCTCCGCGTGGTGGGCGTTCGATTCCTCGCCCAGCTCACGCATTTCGCCCAGGACCGCAACTGCCCTTCGCCCGCTGGCCGCCATGGCGGCCAGCGCGGCCAGGGCCACTGCCATCGAATCGGGGTTCGCGTTGAACGCGTCGTTGATCACCGTCACCCCGTCCGGGCGCTCGGTGACGTCCATCCGCCCCGGCGTCAGCTGCTGGGCGCCGCTCAGCGCCTCGGCCGCCTGCCGCACGCTCGCACCGAGGCCGATCGCCACGGCAGCGGCGGCCGCCGCGTTGGCGACGTGGTGGGCACCGTGCAGCCCGAGCGTCACGCGTGCCTGTTCGCCCTGGTGGGTCAGGGTGAACGATGGGCGGCCCGCGGCATCCAGCGCAACGTCGATGGCCCGCACGTCCCCGACCTGCCGGCCGAAGGTGAGGACCGGTGCGAGCGTCCGCGGCGCCATCGACATCACGTACGGGTCGTCGGCGTTCAGCACCGCGAGGCCGTCGGCGGGAAGCGCCTCGACGAGTTCGCCCTTCGCGGCGGCGATCGATTCCTTCCCGCCCCCGAACTCGCCCATGTGCGCGGTCCCGACGTTCAGCACCAGGCCCACCTTCGGCGGGACGATGCCGGTCAGGTACTTGATGTGCCCGGCACCGCGCGAGCCCATCTCCAGGACCAGCAGGCGGGTGCTCTCGTCCGCCCGGAAGACGGTCAGCGGCAGGCCGATCTCGCCGTTGAACGACAGCGGCGTGGCCACCGTGGTGTCCATGGTCTGCAGCACCTGGGCGAGCAGGTCCTTGGTGCTGGTCTTCCCAGCCGAGCCGGTCAGGCCGATCACCGTCGGCGCGTTCAGCCGCTCCAGCACCGCGCGGGCCAGCGCGCCCATCGCGTCCTGCACGTCCGGCACCACGATCGCTGGCACCCCGACAGGCCGGGCCGCCAGCACCGCCACCGCACCCGCGGCCACGGCGGCCTCGGCGAAGCGGTGCCCGTCGGTGTGCTCACCGGGCAGCGCGATGAACAGCGCTCCTGGCTCCACCATCCGGGAGTCGATGACGCCGGGCCGGTCCACGAGCGCGTCCGGGTCCGGGGCGTCGTGCAGGGCGCCCCCGACGGCCTCGGCGATCTCTTGCAAGGTCATGGGGACCACGGTGGCTCCGATCCATCGACACCCGCCCCGACTCGGGGCGTCCTTCCATCGACGCTATCGGCTCCCCGGACCCTTGCCCGAAGTACCACGCATTCCGAACCAGACTGTGACAAAAAGGAAGATGGGCATGTCTGCTGAACGTCGTATCGCACTCGTCACCGGCGGCCGTTCCGGTGAGCGCGACCGCTCGCTGATCACCGGCGAGGCCGTCCGTGAGTCGCTGGTCCGCCAGCACCTGGCGCACGTCGTGCTCGACCCGACCGACAAGGACTTCACCGACCGCGTCCGCGAGACGGACGTGGCCTTCCTCGCCATCGCCGGCCAGTGGGCCGAGGACGGCAAGCTCCAGGGCCTCCTCGACAGCCTCAGCGTGCCCTACACCGGCTCCGGGGTACTGGCCAGCGCGATGGCGATGCACAAGCCGACCGCGAAGACACTGGTCCTCGCCGGTGGGGTCACCGTCCTGCCGCACATCCCGCTGCGAGGCCATGGGGACCCGCTGGAGGCCGCCCAGGACTGCGTGGCCGAACTCGGCCTGCCCGTCATCCTCAAGCCCGCCTCGGAGGGCGGCTCGATCGGCATGCGTGTGTTCCGGGACCTGAACTCGCTCGCCACCACGCTCACCCACGACACCCGCGGCGGCGAGTGGTTCATCGAGCCCTTCAAGGAGGGCACCGCGGTCACCTGCGGCGTCCTGGAGAAGGACGGCGCTCTGATGACGCTCCCACCGCTGGAGACCGTCCCCACCACCGCCGACTTCTACGACTACAAGGCCAAGCGCAACCCTGCCGGCCACCGTTACCGCTGCCCGGCCAAGCTCTCGGATGCCGCCCTGGCCACCATCTCCCACTCGGCCGTCCGGGCCCACCAGGTGCTGAACTGCGCGGGCTACTCGCGCTCGGACTTCCTCGTCAGCGAGGCCGGCGACGTGTACTGGCTGGAGCTCAACACGCTGCCCGGCCTGTCCCCGGGCGGCAACCTCGCCACCATGGCCAAGGCCTCCGGGATCAGCTATGACGACTTGATCCGCACCGTGCTGGCCAGTGTCCACACCGACGGGTACCGGCCGTGAGCGCCGCCCTTCCGCTGGCAGCGGCCGACGTCTACGACGCCCAGCGCAGACTACGCGGAGTCTCCGTCTCCACCCCCGCACTCTCCCACCCCGCGCTGGACGAGATCGCCGGACGGAGCGTGATCTGCAAGGTCGAAGCCCTGCAGCGGACCGGCTCGTTCAAGTTTCGTGGCGCCTACAACGCCGTCGTTGCCCTCAGCCCGGGTGGCCGCCAGCGCGGCGTGATCGGCGCCTCCTCCGGCAACCACGCCCAGGCCCTCGCGCTGGCAGGCCGCCTGCTTGGGGTGCCGGTCACGGTGGTCGTCCCGCACGACATCCCGCAGGGCAAGGTGGACGGCGCCCTCGCGCTCGGCGCCGACATCGTCACCCACCACCGCCAGCGCGAGGACCGCGACGCGATCGTCGAGCGCCTGGCCGCCGACCGCGGCTTCACCGTCCTCCCCTCCGCCAACTCCCAGGCGGTGATGGCCGGAGCGGGCACCGCCGCACTGGAACTGCTCTGGCAGGCTCCGGTGTTGACGGCGATCCTCGTGCCGGTTGGCGGAGGCGGACTGGCGGCGGGCACTGCCGTCGCGGCCAAGCACATCAACCCGAACATCAAGGTCATCGGGGTCGAGCCCCAGGCCGCCGACGACACCGCCGCCTCCCTGCGGGCCGGCCAGCTCGCCGAGCTGGCGGCCGTTCCGGACACCATCGCCGACGGGCTGCGGCACACCAGCCCAGCACCGCTGCCTTGGGAGATCAACCGCCAACTGCTGCACGGTGTTGTGACTGTGACGGATACCCAGATCGTGCAGGCTATGGGCTGGGCGTTCAAGTACCTCAAGGTCGTCGCCGAGCCGTCGGGGGCCGTCGCGCTCGCGGCCCTGGCCGGTCTCGACCTGCCGGCCGGACCGGTCGGTGTGATCATCTCCGGCGGTTCGGTGGACCTGGACGCCTTCCACCGCCTCGTGGCCACCCCACCGACAGCGAAGGAAGCAGCTCTTGCCTGACCAGCCCAAGCGCCACCCGATCCCACTGATCACCCAGTACGCCACCCCGGGCCTGATCAACGCCATCGCCTACGAAGGCCACCCGCCCGGAGACGACGACAACTGGCAGACCAGCGGGGCCCCCGACAAGGCCGCCTACGGCCACTGGTGCACCCGCATCTGCGGTATGGCCTGCCTGAGGATGGCCCTGTTTGCCCGCGACGGCCAGGCACCCACCCTCTTCGACCTCCTGAACGGGTGCCTCGCCTACGGCGGCTACGTCGAGCGGGAGGACGGCGGCGTCGGCGGCCTCTACTACCGGCCGTTCACCGAGTACGCCCTCGCCGCTCACGGGCTCCAGTCGGAGATCATCACCGACCTCACCCCCGACCGGCTGGTCACCGAGCTCGACCAGGGACGCCTGGTGATCGCCTCCGTCCACAAGGAGATCCGCCGGCCCGACCTGCCCACACCTGGCCGCGGAGGGCACCTCGTGCTCGTCACCGGTCACCGGGACGGCCAGGTGTCCTTCCGCAACCCGTCCGGCCACACCGCCGGAACTGTGGATGCCACCCTGCCGCTCGACCTGCTCGACTGCTTCGCCGCACAGCGCGGCATCGCACTGCACCTGTAAGTCGACCCGACCTTCTGCCGCTGTCGAGGCATCAGCCGCCGGGAGGCACATGACTCCAGGCAGTCCGGGCAGTCAGTCCGAAGAGGGCACGGCAGCGGCACCGTCGATGGAGGGGGTACATGCCGAACGGAGGCCATCGTCAGTAGGTGCGCAGGCGAAGGTGTACAGCTCGTCGAGGGAGAGTCCCAGCTCCGTGGCCAGGGCTCCAACGGTGAAGAACTCTGGCGTAGACGTGCGGCCCTTCTCAATGCTGCGAATGGTCTCGACCGAGATGCCAGCACCGCGAGCAACGACCTCGGCCGAGCGACCGGAAGCCCGGCGGGCCTGAGTCAAGCGAGAGGCCAGAGTCTGCCCGCGGCGCTGAGCGGCAGGATCTAGGCTTCTTCGTGACATGGGTGTAACTATACCTGTATAGTTACACCCATGACGGCAACCGCAGCATCCCCTGCCCCCAGTTGGCCTGAAGATGCGCTGCGCCTGAACGCCGTCTGCCCGTACTACACGATGTTTCCGCTGGACTTCCCACTTCAGCAGCTTGCCGCGCGCCCTGATGCCACCCGAGTGCTGGACCCGTTCTGTGGGCGAGGTACCACCCTCTACGCTGCCCGGCTGGCCGGCCTGCCCTCGGTCGGAATCGACATCAACCCCGTGGCCGCGGCCATTGCCCAAGCCAAACTCACCCGGATCACCCCCGGTGCGGTAGTCCGCCTTGCCCAGGAGATCCTGGGCGGCAGTGCGCGAGGTGCTGTGCCTGAGGGCGAGTTCTGGCAGTGGTGCTTCGAGCAGGAGACCCTGCGTGAGCTGGTGACGCTGCGCGAGGCCCTGCTGGGCATGAGCACTCCGACGGCAGTCATGCTGCGGGCAATTCTGCTCGGCATCCTGCATGGCCCCCGCAACAAGTACCTCCCGTCGTACCTGTCTAACCAGATGCCGCGCACCTATGCTTCCAAGCCCGCCTACGCGGTGAAGTTCTGGAAGACGCGAGACATGGAACCGGTGCGCATTCCGACTCTGGAGGTCATCGAGCGGCGGGCCAAGCGCCTGTTGGACGCGGCTCCGCTCGCCCATGGTGGCCGTGTCTACCTCGGCGACTCCGTCCAGGCGCTCAACGGCCTGCGGCAGAAGTTCGACCTGGTGGTCACATCCCCCCCGTACTACGGCATGCGGACCTACGTGGCCGACCAGTGGCTGCGCTCGTGGTTCCTCGGTGGACCTGAAGAAGTCCCGTACGGCTCGCATGGGCAGATCGCACGCCAGCCGAACCAGGAAGCATTCATCCAGGCACTCGCTGAGGTGTGGGCCGCCACCGCCCGCCGCTGCCGGCCGGGCGCTCGGCTGGCGATCCGCTTCGGCGCCCTGCCTTCCGCCCTGACCAACCCGGAGCACATGCTGCTGGCCTCCGTGAAGGAAGCTAAGGCCGGATGGGTCGTAAAGGAAGTCCGCCAAGCTGGCATCCCCTCCAGGAAGACCCGCCAAGCCGAACAGTTCGGTAAGGCCGGCAACGCTGTTGAGGAGATCGACATGATCGCGGAGCTGATCGGCCTGCCTCGCTGACCGAGTAACCCGGTTACTTTCCACAACTCCATAACGGATTGTCAGTGCACCGTGTCATGCTGTGGGGCCAGAGGAGTGAATCACTCGTCTGTGACGGCCCGAGCGTGGTGTGGGGAGAGTCATGTTCGACGCGGACCAGATCAAGGAGCTCAAGCAGCTGATCGGCGACCAGGTCGAAGCCGGCCGCGCGGAGCTGGACAAGCTGGTCGAGCAGGCCCATGCCATCCGCTCCGAGGTCCGGGTGATCAGGCCGCGGACAGCGACGTCGGTCGCACTGATGTCCTCCGACGGCGGCAACAACCAGGTAGCCTTCAACCCCTTCTACCTCCAGGTTGTCCGGGTCGTCGACTCCAGCGGCAAGGAGCTGTGCATGGAGGTCGTCTCCCCGATCTCCGATATCGACGCCCTCAGCCGCCGGCAGTTCCACGAAGACGGCAGCCCGCGGACCGCCCTCGGCAGGATGATGCACGGCCTTGGTGTCGCGAGGCTCCAGGATCTCTCGCCGATGATGTCCGGCAAGTCCGCCAGCTGGGTGCAGGTCTTCCGAGACCTCTGTGAGTGGGCCACGCTGTACGACCTGATCTGCCATCGCGACTACGCAGTGGACACCCTGATCGTCCGCGACGGCCTGCTCCGCAGCAAGATCTTCCATCGTGATCTGTTCGTCAAGATGGGCGAGTTGATCTACAAGGCCATCGAGCGCATCCAGCGCGAGGACCGCCGCAAGGTGTGGCTGGTCGGACTGGCGAAGAAGACCCAAGTCCTGGAGTACTACCGGCTGGCGATCTCACTATCCGGCGTGTTCGACAACGGTGCCGCCTGTTTCGCCAAGGTCCCCACCGAGATGCTGGACCAGGTGTACCTCTGGGACGAGTACACGAGGGACATCGAGGACGTGTCCACGGGCGAAAAGCCGAAGTTCAACATCGGCTCGATGTACTTCGTCCGCTTCGGGCCGTACTCCGGTGATCCGATCTGGACGGTGGATGTCATGTCCCGTCAGGACAAGGAAGCCCAGGCCATCTTCGGCTACCTGCAGGCCGATGCCGTGGCTGGCTTCCCCATCCCGCTCTACCCCAACTGCATCCAGCAGGCTGACAGCTTCTCCCGTGTCGCCGACCTGGACATGGACATCATCGAGGACTACCTCGTCGACGCCGTCCGCGGCCAAGTCGGTGCAGACAAGGCCCCGGTCATCGACGCCCTGCGGTTGGCCTCCGACGTAGCCGCTCGCCGCTACGAGTAACACCTCTTTCTGTCCGCCCCGCGCACTGTGGAGCAAGAACCGTCATGAGCCTGTTCGAGCGAGACAAAGTCGTCGGCACCTTCCGAGGCTTCGCCGAAAGCGGCATGGAGTTCCACGCCGATCTCGTCCTGCCGCACCACGACGACTTCCAGACCATGGCCATGCACGGCCAGTTCGTCCTCGTCCAGCTCGAACACGAGCGTGAGGCCATCCTGGGGCGAATCACCACCATCTCCTCGCAGGGCCGCTTGGTGTCCCCCATCGGCGAGGACTACGCCACTCGTGCCGTGCGCGATCAGCGGCCCATCCCCGACGAGCTGCGCGAGCGTTACCTGAAGTACAAGGTCGACATCCGCATCCTCGGTGTCCTCCGCATGGAGGGCGACAAGCACATCTTCGTTCCCAGCCACCGTCGGCTCCCGCATGTTGGTGCCCAGGTCGCGCTCCTGGGCGACGACCTGCTCGCCGAGGTCGTCAACGCCAAGGACACCGAGGACGGCGCGGTGCCCATCGGCTACCTCGCCTTCGGCGAATTCGTCTACGCTGGTAACGACAAGCGCGTGGGTGACACCTCCTGGATGCAGGTCCAGCAGCCTGCGATCATGCCGACCTTCCAGATCGACAAGCTCGTCGCACGCCGCAGCTTCGTCTTCGCCCGTGCCGGCTTCGGCAAGTCGAACCTAGTCAAGCTGCTCTTCTCCGCCCTGTACGAGACTCAGCCCACCGTCCCGCGCCGTTCCGGCGAGGCCCCGGTCGGCACGGTCATCTTCGACCCGGACGGCGAGTACTTCTGGCCCGACTTCAAGGGCCGCCCAGCGCTGTGCGACGTGCCTCACCTGCGCGACAAGCTGGTGGTCTTCACCAATCGCAAGGGCCCCAGCGACTTCTACCAGTCGTTCGTCGTCAACGGCGTCAAGCTGAACATCAAGGAGCTGCAGGCCTCGCGCGTCCTGGGCATCGCGCTGCCGCCCGAGAAGCAGGACCAGCAGAACGTCGTCAAGCTCAAGTCCCTCGACACCCCGCGGTGGAGCCGTCTCGTCGACCTGATCTACCGCGACAAGTACGGCGCGGACCGCGACCAGGTCCGGGAGATCCTGAACCTCACCGAAAGCCAGGAGGCCGAGACCAACGCCGCTATCGGCAACATGGCCCGCGTCGTCAACGCGCTCCACGACCCTGACAGCCGGCTCCTGAGCGCCCTGAAGGACTGCCTGTCCCAGGGCAAGCTCTGTGTGGTGGACATCTCCCAGATGCGCGGCTCTCAAGGACTCCAGCTCGCCGGCGTGATCCTTGGTGACATCTTCGAGCACAACCAGAACCAGTTCACCGAGGCCGACCCCAAGTCCATCCCCACCATCGCCGTTATCGAGGAGGCTCAGTCCGTCCTTGGCGGCTCCAGCCAGAGTGAGGACGGCCCCTTCATCTCATGGGTGAAGGAAGGCCGGAAGTACGACCTCGGTGCCCTGCTCATCACGCAGCAGCCAGGCAGCCTTCCGCAGGAACTGCTCAGCCAGGGCGACAACTTCTTCGTCTTCCACCTTCTCTCGCAGGGCGACTTGCTCTCCCTGAAGAAGGCCAACGCCCACTTCTCCGAGGACCTGCTGGCCACCCTCCTCAACGAGCCGCTCGTCGGCAACGGCATCTACTGGTCCAGCGCACCCGGCACGGACCGCCACTCGCGCCCCTACCCGATCTCTGTGCGTGTCCTCAGCTTTGAGGACTCATACACGATGGCCGACCCCGACTACTCGCTCCCGGCGCCCGACAGCTTCGCCGCCAAATCCCGCGCCGCCGTCGAAGAACGACGCTCCGAAGCGCTGGCCGCCTCCGTCAGTCTCGCGGCCACCCACTCCCAGGGCACCTCCAGCGCGGTCGCTGGAGAGGATCTCGCGGTAGACGACAGTGCCATCGCGATTGTCCACCTGCGTGACAACAAGCCCGAGTTCCACAGGGTGATCAACACGCCCCGCGGCATCAAATGGGGTCGGGTTGCCCACATGCTGGCTGAGAAGGCACCAGCTCATGCCCAGCGCGACGGGTCAGCCTTCACCTGGGGCAACGCACTGGTCAAGCAGGCCGTCGACCAGCTCTACCCGGGCCAGTGGATCTCTGTGGCCCGAGAGGACGCAGGCAAGTTCCCCAAGTTCATCATGCTCAAGGAGCACGCGCCGAAGGCCGAGCCGGAAGCGAACCAGCAAGCGGACGAGAAGCACGACGATGCTCTGTTCGACGTGGTAGAGACCGGTGAGGAGCCGCCCTTCTAGGCTCGTGCGTGCCGTCACCGAGAGAGGTGGGTCATGATCGACAGCGAAGGCACCCCACTGACCCGGGCCGAGAACGATCTCTTTGAGACGCTCTCGGCCCGGTGGACGATGCACATCCTGCTGGCTCTCCAGAACTCCGGTGAGTGTCGATTTGGTGAGGTCCAGGACGCTGTGTCTGGCATCTCCAACCGTGTGCTCTCCAGCCGCCTTGCTGGTTTGGAGATCAGCGATCTTGTGCTCCGAACCGTCACCGCGACCCGGCCCGTCACCATCACCTACGGGCTCACCGCCCATGGAAGGCGTGTTGCGGGCGCTCTGAATCGGGTGCGTGACATAGCTAGGGAACGTCCTGACAACGAGGGAGTCCCCAACGAGGAGGTCAGCCACATAGTCGGCGAAGGCTGAACAGAAGGCCAGCACACCCGCCCAGCCGTACCCACCCCAGCGCGGTGCCGGGCCGGGGTGGGTGTCCCTACCTGGTTGCGGGGACCCATTGTCAGCGAGGGTGACATGACGGCTGTGCCGGGTAGCCTTGCCGGACTGCACCCCTCTGTATGCGCGAACCACCGCTTGGAGGGGGTAACGGGAGGTGAGTGTGGAGCTGCGCTGGGAGGCCGATGGCCACCTTCGGCCTGGCCGGTACCAGGTTGACCTCGAAGAAGCCGAGAGCCTTCTCGTTCACGACCCGCAGTTCGCCGGGTCCCCCACGCGGGTGGACATCTGGAACGGGCTCGAGCGCTACCTTGTCCGGTTCTGGTCACTTGAAAACGACTACCAGTCGGTACTGGGCGGGCGCTCGCTGGTGGACCGCCTGTGGCTTGGCGGCAGCTTTGTTAGTAGCCGCTTCGATCCGAACAATATCGACTTGACGGTCTTCATCGACCACGAGGCCGAGTCTCTCCTACGCAATCGCGAGGGTGCAGGGTGGCTGACTAAAGCGTTCGAACGCAAGAAAGCTCTCGAGGAATTCCGCGTCAGTCCCCTGCCTGTCCGGTACCACAAGGTGGTGTCCCCCTTTCGGCTGAAGGAACTCAGCCAGGTCGAGCGCGATTACCTTGCTGGTCGCGGGGGCTGGGATGACTGGTGGCAGCGCAGGCGGGCTTCCGATCACGTCAAAGATGGCCCTACCGTGGAGACGGTCCGGCCCGTGCGAGGCTACCTGGAGGTGACGCTGTGAGTGCCACCCGTGCCCGCCTTCTCGCCAAGCACCAAGCCGAGCTCGACCAGTGGCACCTGGAGCAGGCCGGCCAGCCGGTGCTATCGGAGGACGAGTACGACACCCTCCAACGAGTCCAGTGGCTGGAGGGCGCCCGTTCCTACGATCCGGGTGCGAACCTGGCGGAGGAGTTCGTCCTTCGCCTGCGCGGGGAGGCCGCCGAGGCTGGTGGCCTCGACCTCTCAGTGGGTGGGGCCCTGCTCAAACCGCTCCATGAGATGGTCGCGGCGGCAGCGGAGCGCGACGTCAAGCTCCTGCTGGTCGGCGTCTCCCCGGGCAGCACCGTTCTCCACTTCAGGCCGCAGGACGAGGTGCCGGCCGCCGTTGACGGTGACCAGTCCCAGCTGCCCGTCGAATCCGCGGTACGGAAGATCATCGAGCTCGTCGATGCTGCGGAGGCTGGGACACGGTCCGAGGTCTGGGGGGAGACAGAGAAGGGTCTGGGGCATCTCGCCCGGGTCCTCGACAACTTCGACCTGACAGCGGACTTCCGCTGGATGGACTCGGCAGGTGGGGTGAAGTCGTCCTCACTCACTGAGCGCGGACGGGCGAACGTCCTGACCTGGCACGCTCCTGTTCCCTTGGCCGAGCCGTTCCAGATGGGCATCAGCGGCCGGATCACCGAACTCAAGGGTGACTCTGGCGAAGCCAAGGTCAAAACGGGGGCCTCGCGGAAATCGAAGGCCTACACGGTGCACTTCGAACCAGGGCAGCTCATCAGCCTGCACCTGACACTCGGGACGAGCGTGGCCTTCACCGTCGAGGAGCGCACCCGGATCACCCGGGGTGGGGACGTGGTCTCGGAATACCACTTTGTGAGCTGGGACAACCCTCCGTCTGAGTGAGACCCGGCTCCCGGGGCCGCCCGGAGTTGGCCCCCGGGAGCCGACGTCCTCACCCGCCACCATCACCGCAACCGTCCGCCCGACCGCGACGTTGTTGCCATGGCCCCCTGGTCCTCCGGCAGCGCCGTCACCGGATACCGCCGGGCCGGGCAGTGGCCCACCGGAAACCGGGTAGGCATCGCCCTGCACGCGTGAATCCGGCTTGCCTTCTGTCACCAGCGGAACGCAGGCCGAGAGGCTGTGGCGGGTCGGCCGCCAAGGTACAAGTCTGTGCTACTGCTGCTGGCCTACCGGCTCGGCCGATTCGGGTTCACGCGGGCCCTGACCGGCAGGGTGGTGATGTTCTCCGGGTGGGCGAGCGCCTTGCGGAGACGCTGGATCTCGTCGTGTTGGGCGGCGAGCCGGGACAGCGCAAGGGTCTGGAACTCGACCAGTTCTGCGATCCGGGTATCGCGCCGGGTGACGCGCTCCCTCAGGTCCGCGTTGTCGGCCTTCAGGCGGGCGATCTGGCTCTGCCTGGGGTCAACGATCTCCCCAGCGTCCTGGAGGGCCTTCAGGCGGCGCTCGAACTCCTCGGCGAGGTGCTGGTAGGGGCCGGGCCGAGTGGTGCCGTCCCGGTTCTTCTTCGGGTAGAAGCCGGTGCGGGTAACCCCGGCCTCCGTGGCCAGCGTCTTCAGGTCGGCCTTGCCTCCGGGCGGCAGGTCGCCCCGCAGGAGCCGGTCGATGGCCGCGCGGATGGCCTCCTCGTTGCGAGCGCGGGTGTCGTCGCTGATCCGGGCCATCTCATTCCCCTCCGTGGGCCGCGTTAGCCGTGATGATCTCGTCGACCACCCGCTGGGCCCGCTCCAGTTCCGGCATCAGCCGCGTTTTCTCTCCCTTGGGGAAGCGCGGGTTGGCCAGGAAGACCTTGTTGGTGGCGGCCTGACTCTGCCATACGGGCAGGTGGCAGGGGTGGTGGGTGGCCTGTGGGCAGCGGGCCGAGTCGCACATCCCCGCCAGCGGCTTGGTAGCCTCAGGCGTCCCGGCGAGCTTCAGGCACAGGGCCTTGGACGGGTCGCGGAACCAGCAGTAGTTCGCCGCCTGCAGGTGGAGGCTCTTGGACTGCTGCCGCAGCAGCATCTCCAGGCGGCGCTCATTGTCGAGCACTGCGGCGGTGCCCACCTCGTGGTCCTTCAGGGCGGCGTCGATGTGCTCGAACGCCTTGATCAGGTCCCGGGCGCCGGGGCCTGCCGGCATCCTTCCGGCCCGGTAGTCGTTGAACGCTTGCCGGGTCAGCTCCAGGTGGTGGCCTGCCGCCGCACGCTGCACCTCGGCCTGCAGCGAGCCCTGCGATCCGCCGGGCCGCATCGCGTAGCCCTCGGTGGTGACCACGCTGATGTGCTTCAGATGGATCTTGGCCGCCAGTAGGCCGCCAGGACGGTGGGACAGCTCCAGCGCGAGGGTCTTGCGGAGCATCCGGCCGTTGACCGGGCCCGGTGGGATCGCGGCCAGCCCCAGCCGCTGACCGGCGGGGCCGTTGACCCACTGCCGCAGTCGGCTGTGGAGATGGGACATGTGCCCGGCGAAGACCGGGTCCTTGCCCCCAGCTTGCCTCAGCTGGGCCGCGAGCTTGACCGCCCGCCAGGCGGGCTCCAGCACGACCCATTCCTCATCGACGCCGCCCAGCGGCTTGCCCTTGATGAGCTTGCTCGCCAGGCGGAACCGCGAGGTGCCGCCGCGCACCTCGACCGGTTCCTGCGCGGAGTCGCCTGTCAGCTCGTCCAACTCGCTGGCACGCATGCCGCTCAAGGCCGCCACCAGAACCCGGCACGCCGCCGCGGTGATCTGGACTAGATCCCGCAGGCCGTCGGCCGTCAGCGGTTCTGTCCACGGCACCAGCGTGTCCGGTGCGTCCGCTCGGGGAACGAGCGCCGCGTTGCGTCCGAACGCGCCCGCCACTCCTACCCGGTCTAGCGCTTCCATCAACAGCGGCCGGAGGAGCGGGATATGGGCGTCGAAGACCGAGCCGTAGCCGGTGGCCTCCCTCCAAGGGGCACTGAAGTCCAGCCGCAGCATCGGGTCGTTCGGTGCCCAGCCGCGTGTGACGCGCCTGTTCACGAGGCGCTCGTTGCACTCCGGCAGCGGCGACTGCTCGCGGACGTAGCGGTCCAGGACCGCCTGGAACGCAGCCATATGCTCGGCGGTGATCCGCTCCACGCACTGGGACTCGAGCCGGCTCTCCAGGGTCTCGAACTCCGCCGTGAGGAGCGGGCCCACAGTCTCCACCAGGAACAAGGCCGCGGCAACGGTGGGAGCGAACACCTCCTCCGCGACCGGAAGGGTGTCGCCCGCGTAGTTGACCTTGCGGCCCACCACCTTGACGATCGTCTGCTTCGGCCACGGCTTGAAGCCGGGCCGGTAGGCATCGGCGCTGAACACCTTCCCGTATCCGGCCAGCTCCTGCACCGGCTTGAGAACGTTGGCCATCGTGCCCGGGGCGATCTCCCGTCCGTTGCCGCGCACTCCCTGGACTCGCAAAGCCTGGTAGGCATCGCAGTGCTCCTGCAACACCTCGGCCAGACTGCCCAGTCCCTGCCCGGTGACGAAATTCATCCAGGCCACTGTCGCCTTGGTGAGGTGCGAGACCGTCGCGGGCTTCACCGGAGCGCGATTCGCGTCCGGGAGAGCAAGCACGGTCTCGTGCATGGGCGCCAGCACCGCGAAGACGTACTCCTTGGCTGTCAGCCGCAACGACGGGTCCACGATCTTGGTGAAGTCCGCACGACGGCTGCTGGGAGCTAGCGCCCTGGGCAGACCGACCACACCGGAGAAGTCCCAGAAGTCCTCGTCGAACACCGGGACCTGGAAACCCGCTTCCACCTCCCAACCCGCAGCCTGGCACACGTCCAGACCCGCGAATGGCGACGCCGCCGCCCACTCGCGCGGGATCGGCCCGGCTGCGACCGTGACAACCTTCCGGTGTCGACGCTCGTTCATTCGCTGGTCTCCTCAGGGCGAAGCGGCAGCTCGGCGTCGATGTCCTGCACCGTGGCAGACGCCTGCGCGAGCACGGCGGGGTCAAAGCGAGACAAGATGTCGTGGGTGAGCCGGTCGGCGTACGGGCCGAACACCGCGATGAACTGATCAACGGTCATGCGGCGCGACTGCCGGGCGAAGTACGCCTTCAACCGCAGCAGGTTCGGCGCATGGCTGGGCGCGAACACGGCCAGCGGGCACAGCAGGCACACCCACGGCCGTGCCGGGCACGGCTTGCCGGCGGGCCCGTGCAACCCGGCGTACTGGTTCGCACAGGCGGCCGTGAAGACGTCCATCTCGCCGCTCAGCAGCGCGGCCAGCGACTCGTCGTCCAAGCCCAGCCGCTCGAACGCCTCCGGCTGCCGGGCGGCGAACTCGGCCGCCTGCTCGTCCGTGAGGACGATCGCAGGCCGTGCCCGCCGCAGAACATCCGCCTGGGCATCCTCGATGATCGCCGCGATGGCCTCCGCCTGTGCGGGAGTCGTCGTCGAGACGTAGTGGCTGCCTTCGACGTCGCGCGTGTGATTGGGGTCGATGCGAGTGCGGCCCGTCCAACCCTGCCGGGCCAGCCGGTTGTGGTAGGTCGTCCGTATGCGCCCGGAATGCAGCACCACCGGAAGGCCCTGGTGATCCTTCAGACCGATCTCCGCCGAAAGGGCCCTGCGGGCCTTGTTGCCCGCCGTCCTGACGGCGGCGAGCGAGCTGATCGCGAGCACCTCCGGCCCGTCAGACCTGTGCTGATCCGCGAACAGCCACAGGTCCGAGGCGACATCCGCACGGGCCAGCCGCCGCAGCGGCGCCGACAGCTCCAGCCAGGCCTCGAACAGGCGAATCGCGCGGGCCGGCAGGGTCACCGACTCCGGGCCCCGCCGGTGCTTGACGTAGTCCATCAGCGCGGACCGGTCGCCGGTCCAGGTGAAGTCCTCCAGACCCAGGTCCCTGATCCCGTCCGGGACCACCCCGCTGTAGACGCCGAACAGCAGCTTGGCGGCCACCGTGATCCGGCCCGGGGGGAACAGCGCGTCGCGGACCTCAAGCAGTTCCTTGCTGCGGCCGTAGGTGAACGCGACCGTCGACACACCCAGTGCCGTCGCGGCGTCGTGCACCTTCAGCGGGCCGCGCGCCGCGAACAGTCGAGCGTAGTTCCGCCGGTTCAGGCCCCGGTCCGAGGGGTCCGGGTCCTGCTCTGACAGCGCCAATACCTCACGCTGAAGCGCGAGATGGCCCTTCACAACCGCGCGCAGTGCCGCCTCGATCTGCCGCGACTGGTCCTCCGTGTACGGCTCCAGCGGTTTGTCCCTCGGGCGGGGCTTGACGGGGGTGCCCTCCAAGTGTGCGCGCAAGCTCGCGTCGACGCGGTCGCCGCACCCCTGCAACAGTCTCCGACTCGACGCGACACGCTGCCCGGTCGTGGCTAGCCAGAAGGGCAGCATGTGGACGGGACGAAGGTCTTCGACACCGCCGAGGAACCCCGCTTCCGCGAGCAGGGCGACCGTTGTCCGTAGCTGAGACGTCATCACCACGGCGGTGCCGCGGCTCTTCCACGGCCCGAGCGGGTGCGTGAGCTGCACAATGCCGTGCGCCAGGTCCTCCGTCAGCCGCGGGTTCGCGGACCCCTCAAGATGGCCGGCCCAGGCGGTGCCGTCGGGAAACGTGAACTCTATCCGCAGCGGCTCGTGTTCGACTCGGGTCACCATGAGCCGTCCTCCTCTTCCTCGAACTCCGTCATCGCTTCCGCCCAGGCCGGGTCGCCGTCCCTGCCCGCGGACTCGTACAGCTCCGCGTAGATCCGGTGAACGTCCAGGCGCTGGATGTAGATCTCCGTGGTCGTGACACTGGAATGGCCGAGAAGGTCCCGCAGGACCAGGAGGGGGTCCTGCTTGGTGAGGTATAGCGCGAGCGCGGCGTCCTCGTGGGCGTTCGCGACCAGCGCGGCGGCCTGCTGGTAGTAGCCCTTGACCAGCAGTTCCAGCGTCGCCATCGCGAAGGTGTGTCTCACGACGTGGGGGCCGACGATCGGAAAGCGGGGCTCGAAGTCCCGTCGGATGCGCTCCGAGGTGCGGCGGAAGACCGTGGCCCAGTCGGTGAACGGCGTGCCGTCTGACTTCAGCGCGATGATCGCCGGAGTCCCCTCCGGCGTCACCAGCCGCAGCCGCTCGTTCAGCGTTAGCTTCCGCCACGACACCCGGCGCCCGTTGACCTTCCCGCCCTCCCAGTCCGGGGCGGTGATCAGCAACGGCTCACCCAAGCGAGGGTCGGGCCGGTATTCACGGCCGTCCGTGAGGGAGGCGCGGTCCAGCTCGATGTACTGGCGCATCCCCGTCAACGCGTCCCAGTCGGCCCACGTCTCGCGGGCCTTCTTACCCTTCGTGATCTGCGCGGCCAGCGGGAACCGTACCGGCACCTCGGTATGACGTGCAGGCGGCGCCGGCAGCTCGTACGTCAGCAGGTGAGTAAACTCCTGGGCCCGCAAGCCGCTCGACTTCACTAGCGCGCCCATGGCGGCGTTTCGACCCAGATGACGACCGCGGAAACCGTCCAACTCGCCGTCCGGCCGCAGCCCCGCGAGCGCTCGGACGAACACCTGCCAGAAGTCCGATTCCAGGTACTTCACCGTCACATGCGGCTTCGCCCGCCGTACCGTCGCCGTGTTTCGCAGCGTCGTCTTCACGCCAGCCTCGGTCAACCGACGGACGACCGCATACGTGAACGGCACCGCGGCGCAGTACCCCTCATCGACAGCCCACCTGTAGAAGCGCGCCACCGTGTTGACGCTCTGGTTCCAGGTGCCTTCGTCCCACCGGGCATCCAGCGGCCCGGCGAACCGGTACTCCGAGAAAGCGCTGAGCGCGGCCCGCACCTCGTCACGGTCGCCGAACGGGTCGACCTTCGAGGTGGCGAGGAACTCCAACCAACTCCTGATGGCTTGTGCGTACGACTTCCAGGTGTTCCTGGCCGGGGCGCCGCTGATCGGCAGTTCCCGCAGCCACAGGTTCGCCACAGATGCTGGGCGGAGGGTGCCGCTCTCCTCGAAGACCAGGTCGTCATCCACCAGCACCGGCATGCCCTCGGGGATCAGCGGGCGTCGACCGAGGCCCCAGGTCTCCCAGTCGTTGGGCTTGAAGAAGATCAAGTGCATGTCCCGGAGACTAGCTATGCAACACGCAAGAGTGCAATAGATAATGACTGTGCTTCAGATTGTCGACCAGTCCAAAGAGACACCAGAACTAAGCAAGGATTACGGCGGAATACGCGGTCGGCACGCTCGGGGCGTGCGCGCTGGCTGCCGGGCTCTACAAGGTGGTGACCAGCCCGGCGGTCATCGGAGCCCTCACCGACGTCCTGGACCGTGCGCTCCATGCGACCTGAGACACCGTCCGCAGGGCGGTGTGCCCGGCTGCTTCCTGCCGGCTGCGGCCCCTGTGCCACCCGTTCCGGTCGGCTCGCCCCGACCGGCCGGAACGGGCGGCGCCGGCGGCGGGGCGACGGTGGCTTCGTCACCGCCGAAACCGCTGTCGCGCTGCCGGCGCTGGTGCTGCTGGCCGCGATGCTGGTCTGGGCCGTACTCGCGGCGGGTGCCCAGGTGCGGTGCGTGGATGCGGCGAGGGAAGGAGCAAGGGCGGCGGCGCGGGGCGAGGCGGATGCCGCCGGGATCGCGCGGGCGGTCGCCCCGCCGGGGGCGGAGGTCCGGATCGACCTGGCGGCGGACACGGTCCGGGTCACCGTGGACGCGCCGTCCACGGCACCGGGCGGGCTCGGGAGCGTGCTCTCGGTCCGGCTGGGTGCGGCGGCCGTGGCAGCGCGGGAGGACACCTTGCGGGGCGGAGAGGGAGGTGCCGGCCCGTGGCCGACCTGACGCGCGCCGTGGCTCGGGCGCGCAGCTCGCTGCGGTTCCGCTCCGGTCGGGCGGGGGCCCGCGGCGGCGGGCACGACGGCGGGTCCGCGACGGTCTGGCTGGTCGTGTGCGCGCTGTTGGGCTGCGCGGCGTTCACCGTCCTGCTGTCGGTGGGTGTGGCGGTCGGCGCCCGCCACCGCGCGGAGTCCGCCGCCGACCTTGCGGCGCTCGCGGCGGCCGACCGGCTGCTGCTGGACGCGGACGGCGGCTGCGACCGGGCCCGGGCCGTGGCGGCCGCGCAGGCGGCCACGGTGGTCTCCTGCACGGTGGACCGGGAGGCCGATGCCGTCGACGTGGTGGCGGAGGTGCCGGTCACCGGGCTTCCGGTCCGCCTGCCGGTCGGGCCGGCGCGTGCCAGGTCTCGGGCCGGCCCGATCCGTGCGGCGGTCGCCCCGACGGACGAGGAGGCGCGCGCCGCGGTCGGCGAGGCCGTCACCGCAGTGGTCGGCCCGGCGGTGACGGCCGCCCAGACCGAGGGCACGGGCTCATGAACCTCCGGCTTCCCCGGCTTCGCACGCCTCCCCGACGTCCCCGACCTCCCCGGCCGCGGTCGTCCGTCCCTCAGGCTCCGCTTCGACCGCGTCCGCCGCTTCCGCCGGTTCGGAGCCGTCCGCCTCCCCGGTGGCCGCTGCCGGTTCCAGCCGCTCCGCGGCCGGCACGGCGGGCGCTCCTGCGAGCAGCACGTCCAGCATCCGGACGGCCGCCGCCTTGTCCAGCGGGTCGTTCCCGTTGCCGCACTTGGGCGACTGCACGCAGGAGGGGCAGCCGCGTTCGCACTCACAGGCCGCGATCGCCTCCCGGGTGGCCGTCAGCCACTGGACGGCCCGCTGGAAGCCCCGCTCGGCGAATCCGGCACCGCCGGGGTGGCCGTCGTAGACGAAGACGGTGGGCAGTCCGGTGTCCGGGTGGAGCGGTACCGAGACGCCGCCGATGTCCCAGCGGTCGCAGGTGGCGAAGAGCGGGAGCAGCCCGATCGAGGCGTGCTCGGCGGCGTGGGCGGCGCCGGGCAACTGGTCGAGCGGGATGTCCGCGTCGAGGAGCTGGTCCTCGGTGACGGACCACCAGACCGCGCGGGTGCGCAGGGTGCGCGGCGGCAGGTCGAGCTTGCTCTCGCCCATGATCTCGCCGGTGGAGATCCGCTTGCGGAGGTAGCCGACCACCTGGTTGACCACCTCGACGGAGCCGAAACTGAGTCGGCCCTCGCCCCAGTCGACGGTGGTGTCGGTGGAGAGCACCGAGATGGAGGTGATGTCGCGGGCGGCGGTCGTGTAGGGCGGGTCGGCGGGTTCGACCAGCGCGACCGAGTTGTCGAGGTCGAACTCCCGGACGAGGTAGCTGCGGCCCCGGTGGAGGTGGACGGCGCCGGTGTGGACGGTGGTGTGGGCGGCGGAGGCGTCCACGGTGCCGAGCAGCCGCCCGGTCGGGGCCTCGACGATCTGCACCGGGCTGCCGCCGCTGCCCCGCAGGTCGACGCCGTCGGCGGCCCGTTCGCGGCGGGTCCAGTACCAGGCGTCGCCGCGACGGCGGAGCAGCCCGCGTCGCTCCAGTATCGGCAGCAGCGGTCCGGCGGAGGGGCCGAACAGTTCCACGTCGGTGTCGGTCAGCGGGAGCTCGGCGGCGGCCGCGCACAGGTGCGGGGCGAGGACGTGCGGATTGTCGGGGTCCAGCACGGTGGCCTCGACCGGGGTGGCGAACAGCGCCTCCGGATGGTGCACCAGGTAGGTGTCCAGCGGGTCGTCCCGGGCGATCAGGACGGCGAGGGCGCCCTGGGCCTCGCGCCCGGCCCGTCCGGCCTGCTGCCAGAGCGAGGCCCGGGTGCCGGGGTAGCCGGCCATCAGGACGGCGTCCAGGCCGGAGATGTCGACACCGAGCTCCAGTGCGGAGGTGGAGGCGAGGCCGAGCAGCCGGCCGGAGTGCAGATCGCGTTCCAGGGCGCGGCGCTCGTCGGCGAGGTAGCCCCCGCGGTAGGCGGCCACCCGGTCGGCGAGCGGGCGGCCGAGCTGGTCCTGGGTCTGCAGGGCGACCAGCTCGGCGGAGCGGCGGGAGCGGACGAAGACGACGGTGCGGATCTCCCGTTCGACGAGGTCGGTGAGGAGGTGGGCGGCCTCGGCGGTGGCGGTCCGGCGGACCGGCGCCCCGTGCTCGCCGACGTTCTCGGTGAGCGGCGGCTCCCAGAGCCCGAAGACCACGGGCCCGCGCGGGGAGGCGTCCTCGGTGACCGCGTCGGCGGGCAGGCCGGTGAGCCGCCGTGCGGTGACGGCCGGGTCGGCGGTGGTGGCGGAGGCGAGGAGGAAGGTGGGGTCGGATCCGTACCGGGCGCAGATCCGGCGCAGCCGCCGCAGCACCTGGGCGACGTGCGAGCCGAACACGCCGCGGTAGCTGTGGCACTCGTCGATCACGACGTAGCGCAGGGTCTTGAGGAAGGAGGACCAGCGGGCGTGGGCGGGCAGGATGCCGCGGTGCAGCATGTCCGGGTTGGTGAGCACGTACGAGGCGTACTGGCGGACCCACTCGCGTTCCTCGGGCGGGGTGTCGCCGTCGTAGAGGGCGGCCCGGACCCGGGGCGGCGCGAGGTCCGCGGTCCGGCGGCGCTGGTCGGCGGCGAGTGCCTTGGTGGGGGCGAGGTAGAGCGCGGTGGCGCCGCGCCCGTTGCGGGCTTCGGTTCCGTCCAGCAGATCGGAGAGGACGGGGGCCAGGTAGCCGAGGGACTTGCCCGAGGCGGTTCCTGTGGCGATCACCACAGTATGGCCGGATTTGGCCAGATTCATTGCTTCTGCCTGATGGGCCCAGGGGCGTTCCACGCCCAGGGCCCGGGCGGACTCGACGATCTCGGGCCGGATCCAGTCGGGCCACGGTGAATAGCGGGCGGCCCGGGCGGGAAGGTGCTCCGTATGGGTGAGCCGGTCCGACCGCCCGCGGGTGGTGGACAGGGTCGTGAGCAGTGCCTCGGGCAGGCTGTGACGCGGCGGCATGAGGACCCAGTGTGTCACCGGAGTGACGGAGAATCGTCCCAAGCCATCGTGCGGGCATGGTCACAAGTGGTTGAATGTGGCCGTGTCGGCCGTACGGCCGGGGGTCGCAGCGCCGAGGCTTGCCGCATTGGCTGGGCGTGCCCGAGGCTTGTGACCATGCGGTGGCGGCCGTCCGGCCGAGGATCGCAATGACGTAGCAAGGCAAGGTGCTGGAGGTTCCGTGGACCTGTCCCTGTCGACCCGTACAGTCGGCGATCGCACGGTCGTCGAGGTTGGCGGCGAGATCGATGTGTACACCGCCCCGAAGCTGCGTGAGCAGCTGGTCGAGCTCGTCAACGACGGCAGCTACCACCTCGTCGTCGACATGGAGGGCGTGGACTTCCTGGACTCCACCGGGCTCGGTGTGCTGGTGGGCGGTTTGAAGCGGGTGCGCGCCCACGAGGGTTCGCTGCGACTGGTCTGCAACCAGGAGCGCATCCTCAAGATCTTCCGCATCACCGGCCTGACCAAGGTCTTCCCGATCCACAACTCGGTGGACGACGCGGTCAACGCGACCGACTGACCCGACCGATCCGGCCGGGTCGGCCCTCCGTGGTCGGCCCGCCCGATTCTCAACGCGGCCGGGAGCCGGGGCCCTGTTGCGGCCCCGGCCCGTCGGTCCGCCCAGGGGCCGGCTGACGTCGGCCCGCAGCGGCCGTATGCCCGGCCCCGGTCGGAGCACCCCGAGGGGGAGAGATGGCAACCGTCGAACTTCGATTCAGTGCGCTTCCCGAGCACGTCCGTACGGCCCGGCTGGTCGCCGCGGCAGTCGCCAGACGAGTCGGGGTCGACGAGTCGGTGCTCGACGAGGTGCGGCTCGCCGTCGGTGAGGCATGCTCCCGCGCGGTCGGTCTGCACCAGCGTGGTGGCATCACCGGCGCGGTGCGGGTGGCCCTCATCGACCAGGAGAAGCGTTTCCTCATCGAGGTCGAGGACGAGGCCGGCCTCGACACCGTCCCGACCGCCGCCGGTTCGGCGGAAGGCGTCGACCCGGACGAGGACACGCTCGGTCTCGCGGTGCTCACCGGCCTGGTCGAGGACCTTGAGGTCACCAGCGGCACCGGTGGCGGTCTGATCCGGATGAGCTGGCCGGTCCCGGCCGACGTGCTCACGGGCTGACCGGCTGGTCCCGGCAGGCCCGCCGGAGGTCGTCGCTCGCGGGCCGTGCGATGACGGCTGGCCGGACACCGGTGGTCGATCACCCGGGGCGCCACGCCTCTTCGAGCGGGAGCCCTCCCTCGCAGTTCCTCCCTGCTGCGTGCCTCGTCGTACCTTCGGCACGCCCTCGAACTGTCTCCGTTCCGACCTTCCGGCGACGATCGGAGCACAGGCGCGGCCCGTACGGGCGGGAACCGGGGGTCGTGCGGCGGCCGTGTAGGTTCGCTGTTCGACGACCGAAACCGAAAGGGCTTCTCCCGGTGAACAAGCGACTGCTGGCCGTACCCGCGCTCGGCGCGCTGCTTGCGTTCGGCGCCGTCGGCTGCGGCGACGACAACAGCAAGCAGCTGGACTCCTGGGCGGTGAAGGTGTGCGGCGGGGCCAAGGACCCGATCGCCCAGGCGCAGGCCGCGCTGGCGGACACCGGCCAGGTGAAGACCGGCGAGGTCCCGGTCGACCTCCAGAAGCGTCTCTCGGCGGACATCGGGCGGCTGGCCAAGACCAACCAGGACATCGCTGCGGCCATCGACGGCGCGGGAGCGCCGAAGGTGGACGACGGGGCCACTCTCCAGAAGGACACCGTCGCCGAGCTCACCAAGGCGGCCGACGGGTACCTGGAGGTCCAGAAGAAGCTGGACGCGCTGCCCAACACCGACCAGGGGAAGTTCGCCGACGGACTCCGCAGCATCTCCGACCAGATTCAGCAGCTGGCCTCGCTCTCCACACAGGCACAGGGCAAGCTGCAGCGCGGCGAGCTGGGTGCGGCGATGGCCAAGCAGGAGGGCTGCAAGCCGGGCACGGCTGCCGCGGCTCCGTCGGCGGGCGCCACGGGCACGGCGGCTCCCGGTACTCCGGCTCCCGGCACGGCGGACGGTACGAGCCCGGCGGGCAGCCCCGCCGCGACGGATCCCGCCGCCGCTCAGCCTTCCTCCGCCCCCGTCCCCTCGGCGAGCTGACGGACCGCACCCGCACCTCCCGCACCCGCACCTCCCGCACCCGCACCGGTATCCCCGACCGAGCCGTTGTCGCCGTCGGACCCGCTGTTCCGCCCCCCTCGTCCGCCGCCCCTCGGCCGCCCCTCGCCCGACCTGCCGAGGGGGCGTTCGTGCTGCTCGAATCGCTGTCCGCCCGGTGGGACGTCCCTCCGGGCCCGACCCGGCCCCGGAGCCCCGCCGCGGGGTCGGCGCGTGGACCTGCACGGATCCGTCACGGGGCCGTTGAGGAGCTTTCGGGGGACCTTCGAGGGGTTGCCGAGGGGAGCGGGGGCGACCGGGCGGGGGACAATGTCGGGGTGATCAGTAGCCCCGTTCTCGACCCGACCCGCCTCGCCAGACTGCGCGAGGCCCTGCTCGCCGCCTCGTACACCGCCGACGGCTGCCTGGACCTGCTCGGGCCCACCGGGTACGCGGCGCTGGCCCGCAGCGAGGCGGTGCCCGCGCTGCGGGCGACCCGCGGCGGCAGCCCGCTGGAGACGCTGGTGCGGCTCTTCCTGCTGCAGCAGCCCGTGCCGTACCAGGCGGCCGCCGCCGCGCTGCCCGTCGAGGACTGCCTGACCGACGGTTGGCTGCGGACGGACGGCGATCTGGTGCGGGCCACCGTCGACGTCCGCCCGTACGCCGACGAGGTCGCCGGTCTGCCGAGCGCGGACGCCTGGGTGGTCTCCGACCTGGGTTGTGCGGTCGGCGGCGCCGGCGGGATCGGGTCCGGTGAGACCGCGCACGGGGTGGCCCGCAAGGACCTGGTGCTCGGTGTGGGGGGCGCGTCCACCACGCTGGCCAACATCACGGTGCGCCGGCCGGTCAGGTCCGCGCTGGACCTCGGCTCGGGCTCGGGTGTGCAGGCGCTTCACGCGGCCCGGCACGCCCAGCGGGTCACCGCGACCGACGTCAACGCGCGGGCGCTGCGCTTCACCGAGCTCACTCTGGCGCTGTCCGGTTTCGACCACGCCGAGACCGCCGAGGGAAGCCTCTTCGAGCCGGTCGGGGAGCGGAAGTTCGACCTGATCGTCTCCAACCCGCCGTTCGTGATCTCGCCGACCGGCCGGTTCACCTACCGGGACGGCGGCATGGCCGGCGACGACCTCTGCCGCAGCCTGGTCCGCTCCGCCGCCGCCCGGCTGGAACCGGGTGGCTACTGCCAGCTGCTGGCCAACTGGCAGCACGTCAAGGGCGAGGACTGGCACGACCGGCTGTCCGGCTGGGTCGCGGGCACCGGGCTGGACGCCTGGATCGTCCAGCGTGAGGTGCAGGACGTCGCCCAGTACGCCGAGCTGTGGCTGCGTGACGGCGGTGACCACCGCGGTCCCGGTGGCGACTACCAGGCCCGGTACGGGGAGTGGCTGGACGCGTTCGAGGCAGGGCGGGTCGAGGGAATCGGCTTCGGCTGGATCACGTTGCGCGCGGGTGGCGCCGAGCGGCCGACCGTCCGGGTCGAGGAGTGGCCGCACCCGGTCGAGCAGCCGCTCGGCCCGCACATCGAGGAGTGGTTCGACCGGCAGGACTTCCTGCGGACGCACGACGACGCGGCCCTGCTGGCGGCCCGGTACGTGCTGGCCGACGAGGTCGTCCAGGAGCAGGTCGGTGCGCCCGGGGCGGAGGACCCGGAGCACGTGGTCCTGCGCCACAACCGGGGCATGCGGCGCGCCACCAAGGTGGACACGGTGGGCGCCGGGTTCGTCGGCGTCTGCGACGGGACGCTGTCGGCGGGCGAGATCGTGGACGCGATCGCGCAGTTGCTCGGCGAGGACCGGGTGGTGCTGCGGGACCGGGTGCCGGAGTCGCTGCGCATGCTCACGGAGCAGGGGTTCATCAGCCCCGTGGCCTGATCGCGCCCTTCGCGACGTCCCGTCGTTTCACGCCCCCGCCGCCACGCGCAGCCAAGCGCGATGCCTTGCGCTCCCTCGCGCTCCCTCGGGGTCGTTCGGGGGCCCTTGGGGTTCCCCGCGTCCTTCCGGGTCGGCTTCGGGCCGTCTGCGGTCGTCCGATTCACCTCTCCGTATCCCCTGGTTCGCCGGACGGCCTCCGGGTGTCTGTCCCCCGTTGGCCCCCGACTGTGAGGCTCTGTCCACAGGCTGTGGACAAGGCTGGGGGCTCGGGGTGGAGACGACGACGGCGACGGTCGGGGGCCTGATACTTGCCCTCTTCGGCGGCGCACTCCTGTTCTGGTGCGCCGCCGAAGTGCGCCTTCGCCACCGGGTGCGCCGTCGGGGCGTGCCGACCGTGGCCACGGTGGTCGCCGAGTCCGATCCGCACGGCGGACTCGACAGCGCACCACTGCTCTCCTACTCCGCGTCCGTGCAGGCCGGGTACGCCGCGCCGGCCGCCGTCCGGGCCGGGACGGCGGGAACGGCGGTGGCCGCCACGGCGGCGCCGGGCCGGATCGGCGAACTGGTGCTGACCCGCCCGCGCGGCCGTACCCCGCTGCGCCGCCCGGCCGGTCTGTCGCCCGGCGCGTCCGTCCGCATCGCCTACGACCCGCGCCGCCCCGGGCTGGCGGTGCTGGCGGCGGAGGAAGGCCCTCGGGCGGTGGTCGCCGACCTGCTGTGGGCGACGCTCGGCCTGGTTTGCCTGTCGGCCGGGGCACTCCTGCTGGTGGCCGCCTCCTCGGCCTGAGACCGGCCCGAGACCGCGCGCGATCTGGACCTCTATCCGGGCCGCGACCTGGCCCGAGACCGCCGAGGCCCGGCCCGCGACCCGTCCCGGGCGCCGTTCCGTGCCGGCCGCCGCGGTCCGGAGTTTCCGTACCGCCGGCGTCCCCGCCGGCCCGTGCCGGTCCCCGCAGGCCCTGCCGCCCGTCTGCCGCCCGCCTACCGTCGGCTCGGCGCAGGCCGACCGGATTCTTTGTTGACAGATTTGGAAATCCGTCATTCCATCCTTCGGAACCCACCGAAGCGCCCTCCGCAGGGCGCGATCCTCCGTCGTCGGGTTACCGTTCGAGTGGCGTCGGTCGGCCTTGCCGGTGAAAAAGCAGGATCCGTCCGTTTGACAAGGGTGGCCGGGGTACGGTCACACTCCGCTGGTGGGGTCGTCGTACAGCGGCGGCCCCGGGTCGGTGGAGGGGTCGGGCGGAGCGCAGCCCGTGCTGCCAGCGCCGACCAGCTCACATAACGACCGGGAGAGAAGAGCGAAGGTGTCCCCGAGCAGCGAGACCGCGCACGGACAGCGACTCGTCATTGTCGAGTCGCCGGCCAAGGCGAAGACGATCAAGGGCTACCTTGGCCCCGGCTACATCGTCGAGGCGAGCGTCGGGCACATCCGCGACCTGCCGAGCACGGCCGCCGAGGTCCCGGACAAGTACACCGGCGAGGTGCGTCGCCTGGGCGTGGACGTGGATCACGACTTCGCTCCCATCTATGTGGTCAACGCTGACAAGAAGTCCCAGGTCAGCAAATTGAAGTCGCTGCTCGCGGAGTCCGACGAGCTCTTCCTCGCCACCGATGAGGACCGCGAGGGCGAGGCCATCGCGTGGCACCTCCAGCAGGTGCTCAAGCCCAAGGTGCCGGTGCACCGGATGGTGTTCCACGAGATCACCAAGGCCGCCATCCAGGAGGCGGTGCGCAACCCGCGCGAGCTGAACCAGCGCCTGGTCGACGCCCAGGAGACCCGCCGCATCCTCGACCGCCTCTACGGCTTCGAGGTCTCGCCGGTGCTCTGGAAGAAGGTCATGCCGAAGCTGTCGGCGGGCCGCGTGCAGTCGGTCGCGACCCGGCTGGTCGTCGAGCGCGAGCGCGAGCGGATGGCCTTCCGCTCGGCCTCGTACTGGGACCTGGTCGGCACCTTCGGCACCGGGCGCACCCCGGCGGACGCGGCCAACCCGGAGACCTTCGGGGCCCGGCTCTCCTCCGTGGACGGCAAGCGGATCGCCAGCGGCCGTGACTTCGGCCAGGACGGCCGCCTGAAGTCGGGCAGCACCGGCACCCTGCACCTGGACGAGCAGGCCGCCCGCACGCTGGCCGTCGCCCTGGAGCAGACGGCGTTCTCGGTGCGCGGCGTCGAGTCCAAGCCGTACCGCCGCTCGCCGTACGCGCCGTTCCGCACCACCACGCTCCAGCAGGAGGCCAGCCGCAAGCTGGGCTTCGGTGCCAAGCGGACCATGCAGGTGGCCCAGAAGCTGTACGAGAACGGCTTCATCACCTATATGCGTACCGACTCGACCACGCTGTCGGAGACCGCCGTCACCGCCGCCCGCGTGCAGGTCACCCAGCTGTACGGGGCCGACTACCTGCCGGACGCGCCGCGCACCTACGCCTCCAAGGTGAAGAACGCGCAGGAGGCGCACGAGGCGGTCCGCCCGTCCGGCGACCGGTTCCGCACGCCCGCCGAGACCGGCCTGACCGGCGACGACTTCCGGCTCTACGAGCTGATCTGGATGCGCACCGTCGCCTCCCAGATGAAGGACGCGGTCGGCCAGTCGGTCACCGTGAAGGTCGGCGGCCGGTCCGCCGACGGCCGGGACGTCGAGTTCTCCGCCTCCGGCAAGATCATCACCTTCCACGGCTTCCTCAAGGCCTACGTCGAGGGCGCCGACGACCCGAACGCCGAGCTGGACGACCGCGAGCGCCGGCTGCCGCAGGTCACCGAGGGCGACCCGCTGGCCGCCGAGCAGCTCAACCCCGAGGGGCACGCCACCAAGCCGCCGGCCCGCTACACCGAGGCCTCGCTGGTCAAGGAGCTGGAGGACCGGGAGATCGGCCGCCCCTCCACCTACGCCTCGATCATCGACACCATCATCAACCGCCGGTACGTCTTCAAGAAGGGGACGGCGCTGGTGCCGTCGTTCCTCTCCTTCGCCGTGGTCAACCTGCTGGAGAAGCACTTCGGCCGGCTCGTCGACTACGACTTCACCGCGAAGATGGAGGACGACCTCGACCGGATCGCGGCGGGCGAGGCGAAGTCCGTGCCGTGGCTGAAGCGCTTCTACTTCGGCGAGGCCGCCGGTGAGGGCGCGGCCACCGGCGGCGCCGCCGAGGCCGGCAACGGCGACGGCGACCACCTGGGCGGTCTGAAGGAACTGGTCACCGACCTCGGCGCGATCGACGCCCGGGAGATCAGCTCGTTCCCGGTCAGCGACGCCATCACCCTGCGGGTCGGCCGCTACGGCCCCTACGTCGAGCGCGCCTCCGAGGTCGAGGGGGAGCCCGGCCAGCGCGCCGACATCCCGGACGACCTGCCGCCGGACGAGCTGACCGTCGAGCTGGCCGAGGAACTGCTGGCCCGGCCCAGCGGTGACTACGAGCTCGGCGCGGACCCGGTCAGCGGCAACATGCTGGTCGCCAAGGACGGCCGCTACGGGCCGTACGTCACCGAGATCCTGCCCGAGGGCACGCCCAAGACCGGCAAGAACGCCGTCAAGCCGCGGACCGCCTCGCTGCTCCAGTCGATGTCGCTGGACACCGTCACCCTCGACGACGCGCTGAAGCTGCTCTCGCTGCCGCGCGTGGTCGGTGCGGACCCGGAGGGCGTGGAGATCACCGCGCAGAACGGCCGCTACGGCCCGTACCTCAAGCGCGGCACCGACTCCCGCTCGCTCACCAGCGAGGAGCAGATGTTCACGGTCACGCTGGAGGAGGCGCTGGCGATCTACGCCCAGCCCAAGCAGCGCGGCCGCGCCGCCGCCGCGCCGCCGCTGAAGGAGCTGGGCACCGACCCGGTCAGCGAGCGCCCCGTGGTGGTCAAGGACGGCCGCTTCGGCCCGTACGTGACCGACGGCGAGACCAACGCGACGCTCCGCAAGGACGACGAGGTCGAGACCATCACCCCCGAGCGCGGCTACGAGCTGCTCGCCGAGAAGCGGGCGCGCGGACCGGTGAAGAAGACGGCGAAGAAGGCCCCGGCCAAGAAGGCGGTGGCCAAGAAGACCGCGGCGAAGACCACCACCACCAAGACGGCGGCGGCCAAGACGGCGGCCAAGAAGACCACCACCAAGACCGCCGCCAAGAAGGCGACGACGGCCAAGAAGGCAACCGCGAGCAAGGCCGCCGCCACCGACGAGGGCTGACACCCGATCGGCGGCACCGGGCCCGCGTCCGCTCCGGCGGCGCGGGCCCGGTTCGTTCGGGGGCAACGCGCGACGGGCGTGTGCGGACTCTGTCACAACCCTGCGATGGCGCCCGTCCGGAGCTGCGCTCCCCTCTTTTGCGCCATGCGCCGACCGCTACGCTGACGGTATGACGAGCGCGGAGCAGCCCACCCCCAGCGTCGCCGAGGCCGCGAGAGCCGGCACGCCCGACCTTGCCGAGGTCGCGCCGGCCGGAACCACCGGCGAGCGGGTCCGTGCGCTGCTGCGCCTGCGCCCGTACCGCCGGCTCTGGACCACCCAGCTGATCGGCGGCACCGCCGACCGCCTGGGACTCCTGGTCCTGCTCGCCCTCACCGTGATCGCCGCCGCACTCGGCGGACAGTTCGGTGACCTGCCGCGCAGCCTCGCCTTCGCCGTCGCCGCCGTCTTCGCGGCCCGGCTGGCGGCCACCGGGCTGGTCGGCGCCGCCCTGCTCGGCCCGGTGCACGGGCTGCTCAGCGGCAGGCTCGACCGACGCTGGACGCTGCTCGGCGCGGACGCCCTGCGTGCCGTGCTGATCGGTGTCGCGCCGTGGTGGATCGTCTGGCTGGGCTCCGGCCCGAAGCCCTCCGGCGCCGCGACCTGGGTGCTGCTCGCGACCGTCTTCGTGACCGGCGCCGCCGAACGGGTCTGGGCGATCGGCAAGGCCGCCGCCGTGCCCGGCCTGCTGCCCCCCGCCAACCCCTTCGCCCCCGCTGCCGAGCGCCGCCCGTCCGCCGCCAACCTGGCGACCGTCCGGAGCCTGGACCACCGCACCGGCTGGGCCACCGTGCCGCTCGCCGCCGCCGCCCTCGTCGCGCTCACGCTGCTCAACAACATCTTCGCGGCGCTCGGCTCGGACTGGCTGCGCGCCCACCAGACCACCTTCGCCGCCGTCGGCGCGGCGGTCCTGTTCGCCGTCTCGGCCGTCCGGATCCACTTCCAGGAGCTGCCCGGCGGCGCCGTCAAGGTGGCCCCGCACTCCCCGCTGCAGGGCCTGCGCGCCCCGACCGACGCGACCCCCGGCCCGGCCATGACCAAGGGCCGCACCGGCTCCGCCCCGTACTTCACCTTCGCGGTGGCCGCCGGGTACGCCGCGACGGCCGGTGTCTGCGCGCTGGCACTGCTCACCGCCGCCGAGCACCGCGCCGGGCCGATCGGCTACGGCCTGCTGGTGCTCGCCGCCACCGGCGCCCCCGCGCTGGGCGTCCGGATCACCCGGGCGACCCTGCCCTCGCTCTCCCGCCGCCGGCTGCTCGCGCTCGCCCTGCTGACCGAGGGCGTCGCGCTGATCCTGGCCGGCCTGGTGCTGGACTTCGTGCTCGTGCTGCTGCTCACCGTGCTGGCCGCGGTGGCCGCCGGGATCGTCATCACCGCCGGGCGCGGACTGCTCGCCCAGGAGGTCGAGGAGGCCCGGCTCCCCAAGGTCACCGAACACCTGTACGCGGTGCTGCGGGTCGTGGTGGGCGCCGCACTGATCGTCGTCCCGCTGATCGCCGCCGCCTACGGGGACGTCGCGTACGGCGAGGTCGAGCCCGGCTCGTTCACCTTCATCCACGGTGGCGCGGCCCTCGCGGTCGCCACCGCCGGACTGCTCACCCTGGTGCTGGCGGCCGTCGTCCTGCTCCGGACCGACGACCGGCGCGGCACCGCCCCGTTCGGCAAGGACCTGCTGGACGCCCTGCGCGGCGCCACCGGCCCGGCTCCCCACCGCACGGCGGGCACCGGCTTCTTCATCGCCCTGGAGGGCGGCGACGGCGCCGGCAAGTCCACCCAGGCGCAGGCGCTCGCCGAGTGGATCAGGGGCAAGGGCCACGAGGTGGTGCTCACCCGCGAACCCGGCGGCAGCCCGGTCGGGCAGCGGCTGCGCGGCCTCGTCCTGGACGTCGGCAACACCGGCCTCTCGCACCGCGCCGAGGCGCTGATCTACGCGGCCGACCGGGCCGAGCACGTCGAGAACGTCATCCGCCCCGCACTGGCCCGCGGCGCGGTCGTCATCACCGACCGGTACATGGACTCCTCGATCGCGTACCAGGGCGCCGGCCGCGACCTGGCCGCCACCGAGGTGGCCCGGATCTCGCGCTGGGCGACCGGCGGGCTGCTGCCCAACCTGACCGTCGTCCTGGACGTCGACCCGACCCGGGCCCGGGAGCGGTTCACCGAGGCGCTGGACCGGCTGGAGTCCGAGCCGACCGAGTTCCACCAGCGGGTCCGGTCCGGCTTCCTCTCGCTCGCCGCCGCCGACCCGGCGCGCTACCTCGTCGTCGACGGCAGCCAGCAGCCCGGCTTCGTCACCACCGCGATCCGCCACCGGCTCGACCGGGAGCTGCCGCTCTCCGAGCAGGAGAAGGCCGCCCGGGCCGAGCAGGAGCGCCTCGCCCGGGAGGAGGCCGAGCGGCGCGCCGCCGAGGAGGCCCGCAAGCGCGCCGAGGAGGAGGCCGCCGAGCGGAAGCGCCAGGAGGTGCTGGCACAGCTCCGGGCCGAGCAGGCCGAGCAGGAGCGCCTCGCCAAGGAGGAGGCCGAACGGGTCGCCGCCGAGGCTGCGCGCAAGGCGGCCGAGGAGGCCCGCAAGCGCGCGGAGGAGGAAGCCCGCCGACGTGCCGAGGAGGAGGCCAGGCGGCGCGCCGAGGAGGAGGCCCGACTGGCCGCCGAGGCCGCCGAGCGCAAGAGGCTCGCCGAGGAGGCGGCCGCCCAGGCGGAGCTCCAGCGGCAGCGCGAGCTGGCGCGGGAGGAGCAGCGCCGCCGGGCGGAGGAGGCGCTGCAGCGGGCCGAGGAGGCCCGGCTGGCGCAGGCCGCCGCGCTGGCGGCCGCTGCTGCTGCGGCGGCCGAGGCGGAGGGGCGGGCCGACCGCTCCGGTGCCGTGCCGGACGACGCGGTGACCACCGAGCTGCGGATCGTGAAGGACCCCGGGGCGCAGGCCCCGAAGGGGCGTGGCGGCGAGGACGCGACGCAGGAGATCTCCGAGCGGGACCGTCGGGCCGCCGTCCGCGCCGCCGAGGCGGCGGGCGGTCCGGTGGGCGCGGGTCCGGCGGGCGACGCCGCCGCGACGACGAAGCTTCCGGTCGTACCGGGGACCCCGGGCGCTCCGGGTGTTCCGGGCGCTCCGGGTGCTCCGGCGGACGAGACCACCGTCCTCCCTCGGGTTCCGGCGGACGAGACGGCCGTCCTGCCCCGGGTTCCGGCGGACGAGACGGCCGTCCTGCCCCGGGTCGAGCCGGGTCGGCGGGGCGACGCGGTGCCGCCGGGGCTCTGGCGGGACGAGCGGCCCGCCGACGCCCCGCCGGCGAACCGCCCCGCCGACCGGCCGGTCGACAGTACGCGTGAGCTGCCGGTGGTCGACCCGCAGCAGCCGCCCGCCACGGAGTCCCGGCCGAGGCCGGACTGGGCGGAGGAGACGCCGATGGACGACCTGCCGAGCCTCACCGACACCCTGCTCGGCTCGCGGGACGAGTGGGCCCGCTGGGGCGACGGCACCGGCCAGGGCGCCCCGGCCGGTCCGGCGGGTCCCGTTCCGCCGAACGACGCGGACGGGCGGGACGGCCAGGGCGGCCAGGACGACGGCAGGGGCAAGGGCCGCCGCTGGGGCCGACGGGGCTGACCGGCGAGCCCGACCGGCTGGGCCGACCCCCATCGCGGGACGGCTCACGAGGGACCACCGACGGCGGGCGGTGCTGCCGGGGCGAGGCTCCGGCGGCACCGCCCGCCGTCGTACCGGCCACGTATGCTCGACGACGGAGACGGCGCCGGGGCCGCCGTCCGACATCCCGGTCCCCACCGCCACCAGCGGTCCGTACCGCTGCGGCTACCGCCAACCGGTCCGCGGCACGGCGGAGCCGTCCGGGGTGGGGTCCGAACCTAGCTTGGGAGCAGCAGTGGCCGTCTGGGACGACCTGGTGGGCCAGGACCGGGTGGTCGAGCAGCTGACCGCCGCCGCCCGGTCGGCCGGGGCGACGGTCGCCGCCGGACGCGGAGCCGCGACCGGGGCGGGCGGCAACGCCTCGCTGATGACGCACGCCTGGCTGTTCACCGGTCCGCCCGGGGCCGGCCAGATCACGGCCGCCCGCTCCTTCGCCGCCGCCCTCCAGTGCACCAGCCCCGACCTCGCGCTCGGCGGCACGCCCGGCTGCGGCTTCTGCGACGGCTGCCACACCGTGCTCGCGGGCAGCCACGCCGACGTGAAGTACGTCCGGACCGACGGCCTGTCGATCGGTGTCGGCGACATGCGCGCCCTCGTGCTGCGCGCCTCCAGCTACCCGACCAACGGCCGCTGGTCGGTGATCCTCGTCGACGCCGCGCACCGCCTCACCGAGGCCGCCGCCAACGCCCTGCTGAAGGGGGTGGAGGAGCCGTCCCCGCGCACCGTCTGGCTGCTCTGCGCGCCCTCCGTGCAGGACGTGCTGCCGACCATCCGGTCCCGCTGCCGCATGCTGGTGCTGCGCACCCCGGCCGCCGAGGCCGTCGCCGACATGCTGGTCCGCCGGGACGGCGTCGAGCCCGGGACCGCCCGGCTGGCCGCACTCGCCGGCCAGGGGGACATCGAGCGGTCGCGCCGCCTCGCCGTCGACGAGCAGGCCCGGACCCGCCGCGACGAGGTGCTGAGGATCCCGCTGGAGGTCGCCGACATCGGCGGCTGCCTGGCCGCCGCGCAGCGCCTGGTGGACACCGCCAAGGCCGACGCCGAGGCGCTCGCCGAGACCCAGGACGCCCGGGAGACCGACGACCTCAAGGCCGCGTACGGCGCGGCGGAGGGCAGCAAGACACCGCGCGGCATGGCCGGGGCTGTCAAGGAACTGGAGAAGCGGCAGAAGAGCCGCGCCACCCGTACCCGCCGCGAGACGCTGGGCGTCGCGCTGCTCGACCTGCTCGGCTTCTACCGGGACGTCCTCGCGATCCAGCTCGGCTCGACCGGAGCGCTGGCCAACGAGGACCAGCGGCAGGCGCTCGGGCGGGTCGCCCAGTCCGGTCCGCCGGAGTCGACGCTGCGGCGGATCGAGGCCGTGTTGGCCTGCCGGCGCGCTCTGGACCGGAACGTCGACCCGCTGCTCGCCGTCGAGGCGATGACGGTGGCCCTGAGGGCGGGGTGAGCCTCCGGGCCCGCGCGTAGCAGGGAGCCGTGCGGAAGCCCTGAGATGCGTGCGGGTTCCGGCGGGTCCGTGCGCCGGCACCGGCCCGGGAGCGGCTGCGCCGAGCCCCGGACCACCCCTCGGGTACGGCTTCCCGCCTACCCGGCGTCCCACCTTCGAGTGAACGAGCGATACGCGCCGGGCACAGCCTCGTGCGGCCGCCGGGTCGTCTTGCACGCTGGGGGCCGACTGAGCCCCGGTCCCGGGGCCGTCGCGTCCCGTACGGCGCCGGGCCCGGTCGTCCGGCCCTCCCCGAGGTGGTGCGTCCCATGGTCGGTTCGCTTCTGGTCGTTCCCCTGCTCGCCGCCGCGGGGGGTGGGATCTGGCTGGCGCGCGGCGCGCTGTTGCGCTGGCGCGATCTACGGGCCGCCGAGACGTACGAGCTGACCGGCGACCAGCGGCCGATGCTGGTACGGGCGGCCGGGGCGATGGTCTGCGGGATCTGCGTCACCGTTCTTACCCTGCTCACGGCCCTGGGCGCCTTCGGCGACCTGGCCGGGGTCGGCACACCGACCGGGTCCGCCGCCGACCGGTCGGCCGACGGCGGGGGAGCGGACCGTCAGGCCGCGCCGCCGGAGTCCGCGGGCGGAGCACCTGCCGCGGCCCCGGCTTCCGCCGTGGCTGCGGTTCCTGCGGAAGCCGCCGGCGCGCCCGCCCCGCCGCCGGTGGTCAGCCGGTTCGACAGCGTCGGCCGACCGGGCGGCGGAGAGCTGCTGCAGTCGGCCGTCCCCGGCCCGGACGGCCACCCGCGGAACGTCCGGGTCTGGCTGCCCGCCCAGTACGCGAAGGACCCGAATGCCCGCTTCCCGGTCGTCGTGATGCAGGCCGCCGGCCCGGGGAAGACCGCCGACACCGAGGTCCCCGACGTCTTCGAGGGCCTCTCCTCCGCCGCCCAGGGCGCCAAGGCCCGCCCGTTCATCCTGGTCGCCCCCGAGGCACCGATCGGCACCGGGCACCCCTGCGACCTGCTCGCCGCCGCCCCGATGGCCGTCGCCGACGACGCTGCGCTCCGCACCACCATCGCCGCCACCTTCCGCACCCTGCCGCCCGGGCCGGCCGGCTGGGGCACGCTGGGTGTGGAGGGCGGCGCGCCCTGCGCCGCGGCCGCCGGGCTCGCCCGCCCCGACCTCTACGGCGCGGCCGCCGCCGTCTCCGGCCGGTACGACACCGCCGCACTCGCCCGGACCGGGGCCGAGGCGCCCGCCGCTGCCGCCCCCAAGCTGCTGCTCGCCGCAGGCAAGGCCGACACCGCCGGGCTGGACGCGGCCCGCAAGCTGCAGTCCACGCTGCGCTCCGGCACCGGAGCCGCCGCCCGCGCGGAGGTACGGATCTCCGACAACGCGCAGGACTACTCGGCGGACCGGATCCGACTGCGCCTGGTCCGGCAGGCGGCGCAGTACCTCGGCGAGGCGCTCGCCAAGGCGTCCTGACCCGGCCGGGCGGGCACTACGCTTCCCGGTACCGGTGCCCGGAGCGGCACTGGTACCCGGTGGCGGAACCCGGCGGCGGAACCCGGACGGCACCGAAGCCACCGGACGTGATCAGCTGAGGGGGACCCCTATGCCGGCCGAGCTGCGGGCCGACCGTGAACGGCGTGCGGGTGTGGTCGCCGCGGCCGCACTGCTGGCGGCCGTCGGGCTGGTGTTGGGGGGTTGCACCCCGACCGGGACGACCACCCCCGGCGCGGCCTCCTCCGACACGGTGCCGCCGGCCGGTGACGCGCCCGCGTCTGCCCCGTCCGCTCCCGCCTCCGGTTCTGCCTCCGCTTCCGGCCCCGCTTCCGGCTCCGCGCCGGCAGCGGCGCTCGCGGGCGCCCCCCGCCCCGCGGCCGCGCCGCTGGAGCCGCTGCCCGCCGCCGTCCCCGCCGCGCTCGTGTCCTACTACGGGCAGCGACTCGCCTGGCAGCCGTGCGACGACGGCTACGAGTGCACCACCTTCAAGGTGCCGCTGGACTACGACCGCCCGGCCGGCGGCGACCTCACGCTGGCCGCGGTCCGCGCCCCGGCCGTCACCGGCTCCGGGGCGGCGGGCGCCGCCCGCGGCGACCGGCTCGGCTCGCTGCTGCTCAACCCGGGCGGCCCCGGCGCCTCCGCCGTCGAGTACGTCGAGGGCGTCGCCCGCACCTACGACAGCGGCGTCCGCGCCCGGTACGACCTGGTCGGCGTCGACCCGCGCGGAGTCGGCCGCAGCGCCCCGGTGACCTGCCTGGACGGCGAGCGGATGGACGCCTACACCGCCGTCGACATCACTCCCGACGACCCGGCCGAGATCGACGCCCTGGTGGCCGCCGCCAAGGAGTTCGCCGAGGGCTGCCGCCGGCAGGCCGGGGACCGGCTCGGCCACCTGAGCACCGTCGAGGCCGCCCGCGACCTGGACGTGCTGCGGGCCCTGCTCGGCGACGAGCGGCTCAACTACGTCGGCAAGTCGTACGGCACCTTCCTCGGTGCCACCTACGCGGGGCTCTTCCCCGGCCGGACCGGGCGGATGGTGCTCGACGGCGCGATGGACCCCTCGCTCGACTCACTGGCCGGCAACCGCACCCAGGCCGGCGGCTTCGAGACCGCCTGGGCCGCCTTCGCCCAGGACTGCGTCAAGCGCGAGGACTGCCCGCTCGGCCGGACCGAGCAGAAGGCCGGCGAGCAACTCGCCGCCCTGTTCGCGGCGATCGACGCCCACCCGCTGCCGACCACCTCCGACAGCCGCCGGCTCACCGAGGCGCAGGCGACCACCGGCGTCATCCAGGCCATGTACGCGGACTTCCTCTGGCCCCGGCTGCGCACCGCGCTGGCCGACGCCCGGGCCGGCGACGGCACCGGCCTGCTGAAGCTCTCGGACGACTACTACGGCCGGGAGCCGGGCGGCTCGTACCCCAACCTGATGTTCGCCAACATGGCCGTGAACTGCCTCGACCTGCCCGCCCCCTTCGCCGGTCCGGACGACGCCGCGCGCGCCGTGCCGGACTTCGAGCGGGCCTCGCCGCGCTTCGGTCGCGACATGGCCTGGATGGCGCTGACCTGCACCTACTGGCCGGCCCGGCCCACCGGCGCGCCGCACACCGTCCGCGCCTCCGGCGCCACGCCGATCGTCGTCGTCGGCACCACCCGCGACCCGGCCACCCCGTACGCCTGGGCGCAGGCGCTGGCCGGGCAGTTGGAGTCCGGTCGGCTGCTGACCTACGACGGCGACGGCCACACCGCGTACGGCCGCCACGACACCTGTCTGGACGGCGCCGTCAACCGCTACCTGCTGGGCGGCGAAGCCCCGGAGAACGGGAAGCGCTGCGGTCGGTGAGGCGGTCCGGGCGGGAGGGGCGGGACGGGTCCGACGGCCGGGGGAAATCACCTTCAAGCATCCTCCGGTGCGACGTTACGATGAGCGCCCCTCGCTCTCCCCGTCACCCCCACCGGAGCCCACCGTGCTCGGAGTCAACGACCTGGCGACGTACGTCCTCGGCGCCCTCGTGATCATCCTCCTCCCCGGCCCCAACTCCCTCTACGTCCTCTCCGTCGCCGCCCGCAAGGGTGTCCGGACCGCGTACACCGCCGCCGCCGGGGTCTTCGTCGGAGACTTCACACTGATCAGCCTCACCTCGCTGGGCGCCGCCTCCCTCCTGGAGGCCAACCCGGCCGTCTTCGCGGTGGTCAAGTTCGGCGGCGCCGCCTACCTGCTCTGGATAGGCATCGGCATGCTCCGCGCCGCCCGCCAGCTCTGGCGCGAGCACCGCGCAGGCGCCGACGCCGCCCCCGACGCCGCCCCGGAGCCGACCGAGCGCCCGTTCCGCCGTGCCCTGGTGATCAGCCTGCTGAACCCCAAGGCCATCCTCTTCCTGCTCTCCTTCTTCACCCAGTTCGTGGACCCCTCCTACGGCAGCCCCGTCCTCTCCTTCGCCCTCCTCGGCGGGATCCTCCAGACCTTCAGCGTCCTCTACCTCACCCTCCTGATCTTCGCCGGCACCACGCTCGCCGCGGCCTTCCGCCGCCGCAAGCGCCTCTCCGCGGGCCTCACCAGCGGCGTCGCCGCCCTCTTCGCCGGCTTCGCCGCCAAGCTCGCCGTCTCCTCCGCCTGACGGCACCTCCTCGACCCGGTACGGATCACCGCCGAAACCTGTGTAGACTGGCCCGCGTTGCCGTCACCACCGGCAACGTTGCCGCCTTAGCTCAGTTGGCCAGAGCAACGCACTCGTAATGCGTAGGTCGCGGGTTCGAATCCCGCAGGCGGCTCCGAGAAGGCCCAGGTCAGATGCCCGCTGACCTGGGTCTTTGTTGTTTCTCGGCATTCGGGCAGACGTCGACGGCGCGCTACAAGATCGCTTGCGTGAGCGACGCGTGAGCGCGAGTGTTGATCTTGGGTTAACCCTTGGCGTTCTTGGCCTTGGACTGAGCCTTCTTCGCCGCCTTCCGCTTGGCCTTCTCGGCTTCGGCTGCCCCTTGGCGCGGGCCTCGGCTTCGGTCTTCCGCTGAAGGGGGACGAGCTTCGCGGCAGCCTCGGCGGCATCCTTGGCGATCTCGGGCACGACGCTGGTGTAGATGTCCGAGGTGATCTTGATGGAGGAGTGGCCGAGCATCTCGGACACCACCTTCATGTCGACCCCGCCGGCGAGCGCGAGGGTGGCCGCGCCGTGGCGGAGGTCGTGCCCGCGCCCCAGGACCTGCGCGCCGAACTCCGAGCAAGCAGAGGTCTTCGCCTGCGCCCAGCGCTCCCAGATCCGCGCCGACCATACGGCGGCAGCCGGTCTGCGACAGGCGGCCCGCGACCTTGTGCACGCCAGCAGCGGCAAGGACGGCGGCACCCTCACCGTCTTCGTCGTGGCCCTCGTCTGGGCCGCGATCCTCTCCCAGCGCTGGCACACCGCCAAGGGCCATGCCCCGCAGGCCGAAGCCGCACGCCGAACCGTCCAGCACCTCCGGGTCGCCTACGACCAGGCCGCCACCGACCAGCTCGCCTTCCTCGCCCAACGCCAGCCCAAGGAGCAGACCCGCAATACCTTCGCCAGCGACGTCCGCGCCGCCATCCCCGACCACGCGACACGGATCCTCGCCGACCCCAACTGGCCCGCCCTCGACACAGTCCTCGCCGACGCCGAGGCCGGCGGCTACATACCCCACCAGCTCCTCACCGAGGCAGCCGCCCGCCGCGAACTTGGCAGCGTTCGCCTGCCCGCCCAAGTCCTCATCGCCCGCATCCAACACACCAGCTACAACCCCGCACCCAACCGCACGGTCGAGGCGGCACTCCTGCGCTCGTCCGCCGCCCCGACCGTCCGCCACGCCACCACCAACCCGCCGCCCACAACGACTGCCCTGCAGCGCCACGGCACCCAGCCCCGACACCGCTGACCACGAGCGACCGAATTCGGCTGCCGCTGCGGTCGACCACCAGTTGGTGGTCGACCGGAGCATGTTCTCTCAGTCCTTGAGCGCGATATCCAGATATGCCTGCACTGGCTCGAAGATCCCGTACGGGACGTATTCGGGGATCTCTGCAAGCGCCACCCACGCCAGTGCGTCCAGTTCCCGTGGGTCACCGACGGCAGCGGTGCCGCTGACGATCTCGCAGGCCATGTACGACATCCACCGGCCAGTCTCTGGGTGGACGCGCTCGCCGAGGACCTTGATGGCGGCCACGTTCAGCCCCGTCTCCTCGGCGGTCTCGCGGACAGCTGCTTCCTCGGGAGACTCGCCGGGCTCGATCTTGCCCGCCGGGAACTGCCACACAAGCTGGCCCTCGCTGACCCGGCGCCGGACCATCAGCACCCGACCCTCACGGATCACGATCGCGGCAGCGACCCCTGGGGGCCCGTCTGAAGGCGGGAGCATCGGCTACTCCATCTCCGCTGCTGAGACCGCCACGGGGCGGAGCAGGTCGAGGACGTGGGTCCAGTTGTACTTTTCGCGTCCCCCGCCGGCCTTGGGCTTGTGGGGGACGTAGTCGCCGAGCAGGACGCCCATCGACCGGAGCCGGGCCAGGCTCTCCCCGTATGCGGGGTGCGCGGCTTGGGCGGAGTTGACGTAGGGCTGGACGGCCACCGGGATGCCGAGGCCATACGCCTCGCAGAGGATGCCGAGCGCGAGGGTGTCCGAGATGCCGGCGGCCCACTTGTTGATGGTGTTGAAGGTGGCCGGGGCGACGGCGATCGCGTCGGCCGGGGGCAGCGGCTGGGGGATGCTCGGCGTGCGCCAGGCGGAGCGGATCGGGTAGCCGGTCTGGGCTTCGACGGCTTCCTGGTCTATGAATCCGAGCCCGTTCGGGGTCGCGATCACGCCGACTCCCCAGCCCTCGGCGTGGGCAGCGGTGATCAGTTCGCCCACTCCGTCGGCGATGCCCGACGCGCAGACGACGACGTAGAGGAACGGCTCGCGGTGCTCGGTCAAACCTGGACTCCCAACTCCTGGCAGAAACGGCGAAGCTCCGGGATGGCACCGCGCCGGTCGCGAGCGGCCATGTCACCGGCCAGCTCCAGCACGCTGGGCCGTCGACGGATGTCCTCCGAGGCACAGCTCTCCGCGATCCTGAGCGCTTTGTATCCCTCGGCCAGTCTGCCTTGCTGGCTGTAGGCCCGTGCAGCCTCCACCCACAGTGCGGCCCGGCGCTCGGGGACCGGGATGCGCCTGCGCATCAGGGGCTGGGCCGCTTCCAGCGCCGTTCCCGCGTCGCCGAGGACGACCGAGGCGCTCACCGAGTGGAGTGCGACGTTGGTCGGACTGAAGTTCGCCCAGGCTTCTGGGCTGTCGAGGTCGACGTAGCGCGCGACCTCCTGGGCCTCGGCGAGGAACTCAGCGGTCGTGGCGCGGTCGCCGCCGGCGCTTGCGGCCGTCACCCCGCGAAGGAGCATGAGCCCCAGCGCGGCGAGGTACTCGGGTGGGCGCCGGTCGTAGCTGCCGGAGAGCTGGTCGGCGGTGTGCCGGATGAGGGTGACGGCGGGCGCGGTGTGCCGGTCGCGCGCGAGGACGTGCGCCTGGACGCGGACGCTGGAGGCCATCACGACGGGGTCGGCGCTCCGTTCGGCCTCGGCCATGGCACGGCCGACCGCCAGCCAGGCGTTGCCGTGGTCGCCGAGCTTGAGCAGCAGGCTGACCGCGGTCTGGTACGCCGTGGCGAGGAGGCCGGACAGGACTTGATCGTCGCCGCGGGAGGCATCCTGGGCCTGGCGAAGGTCGGCGATCAGCGAGGGCAGAGCGCCTTCGAGTTCGGCGTACCGGCAGGTGTAGAACAGCCTCCGAGCCTGGGAGAGCCGGGCCGCGAGTGCGGCCTGGGGTTGTGGCGCGTGATCGGCTGGAACAGGTCCAGGCAGCAGCGCCTGGACCAGCTCTATCCCCACGCGGGGACGGGGCGTCGGGGTCGCGAGCGCGGCGACGCTCGCGGCCAGGAAGTTGCGACGGTGCATGTCGTCCGTCCTGCTGTCCGCACTGGTATGGGAGGACAGGCCGAGGCTTTCCAGTGGGATGTCGAGCACGGCTGCGACAGCGCGCAGGACGTCGATGTCCTGCGTCCCCTTGCCGCTCTCCAACCGGCTGATCTTCGACTGGTGGTAGCCCAGTTCGGTGGCCACGTCCGCCTGCGACCGGCCGCTCAACACTCGCGCGCGGCGGATCACCTCTCCGATCCCACCCGCAGCGGAGTGTCCTGTGGCCGTCCGCGACATGGCTTCTCCTGCCAATGCTGATCCTGCCCTGGCGAGCCGAGCGTAGCCGCACCAGGACAACCCGTCATGCACGATCTGCATGGATCATGCACGCGGAGCCGTTGCCCTAACCGTGGTGCATCGAGATGGAGTTGTCTGGTCGTCAGCAGCTCGACCATCTCGCAGCTTGCGGTTCCCCGCTCCCGCATGACCGAGGCCCATCTGCGGTCTCTCGCATGCGCGGCTCCACCCAGCGGCTAAGGAGAAGCGCCGATGACCCTCCGCTCGGATGCCCAGAGAGGCGCTACCACGCATCAGCGGGACGCGGACGCGGTGGCCGTTCCTCTCGCTTCGGAAGACGGCCGGGCGTCGAACGCAACCGCGAGCCCCTCAGATCACGCCGCTGAGCGTCGCGCGCGCCTCGCCACCGCCAGCACCCACGCCCGAGAGGTCCTCGGCCGCCACCAGTTCGAGGACGGCCGGTGCAGCGACGGCTGCGGCCCCTGGCCGTGCAACAGCGTTGTCGACGCGGTCCAAGCCTGCGACGGTGATCAGTGATCGCCTCCACTCACGCTCGGCGTATCTCGTTCATCGGCACCAAGCGCGACCACGTCCCGCCGGCCCGGGAAGCCGTCGTCCGAGTCGCGCGCTCGTGGGGGATCGACCCGACTTCGCTGGGCGACATCGCGCTGGTCGCCGACGAGTTGCTCGCCAACGCGGTCATCCACGCGCCAGGAAGACTGCTGGCCGGCATCTACCTCTCTCCGGACGGCGACCGGGTGGTGATCGAGGTCTACGACCCGTCGCGCCGGATGCCCACCGGCGCCGCGAACTTCGGCAACGACGAACTGACCACCGGTCGAGGCATGCTGCTGATCGAGGGCCTGTCGGAGACCTGGGGCGCGGAACCGACGACCCATGGCAAGAAGGTCTGGGCCGAACTGGCGGTGCCCGCTGTCGCGGTACCTGAGCACCCTCGCTCGGCCCGCCGGGCGGCATTCATCGCGAGCGTCGTCCGCACCGACCGTCCCAGGCCCCGTCCCCACGTGCCCGCCTGGCCAAGCGCCCGCGCGTACAGGTGGTTCTCGCAGCACCGCTCGCCACGTGCCCACCGACTCCGCCCGTACCGATGCAGGCACACCGGCCGGGCGGTGACGGGGCCGGTCGCCCTTTCCCCCGGGGGCGGCCGGCCCAACCCCAGGTGACCTGCCCGACACAGCCGTATCTGCTCCACCCCAACTCGGCTCTACGGAAGGATGGATGGATGAGTGACTGGGAGTTTGTGAAGGGCAGAACGGCCACGCAGGGCGCGGTGTGGAGGTCCACCGACGGCCTGCTCTACAAGCGGACCGGCGGCGAGGATCTGCGGGTTGAGACCGAGTTCCAGCAGCTGGCCGCCGGCCTTAATTACCCGGTGCCGGAGATCGTCGACAGCGGCTCGGAGAACGAGAGCTACTTCGTCATCGAGCGCGCCATCGGCGACAGCTCGCTTCACGAGGAGGCGCTGGCCGACGCCAGGCAGAACGGTCAGGTCAGCTACCAGGTGATCAGCACGGCGGCGGCCGTCGCATCGAAGCTCCTGCAGGCCCAAGCGAGGCACCCCCTCCCCGCCACGCCGTGGTTCGAGAAGGCGGCCTTCGCGGCAGAGGTCTTCGAGGAGAACCCGGACCTCGACACCCCGCGCGTCCACGAAGCGGTCAAGCACGCCCTCGACCGGCTGGCCCAGCTCCCGATGGTGCACGGACATCTCGACTACGGCCTGCCCAACGTCCTCCAGGCCGGTGTCATCGACTGGCAGCACCACGGACCGGTCCCGCTCGGCTACGACGTCTACCCCGCGCTCGACATCGTGGCCTTCAAGGGCGGAGGCAAGGGCTACAGCATCACCCCGGAACAGCGCACCGCCTACACCGGCGCACTCGACGAGACCACCGCATTCCTGATCGGGCAGCGGGTCAGCGAGCACCTGGGCGACTTCCTGCTCGTCAAGTGCTTCTTCTTCCTCGCCCTCATGCGGCCCACCGACCCCACACGGCACGACAAGCACATCAAGTGGCAGTACCGCCGCACCCTCTTCACGATGGGACTTGATCAGTATGAGTCGTCCAACACGATCGACACCGGCACCTTCCCCACTCTGGAACGGTTCACCGCTGAACACCGGTAGGCCGGTTCCCACCGTTCGCGACCGCGACTACCTGATGGACCACCACGGAGTCGTCTTCAAGGTCATCGGCGACAGCCACCCCGGCAGCCACTACCTCGGCTACGTCAAGTACCACCCTGACGAGAAGGGCGACCGGCGGCTCTTCGACCGGACCTACCGGCAGAACAGCGTCGTGTCGAAGTCCTTCGGCATCCTCGCCGGCAGGCCGGAGTGCTACGTCTACTCCGACACCCTCGGCTGCGTCATCACCGGCATCCCGCGCGAGGACGTGGCCGTCCACTACTCCTGCCGCCAGGCCCTCGCAGCCATCCACGAGGCCCCCGGCGCGGTCGCCGACAACCCGGCCGGCAAGGACCTCCTGGCCATCACCGAGTGGATCACCGCGAACGACGCCCAGGGCCTGATCGGCGTCACCGGCTCCTTCCTCGTCGGCTGCTTCAACGAGCGCTCCGACATCGACCTCGTCTGCTACGGCCCCGAGGGCTACCAGGCCGCACAGGAGCTCTTCCAGCAGACCGACCTGATCCGGCCGTACGACGGAGACGACCTCACCCGGCTGTACATCCGCCGGGCCAAGTACATGGAGGGCAGCTCATTCGACGCCCTCATCAAGCAGGAACGCCGCAAGCTCCAAGGACTCACCGCCAACGCTGGCGCGCACATCAACTGCGAACCCATCCGCTCCGACCGCGACAAGACCTTCGCTCGGATCTCCTCTAAGGAGATCGGCGAGATCTCGCTCCTCGCCAAGATCACCGACCACGCCGAGGGTCTCACCACCCCGGCCGTCTACGGGATCAAGGTCAAGACCATCCTCAGCTCGACCATCGACGAGGCTGACTCCTTCGCCCGCCGGATCACCCACATGCGCTCGTACCTCGGCGCCTACACCGGCGCCTTCAGGTCCGGCGACACCGTGCACCTGTCCGGCAAGCTCGTCCACACCCAGGACGGCGAACACAGCGGCTTCGGCATCGAACTCACCCCTTGGACCGTCAGCGGCTCCTACGTCGCCAACCTCGCCGGATAGGAGCCTCGTCTTGCCCCTGCTCGTCATCCGACACGCCGAGTCCGTCGAGAACGCCGACAAGTACAACGGCTTCTACCAGGACCCCCGCCCCTACAGCGGAGCCGCCGCCCATGCGATCTCCCGCACCATCGTCGGCCTGACCCCGCGCGGCTTCCGGCAGGCCCAGTGGCTCGCCGAGGTCCTCCCGCAGCTCGCGAGCTCCGACCTGCACGTCTACACCTCGACCTACCGCAGGGCGATCGACACCGCCGCGATCGCCCTGCCAACCCTCCCCGATGGCTGGCCCCGGCAGACCGCGCTCCTGGACGAGCAGCACTACGGCGACGCCACCTACATGACCAAGCGCGAGCTCTACGACAGCTACCCCGCACTCGCCGAGGACCGCCGCCGGCGCAAGCACATCTGGACCGCGCCGGGCGGCGGAGAGTCGCTCGCCGAGGGCGTGCTCAAGCGGGCCGCCGAGTTCGCCGCCCTCGCCCAGGCCGAACTTCAGGAATCGCGGACCGTTGTCGCCTTCACCCACCAGACCGCCGCGGTGGCCCTTCGATCCCTGCTCGAAGCCCGCACCTTGCCCGAGATCCTCGCCGAGGAGCGGAAGGGCAAGATGCCCAACGCCGCGATCCTCCATTACGAACTGCGAGACGGCCGGTTCACCCGGACGGGAACGACCATCCCGCCGATCTAGGAGGAGCCCGTGCGACACCTGTTCCTCAACGGGCCCGTCCAGAACGGGCCCTTCACCCTCGCCACCCGGCCCGGCAAGGCCGTAGGCATCCGGCTTGCCGCCGCCCTCAACGCCATCCTCGGCTTACCGCTGGCGCCCCACCTGTGGAACACCGTCACCCTCGTCGGGGACCTCCGCCACCGTGAGGCCAACGGCCCGAGGATCCCCCGCCAGCGCTTCGAGGCCGACCTGATAGCCGACAAGTACCCGCCCGGGCAGTCCCCGGTGGGTGGCATCATGACCGACACCGACGCCGAGGTCGCCGGCCTCGCCCTGGAGATGATCGAGAACAACCTCCGCGCCCGCACCCTAACCATCAGCCGCGAGACCGTACCCTCGTGCCGGGCCTGCGGTCACATGACCGGCACCGGCAGCCATCCCTGCAACGCCTGCGGCAGCACCGACACCCGAGAACACACCGGCCTCCACCTCGTCGCCGAACTCGCGAAGGACCGCCCCGTCCTCGACCGCTCGGACATCCACGCCAGCCACCGCCAGCAGCCCAAGCACCTCCAGCACACCGCCGCCAACGTCGCCGAGCGGCTGATCCTCTCCCGAACCCGTGATCACGGCATCGACCTCTCGCCGCTCGGCCTCAACGGCCTCGTCCTCGACCCGCGCGTCGGCATCCACGCCACCGTCCTCGCCGCAGCCCGCCGGCACGAAGCGGACACGGCCGTCATGACCATCACCGAGAACGCGGCCAACCACATAGCCGCCCATGGCCAGCACTTCCGCGAACACGGCGGCACCCGCCTTCAGTACGCCCTACACGGTCACCTCCCCTACGACCACACGGCCAGCCTGCAGCCGCTGCACGAGGCGTACCGCGCCACCCAGGCGATCAAGGACGGTTTCGAAGAGTGGTTCCTCCCGCTCTTCTCCCTGAGGGCCAAGACCGCGACGAGCCCGGACCAACTGCCCTCGCTGTTCAAGCACTACATGCGGTCGCACCTGGCCAAGCCCGTTGCAGCCGACGGAGCCGTCCTCGAAGTCGTACAGCGCTCGGTCTCCGCCGGTGACACCGTATGGATCACGAACAAGCAGGCCGTGGCCAACGTGATGGCTGCCCGCGCGACAGTAACGGCCGCCGCTGCGGAGATCTGACAAGCAGGTCCGGGGTGCCCGTCTACTCTCGGCATGAATGCTGTCCGGGAGAGCCCCTCCTGGACGCCAGACCAGGAGGGGGACCGCTGCCCGTGGGCAGGACGGAGTACTACAACGACCCGAACGCGCCGAAGGCGAACACCCTCATCCCCGCCAGCAACCTGCTTGTCGTCGACGACCACGGTGCCATCCTGCTCCAGCGCCGCCGCGACACCGGCCAGTGGGCTCTGCCCGGCGGAGCTCAGGACATCGGCGAGACTGCCGCCAAGTGCGCCGTGCGCGAGTGCTTGGAGGAGACCGGCATCGAAGCCGAGATCACCGGCTTCCTCGGTGTCTACACCAACCCCAACCACATCGTCGCCTACACCGACGGCGAGATCCGCCAGCAGTACGAGAACACCTACATCGGCTGCCCTATCGGCGGCGAACCCACGATCAACGACGAGGCCGACGGCGTCCGCTTCGTCCGGCCCGCCGACCTCGACCAGTTCGACATCCACCCCGGCATGTGCCAGCAGATCGGCGACTACCTCGCTGGCACCTACCCCTACCTCGGCTGACCGACGCCGCTTCTTCCGGTGTCACTCAGGTGATTCTGGCTACAGGGAGGTCTCTTCAAAGCTGAGAGCGCGTTCGGCCGAGTCGAGAAGATCTGCGTACGTCAGTACTTGAATTCGACTGAGGTGTGAGTTGTATGAGCGGATCGTCTGGTCGATTTGCTCCTTGGTTGCGCGGTCTGAAATGCACCTATCCTGGTATCCGATCACGACTGTTCCGCGAGCGCGTCGATAGTCGTAGTTCAGGCCGAGCTCGTTACTGTGCAGCGTTCGGAGGGATGCGCCCATCTCGTCAATCGTGCGAAGGTAATTCATGCACTGGCTAACCGCTTCATGAACTGCGCTCGTCACGATCAGGTGATTATCCCTTGCCCGGCGGACGAGCCGGGCCTCGGGGCCCTTGAGTTCAATAATGTGCAGGCTTCCGTCAGAGCAGACCAGGGGGAAGTCGTGCTCGTCTAAGTTCATTAGATCGCGCCGCGCTGCCACTCCGGTGTATTGGCCCCCGAATAGCCAGTAGTGGCCTTCCATGGCCTTGTGCATGGCGGTCTCATTGACCTCTGACTGGCGGGCGAGATCGCGAAGCTCCGCGACCAGCATGCGGCGTCGACGGACAACTGCCATCTCGGCCGCTGCCAGGCCAGCTGGCGTTGAGGTGAAGGCGGACATGACGTCGGCAATGTCGTCTCGACGCGCCAAGGCCTCACCGAACGAGGCTGAGGTCATACCGCCCTGATCCTGGGCGTAGCTCAGCGCGGAGACTCTGCTGGCGATTTCCGAGAGGAAGGCTTCAATTCCCATATCCCAGCACGGCTCTTCCGGGGAGGAATCGCCGTCGGGGCTGGCGGTGATGTAACAGATCCCGTCATAGACCCTGTCCTTCAGCAGTCGTCCGAAGACATCGGTAAACCGGTCTCGGTAGGACATTCCATCTACCGCTGATGGGAATCCGGTCACGGCTGGTGTGGTCTTCACGGGCCTTCTTGCGCCAGGGCCGTCCTCGAGAATGAAGAAGAGACCGAGATGCGGCTGGAGCTCCTTCAGGTCCGATTTCTCGTACTGTCGCCTGACGTCCAACGCCTGTTCGGTGACATCCTGGATTCGGTTTCTGAAATTGTTTCCGTAGGATGGCCCCATTTGGGATTTGATGTATATGGCTGCGAGTGGGAATCCATCTCGGGAAATCACCAGGTCCCAGCCGCTACTGATGCCCCCATAGAAGCTGGGGAGGCTGAGCCTCGGACCGCTTTTGATCCATTCCGGTGGAACCCCCCGAGACACGAGATCGGCGATGATGGACTGCTCGATTCGCTTGAACGCGTGTCCCGCTCTCACCGAACTTGGCGGGTAGGTGCCTGCAGCGGCTCGATCCGAGTCCAGGCGCCTGGCTTGCCAGACGTCCTTTACCGCGTTTACGACCGAGTCCAGCATCTTCCGCTCCTGTGTCGTCCGGGTGCTGCTCGAAAGCTATCGCTCTGGTCTGACAGCGACGGGCCCGTTGTGATCGGGGCTGGTGAGAGGCATGGTCGAGGGAACCGCTTGGTGACGGCCGGTGTATCTCCACCCTTTCGTGTTGAGTCCGCGGGGCCGCCGTAGGCGCCCCTGTAGGGTCAAGACGTGGCAACTCTGGCTCTCTTCGACTTCGATCATCAGACTCTGCCCGATCTGCCAGTGGAGGCGGTCGAGCATGGCGAGGTCTTTACGCGGCGCTGGGTGGTCGATCTCATCCTCGACCTGCTTGGGTACACGCCTGACAAGGACCTCGCCGAGCTGAGGGTCGTCGAGCCGGCATGCGGCGCGGGCGCGTTCCTTGGCGCGATCGCAGCGCGGATCGCCGAATCGTGCCGTAGCCACGGCCGGCCCATCACTGATGCTGCAGACGCGGTTGAGGCGTTCGACCTGTTGGAGAAGAACGTCGCGCAAAGCCGCGATCTCGTCGAGGAGCTGCTGCATGCTGACGGGTGGGAACGCGAGGAGGCGAGGCAGGTCGCGGGTGGCTGGGTCAGGCAGGGCGACTACCTTCTACAGGCGAGCCCACGCCACGAGGTGGACCTTGTGGTTGGGAATCCGCCGTACATCAGGCTTGAGGATGTCCCGGACGATCGGATGGACGCCTACCGGGCTGCCTGTAGCACGATGGGCGGTCGAGCCGACATCTACATCGGCTTCTACGAGATGGCTTTGCGCAGCCTGAGGTCCGGGGGCCAGCTCGGTTTCATCTGTGCTGACCGCTGGATGCGCAACCAGTACGGGCGCAAGCTGCGCCAGCTGGTCACGCGCCAGTTCAGCATGAATCTCGCTCTGGTCATGCACGACGTCGACGCCTTCCATGAGCAGGTCGCTGCCTACCCGGCCATCACGATCATCTCCAACCAGAAGCAGGGCACCGCAGTCGCGGCTGACACAACCCGTGCCTTCGGGGAGAGCCAGGCTCGCGAGTTCCTGTCTTGGTATGGAGCTGGCGAACAGCAGCCAGCTACGAAGGCGGCGTACCAAGCAGCCCGGATGTCCCACTGGTTCCCGGACGAGGACTCCTGGCCTGCAGCTTCACCCGCGCGACTCGCTGTCCTTGAGGACCTCAGCGAGCGATTCCGCCTGCTGGAGGACGAGACAACCGGAACCCGAGTCGGCATCGGTATCGCCACCGGGGCTGACAAGGTCTTCATCACCAACGAACCCGATCTCGTCGAGAAGGACCGGCTCCTGCCCCTGGCCATGGTCCGTGACACCACCAGCGGCACCCTCCACTGGAATGGCTCCTACCTCGTCAACCCGTGGAACTCGCAGGGCGAGTTGGTCGACCTTGCCGACTATCCGCAGCTCGCGAGCTACTTCCGGCAGCACAGCGGCGCCCTACGGAAGCGGTACGTCGCGGTCAAGCAGCCAGAGCGCTGGTACAAGACCATCGACAAGGTCGACCACCGCCTCACGGCCAGGCCGAAACTCTTCTTCCCGGACATGAAACTGACGATCCATCCGGTGCTGGATGAGGGAGGGCTGTACCCTCACCACAACCTGTACTTCATCGTCTCGGACGTCTGGGACATGCGCGTGCTCGGCGGCCTGTTGCTATCGAAGGTCGCTGAAGCGTTCGTGGAGGCGTACGCGGTCAAGATGCGAGGGGGGACGCTGCGCTTCCAGGCGCAGTACCTGCGCAAGATCCGCGTGCCCGACCCAGACTCCATCGCTGAGGGGGACCGGACTGCGCTGGCGGACGCCTTCGACAAGCGGGACGTGAAGGCGGCCACCGAGGCAGCACTACGTGTCTACGGGCTTACCGAGCTTCCCGATTAGGAGGAACCGATCTTGACGGTCAGCCGCCAGGACTTCGAGGACGCCGTCGCGGCGTACTGGGGTGTCAAACAGGCCCAGAACGAACAGTCGGCGATCAAGGCCGCGGTCGGCGCCGGCACTGCGGGTTCCGTCAGAGGTGGCAAGCACTTCGATTCCATTGCGGCCCTCCTGGCGAAGTTCTTCCTCGAAGCGGGCTATCCGCCTGAGAGCATCCGGGTCACCAAGTCCCAGCGTCTGGAGCTCCCTGGCTACTACAGGCCCCAGAAGCAGTGGGACGTCGTCGTCGCCTACGAGAACACGCTGGTTGCTGCCTTCGAGATGAAGGCCCTGGGCGGGCCGTCCTTCGGCAACAACTACAACAACCGGGTGGAGGAAGCCCTCGGCAGCGCCGTCGACCTTCGAAGGGCGGCGCTGGCTGACCTCTACCCCGGGGAGAAGCCCTGGCTCGGTTACTTCTTCATCATGCAGGACGAGGACGGGTCGAGGCGGCCGGTGAAGCCGGCTGCGGGGGCTCTACCGGTGGAGGACATCTGGCACGGCAAGTCCTACCAGGAGCGCTTCGGCATCTTCTGCCAGCGGTTGATGGCCGAACAACTCTACGACGCGGTCTGCTACGTCACCTCGTCCGCGACCGACCCGAAGCCGAACGAGCCGGTTGCCAGCTTGGACTGGAGGCACTTCTCAGCTGCCATAAACGCGCGGATCGGTTACCTGCAGGAGCTGGGACTGCCGAAGCCACATTGGCCCCATAGTTCTCTGTTCGGGGACCTCGGCCAAGGCTGATTTGCGTGAGCGATGCGTGAGCGGACGGGGCAGCACGTGCCGGTTCGAGCAAGATCTCGGAACACAGTGCAGCGTCCTGACCTGCGGGTTCATCACCAAGTGACCTACGGCGACACCAGCCAACATGATCACTCTCGGGCTCGTAATGCGTAGGTCGCGAGTTCGAATCCCGCAGGCGGCTCGGACGGAGCCCGGGGCGGATGTATCCGACCCGGGCTTCTGCGTGCGCGGGGTGGTGCTGGGTCAGGCGCGGCCGGCGGCCTGCTGGGTGCGGCGGGCCAGGGAGTCGATGACGACGGCGGCGAGCAGGACCGCGCCGGTGATCATGAACTGGATGGCGTTGCTGAGGCCCTGGATGTTCATGCCGGACTGGATCGACCCGATCACCAGCGCGCCGAGCAGGGCCGACCAGGTCTTGCCGCGTCCGCCGAAGAGACTGGTGCCGCCGATGACGGCCGCCGCGATGGCGTTCATCAGCAGGTTGCCGCCGCCGGAGGTCTGGCTGGCCGACTGGATCTGCGCGGCCAGGAAGAGGCCGCCGATGCCCGCCATCGTCGAGCAGATGACGAAGACGCTGATGCGGATCCAGGAGACGTTGATGCCGGCGCGGCGGGCGCCCTCGATGTTGCCGCCGAGGGCGAACACCTGGCGGCCGTACCGGGTGCGGCGCAGCACGAAGTCCAGCACCACGATGAAGATCAGGAAGATCAGCAGGGCCAGCGGGAGCCCCTTGTACTGGTTGAGCGTGTAGGCCGCCAGGAAGGCGATGACGGCCAGGACCGCGGTGCGCAGCACGATGTCCACGATCGGCCGGGAGGGTACTCCGGCGCGCTGGCGGCGGCGGGTGTCGACCAGCGTGGCGAGGAGGAACAGGGCGACGCCGACCAGGGCCGCGCCGTACGCGGCGGCCTGCTGACCGTAGATGGTGCTGTACAGCCTGGAGACGATGTCGTTGCCGGAGAGGTTGACCGTGCCGCTGGAGCCCAGGATCTGCAGCATGGCGCCGTTCCAGCCGAGGTTGCCGGCGAGGGTGACGACGAAGGCGGGCACGCCGACCTTGGCGAAGAACAGGCCCTGGATCAGGCCGACGACGGCGCCGCCGGCGACGGCCACGATCAGCGCCACCCACTGGTTCACGCCGTGGGTGACGTTCATGACCGCGAAGATCGCCGCGCACAGGCCGCTGACCGAGCCGACCGACAGGTCGATCTCGCCGAGCAGCAGGACGAAGACGACGCCGATCGCGATCATGCCGGTGCCGACGATCTGCTGCGACAGGTTGGAGAGGTTCTGTGCGGAGAGGAAGCTGCTGTTGAGGCTGCCGAACACGGCCCAGATGACGATCAGGGCCAGGACGACCGGCAGCGAGCCGAGTTCGCCGCTGCCGAGGCGGCGGCGGAACTCGCCCAGGTAGCCCTTGACGCCCTCCTGGCGGACGATCAGCCGGGGGTCGACGGCGGGGGTCGCCTCGGGCGCCACCGGGACGGGTGCGTTGACGCCCCCCTTCGGCATGCTGTCCTCGGGCAGCGGGACGTGGCGGCGCTGCTCGCCGCCCGGGGTGTCGTCGCTCACTGGGTGCCCTCCGTGCCACGGGCCTGCCGACGGGTCACGGCGTTGTCCGTGGCACCGGTGATGGCCGAGATGATCTGTTCCTGGGTGGTGGAGCGCCGTTCGAAGACGCCGTTGTTGCGGCCCAGGCGGAGCACCGCGACGGTGTCCGCGACCGCCATGACGTCCGCCATGTTGTGGCTGATCAGGATCACGCCGAGGCCCTTGTCGCGCAGCCGCTCGACGAGGTCGAGCACCTGGGCGGTCTGTTCGACGCCGAGCGCGGCGGTCGGCTCGTCCAGGATCACGACCCTGGGCGAGCCGATCAGCGCGCGGGCGATCGCCACCACCTGGCGCTGGCCGCCGGAGAGCGAGGCGATCGGGATGCGGACGCTGGGGATGCGGATGGAGAGCGTGTCCAGCAGTTCGCGGGAGCGCTTCTCCATCTCGACCTCGTCGAGCACGGTGAAGCGCCGGATCTCCCGGCCGAGGAAGAGGTTGGCGACCACGTCGAGGTTGTCGCAGAGCGCGAGGTCCTGGTAGACGGTGGCGACGCCCAGGTGCTGGGCGTCCTGGGGCCGGTGGATGGAGACCGGCCTGCCGTTCCACTCGATGACGCCCTCGTCCGGCTGGTGCACCCCGGCGATCGCCTTGACCAGGGTCGACTTGCCGGCGCCGTTGTCGCCGACCAGGGCGAGCACCTCGCCGGCGTGCACCTCCAGTTCGATGTCGGTGAGCGCCTGCACGGCGCCGAACCGTTTGGAGACCCCGCGCAGGGCCAGGACGGTCTCACCTGCCACAGTGACCAACTCCCTTGCCCCGCCCGGGCATGGGCGGGGCGTCTACGGATTCGGGGGCCGGCCTTGTGGTGCGGCCGGGTGCAGGCCTCGGACGTCGGGGCCGGTGCCGGTGCCGGGTGGGCCGGGCGGCGTGCTGCTAGGAGATGCCGGCCTCGGCGCACGCGGCGGCGTAGTCGGCGGTGCAGATCTGCTGCGGGGTGTAGAGGCCGTCGGCGACCACCGTGGTCTTGATGTTGTCCTTGGTCAGCACGATCGGGGTGATCAGGTTGGCGGGCACGGAGTTGCCGCTGCCGTTGGTCACGGTGGTCGGCAGCAGCGCGGGATCGGGCGTCCTGCCCTGTGCGAAGGCGACCGCGATCTGGGCCGTGGCGTCCGTCTCCGGCTTGAACGGCTTGTAGATCGACATGGTCTGGGTGCCCACCAGGATCCGCTGGACGCCGTCGAGCTGGGCGTCCTGGCCGGTCAGCGGGACGCTGAGGCCGGCGGCCTTGAGCGCGGTCGCGATGCCGGCGGCCATGCCGTCGTTCGCGGAGTACACGCCCACGACGTTCGGCGCGCCGATCGCGGTGATCGCCGCCGCGGCCTCCTGGTTGGCGTTGTTCGGGTCCCAGTTCGGGGTGTCGTACTCCTTGCCGATCTGGAGCTTCCCGTCGATCGCGCTGTGCGCGCCCGCCTTGAAGTCGGCCGCGTTGGGGTCGGTGGGCGAGCCGTTGATCATGATGATCTGCCCGGCGTTCGCCTTGTCGCCGACGGCCTCCACCAGGGCCTGTCCCTGGAGCTCGCCGACCTTCTTGTTGTCGAACGACACGTAGGCGTCGACCGGGCCCTGCGCCAGACGGTCGTAGGCGATCACCTTCACGCCGGCGTCGTGCGCCTTCTGGACGGAGGACTGGATCGACTTGGAGTCCACGGCGTCCAGGATCAGCACCTTGTCGCCCTTGGTGAGGGCGGTGTCGACCTGGGTCTGCTGGGTGGTCGCGTTCTCGTTGGCGTTGTAGTAGTCGATCTGTGCGTTCGGCGCGAGCTCCTTGATCTTCTGCTCGATCAGCGGACGGTCGAACTGCTCGTACCGGGTCGTCTTGGTCTCCGGCAGCAGCAGGCCGATCCTGATCGTCGCGCCCGACGCCGCGCTGCCCGAGGACGTGCTGCCGGTCGACTCCTTGGCGCTGCCGCAGGACGCCAGGCCGAGACCGACCGACGTCACCGCGATCACCGCGAGGACGTGGCGAAGACCGTTGCTCATGAGGATGCCTCTTCCGTATGGGTCCGACCCTGGAGTCCGCCCCTGCATCGAGTCTGCGAACAACGGCCGCGCACCACGATTCGGGTTGAGCCGAGCGGGTGCCTCCGGGTCGCGCCGCCTCGCTCCGCCGCGGGAAGCCGGAGCCGGAGCTCGGGGCGGCGCCGGACGGGGCGTCCGGCCCGTCGGCGGTGCCTCCGGACGGCCGCGGGGCCGGTGGGCGCCTGCGCCCCTGCGTGGCTGTGGAACGCTCCGGGCCCGGGGAGGGCGGGACGCCGTCGGCCGCCGGGAGGTCCTAGAGTCCATGACGGGTCGTCACCATGTCGAGCAGGGGTGGAAACGTGTATCACGCCATCGTCCGGCGCAACCTGCGCAACTCCTTCGCCGAGGTCAATCGCGGCAACTACCCGGCTGTCGTCCGGCAGTTCGCCCCCGACGCGGAGCACTGGTTCTCCGGCTCGCACGCCCTGGCGGGCGGGCGGCACGACGCGGAGCAGATCCAGCGCTGGTACGACAGGCTGGCCGAGGTCATGCCGGACCTGCGCTTCGAGCTGAAGAAGGTCGTCGCCAAGGGCTGGCCCTGGGACACCGTGGCGTTCGTCGAGTGGGTGGATCACCTCACCGACCGGGAGGGCAACCACTACTCCAACCAGGGCGTGCACGTCCTGCGGATCAAGTGGGCGAAGATCACCGAACTGCACATCTACTGCGACACGGCCCTGCTCGCGTCGGTCTGCGACGCCCTCGGGCAGCAGGGCGTCACCGAGGCCGTCGCTCCGCCGATCGGGCACCCCGGGCCGTTCCGCGCGGCACTCCCGGCCGGGTGACGCGCGAGCTGCCGGTACGGGGGCGGGGGAGGCTCCGGCGGCGGCCCGGCCCGGCGTCGGCCCGCCGGAAGGCCCCGTGGCGGACTCCGGGGCGCTCCTCGTATGCTGTCGGCTCGATCGTCCGGGAGGGGTGGCGGGAAGTGGACACGGCGGGGCGGTACCGGCAGTTCGCGGCGACGGAGGCACGGGGCAACTCCCCCTCCTACGAACGGCTTTCCTCGGCCGTCTCCGGCGACCCGGGTCTGCTCGCACTGATCGACGAACTCCCGCCGCCCAAGCGTCAGCCCAACCTGCTGCTGGGCGCGGTGCGCTTCCTGGGCGGCCCGATCGACGACGAGTCCGCCTTCCGTGACTGGACCGCCCGGCACTGGCCCCGGGTGCGCGCCACCGTCCTGGAGCGCCGGACGCAGACGAACGAGCCGGGCCGGTGCGCCGCCCTGCTCCCGGTGCTCGCCCGGTTGCCGCAGCCGTTGGCCCTGATCGAGGTCGGCGCCTCGGCGGGCCTCTGCCTGTATCCGGACCGGTACCGCTACCTGTACCGACACGGCGACGTTGTCACGGCTCTCGGTCCGGCCGACAGCCCGGTCGTTCTGGAGTGCCTCACGACGGGCAGCGGGTCCGGTGCCCCGCCCGGCGGTGACCGGGGCGGGGCGGTCGTCCCGGAGCCCGTCCGGCTGCCCGAGATCGCGTGGCGGGCCGGCGTCGACCTGAACCCGCTGGACGTCACCGACCCGCAGGACGTCCGGTGGCTGGAGTCCCTGGTCTGGCCCGAGCAGCACCAGCGGCTGGCCCGGCTGCGGGGCGCCGTGCGGATCGCCCGCGCCGAGCCGCCCGAGCTGGTCCGCGGGGACCTCAACGGGACGATCCGAGAGCTGGTGGCGGCCGCCCCGGCGGGAGCGACGCCGGTGGTCTTCCACAGCGCGGTCATCGCCTATCTGACGCCCGACGAGCGGGAGTCCTTCGCCGCCACGATGCGTGAGCTGGCATGCCCCTGGATCTCCAACGAGGGCCCGGGCGTGCTTCCGGAGGTGGACCGCCGTCTGCCGGACGTCCCCGCGACCGAGCACCTGCTCTTCACCCTGGCCCTGAACGAGCGGCCGCTCGCCCGTACCGGCCCGCACGGCCAGTCGCTGGAGTGGCTCCCCTCCGGGGGCTGAGAAAGGGCCCCGGCCCCGGACCCCCGGCCCCGGACACCGGGGTTCCGGTCCGGGGACGATCCGAACCTCGCGACGGACCAGCTGCCCGGGCCGGTCCTGATCCGTTCCCCCCGTTCCCCCCGGCTCCCTCCGTTCCTTCAGGACGTCCTGCGCGGGCGCGAGTCGGCGGACCGTCATCGCTGGGCGAGTGTGCCCTTCGGCCGCTCCTCCGTGGCCCGGCCGTTCGCAGAGGGTCGACCGTCCGCCGGAGGCCGGGCCGGGGTCGGCCGGGCCCGGAGGAGGACCGCGACGACTGCGGCGCCGACCAGCGCGGTGAGGGCGGCGACCAGCAGGGTGCGGTCGAGCGCGGTGGCGAACGCGGCGCGGACCAGCTCGGAGGGGATACCGGGCACCGGCGCTCCCGCGCTCAGGGCGCGGGCGGCGGCCTCCGGATCGGGGACGGCGGTGGATCCGCCGGTTGATCCGTCGGCGAGCGAGGCCCGCAGCCCCTGGTGGAGGACGAGACCGAGGACCGCGATCCCGAGGGCCTGACCCAGCTGGCGGAACGTGTTGAGGGCGCCGCCCGCCATGCCGCCGCGCTCCGGCGGGACGGCGGCCATCGCGCCGGCCGCCAGGACCGGGCTGACCGCGCCCACACCGAGCCCGGTCAGGGCGAGGCCGGGAAGCAGCGCGGTCCAGGTGGACGAGGCGTCGAGGGTGCACTGGAGAAGGGCGCCCGCGCCGATCACGGCGAGCCCGCCGGCGAGCGGCACCGCCGGGGGGAGGACGGCGAGCCGGCGGCCGGCCAGGGCGGAGACCGCGAAGGCGACGAGGCTCATCGGCAGCAGCGTGAGACCCGCGGCCATCGGGCCCCGGCCGAGCACCGACTGGAGCCAGAGCGAGGTGTACGGCAGGTAGGAGAACGCGGTGGCGGAGTAGACCAGGCCGCAGAGCATGACCCCGGTGAAGACGGGGCTGCGGAACAGCGCGAGGTCCAGCAGGGGGTGCGGACTGCGGCGCTCGACCAGCAGGAACACGGCGAGCGCGGCGGCGGTCGTCCCGGCCGCACCGAGGACGGACGGTGAGGTCCAGCCGTCCGCGCCGCCGCGGATCAGCAGCAGGACGGCCGAGCCCGCCGCGACGGTGAAGGCGGCGGCGCCGGGCAGGTCGATTCGGTGTGCGTCCGGGTTCCGGGACTCCGGCAGCGTCCGGCGGGCGAGGATCACGGCGGCGACCGCGACCGGCAGATTGACCAGGAAGACGGACCGCCAGCCCAGGTACTCGGTGAGCAGTCCGCCCGCGACCGGCCCGGTGGCGGCCGCGGCACCGCTGACGGCGCCCCAGACGCCGAACGCCACCGCCCGGTCCCGGCCCCGGTAGGCGAGGTTGAGCAGGGCCATCGCGGTGGCGAACATCGCGGCCCCGCCGGTGGCCTGGACGATCCGCGCCGCGATCAGCACCCCGCCGTTCGGGGCGAGCCCGCAGCCCAGCGAGGCGACGGCGAAGACCGTCAGGCCCGCCGTGTACACCCGCCGCCGGCCGACCCGGTCGGCGAGCGCGCCGAGGCCGAGGAGCAGGGCCGCCAGCGCGAGCGCGTAGCCGTCCATCACCCATTGAAGGCCGTCGAAGTCCATGCCCAGCGCGGCGCCGATGTCCGGCAGTGCCACGATCACGATGCTGATGTCGGTCAGCAGCATGAACACCCCGAGGCTGACCGCGATCAGCGGCCACCACTTCCGCATCCCCGTACTCCTTCGTCCGTGCGCCGGCCCGGGCGGCCCGGCGCACCGTCACTCTCGGTCCGGAGCCGCCGTCCGCGCCGCCCGGTGGGGTCGTTCCGGCGGATCTCGACATCCACTACCGTCCCGGTGATGGAAACCGTGACACTGGACGAGCTGGACCGGGCGTTGCTGCACGCCCTGCAGGTGGACGGCCGGGTGCCGTTCCGGCGGATCGCCGAGGTGCTCGGAGTCTCCGACCAGACGGTCGCACGCCGCTACCAACGGCTGCGGACCGCCGGGGTGGTGCGGGTGGTCGGGCGCACCGACGCCCGGCGGCTCGGCGAGGTCGACTGGCTCACCCGGATCCGGTGCGTCCCGGACGCGGCGTCGGCGCTCGCCGAGGCGCTGGCCCGTCGGCCGGACACGTCCTGGGTCAGCCTGCTGTCGGGCGGCGAGATCGTCTGCAACACCCGCTCGCAGGTCCGGCCGGACCGGGAGGAGCTCCTGCTGGGGAAGCTTCCCCGGACGCCACGGGTGCTCGGCGTCAGTGCGCACTACCTGCTGCGGACGTTCGTCGGGGGGACGGTCGCGTGGAGCGGGCGGACCTCGGCACTGGACGCGGACCAGGTGCGTCGGCTGCGTGCGGGCCAGGCGCAGCCGACGGAGGCGGAGACGACCGTGGCGGCTGCGGTGCCGGTGGTACCGGACGAGCTGGACCGCGCGCTGCTGGCGGCGCTCGCGGTCGACGGGCGGGCGCCGCTGGCCGGGCTGGCGGCCCGGACCGGGGGTTCGGAGGCGACGGTGCGGCGCCGGCTGGCCGCGCTGACCGGGGCGGGTCTGCTCTTCTTCGACGTGGACGTGGAGACCCGGCTGCTCGGCTTCGAGGTCGAGGCGTTCTGCTGGCTGACCGTGGCGCCGGGGAAGCTCGCCGCGGTCGGGCGCGCGATGGCGGAGCATCCGGAGGTGGGGTTCGTGGCCGCGACGACCGGCCCCACGAACCTCGTGGCCGGGCTGGTCTGCCGGGACGTGGAGGCGTTCTACGCCTACCTGACCGGTCGGCTGGGCGGTCTGGAGGGGGTGGTGGCGCTGGAGACGGCGCCCGTGGTCCGGAGTGTGAAGCGCTCCGGAGTGATGATTCGCTAATCGATTGATCAGGGTCGCTTGGCCGATTCTTCACTCTTTCTGGCGGATAGTTTGTTTGCTTATCATCAGACAAATTGAACGCCATGTGATTCTTTTCTAAAATCCCTCGCATCGACTTCTGGGCGCCCTTAGTATCTGAACGAACACTTTCGGTGAGCGTTCGACGGTGGACTGCGAAAGGGGGTCGTCATGGGAGGGCAGCTCCGGGCCGCGCTGCGCCATGTCGCCTACCCGTCCCTGCTGGTCGCCCTCGTGGCGATAGCGGTCGCGGCCCTGCGCCTGCGCTGGGATCTCGGCCGGGCGAGTCAGCTCTTCCTGGTCGGAACCATCGCCTATCTGACGCTTCTGGAATGGTTGATTCCGTACGAACCGGAATGGACTCCCAGTGTGCGCGAGTGGGGTTGGTACGGCATCTACTTCGTGCTGACGATGATCGGCGGAGCCCTGTCCCAGGTGCCCGTGACGACGCTCGTCGGCTGGTTGGCGCCGCCGCATCCGGCCCTGCCGCTCTGGGCCGAGATCCCGGTGGCGATGCTGCTCGGCTCGCTGGCCAACTACCTCGTCCACCGGTGGTGTCACACCAACCCCCGGCTCTGGCGGTTGCACGGCGTGCACCACGTGCCCGACAAGGTGAACGTCGCCAACAACGGCGTCAACCACCTGCTGGACGTGGTGCTCACCCAGGGCGCGGTCCAGGTGTCGCTGGCGCTGGCCGGGTTCTCGGCGGAGGCGGTGTTCGTCGTGGGCCTGTTCGTGGTCGCCCAGGGCTACTTCGTGCACGCCAACATCGACGTCCGGATCGGTCTGCTCAACCACGTCCTCGCCGGACCCGAACAACACCGGCTGCACCACAGCGTCGACCTGGCGGAGGCCGGCCACTACGGCTCCGACCTCTCCGTCTGGGACCACGCCTTCGGTAGCTTCACCTGGCGGCCCGGCCGGCGGCCGGTCGAGGTGGGGCTGCAGAACCCGGCCGACTTCCCCGCTACCGGGGAAGTGATCGCCAGTCACCTCCAAGCCTGGCGTCGGCCGGTGCGTGCCGACGACTCCCCGACCGGATCGACCTGACCCGTCCGACTCGCCGGGGCGACCGAGTCGACCTGACCGCCCGGGTCGCGCCGGCAGGTCCGGTCGGTCCGGGGCCCGGGGGTTCGGCCGGCCGGCCCTCCGTTCCCGTCCGACCGTCCGCGCTCAATCCCGGCTCTCCTCCGGCCCGTCCCTCTCGGCCGGCCCGTCTCCCGGCCTGCCCGGAGCCGGGCCACGGCCGCTGTTCCCATGCCCGTGCGGCTCTCCCACACTCGTGCCGCGCGCGAACGCAGCGACTCAAGGACTCGACCATGACGGATTCATGCTTCGCCGCATCCCCCGACTCTCCTGATTCAGCCGACCTCTCCGACCTCTCTGACCTTTCCGACCTCTCCGCGCCCGTTGACCCCGTCGACCCCGTCGACCCCGCCGGCACTGCCGGTACCGCTGCTCACGCGCGGGCCGCCTCCGCCCCTTCCCCGGCCGGCGAGGACCGGGAGAAGATCGCGATCATCGGGATCGGCTGCCGCCTGCCCGGCGGCGCCTGCGACCACCGGTCGTTCTGGCAGAACCTGGTGGAGGGCAAGGACTGCATCACGCCGACCCCGCGCAGCCGGTACGACGTGGCGACCCTGGGCAGCCGGGACAAGGCCAAGCCGGGCCGGTTGGTCGGCGGCCGGGGCGGCTACATCGACGGTTTCGACGAGTTCGACCCGGCCTTCTTCGGCATCAGCGGCCGTGAGGCCGACCACATGGACCCGCAGCAGCGGAAGCTGTTGGAGGTGGCCTGGGAGGCGCTGGAGGACGGCGGGCAGAAGCCCTCCGAGCTGGCGGGCCGTGAGGTCGGCGTCTACGTGGGCGCGTTCACGCTGGACTACAAGATCGTCCAGTTCTCGGACCTCTCCTTCGAGACCCTGGCCGCACACACCGCCACCGGCACCATGATGACGATGGTGTCGAACCGGATCTCGCACTGCTTCGACTTCCGCGGCCCCAGCGTCTCCCTCGACACCGCCTGCTCCTCCTCCCTGGTCGCCGTCCACCTCGCCGCACAGAGCCTGCTGCGCGGTGAGACCGATCTCGCCCTGGCCGGCGGCACCCTGCTGCACATCGCGCCGCAGTACACGATCGCCGAGACCAAGGGCGGGTTCCTCTCCCCGCAGGGCCGCTCCCGCACCTTCGACGCGGCGGCCGACGGCTACGTCCGGGCCGAGGGCGTCGCGGTGGTCGCGCTCAAACGGCTCTCCGACGCGGTCCGCGACGGCGACCCGGTCCACGCCGTCATCATCGGCAGCGGCGTCAACCAGGACGGCCGCACCAACGGCATCACCGTGCCCAACCCGGACGCGCAGGTCGCGCTGATCGAGCGGGTCTGCGCCGAGGCCGGGATCGTCCCCGGCGGCCTGCAGTACGTCGAGGCGCACGGCACGTCCACCCCGGTCGGCGACCCGATCGAGGCGAACGCGCTGGCCCGGGCACTGGCGGTCGGCCGCCGCCCCGGCGACCGCTGCTACGTCGGCTCGGTGAAGACCAACATCGGGCACACCGAGTCGGCGTCCGGACTGGCCGGGCTGATCAAGTCCGCGCTGGCACTCAAGCACCGGCTGATCCCGCCGCACATCAATCTGGAGCAGCTCAACCCGGCGATCGACCCGGCCACCCTGCCGTACGAGATCCCCACCGAGCCGACTCCCTGGCCGGCGCACGAGGGGCCGGCCCGCGCCGGGGTCAACTCCTTCGGGTTCGGCGGTACCAACGCGCACGTCCTGCTGGAGGCCGCCCCGCAGCCGTCGCTCCCGTCGTCGCGGGAGCCGTCCCCGGAGCATCCGGCGCCGGAGCAGTCCTTCCCGCAGTCGTCCCCGCAGCCGGTGCCGGTCGCGCAGCCCGAGCCGGACGGACAGCCCGTCTGGACCGTCCTGCCGCTCACCGCCCGGGAGGCCGCCGCGCTGCCCGAGCTGGCCGCCGGCGTGCAGGCCGAGCTGGCCGGCGTCCGCGGCGGGACCGCGGCCCGCCCGGTCGACCTCGGCCACACCCTGGCCCACCGCCGCCAGCACCACGACGCCCGGCTCTCCGTGGTCTACGACTCCCGGGGCCGCACCGCCCGTGCCTCGCTGGACGAGGCGTTCAGCGCCTACCTGCGGGGCGAGCCCCACCCCCGGGTGCTCACCGGCCACCGTCGCGAGACCCGGCACCGGAGGCTGGCCTGGGTCTTCACCGGCATGGGCCCGCAGTGGTGGGCGATGGGCCGTCGGCTCTTCGCCACCGAACCCGTCTACCGGGAGGCCGTCGAGCGCTGCGCCGAGCACCTCGCCGAACTCACCGGCTGGTCCCTGACCGACGAGCTGGCCGCCGACGAGGCGCACTCCCGGATGGCCGAGACCTGGCTCGCCCAGCCCGCCAACTTCGCGGTCCAGGTCGGTCTGGCCGCGCTCTGGCGCAGTCGCGGCGTCCGGCCGGACGCCGTCGTCGGTCACTCGACCGGTGAGGTCGCCGCCTTCCACGAGGCCGGCGTCTACGACCTGGCGGACGCGGTCAAGGTGGTGGTCCACCGCAGCCGGCTCCAGCAGAAGCTGGCCGGGACGGGCGGCATGCTGGCCGTCGCACTCACCGAGGCCGAGGCGGTCCGCCGGCTCCGCCCGTACGGTGACGCGGTCTCGGTGGCCGCGATCAACAGCCCCACGTCGCTCACCCTCGCCGGTGACGAGACGGTGCTGGCCGAACTGGCCGCCGCGCTCACCGCCGAACAGGTCTTCGTGCGCCCGCTGACGGTCGAAGTGCCCTACCACAGCGCCCGGATGGAGCTCATCAAGGACGAGCTGCTGGAGTCGCTCGCCGACCTCAAGCCCCGCCCGGCCCAGGTGCCGCTCTACCTCACCGGACGTGAGGGCACCGCGCGGGGCACCGAGCTGGACGCCGCCTACTGGTGGCAGAACGTCCGCGACAGCGTCCGCTTCCAGCAGGCGGTCGAGCGGCTGGCCGACGACGGGTACGCCCTCTTCCTGGAGATCGGCCCGCACCCGGTGCTCGGCCGCTCGATCCAGGAGACCGTGGAGGCCCGCCCCGGGGGCGCCGACCGTCCCGAGGTCCGCACGCTGCCCTCGATCCGCCGCCAGGAGGACGAGCAGGCGACCTTCACGGCCTCGCTGGCCGCCCTGCACAACCTCGGTGTCGAGGTCGACTGGTCGGTGCTCCAGCCCGTCGGCCGGACGGTTCCCCTGCCGCGCTACCCGTTCCGACGGGACCGGCACTGGGTCGAGCCCCGGTCGGTCGAGGCGGTCCGGCAGGGCCGGCTGGACCACCCGCTGCTCGGCCGCCGGCTGGCCGGCGCCGAACCGGCCTGGGAGGCCAGGCTGGACGCCGAGGCGCTGCCCTACCTGGAGGACCACCGGATCCAGGGCGAGGTGCTCTTCCCCGCCGCCGGCTACCTGGAGATGGCCGTCCAGGCGGTCCGCGCGCTGACCGGCGGCACGGACGCCGCGCTGGCCGGTATCGAGCTGCGCAAGGCGCTGTTCCTCCCGGACGACGAGAGCCGCGCCGTCCGGCTCACCCTCTCCGCCGAGCACGGGGGCTTCACCATCGCGACCGGCGGCGCGGGAGCCGGAGGCGTCGCCGCGGGCGGCGAGGACGGCGCCCCGGGCGGGGGCGGCCCCGAGCGCACCGTGCACGCCGTCGGGACCGTCCGTCCCGGCCAGCGGCGCCGACCGGGGCGACCGCTGGACGTCGCGGCGATCCGCGGACGGGCCGTCCGCCATCTCTCCGGGGCCGACTGCTACGCGGCGCTGGCCGGGCTCGGCTACCACTACGGCCCGGCGTTCCAGGGCATCGACGAGGTCTGGATCGGTCCCGGCGAGGCGCTGGCCAGGGTCCGGCCGACGACGGCGGTCGCCGGGCAGGGCGCGGACCACCAGGTGCACCCGGTGGTGATGGACGCCTTCTTCCAGACCCTGCTGACCCCCCAGCTGCTGGTGGCGGGCACCGGTGCCGGGAGCGGGATCCGGCTGCCGGTCGCCATCGAGGAGGTCCGGCTGGAGGCGGTCGGCGACCGCCCGCTCTGGGTGCACGCGACCGTCACCCGGGACGCCGGCTTCGAGCTGGTCGGTGACATCGCGGTGCACGACGAGCACGGCGCGCCGCTCGGCGGGGTCACCGGGTTCCGGGCCGCCGACATCGAGCAGGCGGCCACCGCCGTCGGCCTGGCCACCATCGACGGCTGGCTCGTCGAACCGGCCTGGATCGAGCTGCCGGAGGCTGCCGGGGCCCCCGACCTCCTGGCCGAACACCCGGACGACTGGCTGCTGTTCGCCGACGGTCAGGGCGTCGCCGAGGCGCTGGCCCGGCAGATCGCCGCGCGCGGCGGCAGCTGCCAGCTGGTTCTCCCGGCCACCGGCTACCGGCCTGCGGCCGACGGCCGGCCGGCCACCGTCGAGCCGGGCTCCGCCGCCGACCTCGCCCGACTTCTGGCCGACCGGCGGGCCGCAGGCGCGCCCGACCCGGCGGCCGTCGTCCACCTCTGGAACCTCGACCGGCCGGAGCTGGCCGCCGCCGATCACGACGCGGTGGCCGGTCACACCGGTGCCGGCGCGTACAGCCTGGTCACGCTCGCCGCGCTGCTGGCTACGGAACTCCCGCACAGCCGGCTGCACATCGTCACCCGGTCCGCGCAGGCCACCGCCCCCGGTGAGCCGGTCGAACCGCTCGGTGCGCCTGCCTGGGGGATCGGCCGGGTGCTTCGCCACCAGGAGCTGCCCGGGCACCCGGGCAAGCTGGTCGACCTCGGTCCGATCACCGGGTCGGGCGTCGGTCCGGGCGTCGGTCCGGGCGTCGGTCCGGGCTCCGGCCCCGGTACCCGTCCGGCCGCCACCACAACCGCCACCGCCGTCGACGCCGAGGCGGCCGCGCTGCTGCGCGAGTTCGCGCTCGCGGACGAGGACGAGATCGCGCTCCGTCCGGGCCGACGGCTGACCAGCCGGCTCCGCCCGACCGAGGGGCTCAGCCGTCCGCTTCCGCCCTGCCTCCGACCGGACGCCGCGTACCTGGTGACCGGTGCGTTCGGCGCGCTCGGCCGGCTGCTCTGCCGCACCCTGGTCCGGCGCGGCGCCCGGCGGCTGATCCTGGTCGGCCGCAGCCCGCTGCCGCCGCGCGAGCTGTGGCGCGACCTCGACCCGGCGAGCCCGGACGGCCGGCGCGCGGCCTTCCTGCGCGAGCTGGAGGCGCTCGGCGCGGAGCCCGTCCCGGCACCGCTGGACATCACCGACGAGTCCGCGCTGGCCGACTGGCTGGCGGAGTACCACCGGCTGGACCGGCCGCCGATCCGCGGTGTCTTCCACCTCGCCGGGCAGGTCCGGGACACTCTGGTGGGCGAGCTGGACCGCGGGACCTTCGACGCCGTCCACGCCCCCAAGGTGCTGGGCGCCTTCGCCCTGCACCGCCGGCTGGCCGGCGAACCACTCGACCACTTCGTGCTCTTCGCCTCCATCGCCTCGCTGCTGACCACCGCCGGTCAGACCAACTACGCGGCCGGGAACGCCTTCCTGGACGCCCTGGCCCACCACCGCCGGTCCCTCGGCCTGCCCGCGATGAGCCTCGACTGGGGCCCCTGGGCCACCGGCATGATCGAGGAGCTCGGCCTGATCGACCACTACCGGAACAGCCGCGGCATGAGCTCGCTGGCCCCGGAGACCGGGATGGCCGTGCTGGAGCGGGTGCTCGGGCAGGACCGGGCCCAGCTGCTGGTCGCCACCGTGGTCGACTGGCCGGTCTTCCTCTCCTGGTACCCGGCCCCGCCGCCGCTGGTCGCGGACCTGGCCGCGAGCGCCCGGGAGGCCGTGCCGGTGACCGAGCGGGCGGGCCTCCTGGACACCCTGCGGGCCGCCGGCGAGGCCGAGCGGCTGGTGTTGCTCGGCGAGCGGTTCGTCCACCTGGCCGCCACCGTGCTCCGCGCGCCCGTCGAGCAGATCGACCCCGGCGCCGGCCTCGGCGGCCTCGGTCTGGACTCGCTGCTCGCGATGGAGCTGCGGGCCCGGCTCAACACCGAACTCGGCACCACCCTCCCGGTGGTGGCGCTGCTGAGCAACGCACCGGTGGGCGAACTGGTCGCCCGGCTGCACGAGTCGCTGGCCGAACTGCTGGACGAGGACCCGGTCGGCGTCGGCTCGGTCGCGGTCGAGCGCCACGAGGACGAGACGGCGTACCCGCTCACCCAGAACCAGAAGGCGCTGTGGTTCCTCAAGCAGCTCAACCCGGACGGCTTCGCCTACAACATCGGCGGGGCGGTCGAGGTCCGGGTGGAGCTGGAGCCCGAGCTGATGGCGGTGGCCTTCCGGACCATGGTCGAGCGCCACCCGGGCCTGCGGGCCAACTTCGTGCTCGACGGCGGCCGGGCCGTGCAGCGGATCTCGGCCGCGGTGGAGCCGGACTTCGGGGTCTTCGACGTCCAGCACCTGGCCTGGGACGAGATCCACGCGCTGATCGTCCGCGAGTACCGCCGGCCGTACGACCTGGAACGCGATCCGCTGGTGCGGTTCCGGCTGTTCCGGCGCGGCCCGGACCGCTGGGTGATCATGAAGGCCGTCCACCACATCATCTCGGACGCGATCTCCACCTTCACCTTCATCGAGGAACTGCTCGCCGTCTACGAGGGGCTGCGGCAGGGCCGGGCGCCCGAGCTGCCGCCGGTCACCGCGCGGTACCTGGACTTCCTCAACCGGCAGAACGCCTTCCTGGCGGGCCGCGAGGCGCCGAAGATGCTCGACTACTGGCGCTCTCACCTGCCGGCCGAGGTGCCGATCCTCAGCCTGCCCACGGACAAGCCCCGCCCGGCGGTCCAGACCCACAACGGCGCCTCCGAGTTCTTCGTCCTCGACGAGGCGCTCAGCGCCCGGGTGCACGCGCTGGCCCGCGAGCACAACGTCACGGTCTTCATGGTGCTGCTCAGCGCCTACTACCTGCTGCTGCACGCCTATGCGGGCCAGGACGACATCATCGTCGGCAGCCCGGTGACCGGCCGCACCGACGAGGAGTTCGCCGGCGTCTACGGCTACTTCGTCAACCCGCTGCCGCTGCACGTCTCGCTGGCCGGTGAACCGACCGTGGCGGAACTGCTGGACCGGGTGCGGACCACCGTGCTCGGCGGGCTGGACCACCAGGAGTACCCGTTCGTGCTGCTGGTGGAGAAGCTCGGACTGCAGCACGACCCGAGCCGCTCCGCCGTCTTCCAGGCGATGTTCATCCTGCTCCACCACAAGGTGGCCACCGAGAAGTACGGCTATCGCCTGGAGTACATCGAACTCCCCGAGGAGGAGGGCCAGTTCGATTTGACCCTGTCCGCCTACGAGGACGAGGCGGAGCACCGCTTCCACTGCGTCTTCAAGTACAACACCGACCTCTTCCTCCCGGAGACGATGGCACGGCTGTCCGGCCACTACGTGAACCTCCTGGAGGGGCTGACCGAGGCCGGCCCCGGGCGGGCGGCCACCGGGCTGGAGCTGCTCGGCCGCGAGGAGCGCGCCCTGGTGCTCCGAGGGTGGAGCGGCGCGGACCGGCAGGTGGCCCACGAGGAGCCGGTGCACGAGCTGATCCTGCGTGCGGCGGCGGCCGATCCGGCGGCGCTCGCGGTGGCGGCGCCCGCCGAGTCCGGTTCGACCGTGCGGCTGAGCTACGGCGAGCTGGCCGAGCGCTCCCGGCGGGCCGCGGCCCGGCTGCGGGCGCTGGGCGCCGGGCCCGGTACGGTGGTGGCGCTCTGCCTGGAGAAGTCGCCGGAGCTGATCGTCGCCCTGCTCGCGGTGCTCCGCACCGGGGCCGCCTACCTGCCGCTCGACCCGGGTCACCCGGCGGACCGGCTGGCGGACATGGTGGGGCGGGCGGGCGCCGGGCTGCTGGTCGGCGACGACCGGGAGCGGCTCGGTCGACTGCCCGCCCGTCTGGTCACCACCGACGAACTGGACGAGGAGCAGGACCGTGAGCCGGGTGAGTTCACCGACGCGGCGGTGGGCCCCGACGATCCGGCGTACGTGATCTACACCTCCGGCTCCACCGGCAGGCCCAAGGCCGTCCGCGTCGGCCACGGCAACCTGGCCTCGGCCTACCAGGCGTGGCGGGCCGAGTACCGGCTGGACACCGAGGTCAGGGTCCACCTCCAGATGGCCGGCCCCTCCTTCGACGTCTTCACCGGGGACGTGGTCCGCGCGCTCTGCTCGGGCGGCGCCCTGGTACTGGTCGGCCGGGAGCTGCTGTTCAACACGGCCCGGCTCCACGCGGTGATGCGCGCCGAGCGGGTGGACGCCGCCGAGTTCGTCCCCGCGGTGGTCCGCACGGTCGTCGGCCACTGCGAACGGACGGGCCTGGACCTGGGGTTCATGCGACTGCTGGTGGTCGGCTCGGACGTCTGGAAGGTCGAGGAGTACGAGCGGCTGCGGGCCCTCTGCGGTCCGGAGACCAGGCTGGTCAACTCCTACGGCCTCACCGAGGCCACCATCGACAGTGCCTACTTCGAGGGACCGACGGACGGCTTCGAACCGAGCCGGATGGTCCCGATCGGGCGGCCGTTCCCGAACAGCGCCTTCTACCTCCTCGACGATCACGGGCGGCCCGTCCCGCCCGGCGTCACCGGGGAGTTGTGGATCGGCGGCTCCGGGGTGGCGCTCGGCTACGTCGGCGACGAGGAGCAGACCGCCCGGCGGTTCGCCGTCCTCCCGCTCGGCGGTGCGGACGGCACCGAGCCGGTCCGGCTCTACCGCACGGGGGACCTCGCCCGCTGGGACGCGGACGGCGGGGTGCACCTGCTCGGCCGGGCCGACTCGCAGATCAAGGTACGCGGCCACCGGATCGAGCTGGGGGAGATCGAGACCCAGCTCGCCGAGTGGCCGGAGCTGGAGCGGGCGGTGGTCACCGTCCGGCCCGACCGCGGCGGCGAGCACGTGCTCTGCGCGTACTGCGTGCCGGCGCCCGGGCGGACGCTCGACCGCCGCGAACTCCGCCGCCACCTGGCCGGCTACCTGCCGACCTTCATGATCCCGACCCACTTCACCGAGCTGTGCACGCTGCCGCTCACCGCCAACGGCAAGGTGGACGTCGCCGCGCTGCCGGCGCCCCGGGCGGATGCGGCGGACCGGGCCGTCGAGCCGCCGGTCACCCTCTACGAGGTCCGGATGGCCGAGCACTGGCGGACCCTGCTGGGCGTCGAGGAGCCCGGGTTGCAGCACGACTTCTTCGAGTCCGGGGGGTCCTCGATCCGGCTGATCGAGCTGATCCACGGCCTGCAGGCCGAGTTCAACATCAGCATCCCGGTCAGCCAGCTCTTCAAGGTCACCACCCTGCACGGGATGGCGAAGACCGTCGAGGCCATCATCACCGGCCGGATCGAGGGAGCCCAGCCGTACCTCTGGTTCAACCGGGAGCAGCAGCAGACGCTGTTCTGCTTCCCGCCCGCCGGCGGCCACGGACTGGTCTACCGGCAGTTCGCGGCCCACCTGCCGGAGTACCGGATGGTCGCGTTCAACTACGTGACCGGGGACGACAAGGTCGACCGGTACGCGGACCTGGTCGAGTCCCTCCAGCCGGACGGGCCGTGCGCCCTGCTCGGCTACTCGCTCGGCGGCAATCTCGCCTTCGAGGTGGCCAAGGAGCTGGAGCGGCGCGGCCGGGCGGTGCCCAACGTGGTGATCATGGACTCGCACCGGATCCCGGAGTCCTTCGACCTCGCCGACGAGCACGTCCAGGCCTTCGAGCGCGAGCTGGCCGAGCACCTCCGGCGGCACACCGGTTCGGACGTGGTCGCCCAGGAGACCCGCGAACAGGCCCGGGACTACCTGAGGTTCTGCAGCCGCACCCCGAACCTCGGGGTGGTCGCGGCCGCGCTCAGCGTGATCTCCGACGACGAGAAGGTGTCCCTCTACGAGGCCGGCCGGCACGGTGCCTGGCACGGGAGTTCGGCCACCCGGACCGCGGTCTTCAAGGGCTTCGGCACCCACGCCGAGATGCTCGACCGCGAGTTCATCGCCCACAACGCCGGGCTCGCCCGGTCGATCCTCACCGGAGTCGACGTCCATGTGTCCTGAGACCGGTACCGCCCTGCCCGCCCCCGGCCGGCCGCGCGGCAGCACCACTCCCGGCGCTCCCGCTGTCCCCGGCGCCCCTGCTACCCCCGCTACCCCCGCTACCCCCGCACGAGAGGCGGACCCCCTCATGCTCAGGCAGCACCAGCCGCTGTCCTACCCCTTCGAGCCGACCGGACTCGAACTCGACCCCACGTACGCGGAGTTGCGCGACAAGCCGCTGGTCCGGATCCGGATGCCGTACGGCGACGGCGCCTGGCTGGCCACCCGCTACGAGGACGTCCGGACGGTGCTGGCCGACCCGCGGTTCAGCCTCGCCGCCGCGATGGGCCGGGACCAGCCCCGGATGCGCCCGGTCGCCCGCACCGGCGCCGGCCTGTTCTCCACCGAGCCGCCCGACCACACCAGGCTCCGTTCGCTGGTGGCCCGGGAGTTCAGCGCCCGCCGGGTCGAGCGGCTGCGGGCGCGGGCCCGGGAGCTGGCGGACGAGCTGATCGACGGCATGATCGCCGCCGGTCACCCCGCCGACCTGGTCGAGGACTTCGCCATCCCGATGCCGACCACCATCATCTGCGAGGTGCTCGGCATTCCGGCCAAGGACCACCGGATGCTCTGGAGCTGGGCCGAGACGGTGCTCTCCGCCGTCACCCCCGGCGAGGTGCTCGCGGTCGAGGGCCAGGCGTTCATCGACTACATGGCGGGCGTGCTGGAGCTGCGCGGCCGGGAGCCGGGCGACGACCTGCTCACCGTGCTGGTCCGGGCCTGCCGCGAGCAGCGACTGATCGGTGAGGAGGAACTGCTCTCGATCGCCTGTGACCTGCTGATCGCGGGCTTCGTCTCCACCACCAACCAGATCGGCAACTTCTTCTACCAACTGCTCGTGAACCCCGAGGAGATGCAGCGCCTGCGGGAGCAACCCGAGCTGATCCCCAGGGCCGTCGAGGAGCTGATGCGGTACGTGCCGCTGCTCACCGGCTTCAGCCTGCCCCGGTACGCCACCGCCGACGTCGAGCTGGGCGGGGTGACCGTCCGGGCCGGCGAGGCCGTGATGATCGCCACCGCCGCCGCCAACCGCGACCCGGAGGTGTTCGAGGAGCCGGAGCGCCTCGTCCTGGACCGCCCGGGCAACCCGCACATCGGCTTCGGCCACGGCGTGCACTACTGCATCGGCGCCCATCTGGCCCGGCTGGAGCTCCAGGTGGCGATCGAGCGGGTGCTGGCCCGGCTGCCCGGTCTGAGGCCGGCCGTCCCCGAGCGCGAACTGCGCTGGAAGGAGGACGCGATGGTGAACGGCCTGCAGGCGCTCCCGATCGCGTGGTGAGCACCCTCCGACAACGGCAACGCAACGGCAACGCACCCAACGGTACGGACGAGGAAGGCTGGAATGACGACACGGGAACCGGACGCCAAGCGCCGACGGGAGACGATGATCATCGTCGGCGGCGGCCTCGGCGGCCTCTCCACCGGGTGCTACGCCCGGATGAACGGCTACCGGACGCAGGTCTTCGAGATGCACGAGATCCCCGGTGGCTCGTGCACCGGATGGGACCGCAGCGACTTCACCTTCGACTGGTGCATCAGCTGGCTGCTCGGCAACGGACCGGGCAACGAGATGTACCAGATCTGGCTCGAACTGGGCGCGCTCCAGGGCAAGGAGATGCGCCACTTCGACGTGTTCAACATCGTCCGGGGCAGGGACGGCCGGGCGGTCCACTTCTACTCCGACCCGGACCGGTTGGAGGCGCACCTGCTCGACCTCTCCCCGGCCGACGCCGCGCCGATCCGGGAGTTCTGCGCCGGCATCCGGACCTTCCGCAAGGCACTCGCGGTCTACCCGTTCCTCAAGCCCGTCGGGCTGATGGGCAGGCTGGAGCGCTGGCGGATGCTGGCCTCGTTCGTCCCGTACTTCAACACCATCCGCAAGTCGATCACGGTGCTGATGACGGACTTCGCGCTGCGGTTCCGCGACCCGCTGCTGCGTGAGGCGTTCAACTTCATCCTCTACGAGAAGCACCCGGCCTTCCCGGTGCTGCCGTTCTACTTCCAGCTGGCCTCGCACGCCAACCAGGCCGCAGGGGTGCCCGAGGGCGGTTCGCTCGGGCTGGCCCGGTCGATCGAGGAGCGGTACCGCAAGCTGGGCGGCGAGATCACCTACAACGCCAAGGTCGAGGAGATCCTGGTCGAGCAGGACCGTGCGGTCGGAGTACGGCTCAGTGACGGCCGGGAGTTCCGCGCCGACATCGTGGTCTCCGCCGCGGACGGCCACACCACGGTGATGAAGCTGCTCAAGGGCCGGTACCTCAACGACACCTACCGGCGGCTGTACACCTCCCTGATCGACGAGCCCGGCCAGCTGTCGCCCGGCTACGTCTCCCTCTTCCTGGGGCTGCGCCGGCCCTTCCCGCAGGGCGATCCCTGCACCACCTACCTGCTGACGGAGGAGCAGGCGCGGGAGCTGACCGGGATCCGCTGCCGTTCGATGAACGTGCAGTTCCGCACCCGGCACTACCCGGAGCTGGCGCCGCGCGAGTCGACGGTGGTGTTCGCGACGTACTTCTCGGACATCGCCCCGTGGCGGGCGCTGCACGAGGGGCCGGAGCAGTCGTCCCGGGTCCGGCGCGGCGAGGAACTGCACACGCTGCCGGTGAAGCACGGCCGGGAGTACATGGCGGCCAAGCGGCGGGTCCGCAACGGCATCGCCGGTTTCCTGGACGAGCGCTTCCCGGGTTTCAAGGACGCGGTGGCCGTCGCCGACGTGTCGACCCCGCTGACCCAGGTCCGCTACACGGGCGTCTACGACGGCACCTTCCCGGGGTGGAACCCGTTCGTGGAGGGCGCCGAGACGGTCGAGGCGGAGATCAAGAAGAGCGGTCCGGTGCTGCCCGGGCTGTCGGGCTTCTACCTCTCCGGGGTCTGGGCGACCATCGGCGGTCTGATCCGGGCGGCCGCCGCCGGCCGGCACGTCGTGCAGTTCATCTGCCGGGACGACGGTCTGGAGTTCGCGGCCGAGGTCGATCTGAGCGCGCCCCTGCCGACGCACCGGGTCATCCCGGTCGGCGGGCCGCCGCGGCAGGCCGGGCCGGCCGACGGGGGCGGCGAGGGCGGGGAGACCGGCGGGACGGGCGGGACCGGTGGGACCCCGGGGAAGCGTGACGCCGCGAAGGACACCGAGAACATGGAGACAGGAGCCCTCGCATGAGGATCGAGAAGTGGGTGGTCCGGGAACACCTGGACGGGGTGCCCGACGTCAACCGGATCTACCGGAAGGTCGTCGAGGACGTCGAGATCGACCTCCGGCCGGACGAGATGCTCTTCCGGACGCGGTACGTCTCGGTCGACCCGTACCAGAACGGGCTCGCCCTGGAGACACCGATCGGCCACCACATGGGCGCCGACTCGATCATGGAGGTGATCGAGGCCGGGCCGGAGGCGGCGTTCCGGGTCGGCGACCTCGTGCAGGGGTTCGGCGGCTGGCGTAGCCACGTCGTGCACAACGGTGCCGAGGAGCTGTGGAGGACCGGGACCTTCCCGATGGTCTTCCCGGCCTACCGGCGGCTCGACCCGGCCTGGTACGACGAGCGGCTGCCGGTCTCCACCGCCCTCGGCATCATGGGCGCGCCGGGGATGACGGCGTGGGGCACGCTCACCCGGTTCATGGCGGTGCGGCCCGGCGACACTGTGGTGATCAGCGGCGCGTCCGGCTCGATCGGCACCCTGGTCGGCCAGTTGGCCAAGCGGTCCGGGGCCGGCCGGGTGGTCGGCACCACCGCCTCGCCGGGCAAGGCCGAGTACCTGCGGGGGCTGGGCTTCGACGAGGTGGTCCTCTACGACCAGACCGACGACGCCGAGAAGGTCCGTCAGGCGCTGTCGCTCGCCGCGCCCGACGGGGTCGACCGGTACTTCGACAACCTGGGCGGCACGGTCACCGACGCGGTGTTCACCATGCTCAACGTGGACAGCCAGGTGGCCGTGTGCTGGCAGTGGGCGACCACGGTGAACGGAGATCTCACCGGACCCCGGTTGCTGCCGTACATCATGTTCCCGCGCACCACGATCCGCGGGATCTTCGCCCAGGAGTGGTTCACCGAGCCGCTGTTGGCGCAGATGCACCAGGAACTGGGCGGGCTGGTCCGGGACGGGGAGATCCGTTACCACCAGACCGTGCACAAGGGGTTCGACGAGATCCCGAAGGCGTACCGGAGCCTCTACGTGGACCGGGAGGGCAACCGGGGCAAGGTGCTCGTCGAGGTCTGACGCACGCCGCCGGCGGGAGGGGGCGTCCCCTCCCGCCGGCGGCGGGTCGGTCGTCGTGCCCCGCCGGAGCGGGTCGGTCGTGGCGGTCAGTCGTCGCCGAGGTCACCCTCGTCGGGACCGCCCGCGTCGGAGCCGTCCGGGGCTCCGGTGATCGCGTACCCCTGGCGGCGCGCCTCGTAGCAGGCGACCGTCGCGGCGGCGGAGACGTTCAGCGAGCCGACCCGGCCCAGCTGCGGCACGAACACCACCTGGTCGCAGAGCGCCAGCGCGTCCGCCGTCACACCGCGGTCCTCGTGGCCCAGCACGAAGGCGACCGCCGGGGTCAGCTCGGCGGCGAACATCGGCACCGCCTCGTCCGCCAGCTCCAGCCCGACGACCTTGAAGCCGTCGCCCTTCGCCGCGGCCACGGCCTCGGCGATCGTCGGGAAGTACTCGACCTTCAGGTACTTGTCGGTACCCATCGCGGCCTTCTGCGCACCCGCCGACCGCACCGACGGGGTGTCGCCGGTGAGGTACAGCTTCTCCGCACCCATCGCGGAGGCGGTCCGCACGATCGAGCCGACGTTGAACGGCGACTGCAGGTTTTCGAGGATCATCGCGAGCCGGAACTCGTTGCCACGCCGCCACTGGCGGTGCAGCCGCTTCAGTTCGGTCCCGCGGAGCTGCTTCACGACGTCGTACCTCGTCCACTCTCGGGGCCCTCGCCCGCCGTCGGGCGGGGCCGCGCTTCAAGAATCCGGAACCCGTTCACCGACGTGACGCGGGTGGTCGGGTAGCCCTGGTCGTTCAGCCACTGCTGCAACGAGTCCGAGCCCAGGTGCTTCTGGACCACCAGGAACGCCGAGCCGTCCGGGGTCAGCCGGCCGATCCACTGCTCCAGCAGGCTGCGCAGCGCGGTCTTGCCGATCCGGATCGGCGGGTTGGAGTAGATCGCCGCGAACCGCTGGTCGGCGGGGACCTCCTCGGGCAGTGCGGCCTGCACGTTGCCCAGCCGCAGCGCCTCGGCGTTCAACCGGACCAGCTCCAGCGCGCGGGTGTTGACGTCGACCGCCCAGACCGGCAGCCGTTTGCGCCGGCTGGCCCAGGTCAGGGCGATCGGGCCGTAGCCGCAGCCGATGTCCAGGATCGGGCCGCGCACCCGGGGCGGGGGCGCGTGCTCCAGCAGGATCCGGGTGCCCGGGTCCAGCCGAGTGCGGGAGAAGACGCCCGCGTCGGTGGTCAGTTCCAGGGTGAGGTCCGGCAGGGTGACCGTGATCGGGCGGCGTTCGCTGGCGACCTCGGGTGCACCGGTGAAGTAGTGCGAGCCGGACATGATTTCCCCGTCGTTCGTATGGGCCTCGGGGCCACCGGGAGGTGTGGGTAAGCCCTGCTGGTACGGCACCGATCGTACCCCCGGCGGCCTGTGACCCGTTCTCCCCGAGGACGGGGGTGCCGGTGGCGCGGCCGGCGGCTACCGGGTGCCCGGGGCCTTGCGGGTGGCCACGTTGATCCGGTTCCAGGCGTTGATCGTGAAGCAGAGCGAGATGAGCTGGGCGAGTTCCTTCTCCTCGAACAGTGCGGCGGCCCGCCCGTACACCGCGTCGGAGACGCCGCCGCCGATGTGGGTGATCTCCTCGGCCAGCGCCAGGGCGGCGCGCTCGCGGTCGCTGTAGACACCCTCCGGGGCCTCGTGCCAGACCGGGAGCAGGTAGATCCGCTCGTCGCTCTCACCGGCCTTGCGGGCGTCCTTGACGTGCATGTCGAGGCCGTAGGCGCAGCCGTTGAGCTGGGAGGAGCGGACGTGGACCAGCTCGATCAGGGCCGGGGCGAGGCCCTCCCGGGCGGCGGCGTCCAGGGCGATCATCGCGCGGAGGACCTTGGGGACGGTGCGGGCGTAGTCGAGGCGGCCGGCAGGCGGGTGCTCCTCGTGGGTCCGGGTCCGGGTCCGGTCCTGGTCCTGGGGCTGGTCCTGGGTCCGGGTCTGCGCGGCGTTCGTGTTCGTGTTCGTCGTCATGGCGAGGAGCCTAGGGAGCGGGTGAACCCCGTTCATGGTGCATTTACTGGTCTCTTTCGCGGGTCAATCCGCCACCGCCGGGCGGGCCCGCAGCGGCCGCGGACGTACGCCGGTCGGCGGGCGGCGCGTCGCGCCCGGGCGCCCGGCGGCGGATACTTCCAGTACCCCCACCGGACCCGAGGGAGCCTCCGAGCAGCGAGGACGGACGTCATGCCGCAGAACCACGAGGACTACCTGGACGAGGTCGCCGAGGCCGTGGAGCCGGACGAAGAGGTGGAGGAGGACGAGTACGACGAGCTCGCGGAGCGCCGGGCACTCGGCGCGGACCCGGCCACCGACGTCGCGGACGTCGCCGAGCAGAGCCGGGTGGTACAGCTCGACGAGGACGAGTACCGGGAGTAGCCGCTCACCGGAGCGCGCGCCGGGGCGCCCGGAAGCCGGGCCGACGCCGGTCGGAGGTCAGGGACGGCCGGGCCCGGCGGTCGGTGCTACAGGGCCCGGCGGCGCTGCAGCCAGGTGAACGCGGCCCAGCCGGGCAGCACCGGCAGGACGAGGGTGAGCAGCCGGTAGAGCGCGACGGCGGCCAGTGCCCCGCCCTCCTCCATCGACGCGGTGTGCTCCAGCAGCGCCACCAGCGCACTGTCCACGACGCCGGCCCCGCCCGGGGTCGGCGCCGCGCTGCCGGCCGCGTTGCCGATCAGGAACACCACCGCGACCGAGGCGAAGGCCGGCTCCCGCCCGACCGCCCGGGCACAGCAGTACAGGCAGGCGACCAGCGAGATCGAGACCAGCAGCTGGCCGGTGATCCCGACCGCCAGCCGCCCCGGGTTGCGGAGCAGCTCCAGCAGCCGGGGCAGGACCTCGGCGGTCAGCGGACGCAGCCTGGCGGCCAGCCACCGCCGGGCCGGCGGCACGGTGGACACCACGGCCAGCAGCACGGCCGCCCCGACGAGGCCGCCGACCACGGCGGGCAGGGCGTCCAGCTCGGAGCCGCCGGGTTCCAGCCCCAGCAGGTAGACGAAGGCGCCCAGCTGCAGCAGGTGCAGCACCAGGCCGAGGAGCTGGCCCACGCCGACGCTGGACACCGCCTGGGGGGTCGGGATGCCGGCCCGTTGGAGGAAGCGGATGTTCAGGGCGACGCCGCCCACCCCGCCGGGGGAGACCAGCTTCACGAACGAGCCGGCGACCTGGGCGAGCACCGCGTTGCGGAAGTCCAGCCGCTCCGGGACGAAGCCGACGAACCCCATCGCCGACATGACGTGGCTGGCGGCCGCGGCGAGCAGGGCGAGGACGAGCCAGAGCGGATCGGCATCGACGACGGCGGCGATCGGGTTCTGTTCGGTGGCGAAGAACTGGGGCAGCAGCAGCCAGCCGGCCACCACGCCGCCGCCGACCGCCAGGAGGGTGCGGGGACGCAGCCGCTCCAGCTTGACCGGGCGGACCGGTGCCTGCGGCCGGGTGCGGAGCACCTCGGTGCGGATGGCGTCGAGCAGGTCGGGAGGCGTCGCCGCGGCGGGCGCGCCGTCCGTGCCGGGCGCGCCGGGCGTGCCCGCTGTGTCCGGCGCGGGGCGCTGGGGCGGGACGGCCGCCGGGGCCGGTGTGCAGTGGGCGAGGGCGGAGGACTGCTTGAGGGCGTGCCGGGTGCTGCGGGACAGGGCGATCGGTTGCAGCAGCGGGAGGGCCGCGCCGACCGCGTCCGGGCCGAGTACCGCGACCGCGGCCCGGACCGAGCGTTCGGCGCCGGTGCGCAGCGCGAGGGTGGTGAGCAGCTGGGCGATGTCACAGCGCAGGACGAGGTCGCTCGCCGCGATGTCGCCGTCCGCGAAGTCCACCAGGTGCACCGAGCCGGCCCCGTCGACCAGCAGCGCGGACGGGACCAGCGCCCGGTGGGAGATCTCGCGCCGCTGGAGCAGGGCGAGCTGGCGCCAGGCGTCGACGAGCAGCGCGTCGGTGACCTCGTCGTCGGCGAGCAGGTCGAGGGTGCGGCCGGGCAGACGCTCGTACGCGACGAGTGCGGTGTCCCGGCCGAGTTCGGCGGTGGCGGCGATCCGGCAGGTGCGGACCCCGGCGGCGACGGCCGCGTACGAGACCAGTGCCTCGTGTTCCAGGCCGGTGCGGAGCGAGCGCAGCGCCCGCGGGTGCGGGGCGGTGCGCAGGCGCAGCCGGCGCCAGGCCCGTTGCACCAGGGCGGCGGTGACCGCCTGCCGGTCGAGTACCTGGACGTCGAGGTCGGGGCGGCCGGCCTCCTGGTGGACGAGGTAGCGGTCGGGGCCGGCCGGGACGGCGGCGACCGGGCGAAGGCCCGCCTCGCGCAGGGTGTGCAGGAGCTGCGCCGGCCGGGGCCGGGGGTCCGGGGTGCCGACGGCGTAGCGGGTGCCGTGGGCGGCCGTCCAGCCGATCAGCAGTCCGAGCAGCAGGGCGGTCGGGGTGGCGAAGCCGCCGGCGAGCCCGGCGAGTCCGGAGAGGGCGAGGACGGCTCGGGGCACCCGTCGTTCGCGGGCTCCGGACGCGGTGAGGAAGGCGAGGACGGGAGCGAGGTAGCCGTACACCGGTTCGGTGCGGGCGAGGGCGTCGCCGGGCAGGGGCTGGGTCAGCGCGGAGACCAGGGAGAACGGGGCGGGGCCGTCGATCCAGAGATCGATGACGAGCGAGACGCCGTACGCGAGGACGGCGGCCAGCAGGCCGTCGGCGAGGTGCTGGAGGACGTGCCGGCGGTCGGGCACCGCACCGAGCAGCCGCCGGGTCGCCGAGTAGGCGGGGACCAGCAGGAGGGCGGCGGTGGTGAGTCCGGCGGCGATGCCGGCGAGCGGGGGCGGCACCAGCTCGGCGACCTGGGCGACGTCGGCGGCGATGCCGCCGGTGGTCGCGCGGGCGTAGTCGGCGAGCAGGAGGGTGAGGGTGATCGCGCCCAGGCCCACGAGCAGACGGATCAGCGCCACGGGCTGCCGGACCCGGCCGGTGCCCGCGATGCCCGGAAGGTCGGGCGGGGCCCCGGCGCTGCTCGTCGGCGCCTGGTCGGGCCCCTCGGCGGTGGGGGTGCCACCGGTGTCGCTGTTCGTTCTCCCCGTCACGTCCACCACGGTTGGCATGCTCCCACGCCGGGGTCGGCCGCCGGGCGGGGGTGCCGGGCGTGGTCCGGTGTCGGAGGCGGGGTCGGGTGGGTGGCGGACCGGCCGGCGGTCCGTGTCCGTGTCCGGGGCGGTCCGCGGCGGGGCGGGTGCGGAGTGCAGCGTGTCTCGGGGCGCGGTCCGGGGCGGTCGTCACTACTCTGCGTCCATGAGTGCCTGCGAAGACCTCGCCGCCGCACCCCGGGACATCGCGCCCCTCCCGCCCGCGGACGGCTGCTCCGACTGTCTCGCCGAGGGCCGTCGGGACTGGGTGCATCTGCGGGTCTGCCTGGACTGCGGCCACATCGGCTGCTGCGACTTCTCGCCGCAGCGCCACGCCACCTCGCACTTCCACGACAGTTCCCACCCGGTGATCCGCTCGTACGAGCCGGGTGAGGACTGGCGTTGGTGCTACGTCCACGAGGTGATGGGCTGAGGCGGTGGTGCGGGGTGTGCGGTTCAGGGTCCGCCGCCGGGGGTCGGTGCCGACGGTTCCCCGCCCGGACACCGGAACGGACTCCCAGGTGTAACTCGGCCATAATCGGGACATAACGCCCGTGCGGTCCCTCCGGCCGACACCCGGCCGGCCACCGCCGATGGGAGGCCGACGATGACCAAGCGAACACCGGGCAGCGCCGACAAGCTCCGTAGGGGAACCCAGGAGCTGCTGGAACGCCGGGGCATGGCGACGACCCCGATGACGTCCCCACCGAGCCCGCGCACCGGCGCCGCGGCGGGAGCCGGCGGCGCGTACGGAGGTGACGCGGCCTTCCGGCACGGCGGCCGGGACATCCGGACGGGGTCCGTGCAATCCGCACCCGCGCAGCACGCCGAGCTCAAGGGCCACCGGCACCGTGGGGCCGAGAAGCACTCGGCGCACTGATCGTGCACTGATCGCGCGCTGATCGCGCGCTGATCGCGTTCGGCCGCGCGCGCCGGTCATGGGCCGGCCGGATGCCGACCGCGCGTCGGTTCGTCGGCCGTTCCGTCCTCCACCGGGGCGGGAGCCGCACGACGGCTCCCGCCCCGCCGCCGTCCGTTCGGGGTGGGCGACCGAAGCGTCGGCGAGGCCGGAGCCGTCGACGCCCCGGTCGCGACGGCCGGTGTCGGTGGTCTGCGATACGTTCGTGCCGATCACCGGCAGGGCCGGAAACGGTGTGGGACGGGGGCAGGGCGATGGCCGACCTGATGACGGAGGAGCCGGTCGAGCTCCAGCTGGAGCGGCACCGGACGGAGTTGACCGGATACTGCTACCGCATGCTCGGCTCCGTCTTCGAGGCCGAGGACGCGGTGCAGGAGACCATGGTCCGGGCCTGGCGCGGGTACCGGGGTTTCGAGGGCCGGGCGGCCCTGCGGTCGTGGCTGTACCGGATCGCCACCAACGTCTGCTTCGACGCGCTGAACGGCCGCAACGGCCGGGCCCGTCCGATGGACCTGGCCGGCCCGTCCACCGTGGCCACCGCGACCGATGCCCAGCTGCCCGAGGTCACCTGGATCGGCCCGGCGCCGGACGGCCGGGTGGTGCCCGAGACCGGGGACCCGGCCGAGGTGGCCGCCCAGCGGGAGTCGGTGCGGCTGGCCTTCGTCGCCGTGCTCCAGCGGCTGGCGCCCCGCCAGCGGGCGGTGCTGATCCTGCGCGAGGTGCTCGCCTGGAAGGCCGGCGAGGTCGCCGAACTGCTCGGCGTGACCGTCGCCTCGGTGAACAGCGCGCTCCAGCGGGCGCGCGCCACCCTCGCCGCCGACACCGCCGCCGCCCGCCCGGCGCCCGTGCTGGACGAGGACCACCGCGCGCTGCTCGCCCGGTACGTCAGCGCCTTCGAGGCCTACGACATGGACGGGCTGGCCGCGCTGCTGCACGAGGACGTCACGCTCAACATGCCGCCGTACGCGCTGTGGCTGACCGGGCACACGGACATCCGCGAGTGGATGCTCGGCCCGGGCCACGGCTGCCGGGGCTCCCGGCTGGTGCCGGTGGTGGCCAACGGCAGCCCGGCCTTCGGGCAGTACCGGCCGAGCCCGGAGGGCGGCCACGAGCCGTGGGCACTGATCGTGCTGGACGTTTCAGCGGGTCGGATCGCGGGGCTCACCAACTTCCTCGACACCGACGCGCTCTTCCCGCTGTTCGGCCTGCCGCCCCGGCTGGAGGCCGGTCAGGAGATCGGCCAGGAGATCGGCGGGGAGATCGGGCGGTAGCCACGGCGGCAGATCCGTCAGCTGCCCGGGCTGCGGTTCGGGGATCGGGCCGGGCGGCCGGTCGGGGGCCAGGAACGGGAGCTCGCCGGGCGGGGCCGTGGCGGTCACGGCCTCCGTGGCCTCCGTGGTCCCGGGGGCGTCGGTAGGTGCCTGGGCGGGGAGGACGGCGGCCAGCCCGCTGAACGCGAGCAGTTCCCGCAGAGGGCCGCTCGCGTTCCGCAGGGACAGGCCGACGCCCTGCCGGGCGGCGGCGAGCCGGAGCCGGGCGAGGGCGTCGACGACGGCGAGGTCGGGGTCGGGCAGGGCGCCGAGGTCACAGGTGACCTGGCGCGTGGTGGTCGGTCCGGCCGTGGGTCCGGTGCTGGGTCGGGTGTTCACGTAGGTGAGACCGGTGCTGCGCTCCCGGCTCATCGGCCGGTCGGGAGGATTCCCGAAAATTCTCGAAGAAGTTCGCCGAGGAGCGATGAGTTCCGTGCGGTGGTCCGGTCTACCCCTTCGAGAGCGCGACACCGAGCCGCACCAACGCGGCGGAACACAGCAGAGGAAACGACATGAGCGAGAACCTGGGCGAGCTGACCATCATCCGCGAGCTGCCCGCCACCCCGGCGGACGTCTTCCGGGCGTACGTCGAGCCCGAGCAGTTCGTCCGCTTCTGGGGTCCGGTCGGCACCCACGTGCCGCTGGACACCGTGACCATCGAGCCGAAGGTCGGCGGGCGGTTCGACAGCACGATGGTGATCGAGGAGACGGGCGACCGCTACCCGGTCCGGGGCACGATCACGGCGATCCGGGAGGGCGAGCTGCTGGAGTTCGTCGAGGACGGCATCGGGATGACGGGCAGCCTCACCTTCGTCGACCTGGGCGAGGGCCGCACCAAGGTGGTCATGCAGCAGCGCGACGTCCCGGAGATGTACCTCGGCCCGGAGGCCGAGGCGGGCCTCAACTCCAGCTTCGACCGCCTGGTGGAGCACCTCGCGGGCCGGAGCTGACCCGGCAACGGCGCTCCGGGCCACGGCGGGCCTCGGCGGGCCACCACGGACCGCCGAGGCCCGCTCCCGCGGACCACGCCTGCCGGCCACTCCCGCCGGCCACTCCCGCCGGCCTCGTCTCCGACCGCGTTCGTGAACGCCCGTGACGGTCTGAGGCTGCCCGCGGCGGGGCGGGATGGCAGAGTGGGCGCAGTCGTCCCCTGAGCCGGAGGAGGTCCGCCGTGGCGGCCGAGCCGTTGAAGTCCCGTGAAGAGTGGTTGGCGTCACTGCCCCGGATCTACGCGGCGGCGGGGTGCGTCCTGCGGGACGAGTCCGGACGGATCCTGATCGTCAAGGCCGGGTACCGGGAGTACTGGCAGTTCCCGGGCGGGACGATCGACCTCGGTGAGGGGCCGGTCGAGTGTGCGGCCCGTGAGCTGGAGGAGGAGACCGGGATCGTCCGCCGGGCCGGTGACCTGCTGGCCATCTCCTGGACCCACGCATCGGACGAACTCGACCACCCGGCCCAGCACTTCCTCTTCGACTTCGGCACCGTCCCGGACGGTACCCCCGTGACCGTCCCGGCCGGTGAACTGGACGACCACCGCTGGGCCGACGACGAGGAGGCGCTCGAACTGCTCGGTCCGGCGCGGTCGTTGCGCCTCCGCGCGGCGGTGGAGGCGGCGGCCGACGGGCGGGTGCGGATCATCACCACCCACGTGTCGGGATTCTGAGTCCGCGCACCGGGGGTTCCGGGGCCCCGCCCGTCCCGGGGCCCCGGAACGCTCCGGTCACCCCTGGTCGGTGGCGCTCGACGCGATGAACGCGGCGAGGAGGTCGGTGATGAAGGCCTCGGTCTCCGGCTTCCCGACACCGAGGTCGTTGAGCACGCCGGCGCCGTTCTCCAACTCCAGCAGCGCCAGCAGGATGTGCTCGGTGCCGACGTAGTTGTGACCGAGCTTCAGCGCTTCGCGGAACGTCAGTTCCAGCGCCTTCTTGCCCTGGGCGTCGTACGGGATGAGCGCCGGCACCTCGGCGGCGGCGGCCGGCAGCACCGCCGCCGTCGCGGTCCGGACGGCCTCCGGGGTGATGCCCTGGCCGGCGAGGGCCCGGACGGCCAGGCCGTCCGGTTCGGCGAGCAGGCCGAGCAGCAGGTGTCCGGCACCGATCTCGGCGTTGCCGGCCCGACGGGCCTCCTCCTGGGACGCCATCACGACCTTGCGGGCCCGGTCGGTGAACCGGCCGAATCCCTGGCTCGGGTCGAGGTCGGCGGGGGTGGCCGGGTCCTTGGGGACGAAGCGCTTCTGGGCGGCCTGCTTGCTGACGCCCATGCTGTGGCCGATGTCGGTCCAGGAGGCCCCGGAGCGACGGGCCTGGTCGACGAAGTGGCCGATGAGGTGGTCGGCCAGCTCGTCGAGGTGGTCGGCGGCGATGACCGCGTCGGCGAGCTGGTCGAGCGCGTCGGTGTGGATCTTCTTGATCGCGTCGATCAGGTCGTCGAGACGCAGCGGAGTGGTCTTGGGAACGATCGGATTCTCCATAGCGTCAACCTTAGGTTGTCGCCACAGGATCGTCAACCGATGGTTGACGATCCTGCGAGTTGTGTCCTCCGACCGTCTCCCCGACCTGCCTGCCTACCTGTCCTGCTCGGCCCGTGCGCCCCGGCTGCCCGCCCGCCGGTTCCGTCGGGACTCAGGCCCGCTTCTCCCAGACGTACGCCGCCGAGACCGGGTGGCTGCGGTATTTCTCCCACTTCGGCTTGAGCGCGATCCACGCGTCGTCCACGACCGCCTCCGCCATCTCGACCAGCGTCCAGCCGGCCGCCAGGCCGGCGGTGAGGTGGTCCGACACCAGGTGGACGTGGGTGGTGATGGCGATGTCGGCGCCGCCCTCACCGGTGAAGTGGGTCGGCATGCCGGCCGCCATGATGAAGTACGGGTGTAGGCCCACCAGCACGCAGCGGCCGCCCGGGCGGGCCAGCCGCCAGGCCTCGCGGTAGTACGGGCCGAGGTCGGCGAGGTGCTCGTCGATCAGCGAGGAGACGACCAGGTCGTACCCGCCCTCCGCCAGGCCGGTGGCGGCGACGTCGCCCTCGGTGAGGCTGTCGTGGGCGCCGCGCTCCCGGGCCGCCGCGAGCATCTCGGGGGTGAGGTCCACCCCGTCGAGCACCAGGCCGTCCGTGGCCCGGGCGCGCAGCCAGGCGCCCGTGCGGCCGGTGCCGCAGCCGAGGTCGGCCGCGCGGCCGACCTCCGGCCAGGCCGGAGTGGTGAGGCGGTCGAGTACGGCGAGGTCCATCGCGTCCTCGACGGTCTGCTCGTACGTGGCCACCCACTGGGCGTAGCCGGTCCTGACGTCCACGGTGGGGTAGTTGCGGGTGTCGAAGTCGGAGAAGTGCACCATGTCGGGCAGTATCGTCGGCGGCGCCGGTCGGCCGCGAACGATTATCGGGGCCGGTCGCGGACCCGGTCATGGCTCGGCGACGGGGCGCGAGGGGCGCAACCCGCCGCTCAGAGGGCCAGCTTGAACCCGTCGTGGCTGCGTTCGAAGCCGAGCGAGGCGTAGAACCGGTGCGCCCCGGTGCGGCGCTTGTCGCTGGTCAGCTGGACGAGGGTGCAGCCGCGCGCGCGGGCCCGGGCGACCGCCTCGGTCAACAGCTCGTGTCCGAGGCCCGCACCCCGCCGGTCGGCCCGCACCCGGACGCCCTCGATCAGCGCGCGTTCCGCGCCGCCCCGGCCGAGGCCGGGGATGTAGGTCAGCTGGAGGTAGCCGATCACCGTGCCGTCGCCCTCGTCGAGCACCAGCATCTCGTTGCGGGCGTCGGCGTCCACCTCCGCGAAGGCGCGGGCGTAGGCTTCGTCGACCCGGACCTCGGCAGGGTCGGTCACGCCCTCCTCGTCGACGAGGAGGGCGATGACGGCGGGCAGGTCCTGGCGGGTCGCGGTGCGGAGAATCGCGCCCGGAGTCTGCCGGAGCGGCGTCCGGGAGGGTCTATCGGAGGAGCGGTGATGCGGACGGTCACTCTGGCGGAGGCCGAGGTGCCTCGCGAACTGAAGCTCCAGGTGGCCGAGTTGCAGGACCAGGTCTGGCCCGGGCCGACCGGCCCGTCGGCCGAGCCGGTGCACGACCCGGTGTTGCGTCCGCGGTCGATGCTGCTGCTGGACGGCGACCGGGTGGTGGCCGCGCTCGACGTGCTCTCCACGTCGCTGGACCACGCCGGTCGGACGTACGCGGCGAGCGGGCTGAGTGCGGTGGTCACCGACCGGGCCCTGCGGGGTCGCGGGTACGGGCGGCGGCTGGTGGTCGCGGCCCGCGCGGCGATCGAGGAGAGCGGCGCGGATCTCGGGCTCTTCACCTGCGACCGGGAGCTCCGGACCTTCTACGAGGGGGCGGGCTGGGAGCTGCTCCCGGGTGCGGTGCTGGTCGGCGGGACGGTCGAGCGGCCCTTCCCGAGCGATCGGGAGGGGTTCGACAAGCTGACCATGGCGGCGTTCCTGACCGGGCGTGCCCGGCGGCACCGGGCGGACTTCGCCGGTGCCCGGATCGGCCTCTACCCCGGTGAGATCGACAAGCTCTGGTAGAGCCGGCCGGGATGGCGGGACGTCAGATGGTGATCAGGCGGTCCCGGGCGGCGGCGAGGTCGGACGGGTCGACGCCTGCGGCCAGCAGGTACGGCACGGGGTCGAAGTCGTCGAGAGTGGCGTGCAGGGCGTCCTCGGCGGTGGTGCCGGCTTCGGCGAGCACCGCGTCGATGCGGCGGTACTGGTCCGGGAGGCCGAGCATGCCGTACAGCGGGCGGACGTTGGGCGCGCTCAGCAGGTAGTCGGTGACGATCTCGGCGGGCTCGACGCCGGCCAGGGCGAGCAGCAGCAGGGCGGCCAGGCCGGTCCGGTCGCGGCCGGCGCCGCAGTGCACGACGAGGCCGCCGGGGCGGGCGCCGGCGATCGTGGTGATCAACTCGGCTGCGGCGTGCGGGCAGTGGTCCAGGTAGGGGCGCAGCGCCAGGGGGGTGCCGTCGAGGTGCCCGTACGCCTCCCACCAGGCGGGGCCGGCGAGTTCGTCCAGCGGTACGCGGATCAGCTCGACGCCCTCCGGGAGCGGGAGGAGCGGTTTGTACTCCTCGATGTTGCGCAGGTCGACGACGGTGCGGACGCCGTGGTCGAGGAGGGCGTCCCAGCCCTCGGCGGTGAGCCGGTCCAGGTTGTCGGCCCGGGTGATCGAGCGGCGGGTGGTGCGGGCGCCGGTCGTGGTGCGGAGGCCGCCCAGGTCGCGGACGTTGAGGCAGCCGTCCCAGACCAGGGTGCGGTCCTCGGTGGTGGTCTGCGCGTGTGTCCGGCTCATTGGCTCCCCGTTTCCCGAACGGGGGCTCGTTACCCCCTCGTTATCTATGGACTCTCAGGGGGTCCGGATGGTTCCTCTGATGTTCGGACGATCGTATGCCTGATGGGGCGTCAGATGGGGTGTGATCGACGAGAGTGACGGGCCGGAGTACGGGACGGCGGGGCGGGTCCCCGCGGTCGGACGGAGGCTCCGCGCCGACCGGCAGGCTGCCTTCGGGGCTGTTCACCGGCGCGGGAGTCGGCTCACCGCTCCGGGTGGCGGCCGTCGCCGCCCGTGCCCCGGTCGAGGCCCGGGCCGAAGTGCCAGAGCGGCCGCCCGAGCGTGTCCTGGCAGCGGACGGTGCGGAAGCGCTCGTCCTCCGCCGAGAGGAACCCCCGGGCGACGCCCCGCAGGACGGTCCGGGCGGCCGCGTCTGCCCTCGTCCACGCGCCCGTGAGCACGAGTGCCTTGTCGACCAGCTCGGCGCGCTGGATCCGGGCGACCGCGACCGCCAGCAGGGTCGCGTTGACCTCCTCCAGTTCGGCGGGGGAGAGGTAGGTCTCGCCGACTTCGCCGCCCCGGTCGCGCTCGGCGCGGCGGCGCAGCTCGGGAAGGCCGTAGTGCCGGACGGCGGCCACCGAGTCGTCCAGTGCGACCCGCCAGCGCGGCCCGGGCAGCACCTCCCACCAGACGTCCTCGCCGACCGGCATCAGCTCGCCGATCCGGGCCCGCCAGGCCTCGATGCCGTAGACGGCGCGCGGGTCCGGACGCGGGCCGGGGAAGGCGGCCCCGGCCCAGTCGGCGCGGCCGACCAGGCTCAGGTCGAAGGTGTAGCGGAGCCGGTCCTCGGTCCGCTGCTCGACCAGGCCGAGCAGCGCCCAGTGGGTCTCGTCGGGGAGGCTGAAGGTCCGGAGCCGTCCGGTGAGACCGAGGAGGCGGAGGGCGGGGGCGAGGTGGTCGCGCAGCCCGCGCTCGTAGAGCTCGTGGGCGGTCGTCATGGCGGGTCCTGAACGGTCGTGTCGGGCGGGCGGGTGGTGCCGGTGGGGAGGCGGAAGGGGCCGGGACTCCAGTGGTGGCCGCAGTCGGGGAGGCGGGGCTCGGCGGTCCGGGGAGGGCGGTCCGGGGCGAAGGGGGTGGCGGCGCTGTGGGCGGGTGCGGGCTGCCGGACTCGGGCCGCCCGAAGCGGGCGGCCGGGGCCGGCCGCCGGGTTCGGAGGCCGGATCCGAAGGTCGGGATCCGAGGGCCGGGGAGAGGCCGGCCGAATGGATCGTCCACTGACAACATAGGTAGGGGGACGCTTCGACCGCTGCGGGCCAAGGCCAGCGGGCGGCAGGACCTTCGACCCGAAGGCGGGCTGTCCTTGGTCCGGCGGACCGGCATCCCCGGCCGCGGTCACGGACCGCCCGCCGGACCCGTGCCCGCCCGTCCCCCGGGCCCCGCGTAACGGTCCGACTCCGCCACGGCCGGCTGTTCGCCCGGATGGCGCATGATGTGGCGGGTGCAGAGTGCAGAACGCCCCGGAGCGGGCACCGACAGGCACGTCGGCCGGTCCGTCCCGGTGACGACGTCAGGCCCGCCGCTCGGCCCGCCCGCGCGCGCGGCCACCTCCCCCGTCGATCTGACCGAGGCCGTACGGGCCGCGCAGGACGGGGACGAGGAGGCCTACCGGCTGTTGTTCCGGAGCGTTCAGCCGGGTCTGCTCCGCTACCTGGGCGTGCTGGTCGGTGGTCGGCCCGAGGGCGCCCAGGACGCCGAGGACATCGCCTCCGAGGCCTGGCTGCAGATCGCCCGGGACCTGCGCTCGTTCTCCGGCGACGGGGACGGTTTCCGGGGGTGGGCCGCCACCATCGCGCGCAACCGGGCGCTGGACCACCTGCGGTCCCGGCGCCGCCGGCCGGTCGCGGACCTGCCGTTCGAGTACCTGGCCGAGCTCGCCGCAGGGGACGACACCGCCGGTGCGGCCCTCACCGCGGTCGGCACCTCGGACGCTCTGGCGCTGATCGCCCGCCTGCCGCGGGACCAGGCCGAAGCCGTGATGCTCCGGGTGGTGATGGAACTGGACGCCGAGAGCGCCGCCCGGGTCCTGGGCAAGCGGTCGGGCAGCGTCCGGATGGCCGCGCACCGGGGGCTGCGGCGGCTCGCCAAGCTGTTGGAGCAGCCCTTCGTGCCGGGGCCGGCCGGACCGGGGATCCCCGCCGCCCGGACGGGCGGGGGCGCCGGCAGGGCTGTCCGGGAGGGCGCCGGGACGCCGGTCGAAAAAAGTTCTCCGCAGGGTGTGACAGAACGCCGGGCCGCGACGCTGAAGGACATGAGATGAGCACCAACCGACCCCGTCGGATCGACCGTGACACCGCCGAGCAACTGCTCTCCGGTGCCGTGGGAGGCCCGTCGGCCGGGCAGGGCGCCTCGCTCACCGGACCGGACGGCGGAACCGCGCGCACCGGCCCCAGGCCGCCCGAGGACGGGCGGACGGGGCAGGTCGCCCGCGTGCTCGCCGCTGCGGCGGCTCCGGCGACGCAGGGTGAACTGGCCGGGGAGGCCGCGGCCCTGGCCGCGTTCCGGGAGGCCCGTCTCGCACCTGTTCCGGCAGTGCCCGCCGCACCTGCCGTACCCGCACCCGTCCGGAGACGAACGATGGCGACCGCCGCGCTGACGAGGGCCTTCAGTACGAAGGCCGCTGCCGTCGTGCTCGGCGCCACGGCGCTCGGCGGGGTCGCGGTCGCGGCAGGCACGGGCAACCTGCCGTCGGCGCTGGGCGGCGGCGCGGACGAGCCGCGCCGCAGTCCGGTCGCGCCGACCGGCGCGGGCCCGTCGTCCTCCTCTGCGGTGCGGCCCGGAGCGGCGACCGGTACGCCGTCGCCCGCGCCGCTCACCGCGGGTCCGTCCGCCGGGTCGTCGGCCGGATCCTCCGCAGCCCCCTCCGCCGGGTCGTCCGCAGGTTCGTCCGCGGGGTCGTCCGGCACCTCCTCCGGCGTCCCGTCCGAAGGCCCCACCGCCTTCGGCCCGTCCGCAGGGGTCGGCCGTCCTGCGGTTCCGGGTACGTCGGCCTCGCCGGACGCGGAGGGCCGGGGCCTGCCGGGTCAGGGCGTGTCGGCCGCCCTCTGCAAGCGCTTCACGGACCGGGCGGGCAAGGGCGAGCGGCCGCGTCAGCTGGTCAAGGACCCGCAGTTCGACGCGCTCATCGCGGCGGCGGGCGGGCCGGAGAAGGTGGAGGCCTACTGCGCGGACGTGCTCCGGAAGTCGGAGGACGATCGCCGGGGCAACTCCTCCTCGCGTCCGCAGCCCGGCGGGAACGGATCCGGCAAGGGCTCCGACGACGACCGCGACCGCGACCGCGACCGCGGCGGCCGCTCGGGCGGCTCGGGCGGTTCCGGGGACGGTCGCGGCACCGGTGGCAGTGCCGGCAGCGGTGGTGCCGATGGTGCCGGTGGTGCCGGTGGGGGGAACGACACGGGCAGGGCGGACGCGGGCGCGGTGACCCCGCCCGTGACCGCACCGCTCCCGCCGTCCACGGGCGCACCGGGCGGCCCGTCCACGGCCGCGTCCGCGCCGGCCGACCGGTCCGCCACCGGCCGTCCGACACCCGACCGCGACAGCAGGCCCGACAGTCGACCCGACGACAAGGTCGACACCCGGTCCGACACCCGGTCCGACGACGCCTCGTCCGAGAGGTGACCCAGAACTCCGGGTGGGCGGTGAGCGAATCCCCCCGGGCTCGCCGCCCATCCGGACCGCCCCACCCGGCACCACCCGTTCCACCCGCGTGACCCGTTCCACCGCAGTACCCAGCTCCACCCGAAGACTCCGGGTGGCCGGTCGGCTCCCCCGTGCCCGCCGCCCACCCGGCCCGGCCCCGGCCGGACCGGCGGGCGCACCTCCCGGACGCGCCCCCGGCCCGGCCGGGCCGGACACCCGCCGGCCCGCCCGCCCGCAGTCAGGGCGGGCCGGCACCCCCGCACCGCCGACTGCTCAGCTCCACAGCTCCACAGCTCCGCACCCGGACCCGACCGTGCCCGTCACCTGGTACGACCACGAGCCGGCGGCCGGGGATCCGCTGCCCGGTTCCCCGGCCGTCTTCCCCCCTCCGACGGGCCGCCGGGACCGCCGCCGCCCCGTGCTCCCGGACTTCCCCGGCCGCTGCCGCCGCCCGGGCGCGTCGCCCGCGGGGGCTATCGTGCACAGGTGAACGAGGCGGTCCGGGCCCCGGACAGGGCGCGTGAGGGGAGTTCCAGGTGATCGGACGGGCGCTGAACGGGCGTTACGAACTCGTCGAGATGCTCGGCGTCGGCGGCATGGCCACCGTCTGGCGCGGGCTGGACCACGTGCTGGGCCGCCAGGTGGCGGTCAAGGTCCTCAACGGGGGCCTCGCCGACGACCCGCGGTTCGCCGAGCGGTTCGGCCGCGAGGCGCAGCACGCCGCCATGCTGGTCCACCCGAGGATCGTCATGGTCTTCGACTCGGGGGTCGACCAGGGCTCGCCGTACATCGTGATGGAGCTCGTCCAGGGCTGCTCGCTGGCCGCACTGCTGGCCCAGCGGCCCGGGCTGCCGGTCGAGCAGGCGGTCGGGATCGCGGCCGCGGTCTGCGAGGGCCTGGCCGTCGCGCACGGCGCCGGCCTGGTGCACCGGGACATCAAGCCCGGCAACATCATGATCACGGACGACGGCGGGGTGAAGGTCGTCGACTTCGGGATCGCCCGGGCCGGCTCCTCCCACAACCTCACCCAGGCCGCCTCCGTGCTCGGCACCGCCGCCTACCTCTCGCCCGAGCAGGCCACCGCCAGTCCCCTCGACGGCCGTACCGACCTGTACGCGATCGGCTGCGTCCTGACCGAAATGCTCACCGGTGCCCCGCCGTTCGTCGCCGAGACGCCGGTGGCGATCGCCTACAAGCACGTCGGCGAACTGCCGCTGCCGCCCTCGGCCCGGCGGCCGGGCCTGCCGCCCGCGCTGGACGCCGCCGTGCTGCGGCTGCTCGCCAAGAACCCGGCCGACCGGCCGGCCGACGCGGCCTCCGCGCGCGCCGAACTGCTCTCCTGCATACCGGGGCTGATGGTCCCCGACCCGACCACGGAACTCCTCGCGGCGGTGCCCGTGCCGCAGGCCTACCCGGTCGCGGACCAGCAGCACACCGCGTTCCTGCCGCCGCAGCCCCCGGCGCCCCGGCCGCCTGCCGCGACCTCGGTCATGGCGCCCGTACCGGCCCCGCGGTCGATGCCCGAGCCCGTCCAGGAGGACCGGCGCAAGCCGCTGATCTTCGGTGCCCTCGGCCTGGTGGGGATCGCCGGCGCCGCGATGATCGCGCTCACGGCCTTCGACGACCCGGGAGCCCCGGCCGCGGGTGCCAGACCCGGCGTCAGCGCCAGCGCGACGGCGACCACGCCGACGCCGACCGCGCCCACCCAGACGCCGACCGCGACCCCGACCCCGTCGTCGGCACCCACCAGCACGCCCACCAGTGCCCGCCCCACCACACCGGCGCCGCACAACCCGGCTCCACTGGTCCAGATCAACGCCCTGCGCCAGAGCATCGCCCAGACCCAGGTGGAGAAGGACCGCAGCCGTCAGGTCGACCTGCTCCGGACGCTGGACGACGCCACCGCCCGGCTCAACGAGGGGCAGACCGACAGCGCCGTCCGCGAGTTGAAGGGCGCCCAGAAGACCGTCCGCGACCTCGCCCGGAAGCACTCCATCGACGGTCAGACCTACCAGAACTGGAACTCCCGGCTCTCCTCCCTGATCACCTCCCTCAACGCCACCGCCGACGACGAGGAGGACTAGCCGGCCGGGACCTCGCCCCGAAGTCCCGCAGGAGCCGCCTCGACGCCACGAGGGGGCGCCGGGCCACACGGGCCGACACGGGGTGGTCGGCAGGGCCGGGGTGCGTGGTGATCGTCCGATGACGATTCGGGGAGCGGGCGTCGGCAGGCCGCGACGGGTGGGCGGGGGCGGAGCGCACCCCGCCGTCATGTCGCGGTCGACTCCACGATGACGAGCGTCCCCAGGCTCCCCTCCCTGACCGTGTGGCGTGCGCCGGCCGGCACGACGCACAGCTCGCCCGGTCGCACGGACAGGTCGGCGCCCTCGACGGCCAGTTCCAACCGGCCGTCGAGGACCAGCAGCACCTCGGCGACATCGTGCACCTCCTCCGCCACCCCCGTCCCGTCCATCCGCAGGACCTTGACGCGGGCGGTCCCCACGTCGCCCAGCGCGCGCGAACTCCAGGCGTGCGGCAGTGCGGACGCCGTGCGGAACAGGTCGACCGGGTTCATGGCATGCCTCTCTCCGGTGGAGGCTCTCGCCTCGGGTCGGTGGATGTCTCGACGCTAGCCGGATCCGGGCCCCGATCGGTCGACCGTTTGGCAAAATCACCCGCATGCTGAAGATCGGTTCGGTGGTGCTCGGAGCGGCGGACGTGCGGCGGGCGGCGGCGTTCTGGGGCGAGGCCCTGGGGTACGCGCCGCGGGGCGGCGAGGAGGTCGGGGACCGCTGGGTGGTCCTGGTCGCGCCCGGCGGGGCGGGTGTCCAGGTGGCGCTCGGGCGCAGCGAGTCGGCCGTCCAGGAGCACCCCCGGGTCCACCTCGACCTGTACGCCGACGACGCGGCGGACCAGGCGGCCGAGGTCGAGCGGCTGGTGGGGCTCGGCGCGCAGCGGGTGGACTGGGACCTCTACCCGGAGGACCCGGATTTCGTGGTCCTGGCGGACCCGGACGGCAACAGGTTCTGCGTCATCGACACGAGCCTCTGAGCCCCGGCCGCCGCTGAGCCCCGGGCCGGCGGTGAGCCCCCGGGCCTGGGTGGCCGCGGCGGTGTCAGCCCGGGCCGTGCCGCCGCACGCGCTGTTCGACGCCGCTGCGGATGTGCCTGCTCAACACTCCGGCGGCCGCGGCCAGGAAGACGAAGTTGTAGACGATCTGCATGATCACCACCAGCCGCGGCCCCTGCCCCTCCGCGGTGATGTCCCCGTACCCGACCGTCGCCATGGTGACGATCGTGAAGTAGAGCGCGTCGAGCCGGGTGTTCAGGCCGTCGAACTCGCCGGCATGGGCGGCGAGGACGTAGTAGCTGCCGGCGAAGACGGTCAGCGCGAGGCAGATCAGGAACACCAGCCAGACGCCCGGGTGGTGGCCGGTGCCGCGCAGCATGTCGGCGATCCTGGCGAGCAGGAGGGCGGAGAGCAGGACGAGGGCGGCTGCGAAGACCAACCAGCTGAGCACCGGCCGGTCGTCGCCGAGGGTGCGCAGCGGCAGGGTGAAGTAGCCGATCATCAGCAGGGTGAACGAGCCCAGCAGCAGGCCCCAGGCCCGTCGGTCGACGCGGTCCCCGGGCGGCTGCACGGGCGGCTGCCGTGGGGTCGGTTGCGACGGTGGCTGCGGTGGAGGCTGGTCGGCGGACATCCCCGCCAGCGTGCGGCACGCCGACCGGTGCCCGCCCGCCGGGCTGCTCCGTCCGAGGGGCGGGGGGGCGTGGCGCGAGGGGCGTGGGGCGTGGTCCGGGTCAGCCCGCCAGCCCCTGCCGGATCGCCAGTACCGCCAGCCGGACCCGGTTCGGGCTGCCGGTCTTGGCCATCAGGTTGGAGACGTGCGTCTTCACCGTGGTCACTCCGAGGTGCATCCGCTCGGCGATCTCGATGTTCGACAGCCCGCCCGCGATGTGCCGCAGCACCTCGTGCTCGCGCCCGGTGAACCGGGCCACCGGCTGCCGCCGGCCGTCCTCGCCGGTCCAGTCCGTGGCGGCCCGGGCCACCACCCGGCGCAGCACCTCGGGGCTGTACGGGCTCTCCCCGACCGCCGCCCGCCGCACCGCGTCCAGGACGGCGGCCGGTTCGACGTCCTTGGCGAGGAACCCGCAGGCGCCCGCAGCGAGCGCCGGGTAGAGGCGGTCGTCGTCGTCGAAGGTGGTGAGGACGACGACCCGGGTGGCGGGGAGCAGGCGATGGAGTTCGCGGGTGGCCGTGATGCCGTCGGTGCCGGGCATGTGCAGGTCCATCAGCACGACGTCCGGGCGGAGCCGCAGGGCCAGGTCGACGGCGTGGGCGCCGTCGGCGGCCTCACCGGTCACGGTCAGGTCGGGGGCGGACTCGCAGAGCATCCGGACACCGGCCCGGACGAGCTGCTGGTCGTCGACGATCAGGACGCCGATGGTCGCGGGGCCGCCGACGGCCGTGGGGCCGGGGCGCGCGGGATCGGCGGTCGCGGCGCCGGTGGCCGCGGGGCGGCCGTTCGGGATGCCGGTCATGCGGCTCCTCCGCGGACCCGGGGCGGTGCCGCCGGGGTCGGTACGGGTGACGGTGTCGGTACGGGTGACGGCGCCGATGGAGCCCCGGCTCCCTCCGGGAACGGCCAGGAGGCGGCCAGCCGCCATCCGCCCGGCACCGGTCCGGTCTCGATCGTCCCGCCGACCAGCGCCACCCGCTCGCGCATGCCGAGCAGCCCGTGCCCGCCGTTCATGTCCGTCCGCCCCTTCTCCGCCGTGTCGTCCGGTAGTTCGTTCTCCAGCTCCAGCCGCACCCGGGCGCCCTCCGTGGTGGCCCGCAACCGTACCCGGGTGGCGGTCCCGGCGTGTTTGGCGACGTTGGCCAGGCCCTCCTGCACCAGCCGCAGCACCGTCAGGCCGCCGAGCGCGTCCAGCTCCGCGAGCCGCCCGCCGATGTCCGCGTCGATCCGCAGGCCGGCCTGCCGGGATCGTTCGACCACGCCGTGCACGGTGGCCGGCAGGTTGGCGGTGTCGGCGAGCAGGGGGGCCAGCTGCCCGGCGTCGGGCTCGCGCAACGCGGTGAGCAGCCGCCGCAGGTCGGTCAGCGCGGTGGTGGCGGAGGCGTGCACGTCGTCCAGGACGGCGGTCATCCGGGGGTCGGCGGACGGCAGGACGTGCCGGGCGATCCCGACCCGCAGCACCGTCGAGGCCAGGTGGTGGGCCACCATGTCGTGCAACTCGCGGGCGATGGCGGCGCGTTCGCCCATCCGGGCGCCCCATTCGGCGAGGTCCCGGTTTCGTTCGGCCTCGCGGGCCCGCGCCTGGGCCGCCCGGGTGGCCTGCTGGGCCGAGCGGATGTAGCCGGCCAGCAGGACCGGCACGCCGCCGACCACCGCCGCCCGGTAGCACGCGCCCACCACGCCGCCGGGCAGCCCCGTACAGGCGTGCGCCAGCTGCACGGCGAGGAGGACGCCGACCGCCCACCCGACCCGGGGGCCCCACTGGCGGACGGCCAGCTCGAAGAACGCCGCCGCAGCGCCGACCTTGACCTCGATCTGGACGGGGTGCGCCACCAGCGGCGCCATCAGCGCGCACTGACCGAGCGCCACGGCGAACGGCCACCGCCCACCGACCGTGGCCAGCACCAGCGCGCCCACGCCCACCGCCCGGTCGACGGCGTCCAGCAGACCCGGGCCGCCCGCCCCGCCCGCCAGCAGCAGATAGCCGAGCCCGGACACCACGAGCGCGGGCCGCAGCAGCCGGAGTCCGATCCCTCGCGTTCCCCACACGGTGTCGAGCGTAGGACGGTGGGCGGCCGGGGTGATCGTCCCTCAGGCCGATCCCGGGCCTCCTCCTTCAGGCCGGGTGTCCCGCGCCGCCGCCCGGTTCGTCCAGGAACTCCAGGACCGCGAGCACCGCCAGTAGCGCGAGCGCCAGACAGAGGGTCACCAGGGCGGTCGGGTAGCTCCAGAACAGGAACGCCAGCGCCGCACCGGCCACCGCCACCCAGCCGAGCCACGTCTTCCACCGGTGCACGAACCGGCCGACCGGCCCGAACCGAAGCCCGGCCCGCTCCGCGCTGTGCCGGACGGCGGCCAGCCCGGACGCCCACATGCCCCGCACCGTCCTGGCCCAGCGCCCGGGGCCGCTGAGCCAGGCACCCAGGGCGACCAGCAGACCGAGCGCGATCACCACCCGGACGGCCGACCGCAGGTACCGCACCAGCGCGTCGTAGACCGCCGAGGCCGCCGCCTGGTCGACACCGGCCGGCAGTTTGTCGAGGTAGACGGCCCGGAAGACGGAGAGCCCGATGCCCAGGACCAGTGCGCCGCCGGCGATGCCCAGGGCGACGGTGACGGCGGCCCTGCGCCGTCGGACGGCCAGCAGGACACCGGCGACCGCACAGGCCACCGTCAGCACCGGCAGCCAGAAACCGGCCAGGTCCAGCAGCCGGAAGGCGGTCCGGACCTTGGGGATGGCGTCCGACTGGACCAGGGTGTACTCGGTGTGCACCTCGGGGATCTTCGAGGCGACCGACAGACCGCTGTCGATCAGTCGGGTCTTCGCCCGGTCGATCAGCGGCGCGAGGTCCAGCACCACGGTGTCGTCCTTGATCGCGACGGCCCCGCCGCCGTGCCCGGTCAGCATCTTCTCGACGGCCGCGTGCGCGTTGCGGTTGATCTCCGTCCAGACGGTGGCGAAGGCGTCGCTCCCGACCAGCTGCTCGACGCGGTCGTGCACGAATCCGGTGAGTCCGCTGGTGAGCGCCTGGCTGACGGGGCCGAGCAGTGCGCTCAGACGGGGCCGGTCGTCGGGCGCGACCGACTCCAGCAGCGACTCGACCGGGATGTGCTTCATGATCTCGGTGGTCACCCGGTCGGTGACGGCCGCCTGGATCGCCGGGTCCCGGGCGAGCGGCGCCATCGTGGCGACGTACCGGTCGGTGTCGGTGATCTGGGACTTGGTCCAGGCGGCGGCCACGCTCAGCGGCGTCAGCACGCAGGCCAGCAGGACGAGGAGGACGGCGAAGGAGGACCGGACGCGGTGGTGCCGCTGGGTGGCCTGCGCCTTCAGCCGGGCCGTCAGCCGGGCGTCGTGGTCCTCGACGGCGCTGAGGCGGGCGCGCAGCTCGGCGAGCTCGTCGGAGTGCCGGTCACCGGGCGGACGGTCACCGGGCGGCCGGACGCCCGGGGACGGGTCGCCGCGGGGCCGGTCGTCCGGTTGCCGGTCTCCCGGGGGAGGGGCGTCGGGCTGTCGATCGCCGGGGGGTGGGGCGGGCCGGCCGGCGGGCTGCTGGTCGGGCTGATCGCCGGGGCGGTCGGCCGGCTCGTTCGTCGGCATCCCTCAACTCCGTTCCTCCGGTGGTGCATTTCAGGAGATAACGGATCAAGAGGGTCGGCCAGCCGGGTCGGCCACTCGGGCCAGACGGCCCCGGGCCCGGTGGTGGGCCCGGTGGTGGGGCCCGGACACGACGAAGCCCCCGCCGTGATGGCGGGGGCTTCGTCGACGCTCGGACGGCCCGGGTGCGGGGCCGGTCTCAGGCGGTGGTCGTGGACCGGGGCTGCTCGGTGGCCTTGGTCACGTGGGTCGGCGTGACGGCGGGCTGCGCCGGCTGGGCCGCGGGCTGGGCCGGTGCGGCAGTGCTCTGCGCGGTGCCCGGGGCGGCGTCGGCGGCGGGGGCGGCGGGGGTGTCGTCCTCGCGCATCGCCTTCGTCTCCGCCTTGAGGATTCGCATCGACTTGCCGAGGCCGCGGGCCATCTCCGGCAGCTTCTTCGATCCGAACAGCAGGATTACGACAGCCAGCACCACGAGTACGTGCCAGGGCTCAAGACCGTTCCGCAGCATCCCTGGCCACCGGTCCCTTCTTGTCTAGAGGCGTCCGTCACAGTTGGGCAAAAGCGCCCGACCTGGCCAGTATGCCTGGCCGTACCGGCGAACGTATACACCGGCCGGGAAACGCTGGTCAAAAACCAGATGTTGCGGGAACGGCCCAGGGACAGTGGTCGGGGCGGGCCGGCGTGCCCGGACACGCCGGTCCGGTCAGTCCGCGTAGCCGATGATCAACGCGCAGAACACCGCCGCCACCAGGGTCACCCCGACCGAGAGGATGAGCAGCGTCGGAGTCCTCGGCAGCGGGGAGCCGGTCCGTATCGCCGCCTCGACCTTCACCCACCGCCGGTACGCGGCGGCGCCGAGTGCCGCCCCGCCGAGCGCGCAGATCACGGCCAGCGTGATCCGCAGCGGTGCGGGTGCGACGTCGGGGGTGAGCTGGTCCACGGCGATGCCGCCGGCCAGCAGGCCGAGCGCGGTGCGGATCCAGGCGAGGAAGGTCCGCTCGTTGGCCAGGGTGAACCGGTAGTCGGGCGCCTGGCCGCCCGCCACTCCGGTGGGGGTCGGCCCGTCGTCCAGATCGTCCCCCGGCCCGTCGGCCGCCCCGTCGTCCAGGTCGTCGGCGGACCTTCCGTCCGCCGGACGGTGCGGTGGACGGACCGGCGGCTCCTCCGGCTGCGGCATCGGGCCTCCGTTCCGCGCCGCACGTTGGCCGGTTCCGGACCGTGGCCCGGACCGTGCGCGGCCGTGGCGGGCGCTCCCCGCCGACCCTAGGACGGGCGCTGCCCCGCCGCAGCTCGGGCGGCGGTCGACACCGGCGGCGGCCGAAGCCGGCGACGGCCGGCCCGGGCGGCCGGTCCGGTCAACCGTGATCGGCCCCGGTCAGTCGCGGCGGGCTAGCAGGTAGCCCCGGCGGGTCTCCGCCTCCAGCGGGTAGGGGCCGCGTTCCAGCCGGGCCGTCACCGTGAACCCGGCCTCGGCCAGCAGCCCGGCGACGGTCTCCGGATCCAGGAAGTGGAAGTCGACGTCGACCGGGTGCCCCCACCACTCGTCCAGCCGTCGCACCTCGCTGCCGAGGTGGAACGCGACCAGCAGCACGCCGGACGGCCGCAGCACCCGCCGCATCTCCCGGAAGGCGGGCCGCAGCTCGGCCGCCTCCAGGTGGATCACGGAGTAGAGCGCCACCCCGGCGGCGAACTCGCCGTCGGCCGCCGGAAGTCGCAGCAGGTCCCCGACCCGGAAATCCGCCCCGGGGTGGTCCCGCCGTGCGACCGCCACCATGGCCGGCGAGAGGTCCACCCCCACCGCCGTCACGCCGTGTTCCGCCAGCCACCCGGTGACGTGTCCGGGGCCGCAGCCCAGATCCGCGACCGCGCCGCCCGCGGCCTCCTCGACCACCGCTCCCAGCAGCGCCCGGTCCATCACCTTGTACGCGAGCTCGCCCCCGATCCGCTCCCGGTACTCCTCCGCGACGGCGTCGTAACTCGCCCGTACCCGACCGTGGTTCACCTCGTCCGACATGGCGGCAGCCTGGCACATCCGTTCGGCCGGGTGCACCCGGACGGCCTCCGGCTCCGGCTCCGGGGCGGGCGCGGAGACGGCGAGAGCCCCCGTCCCGGGTGACCGGGCGGGGGCTCCTGATGACGCGCGTGCGGGTGGATCGGTGCCGGTCGGTGCCGGCGGTGTCAGACGGCGGGACGGGCCGGAAGGTGACGCATCAGGCGGTAGGCGAGGAAGGAGGCGGCGACCGCGAAGAGCAGGCCGACCACGGCGGCGACGTGCAGGCCGTCGGTGAAGGCGACGCGGGCGGTGTCGAGGAGGTCGGTGCCGAGCCGGCCGGGGAGGCGGGCGGCCACGGTGACCGCACCGCCGAGGGTGTCCCGAGCGGCGTCGGCGGCGGCGCCGTCCAGACCGTCGGGGAGGGTGCCCTCCAGGCGGGAGCGGTAGACCGCGGCCCCGGCCGCGCCGAGCAGCGCGATGCCGAGGGAGCTGCCGAGTTCGACGGCGGTCTCGGAGGTGGCGGAGGCGGCACCGGCCTGGTCGACGGGGGCGGCCGTGACCACCATCTCGGCGGTGAGGGTCATGGTGCCGACGGTCCCGGCGGCCAGTACGCCCGCCGCGGTGAGGACGAGGGCGAGCGGGGAGTCCGCGCCGACCTGCGTCATCATCCCGAAGCCGGCCGCGCCGATCAGGAAGCCGCCGGCCATCAGGACCGCCGGGCGGACCTTGCCTGCCAGCGCCGAGCTCACGCCGACGGCCGCGCCGACGCCCACGCTGGGGACGAGCGACCAGAGCGAGGCGGTCAGCGGGCTCATGCCCTTGACCAGCTGCAGGTACTGGGAGGTGAAGAGCGTGAAGCCCATCATCGCGAACATCGCGACGGTGTTGACGCCGATCGCCCCGCTGAAGGCGCGGATCCGGAAGAGGCTCAGGTCGAGCAGCGGGTTGGCGGCGGTGCGCTGGCGCCGGTAGAAGGCGCCGGCGAGGAGCAGACCGGCGGGGACGGCGAGGACGGGGAGCGGGCTCCAGCCGTCCACCGCGATCGTCTTGACCCCGTAGACCAGCGGCAGCACGGCCGCGAGCGAGAGCGCCGCACCGGACAGGTCGAAGCGGCCGCGCCGGGGGGAGCGGTACTCGGGCAGCAGGGCGGGCGCGGCCAGCAGGACCAGGGCCATGACCGGGACGGCGAGCAGGAAGGCGGAGCCCCACCAGAAGTGGTCCAGCAGCAGGCCGCCGGCGACCGGGCCGAGGGTGGCGCCGGTGGTGAGGATGCCGCCCCAGGCGCCGAGGGCGATCTGGCGCTGCTTGGGGTCGTGGAACATGTTCCGGATCAGCGCGAGGGTCGACGGCATCACGGTGGCCCCGGCCACGCCGAGCAGGGCGCGGGCGGCGATCAACTGGCCGGCGCCGTCCGCGTGGGCGGCGAGCAGTGAGGCGCCGATGAAACCGGCGGCGCCGATCATCAGCAGCCGGCGGCGGCCGATCCGGTCTCCCAGCGCGCCCATCGTGAGGAGCAGCCCGGCGAGCAGGAACGAGTACATGTCCATGATCCACAGCTGTTCGGTGCCGCTCGGCGCCAGCGTGGTGGAGATGTAGGGGACGGCGAAGAAGAGCACGCCCATGTCCATGGTCAGGACGAGGGTCGGGAGCAGGAGGACGGTGAGCCCGATCCATTCGCGGCGGCCTGCGCGGCCGGTGGTTGCGGTCATGGGGAGGACAGTACGGACGTGTCAGACGCTTGTCTAGTACGTTCGTCTCAATCGATTGTGCAAGACATTCGAGTCAGACGATCGAGCCAGACATTCGTGCAAGACATCCGTCCAGGAGGGACGTAGCATCGGGGCATGGGAAATCGCGAGGACCTGATGGCCGGCGCCAAGCGCTGCCTGTACGAGAAGGGCTACGGGCGCACCACCGCCCGGGACATCGCCGCCGCGGGCGGCGTCAGCCTGGCGGCCATCGGCTACCACTTCGGCTCCAAGGAGGCGCTGCTCAACGCGGCGCTGATCGAGGCGACGGGCGAGTGGGGTGCCCGGCTGGCCGCCGTGGTGGAACGGGCCAACAGCGCGTCGGACGACCCGGAGGAGCGGTTCGTCGCCGTCTGGGACGGGGTGAGGGAGACCGTCGCCGAGCACCGCGGCCTCTGGGCCGCGCAGTTCGAGGCGATGGTGCAGGTGGAGCGGGTGCCGGAGCTGCGGGACGCGCTCGCCGATGCGCAGCGGCGCGGGCGGCTCGGACTGTCCGCGCTGTTCCAGGGGCTGACCGAGGTGCCGGACACCGAGGAGGAGATGGCCCGCGGCGTGTTCTACCAGGCCCTGCTGGTGGGCATGGCCGGGCAGTGGCTGGCCGCCCCGGAACTCGCCCCCGGCGGCCGGGACTTCCTGCGCGGACTGGAGCTGGTCGGCGGTTCGGTCCTCAAGGGCGGGGCAGGCCCGGGCCGGCCCGGCCCCGCCGCGGCCCCGGGCGGACCTGCCGACTGACCGTCCTGCCGGTGGTCAGACGGTGACGGCCGTCAGCAGTACCACCGAGTCGATGTGGGCCAGCAGACCGTGCCGCTCCTGCGGCACGGGGTGCAGCTGGCCCGCCGAGAGTTCCACCCGCCGTCCGCTGATGGTCAGCGAGACGCGGCCGCGGAGGACCTGGAGGCTGGCGGCGGTCGGCGCGTTGTGCTCGTCCAGTGCGGTGCCGGCGGTCAGCGCGATCACGGTCTGCCGCAGGACGCCGTCGTGCAGCACGAGGTGGGCACTGCGCCCGTGCGGGCTCTCGGCGGCGAGCGCCGCGTGCTCCGCGACGAGCTGTTCGAGATCGATCATCACGCGTCCTCCTGCGGCGGGCGTGCCGGGGTCCGGCGGGCGTGCCGGGGGACCGGGCAGTGCCCGTCCCCTCCGGCCCAGCGTCGCGGACGCGCCGGGCGCCCGCACCCGGAGAGCCGCCGGGCCGTCACCGTACGGGACCACTCGGGGTGCGGAGGCCGTCGGCTGCACCCATGGTGGAGGCATGGTGACCAACGAGCGTTTTCTCAGCGGATTCCAGGTCAACCGCTCGCTGCTGGCCGGCGGCGCGGTGCTCACGGGCATCGGCGCGCTGCTCGGGGCGGCCGGAGCGGTGATGGTGTGTGCGGCGCTGGCCACGGCCGGCCGTACCTGGGTGCGGGGTCTGGAGACCCCGCCGACCGCGCTGGCCCAACGGGCGCTGCGCGAGGCCAAGGTGGCCTCGGCGGCCGGCTGGGAGGCGTGGCGCACCGAGCACCATTCGCCCAACTGAGCCGGGCAGGCCGGGTGGATCGCAGCCCGGGCAGGCCGGGCGGACAGGGTGTCCGGCCTGCGCCCGGTTCCGTCGGGCCCGGCCCGGCTACAGCCCGAGTGACTTGGCGACGATGCTGCGCATGACCTCGCTGGTCCCGCCGTAGATCCGGAAGACCCGGTTGTCCGTGTAGAGCCGGGCGATCGGGTATTCCAGGATGTACCCGTAACCGCCGTGCAACTGAAGGCACTTGTCGATCACGACGGACGCCGACTCGGTGCAGAACAGCTTGGCCGCCGCCGCGTCCGCGACGGTCAGCTCGCCGTCCTGGTACAGCTCCAGCGCGCGGTCGACCATCGACTGCTGCGCCACCACCTGGGCCTCGCAATCGGCCAGCGTGAACTTGGTGTTCTGGAACTCGGCGACCGCCTTGCCGAACACCTTGCGGTCCTTGACGTACTGCACCGCGAACCGCACCGCCGCCGCGGCGGCCGCGTACGCGCCGACCGCGATCGCCAGCCGCTCCTGGACCAGGTTGTGGGTCAGGTACGCGAACGCCCGGCCCTCCTCGCCGAGCAGGTTCTCCACCGGCACCTTGACGTCGCTGAACGCCAACTCGGCGGTGTCCGAGGTGCGCAGGCCGATCTTCTCCAGCTTGCGGCCGACGCTGTAGCCGGGGGCGTCGGTGTCCACGCAGAGGATGGAGAGGCCGGCCCGGCGGTTCTCCGGGTCGTACGGCGCGGTGCGGCACACCACCAGGACGAGGTCGGCGAGGACGCCGCCGGTGATGAAGGTCTTGGCGCCGTTGAGGACGTAGTGGGTGCCGTCCTCGGAGAGCCGGGCGGTGGTGGCGATCCCGGCGAGGTCGGAGCCGGCTCCCGGTTCGGTCATGGCGATGGCGGTCATGATGTCGCCGGAGACGAAGCCGGGCAGCCATCGGCCCTTCTGCTCCTCGGTCGCGTACTCCAGCAGGTAGGGGAGGACGAGGCCGGTGTGCACGCCGGAGGAGCCGAAGCTCACGCCCGCCCGGGCGGTCTCCTCGGCGACCACCGCCTGGAACTTGAACCCGCTCTCGCCGGCGCCGCCGTACTCCTCGGGCACCTCGATGCCGTAGACGCCGAGTTCGCCGAGCTTGCGGTAGAAGTCGCGCGGCGGGTGGCCCGCGGCCTCCCAGCTCTCGTAGACGGGGACGACCTCGTTGGCGATGAAGTCCCGGATGGTCTCCCGGAAGGCCTCGTGGTCCTCGGTGAACACGGTGCGGCGCACGACGGCGCTCCCTTCGGTGGGCCGGATGCTGCGGAGCCGGGCGCCGATGGGTCGGGTGGCCCGGTGATCGCCCCACAAGTTAATCCCCGGTAGCTTCGACTGTCCAGGGTCGGCGTGGGGCCGGAACGGGAGCGTCCGGCCCGCTTCCGGGGCCGGAGGCGCGGGGCCGGGGGCGGCCGGAAGTGAATCCCTGTTAGCCTCCCCGGTCGAGGTCGAACGACCGTCCGAACGCCTGGCCGTCCGTCCGTCCGTCCGTCCGTCAGACAGACAGACAGACAGACCTACCGGCCGGGCCGGAGTGGCGCCGGGCAGTGCGGGGAGGCGTGGAGGGCGGGAGGCCGTGGTGGTGCGACGACCGCCCGCCCGCGCCCGGCAGGCGCAGATCCTGGCCGTGGCCGCGGAACGGTTTCACCGTGACGGCTACCACCGGGTCTCGATGGCGGAGGTCGCCGCCGGGGTGGGCATCACCGCTCCCGCGCTCTACCGGCACTTCCGGGGCAAGTCCGAACTGCTCGACCGCGCCGTCCGGGTGGGCCTCGACGCACTGGCCGAGGGGGTCCGCGCCGCGGACTCGACGGCCTCCCTGGGCACCGCGCTGGCCGCCGTCGCGGTCGGGCACCGGTCGCTGGGCACGCTGGTGCAGCGGGACGCCCGACTGCTGCCGCCGCACCGGCGGGTGGCGCTCCGCCGTGAACTCCGTGCGGCCGTCGTGCGGATGGTCGTCGTGCTCCGCGCCGGGCGTCCCGAAGTCGCCGCCGGCGATGCCGAGGTGATCTGCTGGTCGGCACTGTCGGCCGGGGCCGGGCTGTCCTACCTGTCGGCCGTCCCGCAGCCGCGTCGGGCCGAGCGGCTGCTCCGCGACCTGCTCGGGGCGGTGCTGGCGGTCCGGCTGGACGCCGCCGCCGCGGCCGGGCCGCGGCCGGCTGCTCCCCGTCCGCCCGGCGGCGCGGGCGGGGCGGGGCCGCAGCCGCGTCGGGAGGAGCTGCTGGCCGCGGCCGTCCGGCTGTTCCACCGGCGCGGGTTCGACAACGTCAGCACCGACCTGCTCGGCGCCGCCGTGGGCATCTCGGGCCCCAGCGTGTACCGGCACTTCGACAGCAAGGCGCAACTGCTGGCGGTGGCGCTGGTGCGCGGCCGGGAGCGGTTGTGGCACGAGGTGGGGGGCGCGATCGCGGCCGCACCGGGCGGGCCGGAGGCGGAGCTGGTGGCGGGCCTGGCCGCCTACGTGGGTTTCGCGCTGGGCAACGGGGACTACCTGGGCGTGATGCTGAGCGAGACCGAGCGGCTGGCGCCGACGGACCGGCGGGCGGCGGTCGACTTCCGGCGGGACTTCCTGCGGACCTGGGTCGACCTGCTCGGCCGGGTCCGACCGGAGGAGGATTCGGTGACCGCGCGGATTCGGGTGCACGCGCTGTTTTCGCTGGTCAACGACGGTGTGCGGAACCGTCCGTCCGGTGCGCGTCCGGATCTCGACGACTGCCTGGTGCGGCTGGGCCGGGCCGTCCTGGGGCTCGGCCCCTGAGTCGGGCCGGGCGGGGCGCCGGGGCTCGGGACCCGACGGCCGAGGCCGGGTGCCCGCCCCGTGCTGGGGGCGGGCACCCGGCCTCGGCACGGGCCGGTGCGCCCGGGGGAGGAGTGCCGATCAGCCGCCGAAGCGCGGGGCGATCAGGGCGGCGAGGTTGCCGTTGCCCTGCAGGGCGCCGACGTTCCCGGAGTTGCCGGCCACGGCGAGGCCGTTGTTCTGGTTGCTGGCGCCGGACCCGGTGGCCGTCTGCTGGGTCGTGACCACGTTGCCGTGGACGTTGCCGATGATGTTGTTGGAGCCGGTGTTGTTCACCACGTTGCTGTTGGAGTGGTGGTCCGCGCCGGCGCCGTTGTCGGCGTGGGCGGTGCCGATGCCGGCGAGGAGGAAGGCCCCGAGGGCGGTGACGGCGGCGGCTGCGCGGATACGGGACACGGTGGTCTCCTGAGGGTGGAGTGCGAATGGTGGCGCGTTCCGGAGTGGCCGCTCCGAAGCGCCGTTGCCTGACGTCGCACGACCAGCATTCACCAGCACCGCGGACGAACTCCACCGAATGGGTGGCAATTCGCCCGATGGTGTCATCTGACGGGCATTTCCGCGCTCTTCGTCAGGGCGTCGACGGTTGCCGACCGACCCTTAAACTCCCTTTCGGGTGACGGTAGTTGGAAGGGTGTCGAACCGATCCGTTGACGTCCGGATGTCAACTCAGGGTTGACCGGACCCCTTTCCCTAGAAAGAAATGGTCGCCGGATAGTCGCACTGGCACACTGGGGACCCATGTCTGAAGGTCTCCCGCCCGACCATGCCCCCGCCGAGGATCTGCGTACGACCGAGGTCGATCTCGGCGGACTGGTGAACGTCCTCGCCACCCACCTCTACTCCACCCCGTTGGTCGCCCTGCGGGAACTCGTCCAGAACGCCCACGACTCGCACACCCGGCGCCGACTGGAGGACCCGGCCGGCGGCCACCGCCCGCTGATCCGGGTGCGCGCGGACGCCGGCCGCCGGACCGTCGGCATCGAGGACACCGGGGCCGGGCTGACCGAACCGGAGATCCACGCCTACCTGGCCACCGTCGGCACCGGCTACACCCGGATGCTGCGCGAACTCACCGGCAACCAGGAGCTGATCGGCGCCTTCGGCCTCGGTTTCCTCTCCGCCTTCTCGGTGGCCGACGAGGTCACCGTCACCACCACCTCGCACCGCGAACCGCGACGCGGTCACCGCTACCGCAGCCGGGGCGGCGAGCAGTACAGCGTCGAACCGGTGCCCGCCAGGCCGGTTCCCGGCACCCTGGTCGAGCTCGCGCTGAAGGCCGAACACGCCCACCTCGCCGACGAGTCCACGCTCCGCGAGGTGCTCGGCCGGTACTGCGTACTGCTGCCCGTCCCGGTCTACATCGGCGACGACGAGCGGCCGGTCAACGACGTCCCGGTGCCCTGGCGGCAGGACGGCGCGGCCGGCGGGGACGGCAGCGGCCCTGCCGCGGACGGCGGGAGCGCGACCGGCCGGTCCGACGGCAGGACGGCCGGCGGTGACGGGTACGCCGCCCGGATGCGGTTCGCCACCGCCTTCGGCCGCCGCTTCGAACCGCTCACGGCCTTCCCGGTCCGCCCCGTCGACGGCGATCCCGCCGAGGGCGGCACCGACGCCGTCGGCCTGCTCTGGGTCCAGGACGGCGGCACCTACGGCAGCAGCGACAACCGCGATCTCGCCGTCTACCTGCGCGGCATGCTGCTCACCGAGGACGCCCGCGACCTGCTGCCCGGCTGGGCGGGGTTCATCGGCGGGGTGGTCGAGTCCAGCCGGCTGACCCCGACCGCCAGCCGCGAGGACCTCCAGCGCGACGACCACTACCGCGCCCTCCAGCGGGCGCTCACCGACGCGGTGGTGGACGGGCTCTACGAGACCGCCCGGCTGCGGCCGGCCGTCTGGCGCCGGATCCTCGCCCGGCACGGCCAGGACCTGCTCGGCGCCGCGCTCTGCGACGAGCGGCTGTTCACCCTGCTCGCCGACGACGTCCCGGTGCCCACCTCCCAGGGCGACCTCACGGCCGGGGCGCTCCGGGCGGCCGGCGGGGGCGCGGTGCACGTCGCGCTCGGCTCCGGCGGTGGCTTCGAGGAGATGCTCTACCGCGCCATGCAGGTGCCGATCGCCCGCGGCGACCGCTACGCGGTGCTGCCCTTCCTGCGCCGCTACGCCGGGCTGCGGGACTGCCGGCTGGTCGAACTCGGCAGCGAGAGCGGCAACCGCGAGCTGTTCCGCGACCCGGAGCGCCCGCTCCCCGCGGACGAGAGCGGCTGGCTGGCCGCCGCCCTCACCGATCCGGGCGAGCAGCTCGTCCCGGCCCGGTTCGACCCGGCCGGGCTGCCGCTCGTCCTGGTGCCGGACCGGGAGGCCGAACTGAAGGCCCGGATCGAGGACGACCAGGCCGACGCCCGGATCCCGTCCGCCGCGCTCCGGCTGGCCAGGTCGTTCACCGCCCACACCGACGGCGAGGTCAAGGCCCGGCTCTACCTCAACCTGGCCTGCCCGGCCGTCCAGGACCTGCTCACCGCCTACCGGGCCGGTCACACCGGCAGCGCCACCGCCGCCGGGCTGCTCCGCTCGCTCAAGGTGATCATGGCCGCCGCCTCGTCCGGCGCCGCGCCGGGCGGCGCGTCCGGCGACCTCACCGCCGCGCTCGGCGGGATCGGCACCGCGGTCTCCGCGCTGACCGCGGCCGTCCCGCCCGGCCTGCCCGCCGTCCCGGACACCCTCGACGGACTCGCCGGGGAGGGCTGACGGGTGGATCCCGCCGGCACCCCGCCGCCTGCCGTACCCGCCCCGGCCGTGCCCGCCGTGCCCGCCGTGCCCGCGCTCGGCCGTCGGCGGAAGCACCGTCAGTGAACGACTTGTCAGTGGCGACCGCCACACTGCCCACCAGTACGACGCACCACCCGCAGGGGGAGACGGAAGCGGTATGAGCACCGACATCTGGGCCTGGGTCCACGACACCCACCGCCGCCTGGCCGAGGCCGGCCACCACCGGCTGGCCGACGCCATCTACGAGCTCCCCGGCCACGCCAACGAGGGGCGGAACGAGCAGCTCGACGCCGTCTACCCCGAGGCGGTCGCCGCCGCCCGGGCCCTCGACCTGCCCTGGGTCGAGGTCTACCTGCGGCACTGGCGGATGCAGAACCTGCTGAACAAGCGGCACCAGGGCGAACAGGCGCTGCCCGAGGCGGTCGACCTGCTGGAGTTCGCGCACCGCGAGCAGACGGCCGGCTGCCCGCAGTCCGTCTGCGTGGTGCAGGACTTCGCGATCTGCCACGCCCGGGTCGACGGCCCCGGCTACGTACCCGAGCGGCTCGCCGTGCTCAGCGAGACCCTGGAGCGGATCGAGCCGGCCCGGGCCTGCTTCGACTGCCTCTCCCGGGAGTACTCGGACGCCCTGGAGGACGACGGTCGCCCCGCCGAGGCGCTGACCTACCTGGACGCCGCCGCCGGCCGGATGCGTGCGTCCGGCCAGCAGCTCTCGCTCCACTTCCACCACGCCCGCGCCGGGACCCTGCACCTGCTCGGCCGGCACGAGGAGGTGCTCGCCCTCCTCGACACCGCCGAACAGGCCGAGCGCGCCCGCGGCCGGGAGGTCGACGAGAGCGACCGGCGCTGGGGCGCCCTGCTGCGGGCCCGCGCCCTGGCCTCGCTCGGTCGCACCGACGAGGCCACCGGCCTCCTGCCCGGCGCGGCCGAGGCGGAGCGTCACGCCGACCTCCGGCCGGCCTGGACCACCACCGTCGAGCTGCTGGTCGCCGCCGGCGCCCGGGAGAACGACGCCGAGCTGGGCATCACGCTGGCCGGCTGGGTCGGCTACCTCGACGGCACCGGCTCGCACCGGCCGTGCATCGACCTGCTGCTCGCCGCCGGACGGCTGGCGCTGGCCCGCGGCGCCCGGACGGTCGCACTCACGCTCGCCGCCACCGGCGAGCGCAAGCTCGGCTCGCTGCGCCGCCGGGACGGCGTCGCCGAGCAGGTCGCGGAGCTCCGGGCGGCCGCCGAGGCACTGCCCCGTCCCGGGCTGCCGGTCCCGGCGGAGGACCTGCCCGGCCACCTCGCCGAGGGCGGGGTGCCGTTCGAGACCGGCGCCGACCTGCTCTCCGTCGCCCTGGACCGGTACCGGGGCGAGCCGTCCGGCGCCACCGCGCTGGTCCTCCTGCAGGCCGGGGTGCTGGGCGGCCTCGGCCATCCGAGGGCCGCCGCCGACCTGCTCTGGCGGCAGCTGGACGCCGACCCGGCGGGCGAGGAACTGCCCAGCACGCTCGGCGCCTTCCTGATCGAGGCCGGCGACGCCGAGGGAGTGCGCCGGCTCGCCGACCGGCTGGCGGCGACCAGCCCGGCCGACGGCCACTGGGTCCGGGCCCGCTGGGCCGCCGCCGAGGGGCGCTGGGCCGAGGTGGTGGAGCAGTGCGAGGCGATCCTGGCGGCGCAGCCGGACCGGATCAACACCCGTCGGCTGGCCGCCGGCGCCGCCACCGAGCTGGGCGACCACGTCGCCGCGCAGCGCTTCTACCAGGACCTCCTGGTCCATGCGCTGCCCGCGGACACCGCGTCCGAGGAGGAGCTGCACCGGACGGTCCGGCCGGCCGACCTCTGGCACCTGATCACCGCCGCCACCGCCAACCGGGACTGGACGGTGGTCCGTTCCGCCGGCGCCCGGCTCGGCATCGAGTTCGACGAGCCCGAGGGCCCGGTGGACGAGGAGTGGCAGATCGTCACCGTCCGGGCCGGTCGGCGGGACGGCTCCACCGCCGACCTGCCCGCCGTCCGGACCGGCCCGGCCACCGCCCGGATCCTCCCGGTGCTCGGTGACGAGGTGCCGCTCAACCACGGCGACGTGGTGGTCTTCGCCCCCGCCCCGCTGGAGGAGCCGCCCGCCGAGTCCGCCCCGGAGGAGGAGCGGCGTGGCCGGCCCCCGGTGTTCGCCCTGCTCACTCTGCTCGACCCGGCCGGCTACACCACCTACTGGGTGGACGGCGGCTGGCCGGGCGACGAGGCGTGGGCCGAGCTGCGCGAGAAGCTGCGGGGCGAGGGCTACGCGGTCTGGGCGTACAGCGGCGACCAGTACACCATCACCGACCCGGCCGACGAGGACGCCGTGCTGCCCGGGATCTACGCGGCCCTCGCGGTGCCGCCCACCGCGCACGCCGCCGACGCCGACGCACTGCTGCACCGGTTCACCGACTCCTGGCCGCACCCGCTGGCCTGGCTGGAGCTGGCCGAGGCGGCGGGTGCGGACACCGCCGCGCACCGGGAGGTGATCGAGCGGTACGGGCTGTAGTCCGGAGCCCCCGCGGCCACGGGGCGGACCCGACGGCAGGGGGAGTTCTTGGTGAATGCTTTACTGTTTCATTGCCAAGAGTCGACCCTTCAGGAGTCCGCCCCGTGACCAGCCTCGCCCTCGGCCCGTCCTGGCTCGATCCGACCTACCTGATCTCCACCTTCGAGCTGATCGGCATCCTCGCGATCGTCTTCGCCGAGTCCGGCCTGCTGATCGGCTTCTTCCTCCCCGGGGACTCGCTGCTCTTCACCGCCGGCCTGCTGGTCGCCGGCGACACCTACCTGCAGCAGCCGCTCTGGCTGGTCTGCTCGCTGATCGTGGTCGCCGCGGTGGCGGGGGACCAGGTCGGCTACCTGTTCGGCCGGAAGGTCGGACCGAGCCTGTTCCGGCGCCCCGACTCGCGGCTGTTCAAGCAGGAGAACGTGGAGAAGGCGGCGGCCTTCTTCGACCGGCACGGGCCCAAGGCGATCGTGCTGGCCCGCTTCGTGCCGATCGTCCGGACCTTCACCCCGATCGTCGCCGGGGTGAGCAGGATGAACTACCGCACCTTCGTCCTCTTCAACGTCATCGGCGGCGTGCTCTGGGGCGGCGGCGTCACCGTGCTCGGGTACTTCCTCGGGCAGATCCCGTTCGTCCGGGAGCACATCGAGGCGATCCTGATCGGCATCGTGCTGTTCTCGGTCGTCCCCGTGGCCGTCGAACTGCTCCGCGCCCGCCGGTCCCGGCCGTCCGCCGAGCCGGTGCCGTCCGCCGCGCAGGCCGGGTCCGCCGAGCACGCCCCGCCGGTGTCGGCCGGTGGCCGACACCGCGCCCGGTAGCACCCCGCGCCCGGCCGCGCACCCGCCGCCGCCCCGCCGCTCCCGCCGTCAGCCGCCGCACCACCCCGCCTCGTGCGCCCACCCCGCCGGGGAGGAGCCCGGGCGGGGCCGTGCTCGCCGCCGCGTACATGTGCGTCCGGCAGTTCGATCAGGCAAGGTGTATCCGGAGATCGAACGGCGGCCCGGGGTGGCCCGGCGCCGTCAGGGGCGGCAAGGAGTGGAAGTGCCTAAGCGGGGCCGGTCGGGTGGCGGCAAGAGGGCCAGGGGCGGCCGAGCGGCCCGGCCCCAGCGGCAGGCCCGTCCGGCGCCCGGGGCGCAGCCGGTCCACCCGTCGGAGGCGCCGCCCACGGAAGGGCTGCTCGGTCACCCCGCTCCCGTCGCCGAGCACACCGTGCTGGTGCCGTTCCTCCTGCCGGCCCCCGAGACCAAGGGCCTGCTGACGCCCGAGCCGGAGCCCGCACCGGAGCCCGAGCCGGAGCCCCTTCCCGAGCCGGAGCCCGGACCCGAGCCCCTCCCCGGGCCGGACCAGCCGCGGGCCGCGGCGTACCGCCGGCGTCCGGGTGCCGAGGACACCCTCACCCCCGAGGAGTGGCGCGCCGCCGGCTACACGCCGCCCACCGGCGTCGCCGTCCCCGCGCTCATGCCCGGAGCCCCGGGCGAGGCACCCTGGCCGGACCGGATGCGCACCCTGCTGCGCATCCCGATGTCCGAGCGCCCGTCCTTCGAGCGGACCGCCCGCGAGCTGCACCCCTCCGCCGGCCGCAACGTCCCCCGCATCCTCGACCTGACGCTCCGTATCGGCGAGCTGCTGCTCGCCAGCGGCGAGGCCGCCGAGGACGTCGAGGCGGCCATGCTCGGCATCGCGCACGCCTACCGGCTGGACCGCTGCGAGCCGCAGGTCACCTTCACCCTGATCGGCATCTCGCACCAGCCGTCGCTGGTCGAGCCGCCGATCACCGCCGACCGCGTGGTCCGCCGCCGGACCTCCGACTACACCCGGCTCAACGCGGTGTACGAGCTGGTCGCCGACATCACCGCCGAGAAGGTGAGCGTCAACGACGCGTACCGCAGGCTGGCGCTGATCCGCCGCAACCGGCACCCGTACCCGGCCTGGCTGCTCGCGCTGAACACCGGTCTGCTGGCCGGCGCGGCGACCTTCCTGGTCGGCGGGCGGATCGACGACAAGGCCTGGCTGGTCTTCATCAGCGCCTTCGTCGCCGCCGTGCTGGGTGACCGGATGGCCTCGACGATCGCCCGCCGCGGGCTGCCGGAGTTCTACCAGTTCGTGCTGGCCGCGATGCCGGCCGCCGCCTCCGGCCTCATCCTCTCCTTCAACGACCTGGGCCTGCGGGGATCCGTGGTGATCACCGGCGGGCTGTTCGCCCTGCTGCCCGGCCGGGCCCTGGTCGCCGCCGTCCAGGACGGTCTGACCGGCTTCTACATCACCGCAGCGGCCCGGCTGCTGGAGGTGATCTACCTGGTGGCGGGCATCGTCATCGGCGTGATGCTGATCCTGTACCTCGGGGTCGGGTTCCAGGCCAAGCTCCGGCCGGACGAGTCGCTGGTCGGGGTCAACTACCCGCCGGTCCAGATGATCGCCGCGCTGGTGCTGACGCTGGCCTTCGCGATGCTGCTGCAGACCGACCGCCGCTCGCTCGCCCTGGTCACCCTGAACAGCGGCATCGGCTGGGCCAGCTACGGCGTGCTGGTCTACAACGCCGCCATCTCGCCGATCGTCGCGACCGGCGTGGCGGCCGGCCTGGTCGGCCTCTTCGGGCAGCTGATGGCCCGCTACCGCAACGGCTCCGCGCTGCCGTACGTGACCGCCGCGATCGGGCCGCTGATGCCCGGCTCGGCGCTCTACCTCGGCATGCTCTCCTTCGCCCAGGGGCACGCGAGCGGGGGTCTGGTCCAGATCACCCGGGCCGCCGCGATCGCCCTGGCGCTGGCGATCGGGGTGAACCTGGGCGGTGAGATCGCCCGTCTCTTCATGAAGCTGCCGGTCGGTGTCGAGCGGCCGTCGCTGGCCCCGGTCGTCCCCCGGCGGGCGGCCAAGCGCACGCGGGGCTTCTGACGCCCCTACGGGCACGGGTTCGGACGCCGTTGGCCCCCGGGCCATGTCGTGGCAGAGCGGACGCAGTACCAGGAACGAAGGTAAGACGCATGACCACACTGCTGGACGGCTACCGCGACCACATCGTCGCCACGCACAAGCAACCGCTGCTCCTGCTGCTGGTCGGGTTCATCACGTCCTTCGTCTTCATCCGGTTCAGCGTGCGGATGATCAGGGCCCAGGTGCGCTGGTGGCCCGGCAACGTGACCCCCGGTGGGCTCCACATCCACCACATGGTGTTCGGTCTCGGCTTCCTGCTGGCCGGGGGGATCGGGGTGTTCGCCACCTACGGCGGGCACCCGTGGATCGACGTCTTCGGGCTGCTCTTCGGCATCGGCTGCGGTCTGGTGCTGGACGAGTTCGCGCTGATCCTGCACCTCGACGACGTGTACTGGAGCGAGCAGGGCCGCAAGTCGGTGGACGCGGTGATCTTCGGGATCCTCTTCACCGGCCTGCTGCTCATCGGGTACGTGCCGCTGGGTGTGGTCCCCGGGGAGGAGACCAGGTGGGGGCTGGTCACCGTGATCTCGATCAACGCGCTGGCCTCGATCGTGACCCTCCTCAAGGGCAAGGTGTGGACCGGTCTGCTCGGGATCATGGTGCCGGGCCTCTCCTGGATCGGTGCGATCCGGCTGGGGCGGCCGAGCAGTCCTTGGGCGCGCTGGCGCTACGCCACGCGCCCGCGCCGACGGGCGCGTGCGCTCCGGCGCGAGCGCCGACTGCACCGGCGTGCGGACATCGCCCGCACCTGGCTTTTCGACCTGATCGCGGGCGCCCCCGACAAGGTGCCGGCGAACCATCCCGCCGCGCACCGGGTGGCCGAGCGGATGGCCGCCCGGGCCAGCGCCCACCTCGACGCGCACACCGCCCGGGCACTGGCCCGTCGGTCCGCCCGGCTGGCCGACCGCCGCTCGGCGGCGGGCGCGGCGGAGCACGGGGCCGGAGGCCGGGGGGCCGGCGGCTTCGGCGGGTACGGCGCTCCGGCGGACCCGCCGGGCCGGGAGGGTGGCGCGCGGCAGCGCCGGCGCACCGTCCGGGCCGGCCGCAGCCGGACGTACGCGGCCCGTCCGACCGGTCTGGAGCCCCGGCCCGACCGCCCGCGCCGGTTGCGGACGCACACGCCACGGATCCGCCGGTAGTGCGTGTACCTTGCGTTGGAGCAGGTCCGAGGCCATCAGGTCGGGGCCAATATCCGGTCAGATCATCCGATAGTCACCCGGCCGGCGGTGCGGGCTTCAGGTGTGAAAGCCGCCCGACTTGAGAACATGGCGGTCAGTGACCGTCTTGTCACGCAATGGGATGGTTCGTCCGGCCGTCATCGGCGGACGGGGGTCGTCGGGCCGCCCGGCCGTCGGGTCATCCGGCCGCCCGGTCGTCGGGCCGTCGCCGGGCCGGTGCCGGATCTTCGCCGAACGGGCGCGGTTCCGCCGCCGCCGGGTACGGCGGGCCGTCCTCCCTCGTGACCGTTCGAAGGGGTGACCCGTGGCGCGCAGAATCCTGCCGACCCTCCTGATTGCCCTCACCGCCCTGCTCGGTCTCCTTCCCGCGGCGACGGCCGCCCCCGCCGATCCGGCCGCCCCGGCCGAGCCGGCCACCTCCGCCGAGCCGGGCGCTGCCGCCCCCGTAGCGGCCGGGCCGGGGGAGGGGGCGTACCCGTCCGCCCAGGAGATCGACGAGTCCCGGGCCGAGGCCGACCGCCGGGCCGGCTCGGTCGCCGCCATCGAGGCCGGCCTCACCGCGGCCAAGGGCGAACTCGACCAGGCCGGCCGCACCGCAGAGCAGGCCGTCGAGGCCTACAACGGCGCGCAGCTCGGCCTCACCCGGGCCCGCGGCGAGGAGTCCGCCGCCGGCGACCGGGCCGCGGCGGCCGAGGCCGATCGGGTCGAGGCCGCCGAGAGCGCCGCCCAGTTGGCCGCCGAAACGTACCGGCAGGGCACCAGCGCCGGGCTCTCCGCCGTCAACGCGCTCCTCGGTGCCCGGGGGCCGCGCGAGGCGGGGGACCAGGCCGCCGTGGTCGGTGTCGCCAGCGACCGGACCCGGCAGATCCTCGACGCGGCGGTCTCGACGGCGGAAGCCGCCGGCCGGGCGTCCAGTGCCGCGCGGGTCGCCACCGAGACCGCCGCCCGGGCCGCAGCTGAGGTCGGCGCGGCCCGGGAGCGGGCCGAGGCCGGGCTGACGGCGCAGCAGGAGCAGGTCGTCGCGGTCGGACTGCGGCGGGAGCAACTGCTCGCCGACCTGGCCGCCGCCCGGCACACCACCGTCGAGATGGAGCGGCAACGGCGCGAGGCACTGGAGGCGATCGCCGCTCGGGAGGCCGAGGCCGCCGCCCGTGCCGCTGCCGAGAAGGCCGCGGCGGAACGGGAGGCCGCGGAGCGGGCCGCGGCGGAACAGGCAGCCGCCGAGCGGGCCGCGGCGGAACAGGCAGCCGCCGAGCGGGCGGCGGCGGAACGGGCCGCCGCCGAGCGGGCCGCGGCGGAGAAGTCGGCTGCCGATCGGGCGGCCGCCGAGAAGGCCGCTGCCGAGAAGGCCCCCGGGGTGGCGAAGGGGCCCGCCGCGCCCGCCGCCGTCCCGCCGCCCGCCCGGCCCTGGTCGGCCGAGGGCGCCGCCGCCGCAGTGGCCTTCGCGAAGTCCAGGATCGGCCTGCCCTACGTCTGGGGCGGCGAGGGGCCGGGCGGCTACGACTGCTCGGGGCTGACCATGATGGCCTGGCGTCAGGGCGGCAAGCCGCTCAACCACTTCGCCGCCGACCAGTACGCGCAGTCCTCCCCGATCACCTACCGTCAGCTGCGTCCCGGGGACCTGGTCTTCTGGAGCTCCACCGGTCGTGCGGCCGACATCCACCACGTCGGCCTGTACATCGGCGACGACCAGATGATCGAGGCCCCCCGCCCGGGCACGCGGATCAAGCAGGCCAGCCTCTGGATCATGGGCACCCCCGACTTCTACGCCCGCCCCTGACCCGGGCCCCTCGCCGATGCAGGGTCCCCAGAGCCCCGGCAGAATCTCACGGCACTCGGCAGATGGACGGCAGAAGTGCCACTGCCATGAGACCTGCCGTTCAGGGCTTCACCCGTGGGTGGTTCGGGCGGTAGCCCGGGTCGCCGGGGACGCGCGCTCAGCGCCTCGTCTCGTACCTGGTCAGGACCACGCCGCAGGGGAGCGTCCGCGTCTCCACCAGGTTGAGGTTCACCCAGCTGTCCAGCGCGGTGAAGAACGGCGTGCCGCCGCCCACCAGGACCGGCGCGGTGGCCAGTACGTACTCGTCAATCAGCCCGGCCCGTACGGCAGCCCCGGCGAGCGTCGCGCCGCCGATGTCCATCGGGCCGCCTTCCTCGGCCTTGAGCCGGGTGATCTCGGCGACCGCGTCGCCGGTGACCAGGCGGGTGTTCCAGTCGACCTCGTCGATCGTCGAGGAGAACACCACCTTCGACATGTCCCGCCAGCGGCGCGCGAACTCGATCTCCGCCGGGGTGGCGTCGGGCCGCCGGTCGCCGGTCGGCCAGTAGGAGCTCATCGTCTGCCACAGCTTGCGCCCGTACAGCGTCAGGTCGGTCGCCTGCAACTGGTCGGACCAGAACTGGAACAGTTCGTCGCTCGGCACGCTCCAGCCGATGTCGTCGCCGGGCGCGGCGATGTAGCCGTCCAGGGTCAGGTTCATGCCGTAGATCAGTTTTCGCATGGCGCCAGTCTTCCGTGAGTCGGTCTCACGCGTACGGACCGGCGCGGCCCCGTCCACCCGCCGCCGACCCGTCCCCGACCCGCCTCCGACCCGGGGCCGGCACTGCCCGCAGGGCCACGGCCGCCGGGGGAATAAATCGGATGCCGTTGGCGAAAACCCGCCGTACGGTGGGCGAATGGGCATTGACGCACACGGTGGGACCCGTGACCCGGGCAGCCGGCCGGAGGAGCAGACCGACACCATCGGCGGCATCGAGATCCGGTCGATCGCCGAGGACGAGATCGAGCCGTGGGACCGGGCGCTCGTCGTCGGCTTCCTGCGCCCGCACGTCGGCAGCGCGGCCGACTACCGCAGACGGCAGTGGCAGCCGGGCCGGATGCTCACCGCCGTCGACGCGGGCAGGTTCGTCGCCACCTACCGCAGCTTCGACACCGAGCTGACCGTCCCCGGCGGCGCCGTCGTCACGGCGAACGCGCTGACGGCCGTCACGGTGACCGCCACCCACCGTCGGCGCGGACTGCTCAGCGGCATGATGACCCGGGACCTCGCGGCGGCGCGCGAGCGCGGCGCGGCGGTCGCGATCCTGATCGCCGCCGAGTACAACATCTACGGACGCTTCGGCTTCGGACCGGCCACCCGGGGCCACGGCTGGAACATCGACCTGCAGCGCGCAGGCGGCCTGCGGGCCGGGTTGCCCACGGTGCCCGGCGGGCGGATCGACCTCGTCACCATGGCGGAGCTCCGCAAGCTCGGCCCTGAGCTGCACGACCGCTGGCGGCTCACCCAGCCAGGTGCGATCGCCCGCGACGAGGTGATGTGGAAGCGCTACACCGGCGAGATCGAGGTGCCGGGCTTCGACTGGAAGGAGCCCTTCGCCGCCGTCCACCGGGACGCCGAGGGCACCGCCACCGGCCTGGCCGTCTACAAGATCGACGACGCCTGGGACGGCTCCTACCCGAACTGCACCCTCACCGTGCTCGACCTCGTCGCCCTCGACCGGGGCGCCGGCGCCGAACTCTGGCGCTACCTCTTCTCGGTGGACTGGGTGCGCAAGGTCGTGGTGGAGAACATCGGGCCGGACGACCCGTTGCCGCTCCTGCTGAACGACCCGCGCGCGGCCACCCCGTACGCGGACAACGCCGACTTCATGTGGCTGCGGGTGCTGGACGTCGAGGCGGCCTTCAACGCCCGGACGTACGGCGCGCCGGGCCGGGTGGTGCTGGAGGTGGAGGACCGCGACGGCTACGCGGCCGGCCGCTGGGCGATCGACGTGGGCGCGGACGGCACCGGCCGATGCAGCCGGACCGCCGACGAGGCCGATCTGGCGATGGACGCCTCGGTGCTGGGCTCGCTCTACCTGAGCGGCGAGACGGTGCCGCGGCTCGCCGCGGCCGGTCTGGTCACCGAGCTGCGGCCCCGTGCGGCGGCCGACGCCGACCTGCTGCTCCGTACGCCACTGCTGGCATGGAACCTCGACGGCTTCTGATCCGTCGGCGACCGGCCGGCCCGTACGGGCCGGCCGGTCCCGTTGCCGGGGCCGTCGGCGACTACTTGACCGCCGTCCTGCCGATGGTGGGCAGGATGAAGTCCTGGATCAGGCCCTTGGCGTCGCGGACGATCGGGCGGAACACCCGGTAGCGCGAGAGGTTGATGACGCGTGCGGCCATGGGCGTCGACCGCCGGACGAACTCCCGGGTGCGCTCGGTGTCGGGCGTCCGGTCGAACACCCAGTAGAGCACCACGACCATCAGGTGCAGCCACAGGACGTCGGGCAGCAGCTCCACCAGCTCGGTGTCCAGCTTGGGCGCCAGGTCGGAGCCCTCCAACACCTCGCGGAACAGTGCCACGGCGGTGGCGCGGGCCGGGTGGGACTCGTTGGAGAACGGGCTGAGCGAGCTCGTCGGGTCGGCGGCGGTGCGGAAGAACTGCGCCGCGAACTCGTGGTACGGGGCGGCCGTGTCGAGCCAGGACGTCAGCGCGATCTCCAGCCGCTCCGAGAACTCCCGGGTGTGGGCCATGCGGTTCCTGGCGTCCGCGGCGTGGTCGTACGTCATGCGGTCGTAGAACCCCTGGATCAGGAATTCCTTCGCCGAGAAGTAGTAGTACGCGTTGCCGACCGAGACGCCCGCCTCGGTGGCGATCGCCCGCATCGTGGTCTTCTCGTATCCGCGCTCCTGGAACAGCCGCATGGCCGTCTCCAGGATCAGGGCCCGGGTCTGCTCGCTCTTGTCGGTCTTCGGCTGGGCGCGGCTGCCGCGTGCCTCGGCCGACGGCGCCGCGGGGTTCGGCCCGGCGCCCTCGGCGCCGTCCGTTCCGCTGGTTCCGCTGGTCCCGTTCGTACCGTTCGTCGCTGCCAGGTCGTCCACGGGCCCGAGCCTAGCCCGATCGGTCAGTCCCGGGCGGTGTCGGTGCGGGGGGTACCGGATGCCCCCTGCGCATCCGGTGCCGTCGCTTCGCCGCCTTGTCTTTCGAGCGCGTTCAAAAGCATGTCGTGACTGTAGCGGCAGAGATTGAACATGTTCAACATGGAGGGTGTGGCAAGCTCGTCACATGATCACCACCATTCGCCGGGGCACCGGACGCGACGCCGAGGCCGTGGCCGGGCTGCACGCCGCCAGCTGGCGGACCGCCTACGCCGGTATCGTCCCGGCGCCGGCGCTCGGTGACGGGCTGGCCGCCGAACGGCGCGAGATCTGGGCGCTGCGGCTCACCGTCGACTACGGCGATCCGGAGGTCACCCCCGAGCTGCTGGTCGCCGAACGGGCCGACGTGGTCGTCGGGTTCGCCTACCTCGTCCCCCAGCCGGACGGCCGGGTGCTGCTCGACAACCTGCACGTCCGCCCCGGGCTCACCGGCGGCGGCATCGGCCGCGAGCTGATGGACGCGGCGCTCGCCCACGTCGCCACCCGCCACCCGGGCGCCGACCTCTACCTGGAGGTGCTGACCGCCAACACGCGGGCGGTCGCGTTCTACGAGCGCGCCGGGGGCCGGCGCACGGCGACCGGCGAGGGTGTCTTCCCCGGCGGCTACCGGCTGCCCGAGTACGAGTACACCTGGCCGGCCCGGGTGCACCGGACCGAGGTCGGGGACCGGCCGGCCGGGGCGGACGCCGCCACCGGTCAGTCGCGGTCGTAGACCGTCACCGGTATCCCCCGATCCGTCAGGCGGGCCGTCACCAGCGGCTCCACCAGCTCCCACCGGCCGCCGGCCGGCCCGCACCCGATCCGCGGCATGTGGACCGATGCCCCCAACCCGGCCGCGTGCCCGCCGAGTGCGGTCAGCGCCGTGTCGATCGCCTCGTGCCGCACCGGCACCGCGGTCGAGCGGGCCGTGCGGATGCCGTGCTGTCCCACCATGTTGGCCACCCAGAGGGACTCGTCGACCCGGACGAACTGCACGGCGCCCAGGCCGAAGTCGTTCCCCGCGCGCTCCCGGTGCCGGCGGCGGAAGGCCCGCTCCGGCTCCGGCCACCGGCGCGAGAGCGCCAGTACGAACCCCCTTCCCCAGCCGCCCAGGTTGTTGCACACGTGTGCGATGACCTTCACGCCCTGGTCCCGGGGGGCCGTGGCATCGCCACGGACGTACCGGACGCCGCTCTCCGTTGTCATGATTCGAACGTTAGTGCGCACCACGGACGGAACGCGCGGCAGTTTCGTCCGAAGCCCTCGAAGCCCCCGAGTTCCCCGGGGCCGTCGGCGTTTCCGACGCTTCCGGGGCCGTCACCGCTGCGGTCTCCGGAGCGGCGTCCGCAGGTGCCGCCACCCCCGCCACCCCCAGGTGGCGCCGCCCGGCCAGGGCGATCAGCAGGGCGAGTGAGGCGGCCCCGGCCGGGAGCCAGAAGCCGGCCCCCGGTCCGGCCCGCTCCGCGACCACGCCCGCCAGCGAGGAGCCGGCCGAAATCCCGACCAGGATCCCGGACACCGCGATCGCCATCGCCTCGTTCAACTGCCTCTGCGGCAGCAGCTCCTGGATGAGAGTCATCCCGGTGACCATGGTCGGCGCGGTACCCGTCCCGGCGACGAAGAGCGCCGCCCCGAGCAGTGCGAGCCCGGCCCCGCCGAGCCCGGCGGCCAGCGGCAGGAGCAGCAGTCCGGCCATCGCGGCGACGCCCCACAGAAAGCGGACACCCGGTGCCCGGCGCGGGCGGAGGGTCCCGAACGCCAGCCCGGCCACGCAGGACCCGGCGGCCACCAGCCCCAGCAGTACGCCGGCCACCGGCCGTCGGCCCAGGGAGTCGGCGTACGCGACGGTGGTCAGTTCCAGCGAGCCGAAGATCACGCCCGTGGCGAGGAAGGTCAGCACCAGCACCCGCAGCCCCGGCGCCCGGAGCGGCGAGCCGTGCCGCTCGCCCGCCGCCCGCTCCGCCAGGGGCGGTTCGGTGCGCCGCTGGGCCGCGAAGAGCAGGGCGCCACCGGTGCCGAACGCTCCGGCGGTCAGCATCCCGGCCTCCGGCGCGAACGCGGTGCAGAGCACCATGCCGAGCACCGGTCCGGCCATGAAGCAGAGCTCGTCCAGCGCCTGTTCGAAGGAGTTGGCCAGGTGCCGTGCGGCCGGGTCGTCCCGGTACAGGTGTGCCCAGCGGGCCCGCGCCATGCCGCCCAGATTGGGTGCGGCCGCGCAGGCCGCCCAGCACGCGTAGAGCGTCCAGTCGGGCGCTTCGAACCGGACGAGCAGCAGCAGTCCGGTGAACGGCAGCGCGTTGTACAGGGCGGCCGGCACCGCCACCCGTGACTGCCCGTACCGGTCGACCAGCCGTCCGAGCAGCGGCATGCCGATCGCCCCGGTGGCCAGCCCGGCCGCCGCGACGGTGCCCGCCAGCGCGTACGAACCGCGCCGGTCGGCGAGCAGCACCACGAGGGAGACGCCGGTCATCGACATCGAGAGCCGGCCGAGCAGCCCGGCGAGGGTGAACGCGGCGGTGCCGGGCCGGGTGAACAGCCGGCGGTACGAGGCGAGCATGGGACTCCGCGGGGAGAGGAAGGGGGAGGGACCCAGCCTCGGTCCGGCGACCGGTCGTGGTCCAACACCTGTTTCGCCGCACTGACAACAGAATGCTGTCGATCGACCCGGCCCGACCTCGTTGCTAGCCTGCCGCCATGTCCCGTGACCTGCACCCCCGCCTGCTCCGAGGCTTCGTGGCGACCGCCGAGACGCTGCACTTCGGCCGGGCCGCCGAGCGCCTGCACGTGGCCCAGCAGGCGCTCAGCCGGGATGTGCGCGCGCTGGAGCGGCTGCTCGGCGACGCGCTGTTCACCCGGACCACGCGGAGCGTCGAACTCACCCCGGCCGGGATCGGGTTGCTGCCCCGGGCGCGCCGTCTGCTGGCCCTGCACGACGAGATCCTGAGCGGCGCCGCCCACCGCCCGCTGCTGCTCGACCTCAACAGCGACGTCACCGGACCCGACCTCACCGGCGTCCGGTTGCTCGAACGGGCCCGCGCGGCCCGGCCGGACGGCGAACTCCTGGCACGCTTCCACGGTGGTCTCGCGGCGGCCTCGGCCGAGCTGCTCGCCCACCGGCTGGACGTCTCGTTCGGCCGGTTCGCCGGCCTGCCGGCCGGGGTGCGGGCCCAACTCGCGCAGGTGCCGGTCCGGTTGGAGCGGGTGTCGGTGATGATGAAGGCCGGGCACGTACTCGCGGACCGGCCGGCGCTGCGTCTCGCCGACCTGGCCGGGCACCCGGTGGACGTGTGTGCAGGCAACCCGGCCACCACCGAGTGGGCCGATCTCGGAGTCCGGCTGCTGCGCGAGCACGGCCTGACCCCGGCCGCGCCGTACGTCCCGCCGGTCGGCGTGGACGAGACCGCCCGCTACCTCGCCCGGCACGGCGATCCGATGCTGACCACCGTCGGCGGCCCGTTGATCCCGGGAGCGGTGAACGTGCCGCTGGTGGATCCGGTGCCGCTCAGTCTGGTGAGCCTGGTGCACCGCCCGGACCTGCGGCACCCCGGGCTGGTCGCGTTGCGTGCGGCTGCTGCCGAACTCGGCGCGCGTGAACAGTGGCTGCGTCGGCCGGCGGGCAGCTGGCTGCCCGCGGCGGACGGCGCGCTGCTGGCCGTCTGATCGCCGAGTGGACCCGAGCCGGGCGGCAGGGCGCGGCGGGCGGGGTGGGCCGGACTCGGGCGGGGCCTCGGCGCGGCCGGATCCGGCCGTCAAATCCGTGTGCGAACCGGGCGCCCGGCAGGAATCGCGCCGTAAGCGGCCGTTGTTGTGGCCGAGTACGACCTCGCCCCTGCCGCTCGGGGGTCGGCAGGGGTGAGGCGGATGCGGGCGCGGGGTCGGCCGGGGGAGCCGAAGGGCGCGCCCGCGGCATGCGGGGCACAGGGCCCGTGGCCGAGGTCGGCCGGGTCAGGCCGCCTTCACTGCGGAGATGTCGAAGCTGAGCTTGACCTTCTCGCCGATCAGCACGCCGCCGGTCTCCAGCGCGGCGTTGTAGGTCAGGCCCCAGTCGGTGCGGTCGAGGACGGCCGAGCCCTCGAAGCCGACCCGCTCGGCGCCGTAGGCGTCGGTGGCGGTGCCGGTGAAGTCCAGGTCCAGGACGATCGGCCGGGTGGTGTCCTTGATCGTGAGTTCGCCGGTCATCCGGTAGGTGTCGTTGCGCACCCGCTCGGCGGAGGTGCTGCGGAAGCGCATCTCGGGGTAGGTCTCGGCGGCGAAGAAGTCGCCGGTGCGGAGGTGCTCGTCGCGCTGGGTCTGGTTGGTGTCGATGCTCGCGACCTTGATCACCAGCTCGGCGCTGGAGTTGACCGGCGTGGTGCCGTCCAGGTGCAGCTTGCCGTCGTACTCGGTGAAGCGGCCCTTGACGTTGGTGACCATCGCGTGGCGGACGGAGAAGCCGATCTCGCTGTGGGTGGTGTCGATCGCCCAGTCGCCGCTGAGGTGGCCGAGGTCCGGCCCGGTGGGTGCGTCGACGACGGCGGTCGCGGTGCCGGTGGTCGCGGTGGTGGCGGTCTTGTTGCGGTTGAACAGGCCCATGGCTCCTCCTCGGGTTCGAAGCCAGTTGTTTAGGCTTCAACTTGACGGCTCCACCATAGACCCGTTTCGTTCAAAGTTCAACCAATGGCGCGACGGCCCTCGCCCGGAGTGTCCCGGGCCGGGCCGTCGCGGTCGGGTGAAGGCCGTCAGCCGACCTGCGCCAGCTCCTCGCCGACCAGCTCGAAAGCGGTCCGGCCGTCCAGTGACTCGCGGATGATGTCGGCGTGCCCGGCGTGCCGCGCCGTCTCCTCGATCAGGTGCAGCAGCACCCAGCGCGCGGTGCGCCGCGAGCCGGCCGGGAACCACGGCGCCTCCGGCAGCGGCGCGTCCACCTCCAGGTTCGGCAGCTCCTCGATGATCCGCTCGGTCTCCGCGGCCACCTCCGCGTACCGCTCCAGCCAGTCGGCCAGGGTCTCGCCCTCGGTCAGCGCGAAGGAGCTCTCCCGGTAGTCGTGCCGACCCTCCGCGCGGTCCAGCAGGATGCCGACCACCCACTCGCGCTCGCAGATCGCCGCGTGCTTGACCAGCTCGGCCAGCGAGAGGGCGCTGGCGCTCGGCCGGGTGGCGGCCTGCTCCTCGGTCAGTCCGAGGACGGCCCGGCGCAGGCCGCCGCGCTGCGCGGCGACGAAGGAGAGGAGGGCGTTGCGCTCGTCGGTCTCGGCGTTCACCAGGGTGGGCATGGTCGGCAGACCTCTCGTCGGTGGGGTGTTCCCGCTTCGGTAGTACGGAAGGTATCGGCCAACTAGGTCAGATCCTGTCCTCCTCGGGGCGGGGTTCGAGGCCGGTTCGCCGAGCGCCGCATCGGTATCGTCGGACCTCGGACGTGCGAGCGGAGGAACGCCTCCGGCCGCGTTGCCCACCCCCGCGACTTGACCCTCGACCTGGTCGAGCCCCCAGAGTCCCCGACATGGAGAGCGACCTGCGAAGCATCGGTGAGCTGGCCCGTGACAGCGGCCTGAGCGTGAGCGCGCTGCGCTTCTACGACGGCGCCGTCGTGCTCGCCTCGGCCTGGGTCGATCCCCGGACCGGCTACCGCTGGTACGCGCCCGGACAGCTCGCCGACGCCCGGCTGCTCGCCCGGCTCCGACGGGTGGGCCTGCCGCTGGCCGACATCCGGGCCGTCCTCGGCGCGGCCCCGGGCACCGGAGTCGCCCACCGGGTGCTCGACGCGCACCTCGGCCGGCTGGAGGACGGCCTTGCCGACGCGCGCCGGGAGCTCTCCCTGATCCGCCGACTGATCGACCAGAGGGAGAGTCCCATGACCGTCACCACGATCGAGCACCGCTTCACCGTTCCCGCCCGGGAGCTGGCCGACGCCCTGGACGCGGTCCGCTTCGCCGTGGGCAGTGACCCCGAACTTCCGGTCCTGGCGGGCGTGCTGTTCGACCTGGACGGCGGCCTGCTGCGGCTGGTCGCCACCGACCGTTACCGGATGGCGCTCGCCGAACTGCCCGTGACCGCCGACCGGGTGGCCGAAGCCCCCGAAGCCCCCGAAGCCCGCGACGCCCCTGCCGCCGTCGGTGCGTCCGTCGCCGTGATCGTCCCCACCGCCCTGGTCGACGCCGTCCGCGCGCTGCTGGGCTCGGGTGCCGAGCGGGCGGAACTGGCGCTCGGCGACGGCTCCGTCCGGGTCGAGACCGGGGGCCACCGCATCGAGGGGGCCACCCTCGGCCACGACTACCCCGACTACCGTGCGCTGGCCCGACTCGACCCCGTCCACCGGGTGGACCTGTCCGCCGCCGAACTCCGTGACGCCGTCCGGTCCGCGGCCACCGGCAGCCTGCCGTCCGGCCCGCACGGCGCCGACTGCGAGGTCGCCGTCCTCACGCTCGACGCCGACGGCCGGCTCACCGTCGCGGCCCCCGACGCGGAGCGGGTCCCGGAGTCCGTCCGGGTGGCGGTCAACCGGGACTTCCTCCTGGAGGCCCTCCCGGACACCGGTCCCGGTCAGCTCGTCCTCGAACTCGGCGGCCCCGTGGCGCCGCTCGCCATCCGCACCCCCGGCCACCCCGGGACCTTCTCGATCCTGATGCCCGTCCGCCTCCCGGCCTGACCTGCCGGACCTGACCGGCGGCTCCTCGGTGGCGGGGTCACCGAGGAGCCCGGCCGGGTGTTCGGTCGCCGGCGGGGCGGAACCGCGCGTTTGCTCGTGCTAGCACTGTGCTTGCATTTGCAAGCAGGGTGGGGCAGGGTGGTCGCATGGCCTCACTGAACGTCGGCTCGCTGGGCGAGTACATCCGCGAGCAGCGGCGGAACGCGCAGTACTCGCTGCGGCAGTTGGCGGAGGTCGCCGGCGTGTCCAATCCGTACCTCAGCCAGATCGAGCGAGGGTTGCGCAAGCCGAGCGCGGAGATCCTGCAGCAGATCGCCAAGGCGCTGAGGATCTCGGCGGAGACGCTCTACGTCCAGGCCGGGATCCTGGAGGAGCGGCGCGGTGAGGGGCTGGAGCTGCGGGCCTCGATCCTGGCCGATCCACTGATCAACGAGCAGCAGAAGCAGGCGCTGCTCGCGGTCTACGACGCCTTTCTCAAGGAGAACGCCGCCGACGGGCGGCCCGGTGCGGACGAGCGTACGGACGAGCGTACGGACGAGGGCAAGACGCCCTGAACACCACGGGAGGACCGACCATGCCGATCACGGACGACATCAAGAAGACCCTGACCGACCCGACCCCGCTCTACGCCCTCGCCGGCGCCGGGGACCTCGCCTACGAGAAGCTCCGCGAAGTGCCGGGCAAGGTGGAGGCACTCGCGGCGGACCCCAGGGGCGCGCAGGAGAAGGCCACCGCCAGGCTGGCCGAGGCCCAGGCCCGGCTGGTCGAGGCCCAGGCCAAGGTCACCGGCTCGGTCACCACCCTGCCCTCCGACCTCAAGGTGCTGCAGGAGAAGGCCCAGACGTTCGCGCTCCAGCAGGTGGGCCGCGCCGTCGAGTTGGCGGTGAAGGCCAAGGAGACCTACGACGAGCTGGCCGAGCGCGGCAAGGTCGTGGTCGACCGCGGCCGGACCGGCGCCGACGGTGACGCGACCGTCGAGGCCGGGACGGCGGCCGTCGAGCCGATCGACGTCGAGCCGATCGAGGCCGAGCTCGTCGAGGAGGACGTGCCCGCCCCCAGGAAGAGCGGCCGCGCCCGTAAGTCCGCGGAGTAGGGCGGAGCGGGAGCAGTGGCGGGCCGGGTCGGGGCGCGCCCCGGTGATGCGGGGACGTTGACCCCCTGGCGGGTGGCTCACCGTGCCAGGATGGGCGGCAGGGGTGCCGCAGTCGAGATGCAGAGGAGGCCGTGATGGCCGGAGTGGGCCAGATCCTGGTCTTGGACTACCTGAATCCGTTCTGGTGGCTGGCCGTCGCCATCCTGGGCTACAAGCTGTACGCGTTGATCGACGCGGCGACCCGTCCGGAGGACTCCTACCGGGCGGCGGACAAGAAGACCAAGGGGTTCTGGCTGGCCGTCCTCGGCATCGCGTTCGGGCTGGACCTGCTCTTCGGGGCGGACTTCCTGACCAGCTTCCTCACCCTGGCGGGCCTGGTCGCGGCGATCGTCTACGTGGTGGACGTCCGCCCGGCGATCCGGGCGCTGACCGACCGTGGCGGCCGGGGCGACCGGCGCAACATGGGGCCCTACGGGCCCTGGTAGCCGCCCGGCACGGAGTGTCCGAGCCCCGGCCCCCGCGGGTCCACCCGCGGGGGCCGGGGCTCGTCGTCGTCCGGGTGTCGGTGCACGGCGGGCGCCTCAGCCCAGGATCAGCTGCACCGGGTTGCGTTCCAGCAGCAGCACCGCGACGTCGTCCGTCAACGCGCCGCCGTTCAGCTCCTCGACCTCGGCGATCGCGCTGTCGACCAGCCGGCCCCTGGTCAGCCCGGCGGACTGGTGGTCGCCGACCAGGTCGGCCAGTCCGTCCTGGCCGAGGCGGCGGGATCCGGCGCCGACGCGGCCCTCGATCAGTCCGTCCGTGTAGAGCATCAGCCGCCAGCCGGAGGGGAGCTCGAACCGGTGCGACGGCCAGACGGCCTGGCCGTCGTGGCAGGGGAGCAGGCCGAGGGCGGGGCCGGCGTGGTCGGACGGCAGGGTGAGTGGCGTGTGGTCCGCGCCGAGCAGCAGCGGCGCGGGGTGGCCGGCGAGGTAGAGCCTGGCGCCCTCGGCGGCGCCGGGAGTCCCGGGGTCGCCGGGTTCGATGACCAGCATGCAGAGCGTCGCGAAGATCTCGTCGCTGCGGCGCTCGTGCTCCAGCACGTGCTGGAGCGTGCTGAGCAGGGCCTCGCCGGTGAGCCCGGCGAAGACCAGGGTGCGCCACGCTATCCGGAGCGCCACCCCGAGGGCGGCCTCGTCGGGCCCGTGGCCGCAGACGTCGCCGATCACCACGTGGACGGCGCCGTCGTCGGTGCGCACCGCGTCGTAGAAGTCGCCGCCGAGCAGGGCTCGGCGGCGGCCGGGGCGGTAGCGCCGGGTGAAGGAGAGGTTGGCGCCGTCCAGCAGCGGGGTGGGCAGCAGGTGGCGCTGGAGGCGGGCGTTCTCCTGGCCGCGCAGTTCGGCCTCGACCAGGCGGCGCTGGGACTCGTCGGCGCGCTTGCGCTCGACCGCGTACCGCAGGGCCCGGGCCAGCAGGGGGCCGTTCGTCTCGTTCTTGATCAGGAAGTCCTGGGCGCCGGCGGCCACGGCTGCCGCGCCCAGTTCCGCGCCGGCGGCGTCGGTGAGCACCACGACGGCGGTGTGCGGGGCCCGGCGGAGCAGTTCGTGCAGGCCCTCCAGACCGTCGGACGGGTCCGAGGGGTGGGGCAGGTCGGCGGGGGCGTCGAGGTCGAGCAGGACGCAGCTGAAGTCGTTGCCGCGCGGTCGGCTGCGCCGGCTGCCGGCCGGGGCGGGGGCGAGCAGCTCGGCGGCCTGGTCGAGGCCACGGGCCCAGTGGATCTCGATGGGGGCACCGCTGTCGGCGACCGCTGCCTTGAGCAGTTCGGCGTCGGAGGCGTCGTCCTCGATGACCAGCAGCTTGAGCGGGGCGGCGGCCGGTGCGACGGGGGAGCGGACCGGCGAGGGGGGCTTCCCGGGGGCCGTTCCGGCGGTGCGTCGGGCACCCCTGCCGCCGTCGGGCGCGGTCGGGACCCGGGTGGCCGCTCCGGTGGGGATCCGGGTGGTGGCTCCGGCGGGGGAGGATCCGGCCCGTGCGGTGGAGGCGCCGCCGTCGGACCGGGGGTGAGGTATCGGCGCGGTCGCCGTGAGCGGGCCGGCCGACTGCTCGGCGTGGGCGGACCGGTCGCGGGCACACCTCGCGTGGGCGCTGTCCAGGGCGCCCGGCAGGTCCGCGGCACCAGGTGCCCGCCCGTCTCCCGTTGCGGGCATCGGCTGATCCTCCTTTTCCCCGAATGCGTAACGGCCGGCGTCCGTCCGCAGTGCCCGCTTGGCACCCCGCGGCGGGGAACTTCTCGCGACCATAACGTGATCTCCGGGGATTTCTCTGGCCGACCGGCGCCGTTGTGGCTATCGCCACGCCGGTGGCGGTGTGTTGGATGGGAGCGGGTACATCGGCGGAGGCCCGTACCGGCGGTGTGGGGACGGGCCGGAGAAAGGGGACGGCATGGTGACGCGCATCACCCTGGTCGAGGGTGACATCACGGAACAGCAGGTGGACGCGGTGGTGAACGCCGCCAACTCCTCTCTGCTGGGCGGCGGTGGCGTGGACGGCGCGATCCACCGCAAGGGCGGACCGCAGATCCTGGAGGAGTGCCGCAGGCTGCGGGCCTCGCAGTACGGCCGGGGGCTGCGCACCGGGCAGGCGGTGGCGACGACGGCCGGTGACCTGCCGGCCCGCTGGGTGATCCACACCGTGGGGCCGGTCTATCTCGTGGAGGAGTACGGGGAGCGGGCGGAGCTGCTGGCCTCCTGCTACCGCGAGTCGCTCCGGGTGGCGGTGGAGCTCGGCGCGCGCACGGTGGCCTTCCCGGCTGTGTCGGCCGGGGTGTACGGGTGGCCGCCGGCGGACGCGGCCAGGATCGCGCTCGGCACCGTCGCGGAGGTGACGGCGGACCCGGGGTTCGGCGGCGGACTGGAGGAGGCGCGGTTCGTGCTGTTCGGGAGGGAGACGTACGAGGTGTTCGAGGGCGTCGGACGGGAGCTGGGGTCGACGGGGAGGGAGTGAGGTCCCGCCCGGGTGCCCCCATGGTGGCGTGACGGGACGTCAACACGCCAGAGATATTCGATAACTCGTTCGAGTGAATCCGCCGACTCGCTCACCGCCACCCGGCCCCGACGGGCCCTCTCCGCCGCGCCCCTCCGCCGTGCCCGCCCCGGGCGGACTCTCGGGTCGACTCCCCGGAAGGCGGCCCCGGTGGGCGCGCTACGGCGCCAGCGCCGCCCAGGGCAGCGTGACCTCGCCCTGCCGCCACCGCCCGCGCGCGTCCACCAGCGGCCAGCCACCCGCCAGCGCGGTGCAGGCGGCCACCCACCGCTGCCGCGCGCCGAACGCCCCGTACGGCGCGGCGGCCGCCCAGGCGCGGTCGAAGTCCCGGAGGAAGGCGTGCACCGGGCGACCCGGCACGTTGTGGTGGATCAGCGCCTTCGGCAGCCGTTCGGCCAGGTCGGACGGCTGGCCGAGGCCGCCCAGCCGGGCCGCGAAGGTCACCGTGCGGGGCCCCTCCGGGCCGAGTGCCACCCAGACGTGCCGGCGGCCGATCTCGTCGCACGTCCCCTCCACCAGCAGCCCGTCCGGCGTCAGCCGGGCGCACAACCGCTCCCAGACCCCGGCCACCGCCGACTCGTCGTACTGGCGCAGCACGTTGGCGGCCCGGATCAGCAGGGCCGGTTCGCCGCCGTCCAGCGGTACCTCGAAACCGCCGCGGCGGAACGTCAGCAGCGGCGGCTCCGCGTACGGAAGGGCGGCGGCCACCCGGTCCGGTTCGATCTCGATCCCGACCACCCGGACGTCCGGCCGGACGGCGCGCAGCCGTCCGGACAGTTCGACCGCCGTCCAGGGCGCCGCCCCGTACCCGAGGTCCACGGCCACCGGCGGGCGGCCGGCGGAGCGCAGCGCGGGCCCGAGGGCGTGGGCGATCCAGCGGTCCATCCGCCGCAGCCGGTTGGTGTTGGTGGTGCCGCGCGTCACGGTGCCCACCGGCCGCCCCGCCCGTGCGCGGGCGGGCGCGGTGACGGAGTCGAAGGAGGAGGCGACCATGCCCCACAGCGTACGTGGCCCGTCCGGGCGGGCCGGGGGCTCCGGCCCGGGGTCGCGGCGGGGCGGCCCGGCGCACCCCGGGCCGCCCGCCCCCGCGGGGCCGCTCCGGTGCGCCCGTCGTCCCGTCGGCCATCTCGTGCAGCGAGACGGGAATGCCGGTCGGTGACCACGTGGTTGGCACACTGGTGGTGATGTGTGTCCGGACGGGGCCGGCACGCAGCCGCGCCGCAGCAGGTGTCGCGGCGGTGCGGCGTGCGCGGAAGCACACACGCCGGCCAGCAAGCAGGCAAGCAGGCTGCAGAGACGGGCAGCACAGAGGAGGCTTCAGCCAGGTGATCCAGCACCCCGTCCGTTCGGTTCGCCGTGCCCAGCCGGCCCCGCCCGCGCGCGGCCGGCTCCAGTCGCTCGTCCAGGGCCGGCAGCGTCGGCCGCGCCGGATAGCCATGCTCAGCGTCCACACGTCGCCGCTGCACCAGCCCGGCACCGGTGACGCGGGCGGCATGAACGTCTACATCGTGGAGCTGGCCAAGCGTCTCGCCGAGCTCAACATCGAGGTCGAGGTCTTCACCCGGTCGATCTGCTCGGACGACGCGCCGACCGTCGAGCTGGCCCCCGGGGTGCTGGTCCGGCACGTCACGGCCGGTCCGTACGAGGGGCTGGTGAAGGAGGACCTGCCGGCCCAGCTCTGCGCCTTCACCCACGGCGTGCTCCGCACCGAGGCCGGACACCGCCCCGGTCACTACGACCTCGTGCACTCGCACTACTGGCTCTCCGGGCAGGTCGGCTGGCTGGCCGCCCAGCGCTGGGGCGTGCCGCTGGTGCACACCATGCACACCATGGCCAAGGTGAAGAACGCCGCGCTGGCCGAGGGGGACACCCCCGAGCCGGCGGCCCGGGTGATCGGCGAGACCCAGGTGGTGGAGGCGGCCGACCGGCTGATCGCCAACACCACGGAGGAGGCCGCCGAGCTGGCCCGGTTCTACGCGGCCCGGCCGGACCAGCTGGCCGTGGTCCACCCCGGCGTCAACCTGGACGTCTTCCGCCCGGGCCGGGCGGTCGGTCCGAACGCGGTGGGCGCCCCCGGCACGTCGGACGCGCTGGACGGCGTGGTCGCCCGGCGGGCGGCCCGGGCCCGGCTCGGTCTGCCGGCGGACGCCGCCGTGCTGCTCTTCGCCGGCCGGATCCAACCGCTGAAGGCGCCCGACGTGCTGCTGCGCGCCGTGGCGGCGCTGCTGGAGCGGCGGCCGGAGCTGCGCGAGCGGCTGGTGGTGCCGGTGGTCGGCGGCCCGTCCGGCACCGGGCTGGCCAAGCCGGAGAGCCTGCACAAGCTCGCCGCCCAGCTGGGCATCTGCGACGTGGTGCGTTTCCACCCGCCGGTGGGACAGGAACTGCTCGCCGAGTGGTACCGGGCGGCGACCGCGCTGGTGATGCCCTCGTACAGCGAGTCGTTCGGGCTGGTCGCGCTGGAGGCGCAGGCCTGTGGCACGCCGGTGGTGGCGGCCTCGGTGGGCGGTCTGCCGGTCGCGGTGCGGGACGGCGTGACGGGCACCCTGGTCCACGGCCACGACCCGCGGGCCTGGTCGCACGCGCTGGAGCCGTACGTCACCGACCCGGGCCTGGTGGCCCGGCAGGGGGACGCGGCGGCCCGGCACGCGGCCGGGTTCGGCTGGGACAGCGCCGCGGCGACCACCGCCGAGGTGTACGCCGGCAGCCTGGCCCGCCCGGCCGGGCGGCTCACGGGCTCCCGGCTGCGGCTGGCCTGAGGGCGTCGGCGACCGGCCGGTCCGCGGGCACCGGCTACCGCGGGAGGCGCCGGCTGCGGAGGCCCACGCGCCCCGGGTGCCACCCGGGCTGCCCGCCCCTGCCGCCCGCGTCCGGTCGCGGCACGGCGGGGAACTCCGGCCGGCGTGCTGCTGCGCCCGGCCGTACCGCCGAGTAACGTCACCCTCATGGCAATCCGCACCAAGGACGAGGCCCTGACCCTCCTGCGCGCCGCCCTGGACGAGGCCGGGGTGGCCTGGGAGCCGGCCCCCACCGATCCCCACACGCTGGTGGCGACCCTTCCGGGCAACCGGAAGCTCAGCACCACCTGCGCCCTGCGGGTCGGCGACCACACCCTCTCGGTGAACGCCTTCGTGGTCCGGCGCCCCGACGAGAACCACGAGGCGGTCTACCGCTGGCTGCTGGAGCGGAACACCCGCCTGTACGGCGTCGCCTACGCGGTCGACGCGCTGGGCGACGTCTACCTGGCCGGCCGGCTGCCGCTGGAGGCGCTGACCCCGGACACGGTGGACCGGCTGCTCGGCACGGTGCTGGAGAACGCCGACGAGCCGTTCAACACGCTGCTGGAGCTGGGCTTCGCGACCGCGATCCGTCGGGAGTGGGAGTGGCGCACCAAGCGGGGGGAGTCCACGCGCAACCTGGCGGCCTTCGCCCACCTCGCCGGTCCGGCCCCCGAGGGTCCGGCTCCTGACGGTCCGGCCGCGGAGCCGGCTCCCGGCGGCGGACCCGCCGCCGGGTAGCGGCCCGGCTCAGCAGCCCGTCGGAGCCTGCTCCGGTGCGGCGTCCGCCTTCCGGAGCGCCCCGGACGCCGCACGCCCGGACGCCACCACCTCGGGCTCGGTGCCGGCCCCGGTCACCGCGGCCGGGGTCGCCGTCACCACCGGAACGGTCACCGCCGGAGCCGCCGGCGCCGCGCCCGTCCGCCGTCCGAGCAGCACGTACCCGGCCGCCGCGACCGTCCCGCAGGCCGCGCAGGCACCCCACAGCGCCCCGCTGCCGGCCCGCTCCAGCAGCACGCCGCCGACCGCCGGCGCGAGGAACGAGGCGAGCGACCAGGAGAGCGAGTAGACGCCCTGGTAGCGCCCGCGGGCCTCGGCCGGCGAGAGCTCGGCGACCAGCCCCATCATGGTCGGCGCGTTCAGGATCTCGCCGATCGTCCAGACCGCCACGGTGAAGGCGTAGAACCACGCCGAGGACCCGGCCAGCGCGGTCAGCCCGAACCCCCAGCCGATGAACAGCGCACTGGCGATCAGCAGGGCGGTCCGGTCGCGGCCCTCCATCCACCGGGTGAGCGGGATCTGGAGCACCACGATGAGCAGCCCGTTGAGGCCGATCACCAGGCCGTACTGGGTGGCGGTGATGCCGGCCCGTCCCATGTCCACGGCGAGCATGGTCGAGCCCTGCTGGGCGACCAGGGCGAGCAGCAGGTTGAGCCCGACCACCGCCATGAAGCGGCCGTCCCGGAACACCGTGCCGAGGCCGATCGCGGGCTTGCCCGCCTGCGCGGCGGGCGTGTCCGGCCGGGTCTCGGGGATCCGGACGAAGATGACCACCGCGCAGATCAGCGTGGAGATCGCGTCCAGCACGAAGAGCGTGAGGTAGCCGTGCGTGGCGATCAGACCGGCCGCCGCCGCCGAGAGGCCGAAGCCGATGTTGATCGCCCAGTAGTTCAGGGCGTAGGCGCGGACCCGGTCCTCGGCGGGCACGATGTCCGCGATGATCGCGGAGGTGGCGGGCCGGGTCGCGTTGTTGCAGAGGCCGACCAGGAAGGCGACCACCGCGATGGCCACCTGGCCGTCGGCGAAGCCGAGCACCGCGGTGAACAGCGCGGTGCCGAGCTGCGCCGCGACGAGCGTCGGCCGCCGGCCTATCCGGTCGGTCAGCACCCCTGCGCCGATCGACGCGATCGCCGAGCCGAGCCCGAAGAGCGAGGCGACCAGGCCCGCGTACGACGCCGAGTAGCCCCGTTCGGTCGTCAGGTAGAGGGCCAGGAAGGTGACGACGAAGGCGCCCAGCTTGTTGATGAGCGTGGACGTCCAGAGCCACCAGAACTGGCGGGGCAGCCCGCTCAGCGCCTCGGTCACGGCTCTTGCGACGCGGGTCGGGACGGACAGGTGGGGCATGTGGGGGCTCCCGGGCAGGCGGCGTCCGCTGAGCAGGACGGGCAGGACCGCTCAGCACATCGGTAAGTGTCACAACTGCAGTGCACAAATTACTCATCAGGTGAGGCCGCGACCAGGGGCTTTTCCGGGCTCCACTAAGCTGGAGGCCATGGCTGACACGACGTACCGACTTATCCTGCTCCGTCACGGCGAGAGCCAGTGGAACCAGAAGAACCTGTTCACCGGTTGGGTCGACGTCGACCTCAACGAGAAGGGTGAGAAGGAGGCCGCCCGCGGCGGCGAGCTCCTCTCCGCCGAGGGCTACCTCCCGGACGTGCTGCACACCTCGCTGCTGCGCCGCGCGATCCGCACCTCCCAGATCGCCCTGGACAAGGCCGACCGCCACTGGATCCCGGTCAGCCGCAGCTGGCGCCTGAACGAGCGGCACTACGGCGCCCTTCAGGGCAAGGACAAGGCCCAGACCCTGGCCGAGTTCGGCGAGGAGCAGTTCCAGCTCTGGCGCCGCTCGTACGACACCCCGCCGCCGGTCCTGGCCGACGGTGCCGAGTACTCGCAGGCCGGTGACGCCCGCTACGCCGACATCCCGAGCGAGCTGCGTCCGCGCACCGAGTGCCTCAAGGACGTCGTCGACCGGATGCTCCCGTACTGGTACGACGCCATCGTCCCGGACCTCGCCGCCGGCAAGACCGTCCTGGTCACCGCCCACGGCAACAGCCTGCGTGCGCTGGTCAAGCACCTCGACGGCATCTCCGACGAGGACATCGCCGGCCTCAACATCCCGACCGGCATCCCGCTCGTCTACGAGCTCGACGCCGACTTCAAGCCGACCGTCAAGGGCGGCCGCTACCTCGACGCGGACGCCGCCGCGGCCGCCATCGAGGCGGTCAAGAACCAGGGCAAGAAGTAACCCACCTGGCGATACGGCCCCTCACCTGCGCGTTCGGCGCTGGTGAGGGGCCGTTGTCATTCCCGGGCCGTCTGTGGGCCGTCAGCCTTCGTGGTCTTGAACCCCGAAGACCCCTTCGATCGCCTTCCGGGCCCGGTCCCGGCTGTCCGGCAGCAGGTGCGCGTACACCCGCAGCGTCAGCCCCGGATCGGCGTGCCCCAGGTACTCGCTGACGACCTTGATGCTCTCCCCGGCGTCCAGCAGCACCGAGGCGTAGAAGTGCCGCAGCGCGTGCATCCCGTGCTCCCGGGCGGCGGCGTAGGACTCACCCCGGCCCCGGGGCGGGATCACCCCGGCGGTGGCCAGCGCGGGCTTCCAGTGGTCCTCGTTGAGTACGCCGCGCCAGACGATCGAGTCCGAGAGGCTAGTGAAGACCAGCCGCCTGGTGATCGGCGGCCCGCCCGTATTCATCCACGGCAGGGTGATCTCAACCGGCGGGAAGCGCTCGATGTGGGCCCGCAGCACATCCGCCACCGGCCCGGGGAGCGGAACGCTCCGCAGCGTCCCGCCTTTCGGCGGGGCGAACACCGGCTTGCTAAGGCTGAGCTTCAGCTGCTGGGTGACGTGCATCGTGCCCGCCTCGAAGTCCAGCGCCTCCACGGCCAGCCCCAGGATCTCGCCCTGCCGCAGCCCGCAGCCGGCGCCCACGTCGACCGTCGCCCGGTACCGCTCGGTCATCCCGGCCCGGACGGCGAACACCCGGTCCGGCAGCCACGGGACGACCCGCTTCGACCCGACGACCGGCGGCTTGACCGTCTGCGCCGCGCACGGGTTCCTGGGCAGGTGACCGTCGTCCACGGCTGCGCTCAGCACGGCGCGGACGTTGGAGAAGATGACCCGTCCGGCCGGATTGGACACCGGCTGCCGACACGGGGTCCCGTGGTACGTCGCCCAGCTCGACGGGCACCTCATCGCCGCGGTGGCCGACCCCGGCCGACTGCTCGCTGACGGGCTCGCCCAGGCGTTGGACCAAGTGGCGGCGCTCCACCCAGGATACGACCTTCGCAACCCAGGGACGCCATCGGCAACGGTCTCGATCCTGCGGGCCGGAGTCGACAGCTTCGACTACCTGGTTCTTGCCGACTCGCCGATCGTCTTCGAGCGGGCCGATGACTACCAGGTGGTCACCGACCTGCGGGTGGATACCGTGGTGCTGGAACTCCGCGCCGAGACGGAACGCTTCGCCACGGGCACGCCGGAGCACGCAGAGGCCGTTCGGAGGATGGTCGAGACCCAGAGGCTCACCCGGAACACCGTGGACGGCTACTGGGTGGCTACCTCCAGCGGCGAAGCGGCACGCCACGCACTGACGGACACGGTGCCGCTGGCGCCGCTGGCCCCCGTTCGGGCGGCGGCGGTCCTGTCCGACGGTGCCTCGCGACTCGTCACCGAGTACCGCGCTGCATCGTGGGCGGACGCCTTTGCGACGCTCCGGGAAGCTGGCGCGGACGGGCTGATCTCGGCCGTGCGAAAGGCTGAGGCCAGTGACCCTGATGGACTGCGATGGCCGTGATACAAGGTCAGTGACGACGCTGCTGTGGCGTTCTGCCAGCTGCCGTAAGCCAACCTGGCTGGTCCTCGCGCGTGCTGTAAGGAGGTTCTCCGAGCGGTGATCCTTCGAGGAGATGATGTTGGCATCAGCCAGAAGCAACGAGGAACTACGAGGAACTACGAGGAACTACGAGGAACTACGAGGAACTACGAGGAACTAAGAGAGCACGTTTCATGTGGGTTAGTTGATACAGTTCTCTTGTTGCTTGCGAGCAATCAACAAGATCTTGCCAGCGAGCAACGAAGCAAGTCGGTTCAAGCTTCCTGATTGAAGTCTGGACACAACGATCGATTGCTTCACTAGCTTCTACAACAGAACGCCCGGACCTGGCGGCTACCAGACCCGGGCTCCTGTGTAGAGAGATCGAGTGAGTCCGGCCGACTAGACAGCGGCCGGGCTTGCTCGCGCTAGCCCTGACGCTCGTCCGGTTCTGCTCTCGACCATGGGGGAGCGCTAGTTCAGCGCACCAGCTGCTCTACGCAGCTCGCGATAGCCGTCACCGCCGTGAGCGCCGCAATGATGATCTGCCCCCAAGGGGGCTGAGTCTGCTGCTTCTGCTTCGTGGCAGGCGACCGCCGCTTTCCCATGTTCGCCCAGCTCCTCGGGTTGAAATGCCTCGCAATGCGAGGTCCTCGGCCGCTCGCCGAGGCGTGCGAGACCGTTGGAGCTGAACATCAATCAGCATACCGGTTGAGAGCGTGTGTTAAGACGTTTACGGCGGTGATTGCCGTTGATTAAGGCATTGGCTTCGGGCGGGTTCGACGACCGGTGCGGCATCGAGGTAGGGGTGGCCCGGGGCTCGCACCCTGGGCCGACTGTGGGCCGTCCGGCGTCGACCAAGGGTGGCCAACGACGACAACTGTCGACGGCTCAACCCCAGGCCGGAGGCTCTTGATCAGGCCCGGAAGATCGACAGGCCAAACCCAGGGCAAGAAGTAGGCTCGCAGCGTCTCCGGTGGCCCGTGAAGGGCTGCGAGGGCCCTGTTTCCCGGGATCGGGGGGCGGGGCCCTCTGGCGTACGGTCCGCCGGTGGATCGGTGCCAGTGGCTTTCAACTCCCTTGGGGTGCAGGGTTGTTGAGTGCTGCGAAAGTGGTTCAGACCATTGACGGCCCGGGTGGCTGCTCCTACCGTGTGAGCACCGCCCCGGCGCAGGCATGCCAAGGGCTCACCCCGTAGGCCGCCGCACCCCCACGCGCGCGCGTCTGCGTCCGGCGCACTCTCCATCCACCCCCACGGAGGAGCACCATGCGCACACGTCATATCGTCGGAGCCGTGATCGCCGCGCTCGCGGTGCCGGTCGCGGTCGCGCTGCCGGCGCAGTCGCACGGCTACATCACCACCCCGCCCAGCCGCGCCGCGCTCTGCGGGGCCGGCACGGTCAAGAACTGCGGCGCGATCCAGTGGGAGCCGCAGAGCGTCGAGGGGACGAAGGGGTTCCCGAGCAGAGGCCCGGCCGACGGCGCCATCTGTGCCGGCGGCAACAGCCGGTTCGCCGAGCTGGACGACCCGCGCGGCGGCGGCTGGCCGACCACGGCCGTGTCGGCGGGGCAGCAGCGGACCTTCACCTGGAAGTTCACCGCCCGGCACGCGACGACCAACTTCAAGTACTACCTGACCAAGGCCGGCTACGACGCCACGCAGAAGGTCACCCGGGCCAACCTGGAACTGACGCCGTTCCTGACCGTCCCGTACAACGGCGCCCAGGTGCCCGGCACGGTCAGCCACACCGCGACCCTGCCGAGTGGCCGGACCGGCCACCACGTGGTCGTCTCGGTCTGGGAGATCGCGGACACCGGCAACGCCTTCTACTCCTGCACCGACGTCAAGTTCTGACCGTCCGGGGGCGCGGACCGCCCCGGACGGCCGTCAGGTCCCGCCGGCGCCCCGGTGGTGAGGAAGCCGGGGTGCACGGCCGTCTCCCACGGCAGCCGTGCACCCCGGAGCTCCTCGGTGGTCGGTGCGGTTCAGTGACCGCAGCAGCCGCCGTCGACCCCGCCGCACTGGCAGGGGCCGCCGGACTGGCAGCCGCAACCACAGCCCGCGCTGCAGCCGCACCCGGCCGCGAGGACGGGCAACAGCCTCGGTGCGGGTGACTCGATGGTGTCGGGTGCCGGTGCCGGTCGGGTCGGGTTTGCCTTCATCGCGCTGGCCCCTCCTTCTGACGGGCACACTTCTGTGCCTACGGAATCGAGTGAAGCCGCCGACCGGAGGGAGCGTCAACGGGCGCGCAGTGGTGGGGAGTCCACGCATTCGTGCTTCCCCACCACCCCCGCTCCGGGTTTACTCACCCGCAGGGGTGAGGGCTGCCCGGCGCGGGACGCCCGCGACCGGGGTCACTCGGCCCCGGCGGCCGCCTCCGAGGCGGCGACGAACTCGTCCACGTGCTCACCGGTCACCAGGTAGACGACGCGCTTGGCCACCGAGACCGCGTGGTCGGCGAACCGCTCGTAGTAGCGGCCGACCAGGGTGACGTCCACGGCGGTCTCGATCCCGTGGTGCCAGCGCTCGTCGATCAGGTGCGCGAACAGTTCGCGATGCAGCGCGTCGATCGCGTCGTCGTCCTGCTCCAGCTCCAGCGCCTTGTCGACGTTCTTGGTGGCGATCACCAGGCCGGCCTTGGCCACCAGCCGCTGGGCGAGCTGGCCCATCTCCAGGACCGTCGCGTGCAGGTCGCTCGGGACCGCCGACTCCGGGTAGCGCAGCCGCGCGACCTTGGCGACGTGGCGGGCGAGGTCGCCGCAGCGCTCCAGGTCGGCGCTCATCCGCAGGGAGGTGACGACGATCCGCAGGTCGGTGGCGACGGGCTGCTGGCGGGCGAGCAGGTCGATCGCCCGGTTCTCCAGCTCGTGGTGCAGGTCGTTGACCTTCTCGTCGGCGGCGATCACGCTCTCCGCCAGGGCCAGGTCCGCGTCGAGGAGCGCGGTGGTGGCCCGCCCGAGGGCCGAGCCGACCAGCCGTGCCATCTCGACCAGGCTGTCGCCGATCGAGTCGAGTTCCTCGTGGTACGCGTCGCGCATGATCTCTCCTCAGTAGCTGTGTCGGTGGCGGTGCCGACCGGTCATCCGGTACGACCGCCGTACGGCGCACGGGTGACCGCTGCTGGTGGCGCGAATCGTACGCGCGCACCTCGGGTGGCGGACGGTTGTTCTACTCCGCCACCTTCCCCACACGGGCTGCCCGGCCAACTCTCGGCCGTCCGGGCGACCACGCACGACCCGGACGGTGAACCGGCAGCTACCTGAAGGTGAATTCTCGGCAACGTGCGGCCGATCCCTTGATCCGACCCTGGGGGAGTGGCCGCACCGTGCGCTTAGGCTGGCGGTATGGACGTGAACGTGGCCGCCGCCGCTGCCTGCGCCATAGCCGGGCTCGGCGTCGGCCTCACGGCCTCGATCGCTTTCCGTTGGAGCGAGCGCGAGCAGGCCAGGGGCAGGTACGGCGGCACCAACCGGAATCAGGGGCCCAGTCCCGCGCAGGAACCCCCGCTCCCCCCGGGGGTCGACACCGTCCTCTCCGTGCTGCGGTCCTGCGCGATCGTGCTGGGCGAGGGCGACGAGGTGGTCAAGGCCAGCTCGGCGGCGTACGCCATGGGGCTGGTGCGCGGCGGTGCGGTCGCGGTGGACCAGCTGCTCGCGCTGGCCCGTGCCACCCGCCGGGACGGCGAGATCCGCCAGGCCGAGATGGAGCTGCCCCGCCCGGGCGCCGCCCGCGCCGCCGAGCCGCTCGCGGTCTCGGTCCGGGTCGCCCCGCTGGGCTCCCGGCTGGTCCTGGTACTGGTCGAGGACCAGACCGACCGCCGCCGGGTGGAGGCCGTCCGCCGCGACTTCGTCGCCAACGTCAGCCACGAGCTCAAGACCCCGGTCGGCGCTCTCTCGCTGCTCTCCGAGGCGGTCGCGGACGCGTCCGACGACCCCGAGGCGGTGCAGCGCTTCGCCGGCCGGATGCAGATCGAGGCCACCAGGCTGGCCAGCCTGGTCCAGGAGATCATCGACCTGTCCCGGGTCCAGGACGACCGGCTGATGGTCGACCCGGAACCGGTCGCGGTGGACGAGCTGATCGCCGAGGCGATCGACCGCTGCCGCCAGCAGGCCGCCGCCAAGCAGATCCTGATCGCGGCGGGCGGCATCGCGGGCCTCTACCTGCACGGCAACCGCGGCCAGCTCGCCGCCGCGCTCGGCAACCTGGTCGAGAACGCCGTCAACTACAGTCCGCCGCGGACCAGGGTCGCGATCGCCACCCGCCGGATCTCCAGTGCGGCGGCGCTCGGCGAGGCCGACGGCGAACTGATCGAGATCTCGGTGACCGACCAGGGCATCGGCATCTCCGAGAAGGACCGCGAGCGGGTCTTCGAACGGTTCTACCGGGTCGACCCCGCGCGCTCCCGGCAGACCGGTGGCACCGGCCTCGGTCTCTCCATCGTCAAGCACGTGGCCGCCTCGCACGGCGGCACGGTCTCGGTGTGGAGCGTCGAGGGCCAGGGCTCCACTTTCACCCTCCGCCTGCCCGCCGGGCAGGCCCCCGTGGACCAGTTTCCCCACACGGGGAAGCCCGCGGAACCCCTGTCAGAAACAACCCCCCAGCTTGCCCCGGAGGCCTGATCGTGACCCGAGTACTGGTGGTAGAGGACGAGGAGTCGTTCAGCGACGCCCTGTCGTACATGCTTCGCAAGGAGGGCTTCGAGGTGGCCATCGCCGCCACCGGCCCCGACGCGCTGGAGCAGTTCGAACGGAACGGTGCCGACCTCGTCCTGCTCGATCTGATGCTGCCGGGGCTGCCCGGTACCGAGGTCTGCCGCCAGCTCCGGGTGCGCTCGAACGTGCCGGTGATCATGGTCACCGCCAAGGACAGCGAGATCGACAAGGTCGTCGGTCTGGAGATAGGTGCGGACGACTACGTCACCAAGCCCTACTCCACCCGTGAGCTGGTCGCCCGGATCCGCGCGGTGCTGCGGCGCCGCGGCGAGAGCGAGGGCCCGGGCGACGGCGGCGGCCCCGGCGCGCTGGAGGCCGGTCCGGTCCGGATGGACGTCGACCGGCACGTGGTGACGGTGGACGGCGCCAAGGTCGACCTCCCGCTCAAGGAGTTCGACCTGCTGGAGATGCTGCTCCGCAACGCCGGCCGGGTGCTCACCCGGATGCAGCTGATCGACCGGGTCTGGGGCGCGGACTACGTCGGCGACACCAAGACGCTGGACGTCCACGTCAAGCGTCTGCGGGCGAAGATCGAGCCGGACCCGGGCGCGCCGCGCTACCTGGTCACGGTCCGTGGGCTCGGCTACAAGTTCGAGCCGTAAACCGGCCCGGAGGACTCCGGGACGAGGGCGTGCGCGCCGTCGCCCGCAGGGCAAGGGGAACGCCCCTCCGGCACTCGCCGGAGGGGCGTTCCCCTTGCCCTGCCCGGGTACGGCCGGGCGCCGTGCCTCAGTGGTGGGCGGCGGACGGGCTGCCCGAGGCGGGGGCGGTCGGGGTGGCGGCCTTCTTGGGCGGCACGGCCCCGGGGGCGGAGGTCGGGCCGAAGCCCTGGTACAGGCCCTTGTTCGGGCTGACCGAGGCCTCCGTCTCGAGCTTCTCGTGGTTCTTGAACGCGAACGCGGTGTTCACGTAGCCGCCCACGCTCAGGCTGGCCGAGGCCACCTTGGCGGACGGGTTGCCCTGACCGCCGAGCAGCACCGCGCCGCCGGGCGGGACGACGATGGTGCTCAGCGGGGCGCCCTTGTCGTCCGCGAAGGTGGCGGTGGCGCCGCTCCCGACGGTGATGGACTGCAGCTCCAGGGCCTCGGCGCCGGTGTTGCTGATGTTCACCGTCACATTGGCGGGGCCGGTGTGCTCGCCGGAGGACTCGTCCCCCGTGACCACGACGATGTTGTTCAGCCGGATGTCGGCGCCCAGGGTCGCGGCCGCGTTGTCGGGCTTGATCTCCAGGGTCTCCGGCGTGTTGCCGGCGGCGCAGGAGGACAACGAGGCGATGGCGAGGGCGGCGATGGCGGCGATGCTGCCGCGTCGAAGGCTGCGGCTCACGGCGGCGGCTTCTCCCTAGGTCACGTGTCGGTAGGTCAGGTCTCGGTCGGTGGATCCGGTCTCAGATTATCGACCTCGCTTATGCCGTCCTCACGGGGTGGTCCCCGTGTCGCGCCCCGGAAGGTTCAGGGGCGTCCGTACGGCCGCACGTCCACGTGCTCAGGTCAACAACGGACCAAGATCGGATCACGATCGGGAAACGGCCCGATAAACGGTGAAAACTCAAGATCCAATCACGGTTTCGAGAGTGTTGCGGCAGGTTTCGGTGAGCGTCGGAACCGCCTCCGACCTGCGGGAAGCCCGCGTCGAACACCGGTCGCAGCACGTCATGGGGGTGCTTGTCAAGCCCCGAGACCGGCCCTGACCTGCGAAAACGCCCTTCGGGTGCGGTGAAAAGCGTGTTATTCTGGAAAGCCACGGAAGGGGTCCTGTCACATGACGTTCAAGGTTGGCGACACGGTGGTCTACCCCCATCACGGGGCTGCGCTGATCGAGGCCATCGAAATTCGCCAGATCAAAGGTGTGGACAAGACCTACCTGGTGCTGAAGGTGCAGCAGGGAGACCTGACGCTTCGCGTGCCCGCCGAGAACGCGGAGTTCGTCGGCGTGCGCGACGTAGTCGGCCAGGAGGGTCTGGACCGGGTCTTCGAGGTGCTTCGCGCACCGTACACCGAAGAGCCGACCAACTGGTCCCGTCGCTACAAGGCGAACCTGGAGAAGCTCGCTTCGGGTGACGTTATCAAGGTCGCCGAGGTTGTGCGCGACCTCTGGCGTCGTGAGCGTGAGCGCGGTCTCTCGGCCGGAGAGAAGCGCATGCTCGCCAAGGCGCGCCAGATCCTCGTCAGCGAGCTCGCGCTGGCGGAGAACACCAACGAGGACAAGGCGGAGACGCTGCTCGACGAGGTGCTCGCCTCGTAGCGGCCGTCCGCTCCACAACGCTCACAGCGCCCGATGCCGGCGCGCCGCTCACCGGACCGATGGCCGGTGGGTGGTGCAGTGGCACTTCGGGCGCTGAGGCGTGTCCGGACGACGCCCCGCACCCGGGCGGCCCGGCCGGCCTCGGGTCTGCATGACCGTTTCTGCTGATTCCGCGGGCGGAGGACGGTGGTGCTTCGGAAGGGGTCCTCGCCCGTCGTGCACGCCATGGCCATACCCACTTCTCCGAAGGAGTGAAACCTGAACGCCACAGCAGCAGTCGCAGCAGCAGTGGTGCCCGCCGCGGGACGCGGCGAGCGACTGGGGCCCGGTGCCCCGAAAGCCCTGCGTGACCTGGGCGGCGTGCCGCTCCTGGTGCACGCCGTCCGGGCGCTGACCCGCAGCCGCGCGGTCGGCCTGGTCGTGGTCGCGGCGCCCGCCGACGGGGTGGCCGAGGTGGTCGCCCTGCTCGACAGCCACGGGCTGGAGGGCAAGGACATCCGGGTCGTGGCCGGCGGGGAGACCCGTCAGGAGTCCGTCCGGCTGGGCCTGGCCGCCATTCCCGCCGGGGTCGGGATCGTCCTGGTGCATGACGCGGCCCGGCCGCTCGTGCCGGTCGAGGTCGTCGACGCGGTCGCGGCCGCCGTCCGGGCCGGGGCGGAGGCGGTGGTGCCGGCGGTGCCGCTGGCCGACACCGTCAAGCGGGTCGAGCCCACGCCGGGCGGACCCGAGCCGGTGCTCGACACGCCCGACCGGTCCACCCTGCGCGCGGTCCAGACCCCGCAGGGGTTCCGCCGGGAGACGCTGGCCGAGGTGCACGCCAAGGCGCTGGCCGAGGAGGCCGGGGGCGCGCTGCCGCCGGTCACCGACGACGCCGGCCTGGTGGAGCGGTACGGCGGCCGGGTGGTCGTGGTGCCCGGTCACGAGGAGGCGTTCAAGGTGACCCGCCCGCTGGACCTCGTGCTCGCCGAGGCCGTACTCGCCCGCAGGAGGGCCTCCGATGGCTACTGAGCCGACCGCCGGCGCCGCCCCGGTGATTCCCCGGGTCGGCATCGGCACCGATGTGCACGCCTTCGAGGCCGGCCGCCCGCTCCGGGTCGCCGGCCTGGAGTGGCCGGGCGCCGAGTACGGCCTGGCCGGGCACTCGGACGCCGACGTGGCCGCGCACGCGGCGTGCGACGCGCTGTTCTCCGCCGCCGGGATCGGCGACCTGGGCGCGCACTTCGGCACCGACCGGCCCGAGTGGGCCGGGGCGTCCGGGGTGACGCTGCTCGGCGAGGCGGCGCGGCTGGTCCGCGCGGCCGGCTTCGAGATCGGCAACGTGGCGATCCAGGTGATCGGTATTCGGCCGAAGATCGGCAAGCGTCGCGAGGAGGCTCAGGCCGCGCTCGCCGCGGCGGTCGGCGCGCCGGTGTCGGTGTCCGGCACGACCACCGACGGACTGGGTCTCACCGGTCGGGCCGAGGGGCTGGCCGCGATCGCCACCGCCCTGGTGTACGAACGCCGTTGACGTTCCCACCGCCCGTTCCGGTGGTGCGCCGCCGGTCCTTCCGGAAGCCTGTCGAGGGCCGGGCCGGTCGCGGATCGGGCGGTGGCGTCACCGGATCGGGGGAACCCGCTCGGGAATAAGCGACGGGTGACGGGTGTTCAGGAGGGTTGCCGGGGGACCGAGTCGCTACCGTTCGGTGCGGGCCCCCGCCGGGCCCGGCCCCGCCCACCGGGCGATCTGTCCACCGCCGTTTGACGAGAAGAACGAGGTCCCGATGGCCGCACATCTCTCCGACCAGGCCAAGACTCTGATCGACGGCAAGAGCTTCGCCGTGATCTCCACGCTCCAGCCGGACGGCAGCCCGCAGTCCTCCGTGGTCTGGGTGAAGCGGGACGGCGACGACATCCTGTTCTCCACCGTCGAGGGGCGCCGCAAGCACCTCAACCTGGTGAAGGACCCGCGCGTCTCGTTGGTGATCAACCCGCCGGAGAACCCGTACACCTATCTGGAGGTGCGCGGCGAGGTCACGCTGACCCGTGAGGGCGGCCGGGAGCTGATCGACGAACTCGGCCTGAAGTACCGCGGCGAGCAGAAGTACACGTACGACGGCCCGGACGACGTTCGGGTGGTCGTCCGGCTGAGTCCGCGGAAGGTGGTCGGTTCGATCTGACCCTCCCGGGAACGGAGGGGGCGCTTCCTCTACGTCACAGAGCGGAAACGGCTCTGCAGCGGTATTGACATTCCAGAATGTCGCGGGGCACCCCCTCCTGCCCACTACGCTTGACGCTGTGAGCATTCGCCTGTACGACACCAGCACCCGCCAGGTACGCGACTTCGTCCCGCTTGTACCGGGTTGTGTCTCGATCTACCTGTGCGGCGCTACCGTCCAGTCGGCGCCACACATCGGGCACATCCGGTCCGGTCTCAACTTCGACATCATGCAGCGGTGGTTCGCCTACCGCGGCTACCAGGTGACGTTCGCCCGCAACGTCACCGACATCGACGACAAGGTGATCGCCAAGGAGCGCGAGCTCGGCACGCCCTGGTGGCAGATCGCCTACGCCAACGAGCGGGCCTTCAACGACGGTTACTCCGCGCTGGGCTGCCTGCCGCCGACCGTCGAGCCACGGGCCACCGGGCACGTCCCCGAGATGATCGAGATGATGCGGGGACTCATCGCGCGCGGGCACGCCTACGCGGCCGAGGGCAACGTCTACTTCGACGTGAAGTCCTTCCCGGGCTACCTCGAGCTCTCCAACCAGAAGCTGGAGAACCTCCAGCAGCCCGAGGGCGAGGGCGAGACCGGCAAGCGGGACCAGCGCGACTTCGCCATGTGGAAGTCGGTCAAGCCCGGCGAACCCAGCTGGGAGACCCCGTGGGGCCGCGGGCGCCCGGGGTGGCACCTGGAGTGCTCCGCGATGGCCCACAAGTACCTGGGCACGGCCTTCGACATCCACGGCGGCGGGCTCGACCTGATCTTCCCGCACCACGAGAACGAGATCGCCCAGTCCAAGGCGTTCGGCGACGACTTCGCCAACTTCTGGGTGCACAACGCGTGGGTCACCATGCGCGGCGAGAAGATGAGCAAGTCGCTCGGCAACTCGGTGCTGGTCTCCGAGATGGTCCGGCGCTGGCGGCCGATCGTGCTCCGCTACTACCTGGCCGCACCGCACTACCGCTCGATGATCGAGTACAGCGACGAGTCGCTGCGCGAGGCCGAGGCCGGGTTCGGCCGGATCGAGGGCTTCATCCAGCGGACCGTCGAGCGCTGCGGAAAGGTCGACGCCGCCCCCGAGGTGCCGCCGGCCTTCGCCGAGGCGATGGACGACGACCTGGGCGTGCCCCAGGCGCTGGCCATCGTGCACACCGCCGTCCGCCAGGGCAACAGCGCCCTCACCGCGGACGACAAGGAGAACGCGGTGGCGCGATTGGCCGAGGTCCGTGCGATGCTCGGTGTACTGGGACTCGACCCGCTCGACCCGCACTGGGCCGGGGCGGAGCGCGGCGAGGACCTGCACGGCGTCGTCGACTCGCTGGTCCACCTGGTCCTGGAGCAGCGGCAGGCGGCCCGGGCCCGCAAGGACTTTGCCACCGCGGACGCCATCCGCGACCAGCTCGGGCTGGCCGGACTGGCCATCGAGGACACCCCGTCCGGCCCGCGCTGGACGATCAACAACCAGTAACCCCCGGGCGACCGAGGGGTGAGGTGGGGCCGTACCTGACCGGTGCGGCCCTCCCGCATGACGGAGCGCATGCCGTCGGCCCCCACCGGCTTCCGCCGGAGGGGGCCGGCCATGCCGGACAGACAGACAGGAAGTACAGCCATGGCCGGCAACAGCCAGCGCAGGAACCGCCGCAACCCCGGGTCGAAGAAGGGCGCGAACGTCGGTACCGGCGGCCACAGCCGGAAGGCGCTCCAGGGCAAGGGCCCGACCCCGCCCGGCGCCGAACGCAAGGGTCACCCCAAGCAGCGGGCCGCCAACGCCGCGATCAAGCGCGAGCGGGACGCCAAGGCCCGGGCCGGCATGCGCCGCGCCGGTGGCGGCGGTCGCGGCGGTCGCGGCGGCGCCGGTGCCGCGGAGCTGGTGGTCGGCCGCAACTCGGTGGTCGAGGCGCTGCAGGGCGGCGTGCCGGCGACCGCGCTGTACGTCATGCAGTTCATCGACACCGACGACCGGGTCCGCGACGCCTTCCAGGCCGCCAACGACCGGGGCATCCCGCTGATGGAGGCCCCGCGCCCGCAGCTGGACCAGATGACCGGCGGCCTGAACCACCAGGGCCTGGTCCTCCAGGTCCCGCCGTACGAGTACGCGCACCCGGAGGACCTGCTGGCCGAGGCCGCGGACGCCGCCCAGGACGCGCTGATCGTGGCGCTGGACGGCGTCACCGACTCCCGCAACCTGGGCGCCGTGGTCCGTTCCGCCGCCGCCTTCGGCGCGCACGGCGTGGTCATCCCCGAGCGCCGGGCGGCCGGTATGACCGCCGGTGCGTGGAAGACCTCCTCGGGTGCGGCCGCGCGGCTGCCCGTCGCCCGCGCCACCAACCTGACCCGGACGCTGGAGGGCTACCAGAAGGCGGGCCTGCTGGTGGTCGGCCTGGCTGCCGACGGCGAGGCCGAGATCGGGGACCTGGAGGCGCTGACCGGGCCCGTCGTGATCGTCGCGGGCAGCGAGGGCAAGGGCCTGTCCCGGCTGGTCTCGGAGACCTGCGACCTGCTGGTGCGGATCCCGATGTCCGGGCTCACCGAGTCGCTGAACGCCGGTGTCGCGGCGAGCGTCGTGCTGTACGAGGCGGCGCGGCTCCGCTCCAAGGTCGGCTGACCGGAAGGCACACGCGGGGCGAGCGGCGCAAGGGGTTCTCCGGAATTCCCCGCCGTCCGTCCGCAAGACGAGTGAAAGCGATCGGGCCCGACCGGGCCCGATCGCTTTTCTCATGATCACTTCAAGGGGGCTCCCGATATCCACCCGGGAGAGTGTCCTAACCGGGCGTCACCCGGTTAGACGGGTGTGGACACCAGAACACCTCGGCGCCCCCTCCTGGGCGGCGGCAGCACCGGGATAGAGGCCGAACCCGGCCTCACCACCGTCAAGGTGCCGTCCGACCCGGCGCGCCTCAGCAGCACCCAGGCGAGCTTCCGGCTCAATCTCGGCACCCCGGTGGCGCCACTGATCGAGGCTCCGGCCGGACTGCTGTCCACCGGCGCCGCGTTCGGCGACCCCTACGCCACCCAGGGACTGATCCGCCGTTCGCCGGTCACCCCGCAGGTCGTCGTGCCCGCCTCCACGGTCTCGGCGCTCACCGGCGGGGCCGGCGGGCCGCGCCGCAAGGGCCGCGTCACACCGGTCACCTGGACCGGCGAGGCGCGGCCGGGCGACGTCGCCGCCACCCAGTTGCTGGAGGCCGTCCGGCTGGGCGGAGTCCCGGCACCGGCCGGTGCCGGCGGGCGCGGCTCCCTGGCCGACGACGACACCCGGCTGATCCCGCCGTACGGCGGCTCCCGGACGGTCCCGCGCCAACCGCGCGAGGGAGCCGGCACGGCCACCGAGGGCGGCGTCGGGCCGGTCGGCGCGCCCCAGGGCTGGACGCCCAGCGGCGAGCTGCCGGAGGTCTCCGCCGCCGGGGCGGAGGGCAGGCAGCCCTGGTACCCCGGCCGCCGGGTCGACCTCGGTCTGGTGCTGCTGCCCCTGCGCGCGGTGCTCGGCGCGCTCTCCGTCTACGCCGGGTTCAGCAAGCTCTGCGACCCGGTGTACTTCGACGGCGGCGAGCGCGGCTCGATGATGCGCTGGCTCTCCTCGCTGCACCCCTGGAAGGTCGCCGATCCGCTGCTGGCCTTCGCCATGGCGCACCCGGTCGGCTCCGGCCTGGTGGTGTCCTTCACCGAGATCGTGGTCGGCGTGCTGACCGTCCTCGGCCTCTGGCAGCGGCTCGCGGCCGGTGCGGCGATGGTCCTCTCCGCCGCACTGCTGTTCACGGTCAGCTGGCGGGCCGTCCCGGTCTACGACACCCCCGACCTGATCTTCCTGGCGGCGTGGAGCCCGCTGCTGATCGCCGGCGCGCCGTTCGGCTCGCTGGACGGGCGGCTCAACCTGGAGGCCTGGCGGCGGTACGGTGCCGACGCCCCGGCCGCGCTGCGCCGCCGGGTGGTGCGGCGCGGTGCGGTGGTCACCGCGGTGGTGGTCGGACTGACCCTGCTGGTCGGCTCGATGCTGGGCGCGGCGGTCCGCACCGGCGCCCGCCCGCACCCGGCGCCGTCCCGGCCGGCCACCGACTACGGCACCCCGGTCTGGCCGAGCGGCGGGCCGTCCGCCGCGCCCGGCGGGAAGGGCCCGTCCACCTCGCCCTCGCCCGCCGCCTCCCGGCCGGCCTCGCCGACCGCCCCGGCGACGTCCGCCCCGCCGTCCGGCGCCCCGACCTCGCCCAAGGCGGCGACGGCCACGCCGAGCGGCAAGGCGAAGTCGGCCAGGCCGGAGAGCGGTGCGGCCAGCCCGGCCGCGCCGGCCGCCTCGGCGCCGCCCGCCGCCCCGGCCCCCGCCGGGTCGGCGCCCGCGCCGCGCAGTACGCCGGCCTCGGGCGGCGGCTCGGGGACGGCGTCGAAGCCGAGCCCGAGCAGCGGTGCCGGCACCGGCGGCGCGCCGACCGGCACGGGTACGGGCAGCGGCTCGGGCTCGGGGCTGCTGGGCGGCGTGCTCGGGAGCGGGCCGCTGTCCGAGCTGGCCGGCGGCGGCGCGCGGAACTCCCGTCCGGGGGCTCCGACGGCCACCTGACGGCCCGGGACGACGGCCGGCCGGGTACTCCGTGGGGGAGCACCCGGCCGGTCGTCGTGGGCCGGTGACCCGGCGGGCTGCTGCGGTGGCTCCGGCGGGCGTGGCGGCTGCGGGAGGCCACCGCGGGGATCAGGCCCGCCGAGGGAGACGGATCACCGAGGGGGACGGATCACCGAGGGGGCGGACCGAGGGGCGGGGCGGGGGCGGATCACTGCGGGGCGCGGCCGGCGCCGGCGGCCAGCTCCTTGGCGGCTTCGGTGAGGTCCTTGGCGGTGTCGATGGCCCGCCAGTAGACGCCCTGCGGCAGCTGGTAGCCGGCCAGCCGCTTGCTGCGGGCCAGCTGGGGGAAGGTGGTCCGCTCGTGGTCGCCGACGTCCGGCAGCAGTTCGGCGAACTCCGGGCTGAACACGTAGAGCCCGGCGTTGATGAGGAACGGCGAGGGCGGGGCCTCGATGAAGTCGAGGACGTTGCCGAACTGGTCGGTCTCGACCGCGCCCCACGGGATCCGCGGGCGGGCCAGCGCGAGGGTCGCGACGGCGTCGCGCTCGTGGTGGAACGCGGCCATGTCGCGCAGGCTGAACCGGGTCCAGATGTCGCCGTTGGTGGCGTACCAGGGTTCGTCGGGGCGGGGCAGGGCCGCGGCGGCGTACTTGAGCCCGCCGCCTCGGCCGAGCGGCTCGGCCTCGACCACCGTGCGGACCTTCATCGGCAGGTCGGCCTTGTCGAGCCACTCCTCCAGCACGTCCGCGAGGTGGCCGCAGGAGACGACCGCGTCGGTGACGCCCTCGGAGGCGAGCCAGGCCAGCTGGTGGCCGAGGATCGGCGTGCCCGTGCCGGGGATCTCGACCAGCGGCTTGGGGCGGTCGTCCGTGTAGGGCCGCAGCCGCGAGCCCTGGCCACCGGCCAGGATGACGGCCTGGGTCACGGGTACCGGGCCGGGCGGGGGCTGGTGGGCCGGTTGGGCGGCGGCGGGGCCGGAGTCAGCGCTCATGGCTGAACAATAGGCGCGGTACCGGGTCCGCGGGCCGGCATCGCGCGGACCGGTGACGGTCGCGGTCGGCCGGGGCACCACCCGGGTCGGTGGCGCCCGTCACCGGGGCCGCTCGGGCCGACGACACCCCGGCCACCCGCCGGTCGGCGACACCGGGCCGGGTGTCGCCGCGGGTCAGGCGGAGGCGCCGGAGGCGAAGGCGCCGTCACAGACCGGGCGGGCGAAGGACCGGGCGCGCTGGACGTCGCCCTGGTACTTGCGCACCGCGGCCTTGCCCAGCTCGGTGGCGAGCGAGGTGCAGTACGGCGTCAGCGCGGGCTGCTCGCGCATGGAGCGCTCCAGCAGGTCCAACGCGCTGCCCGGGTTGTGCGCCCGCAGCTCGTCCAGGAGCACGACGCGCAGCGCGTCCTGGGGGGCGAGCCCGTCGGGGGCCCTGCCGGCGGTCGCCGTCCGGCCGATCCCGGCGCCGTCCCCGCTGGACGCCGCCACGACCTGCTGGTCCAGCGCGGTCGGCGGTGCCCACGGCACCCTGGTCACGGCGAGGGTGCCGGTGGTCACCAGGACGACGGGCAGGGCGAGGGCGACGGTCTGGCCGATTCGGCGAACTAGCTGCTTCACGCTCAGGAGCGTAGCGGTGGGTGGGCGTCGCATCGCCCTCCGTTACACCATCGGGTGACAGGATGTCCGGGTTCGTCCCTGCACCGTGTTGACGTCATCACCCGTTGGGGTGGCCGAACGCGGCGGAGCCCCGCCGGACCGGTGACGGTCCGACGGGGCTCCGACGGGGTGCTGCGCGCCACGGCCGGCCGGAGCCGGTCGGGGCCGCTCAGTTGGAGAGGCGGGCGCCGCTGCTGGTGGAGAACACGTGGGTCTCGTTGGCGATCGGCACGACGTGGATGGTCTCGCCGCGGGCCGGGATCTGGCGGCCGTGCACGCGGACCACCAGGTCCTTGTCCGCGCCGCCGATCTGGGTGGTGCCGTACACGAAGCCGTCCGAGCCGAGCTCCTCGACCACGTTGACGGTGACGGCGACGCCCTCGATGCCGCCCGAGGGGACGATCTCGAAGTGCTCCGGGCGGATGCCGACGGTCACGGTCTTGTCGGTGCCGGCGCCGGACAGGTCCTCGCGGGAGATGTTGACGACCGAGCCGCCGAACTTCACGCCGCCGTCGACCAGCGGCACCTCGACCAGGTTCATCGCGGGCGAGCCGATGAAGCCGGCGACGAAGAGGTTGGCGGGCCGGTCGTACATGTTGCGCGGGGTGTCGACCTGCTGCAGGAGGCCGTCCTTGAGCACCGCGACCCGGTCGCCCATGGTGAGCGCCTCGGTCTGGTCGTGGGTCACGTACACCGTGGTGATGCCCAGGCGGCGCTGCAGGCCGGCGATCTGGGTACGGGTCGAGACGCGGAGCTTGGCGTCCAGGTTGGACAGCGGCTCGTCCATCAGGAAGACCTGCGGCTCGCGGACGATCGCGCGGCCCATCGCGACACGCTGGCGCTGACCGCCGGAGAGCGCCTTCGGCTTCCGGTCCAGCAGCGCGGTGAGGTCGAGGATCTTGCCGGCCTCCTCGACCTTGGCGCGGATCTCCGACTTGTTGACGCCGGCGATCTTGAGCGCGAAGCCCATGTTCTCGGCGACGGTCATGTGCGGGTACAGCGCGTAGTTCTGGAACACCATCGCGATGTCCCGGTCCTTCGGCGGCAGGTGGGTGACCTCGCGGTCGCCGATGCGGATCGCGCCGCTGTTGACGTCCTCCAGGCCGGCCAGCATGCGGAGGCTGGTCGACTTGCCGCAGCCGGAGGGGCCGACGAGGACGAGGAACTCGCCGTCCGCGATGTCCAGGTCCAGGGCGTCCACCGAGGGCTTGTCGGCCCCGGGGTAGACACGGGTCGCCTTGTCGTACGTCACAGAAGCCATGGCTGTGCTCTCCTTCACCGGCAGGAACGTGCCGGACGATCCGAGTAAAGGTGGGGGAATCGCTGTCGCCGGCTCGATCGGCCGTGGTCTGAACCACAGCGCGCACCGGCTTCCGGCGACGCTACCTGCGCTTCCGCCGATTGTCAGCCCCCGGCCGATCGGAATTCGGCATCGGTTCCATCACGTCCGCTCCCCGGGGGCGGCTCCCGCCCAACCCCCGGATATCCCCCCACCGGCCCGTTCACGCCCGGTAGACTGCCCCCGGTGCCGCCGTGACCACGTCGCGGACGGTCACCATGCCTCCTTAGCTCAGCTGGCCAGAGCACCGCTCTTGTAAAGCGTAGGTCGTCGGTTCGAATCCGACAGGGGGCTCAGCACGTCACCCCGGCCGGGCTCCGGCTCCGGACCGCGGGTGGCTCGGCCGACGGCCCCGGGCGATGCGCCCGGGGCCGTTCGCGTGGGCCCGATCGCGTGGGCCGTCGGGCTCGATCGCGTGGGCTCGATCGCGTGGGCCTGTCCCCGGCGGGCGGGGCGGCCACCGGGGCCCGCCCGTCCGCCCGCCACCTTTTTTCTGCGCGCCGCCGCGACGGCCGTCCGGGGCTGCCGGGCCCCCTGCGTGCCGCCGGGCGGCTCCTCGCGACATCCGGACGATTCTCCGAGAACCACAGCTCAGCGGGTCGGCCGGTGCGCCCGGGGCGGTCCGTGGGTCCGGGGGCGCACGGTGACGGATCGGATCAATGGGGATCGTGTGAGACCGGTTCGCCGCTAACGTTGTCACGGTCCGGTCACCTAACGTGCGTATTCCATGACTATCCTGACGTCGCGTCAGGCCCGTGCCGAGAACGAGGTGCACGGTGCCGACCCATTCCCCGGCAGCGGTTTCCCCTGGCTGGCCGGGGTGGTGAGGCTGCCCGCGTACGGAATTGAGCCCTGAGGAAGGAACGGCAGATGGACGCGATGCCCGGCCGGGAGCCGGCGCGGCTCGTGTATCACCCCGCCGGCCAGGATGCCGAGTTGAGAGCCGCGGTCGACGACCTGCGGGTCGGACGGTGGCTGTCCACCCGGACTCTGCTGGACTCGACCGGGCGCGACTGGAGCCGGAGATCGGCGAGGACCCAGGTGCTGAGTGTGGTCGCGCCCCGTTCCGACGCGCTGGAGCACTGGGCCCAGGAGGAGCCGGGGAGTCCCGACCTCGCGATCCTGCGGCTCCGGGTCGAGGTGGAGCGGGCCGCCGCCGCCCACGCCGCGGGACGCCGGGACGCCGTCGAGCTGGAGCAGAACGCGCGGCAGTCGAGCTGGCGCGCGGTGGAGGAGCACCCCGCCGACCCGGTGCCCTGGCTCTGCCTGCTCACCCTCGCCACCCTGGACCCCGAGCAGCGGAGGGCCGAACACCGCGATCCGGGACCGGACATGATGCTGCCGCCGGGCCCCTGGGGCCTGTTCTTCGAGGCGAACCGGCGCGATCCGTTCAACCGCGAGGCGCACGTCCGGATGCTGCGGTACTGGCTGACCGTGCGCCGCTGGTCGGCGACCGACTTCGTCAACTTCGTGCTGCCGAACGCGCCCTACGGCTCGCCGCTGTTCGCGCTGCCGCTGTACCTGTCCGTCGAGCAGTACCGCAGCGACCGGCGGCGGGACATCGCGCGCCGCCAGTGGCTGAGGGAACCCCACCGGGACCGCGCCGTGGCCGCGTTCGAGAGCTGGACCGCGACGGAGCAGCCCGACCAGTGGCCGGTCGTCGACCTGAGCCATCTCGCCCACGCGCTGTGGGCCGGTGTCCGGATGAGGGAGGCCGTCGAGGTCTTCGGTGCCCTCGGGTCGTTCGCGTCCCAGGCGCCGTGGATCCACGTCGCCGACTCCCCGGAACTGGCGGAGAGCCTGCTGCTCACCGCCAGGCACCAGGCCTACGTCGGCAGTTCGAGCGGCCAGAGCTGAACCCGCCCGCCCTGCCGCTTCCCCGTCCGCACGAATCCGTCCCCCCGGAGGTCCGGCGATGCCACCCGCACACGCAACTCCCAGCAGCGACGACAGCCAGCTCCGTCGCCTCGGCTACGAGCCCAAACTCAACCGCAGAATGGGCGAGTTCGGGAACTTCGCGATAAGTTTCTCGGTCATCTCGATCCTCAGCGGCTGCATGACGCTGTTCGGCTTCGGCCTGAACACCGGAGGCCCTGCCGTGATGCTCTGGGGCTGGGTCGGGGTCGGGCTGATGGTCGTCCTGGTGGGCATGGCGCTCGCCGAGGTCACCAGCGCCTACCCGACCAGCGGCGCCCTCTACTTCATGGCCCACCGGCTCGGCGGTCCGCGCTGGGGCTGGGCCACCGGCTGGCTGAACCTGCTCGGCCTGGTGGGCGGTATCGCGGGGATCGACTACGGCGCCGCGTCGTTCGTCGGCGCGCTGGCCAACCTCCAGTGGGGCTTCGAGCCGACCCCGGGCAAGCTGTTCCTGATCTTCATGGTGATCCTGGTGGTCCACGCCGGGCTGAACCTCCGCGGCGTGCGGCTGGTGTCGGTGCTCAACAGCATCTCGGTCTGGTGGCACCTGGGCGGCGTCGTGGTGATCGTCGGCGCGCTGATGATCGTGCCCTCCCAGCACCAGGACACCACCTGGGTGTTCACGCACTTCGTGAACAACACCGGGTGGACCAACCCGATCTACGTGTCCTGCCTGGGTCTGCTGCTGGCGCAGTACACGTTCTCCGGCTACGACGCCTCGGCGCACATGTCGGAGGAGACGACGCGGGCGTCGGTCTCCGCCGCGCGCGGCATCGTCCGGGCGATCTGGGTGAGCTGGATCGCCGGCTTCGTGCTGCTGGCCGGCATGCTGTTCGCGATCCAGGACTACGCGGGCACCATCGACTCGGCCACCGGGGTGCCGCCGGCCCAGATCTTCCTCGACGCGCTGGGCCTCAACGGCGCCAAGGCCCTGCTCGCGGTGGTGATCGTCGCGCAGCTCTTCTGCGGCAACGCCGAGACGGCGGCGGCCAGCCGGATGGTCTTCGCGTTCTCGCGGGACGGGGCACTGCCGGGCTCGGCACTCTGGAGCCGGGTCTCGCCGCGCACCGGGACCCCGGTGGCCGGCGTCTGGCTGGCCGTGGGCGCGGCACTGGTCCTGGCCCTGCCCGCGCTGTACAGCCCGGTGGCGTACGGGGCGGTGACGGCGATCAACGTCCTGGGGATGACCCCGGCCTACGCGATCCCGATCTACCTCCGGCTGCGCAGGGGGAAGGCGTTCCAGGCCGGCCCGTGGAGCCTGGGCCGGTGGAGCCGGCCGATCGGGGTGGTGGCGGTCTGCTGGGTCGCGGTGGTCACCGTGCTGTTCTGCCTCCCCCAGGCGTACCCGGTCACCTCGGACACGTTCAACTACGCGCCCGTCGCGCTGCTGGTGGCGCTCCTGGGCGCGGGCCTGTGGTGGCTGAAGGCCGGCCGTTCCTACAACCCGCCGGTGCAGCAGAGCGCCGAACTGACCGAGCTGACCGGGAGCGTGATCTGATGTCCGGCGGACCGGCCGCCCGTCGTCGGCGGGTGGCCGCTCCCTCCCCGGCGCCCCCGGCCTCCTCGGAGGCGCGCCCGGTCGGTGCCCCCGCCACCGGCCCGCTGCGGGCCCTGGTGCGCGGCGGCGGGGTCGACACCGTGCTGCTGGCGGCGGTGGACTGGCAGGGCCGGCTCAAGGGCAAGGAGTTCGACGCCGGGGTGCTGCTGGACCGGCTGGGCTCCGGGCGGCTCGCCCCGGAGATGTGCGGGTACGTGTTCGACACCGACCTGGGCATGTCGGCGGACGGGAGCGGGGCACTCGGCTCGTGGGGGACGGGGTTCTCCGACGTGGCCCTGGCGGCCGACCTCGCGGACGCTCGGCTGCTGCCGTGGCTGCCCGCGACGGCGCTGGTGCCCTGCCGCCCGGTGTCCGGCGGCGAACCGCTGCCGGTGGCGCCGGACACGCTGCTGGACGACCAGCTGACCCTGCTGGCCGAGCACGGCCTGAGCGTGCAGGTCGGTGTGGAGACGGAGTTCGTGCTCTACGAGGGGAGCGTCCGGGACGCCGCCGGCCGGGACTTCCGCCGGCTGCGCCCGGCGACCTGGGACAACCGGGACTACGCCCTCGACCAGCCCCGCACGGTCGCCGACTTCACCCGGAGCCTGCGCCGGGCCCTCGCGGGCGCCGGCCTGCCGGTGGAGGCCGTGAAGCTGGAGGGCGCCCCCGGGCAGGTGGAGGTGACCTTCCCGTACGGCGACCCGCGGCTCGCCTGCCTCCAGCACGTGCTGTTCAAGCACGCCGTCCGGGCGGTCGCCGACCGGCACGGCCTGGCGCCGACGTTCATGGCGTCCCCGGCCACCGGCACCGGCAGCGGGATGCACCTGCACGTCTCCCTGTACGGGGCGGACGGGCCGGTGCTCGGCGGGCACGACGGTACCGCGCTGTCGGACCTGGGCGAGCAGGCGGTGGCCGGACTGCTGGAGGTGCTTCCGGTCACGGCGCCGCTCTACGCGCCCTACGTGAACTCCTACCGCCGCTTCCGCGACCACTCCTTCGCCCCGACCCGGTTCACCTGGGGCCGGGACAACCGCGCCTGCGCGGTGCGGGTGGTCGGCCACGGCGCGGGCCTCCACCTGGAGATCCGGCTGCCGGGCGCGGACGCCAACCCGTACGCGGCCCTCGCGGCCGTGCTCGCGGGGGTGCGGCACGGCATCGGGAACGGCCTCAAGGCCCCCCGGGCCAGCGAGGGCGACGCCTACCTGGACACGGGGGCGGCGCGGATCCCCTCCCACCTCGTCGAGGCGGTCGGGCCGTTCGAGCGCAGCGAGCTGGCGGCCGGGCTGCTCGGCGACCGGCAGGTCGCCCACCTGGCGGGCCTCGCGCGGCTCGACCTCGACCACCACAACGGCGTCGTCACCGACGCGGAGGTGCGCCGGGGGTTCGCCCAGGCGTGACCCCCGGGACGGCCGGTCGCCGCACGTGAGTGCCGCGGCCGGCCGTTCTGCTGCCCGCCGCGTGGCCCGGTGCGCCTTCGGCCGCGCAACCGTGGGCGCTCCGCCCGGTCGAGGGGCGCACGTCCGCCGGCCTCAGGGTGCGGGCGTCCCGCGGGCGGGCGTTCGGGCGGCCGGGCGCAGCCGCCGGAGGGTCCAGCCTCCGGGGGACAGGGCGGTGGTGCGGGCGGTGAAGAGTTCGGCGGCGCGGCGGTAGGAGAGGCGACCGCGGCCGGTATGGGGGCAGCGGTCGGCGGCGGGGGTGGCCGCGGGGGCCCGCCGGTCGGTGAGGAACAGCGGGCCGGCGGTGCGGCCGGTGAGGAGGAGCGGGAGCAGTCGGGCGGTGCCGGTCTGCCAGCGCAGGGGCGGACCCGGGGGGCGGGTGCGGCGGCCGGGGAGGTCGAGGTCGTCGATGTCGAGGGCGAGGACGGCTTCGGCGGTGGCTCCGCTCTCGTGCAGCAGGCGCCAGAGGGTCTGCTCGCGGAGCGGCGCGCCGAGGGCGAAGAGGGTGTGGAGCTGTTCGGGGGTGAGCGGGGCCGGGGCTGCGGCGTGGGCGGTGTGCGGGCGCAGGCCGGCGGCCGGGTCGGTGTCGATCCAGTCCTGGGCGCGCCACCAGGAGGTGGCGGCCCGCAGGATGGCGAGCTCGCGGGTGAGGGTGCGCGGGTCGGCCTCGCCGGCGCGCCGGTCGGCGGCGGCCAGGAGGCGGGCGGGGGTGTCCGGGTGGTCGAGCCGGGCGAGCGGCAGGACGGGCGGACGGGCGCGGCGCCGCTCGGGGCCGGTGGGGGCGGGGCGGCCGGCCAGGGCCCAGGTCCAGGTGTGCAGGGCGATCCGGTAGACGCGGCGGGAGGCGGCACCGAGCCCGGAGGCGGCCAGGTAGCGCTCGACGGCGACGGCGTACTCGACCGGCGGCTGGGGTGGCATCGGCGTCTTCTTTCCGCAGTAAACAGCGATGTCCGAGGGCGCCGGAGTAGTGCTTGCCATCGCAGTAAATAGCAGGTGGGAGAGGGTGTTTCGGGAGTTTACTGCGGTGGTGGCGCGGTTTCGGGAAAATGAGTCGAATAGGCTCAGGTTTTTCACCGGAAGTCCTTGTCGGCGGCCTTCGTGCGCGGGCAGACTTGGCGCCCGTGACAGGGGAAGCGGAGTGGGGGCGGGCCCGCCGCCGACGGCCGGACGGCCGTCTGGCCGTGCTGGGGGAACGTGATTTCGGGTGGTTCTTCGCCGGTTACGCGACCTCGCTGGTCGGCTCCTCGATGGCGCCGGTGGCCGTGGCGTTCGCGGTGCTCGACGGCGGGGGCGGCGGGACCGAGCTGGGCTGGGTGATGGCTGCCCGGATCCTGCCGATCGTGCTGGTGATGCTGGTCGGCGGGGTGGTCGCCGACCGGCTGGGCAGTCGCCGGGTGATGCTGGGGTCGGACGTGCTGCGCTGCGCGGTGCAGGGCGGGTTCGCGGTGGCGCTGGCGACCGGGCACGCGCCGGTCTGGGCGATGGCGGCGCTGGTCGCCGCCTGGGGGCTCGGCGAGGGGCTGTTCATGCCGGCGCTGGGCGCGTCGGTGCCCGCGCTGGTGTGCCGGAAGGAGCGTCTGCCGGACGCCAACGCCCTGCTGGGGCTGGCCCGTTCGGTGTCGATGGTGGCCGGACCGGCGCTCGCCGGGGTGATCACGGCGGGGTACGGTCCGGGTGCGGTGCTGCTGATCGACGCGGTGACGTACGGGATCGCTGCGCTGGCGTTGGCCCGGACCTCGGCGGTCGGGCCGGGCGGGCCGACCGGGGAGACCGGGGAGGTCGGGGAGGTCGGGCCGGGCGCGGGTGGCGCGGACTCGATGTCGGCCGAACTCCGCGCCGGCTGGACGGAGTTCCGATCGCGGCGGTGGCTCTGGGTCACCACCGTGCAGATGGCGCTCTTCAACCTGCTGGTCTGGGCGCCGTTCCTGGTGCTGGGACCGCTGACCGCGCAGCGCGAGCTGGGCGGGGCGGGGCGCGGGCCTGGGGCCTGGTGATGGGCGTGTACGGGGTCGGTGCGGTGCTGGGCGGCCTGCTGATGCTGGGACGCAGGCCGGCCCGGCCGCTCGCGGTGGCGACGGTGGCGAGCCTCGGTTGGGCGCTGCCCTCCGCGGCGCTCGCGGCCGGGGCGGCACTGGGCTGGACGCTCCTGGCCGCGTCGGTGGCCGGGGCGGGATCGGCGGTCTGCGGCGCGCTGTTCGACTCGACGCGGCAGCGCTGGGTGCCGGCCGGGGTGCTGGCCAGGGTGACCGCGTTCGGCGGACTGGGCGCGTTCGTGCTCGGGCCGCTCGGCCTCGCGGCGGCCGGGCCGGTGGCCGACCGGGTCGGGGTGTCCCGCGTCCTGCTGTTCGGCGCGGGGTGGCAGCTGCTGGCCGGGGCGGCCGTGCTGGCGGTGCGCGAGGTGCGCGGCCGGGGCTGGGACGGGCCGGCGGAGCCGCCGGGCGAGGCGGCGCCGGCTGCGGCGGGCGTGCGCCCGGGGCCCGGCGGGGGGCCCGACTGACCGGGGCCGCCGAGGACCGGCCACGGCACGGCGGCGCGGTACGGCGGCGCGGCGCGGGAGCGCGGTACGGCGGCGCGGCACGGGGGGCACGCCGGGCCGGGCGGTCGTACGGTGGAGGGAGTGCGGGGGCGGACGGAGGAGGTAGGTCATGCCCGGTTCACTCACCATCGGCCACCACGAGGCGGCCGTCGCCCTGGACCACACCGACGCCAAGCGGCTCGCCACCGTGCTGGAGGAACTCGCGTACCTGCTGGAGATCCCGGGGCCGAACCGGATCAACGACGCGCAGCTCGGCGCCCTCTGCGAGGGCCGGACTCCCGACCGGGCGGAACTGTCCCACTGGTCGCGGGCGCTCGCCGCGGAGCTGAAGGGCCGGCTGTAACGGCGGACGCACCGGACCGCGTACCCGGCCCGCCGTACGATGGCGCGCGGGGCGGGTGGTCCGCGCGCGTCCCCCGGGCGACGGGGTGGCCGGCGGCCGGTCCGGCGGGGCTGGGCGGGGGTTCGGACGTGGTGGAGCGGTACGGGGCGGGGCCGATGTCGTGGCTGACGGTGGAGACGCCGCTGCCGAGCGGCCCGCTGCACGTGGCGGTGACGCCGCAGGGGGTGGCGGCGATCGGCTACCTCGGGAACCCCGGCGAACTGCCGCGCTGCGCCGACGACACGAAGATCGCCGCGGTCACCGACCGGGTCGGCGAGTACCTGGCGGGCCGGCGCCGTGAGCTGGACCTGCCGATCGACTGGAGCCTGAGCACCGGGCCGCACCGGGCCGTGCTGCAGACGCTGTTCCGCGAGGTGCCGTACGGGCGGACCATCACGTACGGCGAACTGGCCTCCCGGAGCGGGGTGTTCGGCAGTGTCGAGGAGCCCGGGCTGGCGGCCCGGACGGTCGGGCAGATGATGGCGGCCAACCCCGTCGCGATGCTGGTGCCCTGCCACCGGGTGGTGGCGGCGGACGGGATCGGCGGCTTCGGCGGTGGCCGGGTCGGGATCGACGTGAAGCGCTGGCTGCTCACCCTGGAGGGCGTGCTGGAGCCGACGCTGGACTGGAACGGGCCGCTCTGAAGGGGTGAGCGGCCCGCTCCGGAGCGGTCAGTGCACCAGCTGGACCTCGGGGTGCCCGGCCGGGGCGACGGACGGCAGGGCGGGCGGCGGGGCGAACGGCGACTGGCGCGGCAGCACCGGCTGGACGCCGGAGACCAGCGTGTACTCGACGCTCGCCGGGTCCACGGTCCACTCGGTGTCCGGGCGTTCGCCGAGCGCCAGCTGCACCGCGTTCCAGGGCAGGTTCAGGCCGCAGAGGCCCAACTGGTGCAGGCCGCCGGAGGGGCGGGTGTTGACGTCGATGACCACCGGTTCGCCGTGCAGGTGGCGGAACTGCACGTTGGAGAGGAACGCCATCCCGGTCGCCTCGACCAGGCGGCGGGCGGGGTCGAGGTACCGGGGCGCGGTGGTGAAGGTGCGGCGGCGCCGGTGCTTGCTGCGGCCCACGGCGGCCAGCAGGGTGCCGTCCAGGTCGGCGAGGCAGTCCACCGATATCTCGGGGCCGTCCAGGTAGGGCATGACCAGCAGGTCGGCCGGTTCGCCGGGGTTCTCCCGCGCGGCGTCGGTCAGCGCGGCGGCCACCTGGTCGACCTGGACCCGGCTGTCCCAGCCGGCCAGCCGGTGCAGGCCGAACGGTTCCCTGGTGAGCATCCGGAAGCCCTCGCCGCCGGCGCCGGAGGCGGGCTTCAGGCAGGCGGTGAGGCCGGCCGACTCGATCCGGTCGACGGCGGTGACCAGGTCCTCGGCGGTGCGGACCAGCCACCAGGGCGGGGTGGGGAGCCCGGCGTCGGCGATCGCCGCGTAGCCGTCCGCCTTGCTCGCGAAGGCCGCGATGGCCGCGGCGGGCGGGCAGGCGAGGGAGGTGCCGACCGCCTCGAACTCGTGGCGGTGCAGGGATATCGCCAGCTGGTGCAGGCGGGGCAGGAAGACGTCGACGGAGTGGCGGGCGCAGTAGTCGAGCGCGAAGGCGACGTAGGCGTCCGGGGTGAGGTCGGCGGGTTCCAGACCGGCGTGGTCGGCCGCGGCGAGGACCGGGGAGTCGGGGTCGAGGTGGGTGGCGTGGATTCGGACCGGACGCGGTGCGGCGCGCAACTGTTCGATGAAGAACACGTTCTCGGCGTACGTGCGGTTGAGCCAGACAGTGACGGGGGCGCTCATCAGGCCTCCCAGGGCAGGGGTGAACGAGGGGAGGGCATCCGGTGCGGCCGCGCTCGTCAACTGGCCCCGTGACCCTTGAAGTGGCACCTTAGCGGCCCCTTGCGTCGGCGTGAACGCGGGGTGGGTCCGGCGTGCGCGGCCCGGGAGGCGAACCGGAGGGTCGTGTTCCGAAAGTCGTTGGATCACTTGCTCGAATTAATATCGATCAGACATTCTATTCGTACTATTTTTTCGGTTATCCCGACCACTCGAAAGAGTGATTGCGGATGCCCTCCGAACGGCCCCACCATGAGGGGTGCAAGATGTCACCTCATCGGGCACGGGTATGCGAAGGGCTCCCACATGTCGACCGAAACCAACACCGGTATTCCCGCACCGGGCGGCGCACCGCAGACCCGGGAGCAGCAGAGCCTGGCCACGGAGGCGGCGCGGAACCTCGCGACCACCACCAAGTCCGCGCCGCAGATGCAGGGGATCAGCCCGCGCTGGCTGCTCCGGACGCTGCCGTGGGTCGAGGTCTCGGGCGGCACCTACCGGGTGAACCGGCGGCTGCGCCACACCGTCGGGCGCGGCCGGGTCGGCCTCGACCGGACCGGCCCCGCGGTCCGGGTCGTCCCGCCGACGCTGCGCGAGCTGCCCGTGCTGCGTGGTTTCGAGGACGACGCCGTGCTGGAGGAACTGGCCGGGCGCTTCGTCCAACGCGAGTTCTCCGCCGGTGAGGTCCTGGTCGCGGCGGGCGCGCCGATCGACGAGGTCTTCATCATCGCGTACGGCAAGCTCAACCGGATCGGAACGGGTAAATACGGCGAGGAGGCGGTGGTCGGCACCGTGGCCGACGGCGACCACCTGGGCGACGAGGTGCTCAAGCAGGAGGGCGGCACCTGGACGTACACGGTGCGGGCGGCGACGGCCGGCACCGTCCTCGCGCTCTCCTGGCCCGCCTTCCAGGAGCTCGCGGACCGCTCCGAGGCGCTCCAGCTGCAGGTCATGGAGTACCTCGCCGGGTTCCAGGCGCCGCAGAACAAGCACGGCGAGGCGGCCATCGGCCTCTCCGCCGGCCACCACGGCGAGTACGAGCTGCCCGGCGCCTTCGTGGACTACGAGCTCAGGCCGCGCGAGTACGAGCTCAGCGTCGCGCAGACCGTGCTCAAGGTGCACACCCGGGTCGCCGACCTCTACAACCAGCCGATGAACCAGACCGAGCACCAGCTCCGGCTGACCATCGAGGCGCTGCGCGAGCGCCAGGAGCACGAGCTGGTCAACAACCCGGAGTTCGGCCTGCTCAACAACGCCGACCACGAGCAGCGGATCCAGACCCACTCCGGCCCGCCCACCCCGGACGACCTGGACGAGCTGCTGAGCCGCCGCCGCGGCACCAAGCTGTTCCTGGCCCACCCGCGGGCCATCGCCGCCTTCGGCCGCGAGTGCAACCGGCGCGGCCTCTACCCGGACACCGTCGAGGTCCAGGGCCGGCAGGTGTTCGGCTGGCGCGGCGTGCCGGTCTTCCCGTGCGACAAGATCCCGATCGTCGGCGGGAACACCAGCTCGATCCTCGCCATGCGCACCGGCGAGGACAACCAGGGCGTCGTGGGTCTGCACCAGACCGGAATTCCCGATGAATACGAGCCGGCCCTCTCGGTCCGATTCATGGGAATCAGCGAGAAGGCCATCATTTCCTATCTCGTGAGCGCCTACTACTCCGCCGCCATTCTGGTGCCGGACGCCGTCGGCGTCCTGGAGAACGTCGACCTCTCGCACCACCAGGGCTGACCGGGGCCGGCGAACCGCGTCGCCCGGCCGGGGCACCTGTTTCCGGCCGGGCGACGCCGTCCGCTGCACCGGCACGTCGCACCACCAAGGGGGAGGACCCATGGGAATGTTCACGCTGGAGCGCGACCACCGGGAGGGGCACGAGGCCGAGGACGTCCTCGCCCGTGCCCGCGGCCTGGTCGATCCGGTCCTGCGCGCCGCCGTCGACTCGCTGCCCGGCACCATGCGGCGGGTCGCGGGCTACCACTTCGGCTGGTGGGAGGCGGACGGTTCGCCGGCCGCCGCACCCTCCGGGAAGGCCATCCGGCCGGCCCTGGTGCTGGCCGCCACCCAGGCCCTCGGCGGCAGCCCGGCCTCGGCCACCGCCGCCGCGGCGGCCGTCGAGCTGGTGCACAACTTCACGCTGCTGCACGACGACATCATCGACCGGGACGAGACCAGGCGGCACCGCCCCACCGCGTGGCGGGTGTTCGGCACCACCGAGGCGATCCTCGCCGGCGACGCCATGCACGCGCTGGCGCTGCGCCTGCTCGCCGAGGACGGCCACCCGGCCGCGACCGACGCCGTCCGCCGGCTGGCCGACTGCGTGGTGGAGCTCTGCGAGGGGCAGCAGATCGACTGCGCCTTCGAGCAGCGCAGTGACGTTTCGCTGGCCGAGTGCCTGGCGATGGCCGAGGCCAAGACCGGTGCGCTGCTCGGCGCGGCCTGCGCGATGGGGGCCCGGTACGCGGGCGGCTCGGAGACGGCCGCCCGGGCGATGGACGGCTTCGGCCGGGAGATCGGCCTGGCGTTCCAGCTGATCGACGACCTGATCGGCATCTGGGGCGACCCGTCGGTCACCGGGAAGCCGGTCGGCGCGGACCTCGTCGCCCGGAAGAAGTCGCTGCCGGTGGTGGCGGCGCTGAGCTCCGGGACACCCGACGGCGCCCGACTGGCCGAGCTGTACGGGCTGGAGCGGACGCTGACCGCCGAGGAACTGGCGAGCTGCGCGGCTGCCGTCGAGGGCGCCGGAGGGCGGGCCTGGGCCCAGGGCGAGTCCTGCGAGCGGATGGCCGCGGCGCTGGCGCAGCTGGCTGTCGCGGTGCCCGAGCCGTCGGCCGCCGACGAACTGCTCGCCCTCGCCGAGCTGGTCACCCGCCGCAGTCACTGAGGCGTCCGCCGCCCGGCCGTGGGGGGTGGGACGGCCGCCCCACCCCCCACGGCCGCGCCCGCCGGTCGGCTGCCGCTCCGCTGCGGACCCGTTCCGGGGCCGTGCGTCGACGTTCCGTCCGGGGCCGCAGCTCCGCTCGGCAGGCCCTGCCCAGCAGTCCTGTGCGGCAGTGGCTCTGCTCGGCGGTCCCGCTCAGGGACGCGCGGCCAGCAGCCGCTGCTCCTTCGCGGGCTCGATGCCGTGCACGATCCGGCCGCGCTTGCGTCCGTCGGCCTCGGTGTCGCCGGCCGGCCCGCGTTCCTGCAACCAGGTCCAGGTGTCCCGCGCGGTCTCGGCGAACGGGCGGCATCGCAGCCCGGCGGCCTCCGCCCGGGTGGTGTCGGCGAGCCAGATACCGGCCATGGTGGGCAGACCGGGCGCCCAGAGGGGGAGTTCGCTCCACGGCTGGACGCTGTCCGGCCCCTCGGCCAGCAGTGGCGCGTCCTCGACCCAGACCAACTCGGCCCCGGCCCCGATACCGGCCCTGTCGCCGTCGCCGTCACCGCCCGACCCCACCGCCGCGATGCAGCCCGTCAGGAATTCCCGGTAGGTCAGCCGGCCGGGCGGCGCCGTGGTGACGTAGCGGCCCGCCGTGCCCGCCGTCACCAGGTCGAGCCCGAACACCGCGAAGTCCCGGACGTCGATCAACTGCACCGTCCGCTCCGGGTCCCCCGGTGCCAGCACCCGGCCGCCCCGGGCCATCCGCTCCAGCCACCACGGGAGCCGGCCGCCGCGCTCGTGCGGGCCGATCAGCAGTCCGCTGTTGAGGATCGTGGTGTGCTCGGCCCCGAACCGTTCCAGCACCGCGCGCTCGCAGCCGGCCTTGAGCGCGGTGCTGAACTCCTGGCCGGGCGGAGTGTCGGCCGGGCAGGGATGGAGGGCCGAGGACTCGTCGATCACTTGGGCCGGCCAGTCCGCGAAGGCGTGGACGGAGGAGACCAGGACGTAGTGGCCGGCGCGTCCGCGCAGCAACCGGGCGGAGAGCGCGGCCTGGGCGGGCTGCTGGGCCGAGGTGTCGATTACGGTGTCCCAGCGCCGGTCCGCGACCAGCCGCGCCAGGTCGTCGGCCGAGTCGCGGTCGCCGCGGACGACCTCGACGCCGGGCAGGTCGCCGCCGGAGCGGCCCCGGTTGAACGTGGTGACCGCGTGGCCGCGTGCGAGGGCTTCGGAGGCGAACGCCCGCCCCAGGAAGGACGAGCCGCCGAGCAGGAGGATCTTCATACCGGCAAGCCTGTCCCGGGGAGGGTCCTCGGTATGCCGTCGTTCGCGCTGGGCGGAGCCCGCCCGCGCCGGAAGCAGCCGGGATGCTGATCGTCCGGGGGCCGCATAGCATCCCACCTGTACCGAAATGCCCGAATCGGTTCGCCGGGCCCAGGCCCCGAGGAGACGCCGCCATGACCGAGCCCGAGCTGGAGGCCCTGGCCGCCGACGCCTATGTCTACGGCTACCCGATGGTCGCCGGCCTCACGATGGTCGAGCGGTTCGTCCAGGGCGGCACGGGCGTCCTCCCGGCGACCCCGTACAACCACTTCGGTCACGCCACCCGGCTGGCCGGCCCGAACGACGAATTCGTCTCGGTCAACAACGACACCGTCTACTCGGTCGCCCAGCTCGACCTCTCCGAGGGCCCGCAGATCCTGCGGCTGCCGGACACCGCCGGGGCGTACCACGTCCTGCAGTTCGTCGACGCGTGGACCGACAACTTCGCCTACCTGGGCCGCCGCGCCACCGGCACCGGGGCCCAGACCTGGCTGGTCGTCCCGCCCGACTGGCACGGTACCCCGACCGATCCGGACCGGGTGATCGTCTCGCCGACCACCGTGGCCACGATCGTCGGCAGGTTCGCCTGCACCGGCCCGGACGACCTCCCCCGGGTGCGGGCCCTCCAGGACGGGCTGACCCTCGAACCGCTGGAGCCGGGCGGCCTCTCCGCCGGGCTGCCCGCACCCGACCCGGAAGTGCCCGAGCGGCTCGCCTTCTTCGAGCGGCTCCGGGTCTGGATGGCGGCCTTCCCGCCCGCGGAGACCGACCGGACGTACGAACAGCGGTTCGCGCCGCTCGGCCTGCTCGACACGGGCACCTCGCCGTACCGGGCCGCGGCCCCCGACTGGACGCTCGCCCTGGCGAAGGGGCTGGCCGCCGGCCGGGAGCGGGTCGAGGACGCGACCCGCCCGCCCGAGGACCACCCGGCCGGCGAGTGGCGGGCGGCGCTGCATTTGTTCGACTACAACGTCGACTTCCTCGGCCCGGGCACCCTCGACGACCCCGAGTGGCGCATCCCCGACCGCCGCGCCGCCTACCTCAGCCGGGCCGCCGCCGCCCGTGCCGGCCTCTGGGGCAACCACGCCTACGAGGCGCTGTACGCGATGACGTACGACGACGCCGACGGCCGCCCGCTCACCGGTGCCCACCACTACACGCTGCGGTTCGACCGGCCGCCGCCCGCCGACGCCTTCTGGTCCGTCACCATGTACGGGGTCCCCGAGTACTACCTGGTCGACAACCCGGCCGACCGCTACTCGATCGGCGACCGGACCCCCGGCCTGGTGCACGGCCCGGACGGCTCGCTGACGCTCCACCTCCGGCACGACCGGCCCGCGGACCCGGCCGAGGCGGCGAACTGGCTGCCCACGCCCGAGGGCGGCTTCCGGCCGACGATCCGCATCTACCAGCCGCAGCCGGCGGCACTGGACGGCACCTACCGGCTGCCGCCGATCCGCCGTCGGTAGCGGTTCCGGGCGCGAGGGGAGCCGGGGATGGGTGACGCCGTCGGCGGGATGCTGGCCTCCGCCGTGGGCATCGCGATCAGTCCGATGCCGCTGATCGCGGTGATCCTGACGCTGGCCACCCCCAGGGGCCGGAGCAACGGGACGGCGTTCGCGGCCGGCTGGGTGGTGGCGCTGGCGGCGGTGGTCACCGTGGTCGTGTCGGCGGGGTCGGGGCTGTCCGCCGGCTCGGACCGGCCGTCCTGGGCCTGGTGGCTCAAGCTGGCCCTCGGGACGCTGTTCCTCCTGCTGGGGTTCAGGCAGTGGCGGGCCCGGCCGCGCGAGGGCCACGTGCACGGGCCACCGGCCTGGATGGAGGCGGTGGACCGGTTCACCCCTGTGAAGGCGGCCGGGCTCGCCGCGGCGCTGGTGGCGCTCAACCCGAAGAACCTGGTGCTGGCCGTCGGTGGCGCGGTCTCGATCGCGACCGCCACCGCCTCGGGCGCCGGCAAGGCGTGCGCCGCCGCGCTGATGGTGCTGATCGGCTCGCTCTGCACGCTGGTGCCACTGGGGGTGTACCTGTTCGGCGGGGACCGGGCGGCCAGGATCCTGGGGGAGTGGAAGGCGTGGACGGCCGCGCACAACGCGGCGATCATGACGGTGCTGCTGGTCGTCCTCGGTGCCACGTACGTCGGTGACGCCCTCACGGGCCTCACCTCCTGACGGGCCACCGCCGCTGCTCCGCCCCGCCCTACCGGCACCCGTCGCCGGCCCCGGCCCGCTCCCGCCCCCTCAGGTTCAGTGCGGCGAGGGGCTTCCGGACGCCGTGCCCGCCGTGCCCGCCGAGGTCGCCGGCTCGGACGGTGCACCCGGTGCGGATGGGGAAGCGGTCGGCGGAGCACTCGGCGAGGACTCGCCCGTCGGTGTCGCCCCGGCCGGCCCGGTCGGGGTGGCCGACGGTGTGCCCGTGGCGGGGCCGGTCGCCGAGGGTGCCGGGCTGCCCGGCCCGTTCGAGGGCGTGCCGGAGGGCGTGCCGGAGGGTGCGCCGGAGGGCGTGCCGGACGGCGAAGGCCCGCCGGTGGGGACCGGGTCCGTGCCCGGGCCGGTCGCCGGGTCGGTGCCGCCCGGCCCGGCCGGCACCGGGGTGGCACCGCCGCGGTGCTGTGGCCCGCCTTCCAGGGTGACGACGGCCTGCGAGGGCGGCAGCGCGATCCGGGCGGTCCAGCGGGTGCTCGGGGCGAGGCCGTCGTCGACGGAGACGATCACGGTGATCCGCTGCCCCGGCGCGAGCGTGCCGGAGTCGCGGCTGAGCCGGAGCCAGGCGACGTCGACGTCGGCGTGCCAGCGGATCTCGGTGGTGCCGGAGTTGGTGAGGGTGAGCACCGTGCGGTTGCCGTACTCGCCCGCGTCGACCGTGAGCAGGCCGCCGGTCGGGGACGGGGCCTGCGCGGCGGACCCGGCGTCCGGGGTGGGTCCGGCGATCGTGGCCGGCCCGACGGCGGGGGCCGGCGCGGCAACCAGCGTCGGGCTGCCGAGCGGGGTCGCCCCATGGCCCGGTACCGGAACCAGCGGGCCCTGGATCCCCGGGAGCAACGTTTCTGCACTCAGCGGCCCGGCACCCGCCAGCTCCATCCCGGCCACCGCGGCGCCCGCCGCACCGGTCGCCTCCGGCACGCCCGCCGGTCCGCCCGGCTGCCCGCGCCCCGCCGACGGACCGCCCGGCCGGCGGCTGCCCGCCCGTGCGTCCTCCTCGACCCGGACCGACGAGACCGACGCCGCGGCCCCGGGCCCGTCGCCGCCGCGGTGCCCGGCCCAGAGCGCGACCACCGGCGCCGCCAGCACGGCGGCCAGTACCCCCGTGGTCACCACCCGGCGGCGCACCGTCGGCCCCCGGCCGGTGTCCGGTGCGCGGTGGCGTGGGAACCCGCCCTGGTCGAACCGGAGGCCCGGTTCGGTCACCGGCACCGGACCCCCCGCCCGGCGGCCGGCCGGACGCCGGGCCGGCTGCGGCAGGAAGACCACGGACCCCGCCGGGGCGCCCGTCGCCACGGGCGCGGCCAGCACCGGGAGCCCGGACAGTCCGGCGGCCCCCTCCGGCACCTCGCCCGCGACCCGCTCCGCCGTCCCCCGGCAGGTCGGACAGGTCACCACGTGCTGCACCAGCTCCCGGCGGAGCGCCGGGCCGAGCACCCAGTCCCGCCAGCTCTCCGCCCCCGCCCCGCCGAGCCGGTCGAGTTCGGGGCAGCTGCCGACGCCGAGCACCAGCAGGGCCGCCCTGGTCCGGTCGACCTCGGCCCGGGCGGAGTCCAGCAGCGTCCGGACGGTGTCGAACGGCAGACCCAGCACGGCCGCCACCTCGATGGGGCTCAGCCGGTGGCGCACCGACAGCTCCAGGGCCTCGCGCTGCTCGGGGTCGGTGCCGGCGGCCTCGGGCCAGGCCAGCGAGGCCAACTCGCGCCGGCGCCGCCCGGCCTCCTCGTCCGCGGTGGCCGAACCCCCGACGCCGGACCCCCCGCCCGCCGCAGCCCCGCCCGCCGAAGTCCCGCCCGCAGACCCCTCCACCGCCGGGGCGTCGTAGGGCCCGGGCACGCCCGGCCCGTCCGCCAGCCGCCGCAGGCAGCAGTACCGCGCCAGCGAGTACAGCCAGGCCCGCACCAGGCCGGGCTCGGCGAGCCGCGCGCCGTGCCGCACCGCCAGCTCGCGCACCTCGCGCAGGGCGGCGCCGGCCGCCCGGTGCTCGCACAGCACCGAGAGGCAGTAGGTGAAGAGTCCGTCCACCTGGCGGTCGTACGCCGCGAGGACGGGGTCGCGCGGTCGTTCCGTACTCGTTGTCACCCGTCCGACGGTAGAGACGCCACCCGGTCGGCCCGCGCTGTTTCGCCCGGTTGTACTTCTTTCGGGTAACAACATCGCCCGTTCGTGGACCGGCTGCCCCGCCCGGACCCCGTCCGAGCCCCACCCGGGCCCCGTCGCCCCGGCCGTCATCGCCGCCGCTGCCGCCCCGCGCTGTCGGACCCAGGCGCTACGGTGACCGCATGGCTGCCCGTACCAAGACCACCGCCAAGCCGCGCCCGGCGTACCGCTGCACCGAGTGCGGCAACCAGCTGCCCAAGTGGGTGGGCCGCTGCCCGGAGTGCAACGCCTGGGGCACGGTCGAGGAGTACGGCGCGGTGCCGGTCCGGACGACGGCCGCGGGGCCGGTCAGCTCGCCCGCCCGTCCCATCGCCCAGGTGGACGGCCAGGTGGCGACGGCCCGCTCCACCGGCGTGTCCGAGCTGGACCGGGTGCTCGGGGGCGGCCTGGTCCCCGGCGCCGTGGTGCTGCTGGCCGGCGAGCCCGGTGTCGGCAAGTCCACCCTGCTGCTGGACGTCGCCGCCAAGGCGGCCTCCGCGCAGCACCGCACGCTCTACGTCACCGGCGAGGAGTCGGCTGGCCAGGTCAGGCTCCGCGCCGACCGGATCAACGCACTCTCCGAGCACCTCTACCTGGCCGCGGAGTCCGACCTCGGGGCCGTCCTCGGGCACATCGAGGCGGTCAACCCGGGCCTGCTGATCCTGGACTCGGTGCAGACGATCGCCTCGGCCGAGCTGGACGGGGCACCCGGCGGGCCGGCCCAGGTCCGTGAGGTGGCCGGCGCGCTGATCCGGGCCTCCAAGGACCGCGGGATGGCCACCCTGCTGGTCGGCCACGTCACCAAGGACGGCCAGATCGCCGGCCCCCGCCTGCTGGAGCACCTGGTGGACGTGGTGCTGAGCTTCGAGGGGGACCGGCACGCCCGGCTCCGGATCATCCGCGGGATCAAGAACCGGTACGGCGCGACCGACGAGGTGGGCTGCTTCGAGCTGCACGACGAGGGCATCGAGGGTCTGGCCGATCCGTCCGGTCTCTTCCTGACCAGGCGCGACAAGCCCGTCCCGGGCACCTGCCTGACCGTCACGCTGGAGGGCAAGCGCCCGCTGGTCGCCGAGGTGCAGGCGCTGATGGTGGATTCGCAGATCCCCTCGCCGCGCCGGACGACCTCCGGTCTGGAGTCGCCCCGGATCGCGATGATCCTGGCCGTGGTGGAGCGTCACGGCGGGGTGAAGCTCGGCAAGCAGGACATCTACACCGCCACCGTCGGCGGGGTGAAGCTCTCGGAGCCCTCGGCGGACCTCGCGATCGCGCTCGCCGTGGCCAGCTCCTCCTCCGACACCCCGCTCCCCAGCAACCTGGTGGCGATCGGCGAGGTCGGCCTGGCCGGTGAGGTCCGGCGGGTGACGGGCGTGCAGCGGAGGCTGGCCGAGGCGCACCGGCTGGGCTTCACCCACGCGCTGGTCCCGTCGGACCCGGGCAAGGTCCCGCCGGGCATGAAGGTGGTCGAGGTGGCGGACATCGGCGAGGCGCTGCAGGCGATCCCGGGCCGCCGCCGGGCCGCCGCCAAGCCGAAGGGTGAGGCTCCGTCGGCCCCGCCGGCCCCGCGCGCGGCCCGGGTGGCGGCCTATCCGGAGGAGGTCATGGAGGGGTGGGAACCGCTCGACTCCGACGAACTGCACTGACCCAAGCCCTGTCGTTGCCGCACGCAGTTAGACTTCCCCTTGTCTCATTGGTGATAAGGCAGTACTAAGCGACAGAGCAACAGACCGCAGGGCCGGCGCACCGCGCGAGGCGCGCGGTACGGGGCGACCGGAGGAGTCACGTGGCAGCCAGCGACCGGGCGGACAAGTCCTCCCGCGAGGAGGCCCTGCTACGGGCCTCCCTCACCGCCATCGCTCCCGGAACGGCGCTGCGCGACGGCCTGGAGCGGGTGCTGCGGGCCAACACCGGCGGTCTGATCGTGCTCGGTTTCGACAAGACCGTCGAGCCGATCTGTACGGGCGGCTTCGTGCTGGACGTCGAGTTCACCGCGACGCGCCTGCGCGAGCTGTGCAAGCTCGACGGTGCCGTGGTGCTCGACAAGGACATCACCAAGATCGTCCGGGCCGGTGTCCACCTGATGCCGGACTCCACCATCCCGACCGACGAGACCGGGACCAGGCACCGCACCGCGGAGCGGGTCAACCGGCAGACCGGTTTCCCGGTGGTCGCCGTCTCGCACTCGATGCGGCTGATCGCCATGTACGTCAACGGCACCCGGCGGGTCCTGGAGGACTCGACCACCGTCCTCTCCCGCGCCAACCAGGCGCTGGCCACCCTGGAACGCTACAAGCTGCGCCTGGACGAGGTGGCCGGCACGCTCTCCGCGCTGGAGATCGAGGACCTGGTGACGGTCCGGGACGTCACCGCCGTGGCCCAGCGGCTGGAGATGGTCCGGCTGATCGCCACCGAGATCGCGGGCTACGTGCTGGAGCTCGGCATCGACGGCCGCCTGCTCTCGCTCCAGCTGGACGAGCTGATCGCGGGCGTGGAGCCGGAGCGCGAGCTGGTCGCCCGGGACTACTTCCCGGAGCGTGCGGCCAAGAAGGGCCGGACGGTCACCGAGGTGCTGGCCGACCTGGAGGCGCTGACCCACGCCGAGCTGCTGGACCTGCAGACGGTCGCCAAGGCGCTCGGCTACTCGGGCACGCCGGAGTCGCTGGACTCGGCGGTCTCGCCGCGCGGCTACCGGCTGCTGGCCAAGATCCCGCGCCTGCCCAACACGGTGATAGAGCGGCTGGTGGAGCACTTCGGCGGGCTGCAGAAGCTGCTGGCCGCCAGCATCGACGATCTGCAGACGGTCGAGGGCGTCGGCGAGACCAGGGCCCGCTCGGTCCGCGAGGGCCTCTCCCGGCTCGCCGAATCGTCCATCCTGGAGCGCTACGTCTGACCGGTCCGGTCCGGACACGCAGGAGCCCCCGACCGTCCGCGGTCGGGGGCTCCTGCGTGTCGTCCGCAGGGCGGGTGACCGCCGGTCAGTTCTCCAGGCGGATCGAGGAACGGGCCGAGGCCTGGCCGCCGGAGAGGCCGGTGAGGTCGGCGACGACCAGGTAGTTGCCGGCCGGCGCGGGGGCCGGGTCGGCGGTGGCGCACTGCGGCTTGCTGCGGCCGCGGTCCCAGGTGAAGGTCTCGGTCAGGCCGTTGTTGGCCGGGAGCTGCACCCAGTTGCTGTTGCGGTCGGCGGGGCAGTCGCCGGAGGACCAGATGCGCTCGCCGTTGCTGGCGGTGACGGTGATCGCTGAGGCGGTCCGGCCGAGGTCCACCCGGCAGTTGGTGCCCGAGGAGTTGGTGACGGTGAGCGCCAGCCGCGGCTTGTCCTTGGGCTGGTAGGAGTTCTGGGCGCTGGACAGGCCGAGCGTCACCTGCGAGGAGGCGCAGACCGGCAGCGCCATGACCTCGGGGGTGTTCACCGGGGGAGGGCCGCCGTTGCCGCCGCCGGTGCCGCCCGCGGCTCCGCCGGTCCCGCCGCTGCCGCCGGTTCCTCCGGCCGCGCCGCCGCCCGTCGCGCCGCCGCCCGTCGCCGCACCGCCGGTGGCGGGTGCGGGGTTGGGCGCGCCGCCGGTCGTGCCGCCGGTGCTGAGGCTGGCGTCGCCGCCGCCTCCGCCGCCCACCGCGCCGCCGCCGGTCGCACCACCCGTGGCGGTGCCTCCGCTTCCGCTGCCGGGGCGCGAGTTGTTCGCCGGTCCGCTGGGCGAGGCGCCCGGCGTGATCGCCTGGGCAGGGCTCTGGGACTGGGTCGGCGCGGCCTGCGCGGTCTTGTCCTTCGAGCCGTCGTCACCGCCGCCCTGATCGGACATCAGCCAGATGACGAGGGCGGCGACCGCGACGACGGCGATGAGCACGACGATGCGCCGACGCCAGTAGATCGAGGCCGGCAGCGGTCCTACGGGTTGACGCAGAGAGGGCACGCCCAAACTCTACGAGACAGTGTGTGCCCCCTGACGCACCAACACCGCACACTCACCCCTTCCTTCACATGATCCGCCATTTGCGCCGTTCGGGGGAGGCTGAATGGGGGGTTTTGCGGCCTGATCCGGAATCCCGTGATCCACTTCGGTTGCCGTCCCGGGCGTGGGAGGATCGAGGGGCCATGGCTGCCAACACCGTCACCCCCGCCGTCCCCGTCATCCCCGCGCCCGCGTCCGCCGCCGGGGGGCCGAAGCTCGCCCTGCCGCTCCCCGTGCTGCACACGACCGTCCTCGACTGGTACGAGGCCAACGCCCGGGACCTCCCCTGGCGGACCCCGGACGCCTCGCCCTGGGCCGTGATGGTCAGCGAGTTCATGCTCCAGCAGACCCCGGTGAAGCGCGTGCTGCCCGTCTGGGAGACCTGGCTGGAACGCTGGCCGACCCCGGCGGACCTGGCCGCCGAGGCGCCCGGCGAGGCCGTCCGGCTCTGGGGCCGGCTGGGCTACCCGCGCCGCGCGCTGCGCCTGCACGCGGCCGCGGTGGCGATCACCACGGAGCACGGCGGTGAGGTCCCGGACGACCACGCGACCCTCCTGTCGCTGCCCGGGGTCGGCGAGTACACGGCGGCGGCGGTGGCCTCGTTCGCCTTCCGCCAGCGGCACGTGGTGCTGGACACCAACGTCCGCCGGGTGTTCGCCCGGGCGGTGACCGGCGTGGAGTACCCGGCGCAGGCCACCACGGCGGCCGAACGGCGGACCGCCACGGCGCTGCTGCCCGACGCCGCCGCGACGGCCGCGACCTGGGCGGTCGGCGTGATGGAGCTGGGCGCCCTGGTCTGCACGGCCCGCGGCCCGGAGTGCGGCGACTGCCCGCTGTTCACCGTCTGTGCCTGGCAACGGGCTGGGTGCCCGCCCTACGAGGGCCCGGCCCGGCGGGGCCAGACGTACGAGGGGACCGATCGGCAGGTGCGCGGCAAGCTGCTCGCGGTGCTGCGGGACGCCCACGACACGGTGCCGCAGGCCCTGCTGGACGCCGTCTGGCCGGACGCGGTGCAGCGGGCCCGCGCCCTGGACGGGCTGGTCGCCGACGGCCTGGTCGAGCCGGTCGAGCAGGGCGTCTACCGGCTTCCCCGGTAGCCCGAGCCGACCGGAGGTCCGACGGGCGGTCCCCCGCCCGGCGGCTCACGCCGGCAACCCCGCCGACCTGTGGCCCCTGAGCTCCCTGAGCCCCTAAAACCCGCAGCCCCGGAGCCCCCCGAAGCCCCGTGGCGAGGTGGCGCCGGCCCGGCCCGGACAGGCCGGAGGCCCCCGCTCCGTGGAACGGGGGCCTCCGGCGGCCGGGCGTCAGATCGCGACGGCCGCGGCGTCGGACCCCTTGGCGGCCGTGGCGTCCTCGGCCGGCGGTCCGCCGGCGCCGCGCAGCGGCACCTCGCGCATGAAGACCGCGGCGGCGACCGCGATCACCGCGACACCCGCCCCCCAAAGGAAGACGGTGTGCATGCCGTTGGCCACCGCGTGGTGGTAGGCGTCCTGCACCGGCTCGGGCAGGGCCCGGAGCGCGGCCGGGCTGAGCTGCGACGGGTCGCCCTGCGAGCCGCCGGCACCGGCCGCCGAACCGAGCCGCTCCGTCATGGTCTCGGTGACCCGGCTGTTGAACAGCGCGCCGAACAGCGCCACACCGAACGAGCCGCCGATGGTGCGGAACAGCGTGGCGGTGGAGCTGGCCACACCCATGTCCTTGAGCTCGACACTGTTCTGCGCGACCAGCATGGTGATCTGCATCAGGAAGCCCATGCCGGCCCCGAGCACGACCATCCAGCAGGCGGAGGCGAAGTTCGAGGTGTCGGTGGAGAGGGTGGAGAGCAGCACCATGCCGACGGTCATCACGATCGTGCCGATGATCGGGTAGATCCGGTACTTGCCGGTCTTGGTGACGGCCTGGCCGACGACCAGCGAGACCACCAGCATGCCGAACATCATCGGCATCAGCAGCAGGCCGGAGTTGGTGGCCGAGGCTCCCTGGACGGTCTGCTGGTAGAGCGGCAGGAAGACCGTCGCGCCGAACATCACGAAGCCGACCACGAAGCCGATCACCGAGACCAGCGTGAAGTTCAGGTTCTTGAACAGCGAGAGCGGCAGCATCGGCTCCTCGACCCGCTGCTCGACGTAGCAGAAGCCGATCAGCGTGGCCGCCGCCAGCGCGGCCAGGCCGAGGATCTCCTTCGAGCCCCAGGTGTACTCCTGGCCGCCCCAGGTGGTGATCAGGGTCAGTGCGGTGATGCCGGTGGTGAGCAGCAGCGCACCGAGGTAGTCGATCCTGGCCTTGCTGCGGACCTTCGGCAGCTTCAGCGTCACCACGACGACGGCGAGGGCGACCGCGCCGAGCGGCAGGTTGATGTAGAAGGTCCAGCGCCAGTTCAGGTGGTCCGTGATGAAGCCGCCGACCAGCGGACCGCCGATGGTGGCGAGGGCCATCACCGCGGCGAACATGCCCTGGTACTTGCCACGGTCACGGGGCGGGACGAGCGCGCCCATGATCGACATCACGCCGACCATCAGACCGCCGGCGCCGAGGCCCTGGAGCGCGCGGAATCCGATCAGCTCGGTCATGTCCTGGGAGAGGCCGGAGAGCGCCGAGCCCGCCAGGAAGATCACGATCGAGATGAGGAAGGTGCCCTTGCGGCCGTAGAGGTCGCCGAGCTTGCCCCAGATCGGGGTGGAGGCGGCGGTGGCCAGGGTGTACGAGGTGACCACCCACGAGAGGTGCTCGGCGCCGCCGAGCTCACCGACGATGGTCGGCATCGCGGTTCCGACGATCAGGCCGTCGAGCATGGCGAGCAGCATGGTGACCACCAGGCCGATCATGACCAGGCGGATCTCGCGGGGGGAACGGGGCTGTTCGTCCTCGGCCGGTTTCTGTTCCGGTGACGGGGTGTCGGCCTTGGGTTGTGACATGGGGGTGCGGTCTCCCGGACTGGGTGGGGCGGGGCGTGGCTGACGGGAGCCCGGCGCGTCGGACGACCGGCCCGGCTCCTCGGCGTCTACTTACTTGACGCCCGGCTAGTTTACGGATCGACGGCACGGTAGGTTGTGTACTAGCCGGTCGTCAAGCCAGTTTTTCCGTGAACTGCCCGGGCAGGGAGAATGAGTCCGGAACGGGGCGCCGAACGCGGCGCCCGTCGGCAACGCCGCGGCCGCCGCAGGTCGTCAGCACCGGACATCGACGCAGTCAGAGGCAGGCCATGGGCACGACGTACAGCCCCCGTAGCGACACCCGGGCCCGCATCGTCGCGGTCGCCCTGGAGCTCTTCTCCGAGCACGGCTACGAACGCACCTCGCTGCGGGAGATCGCCGACCGGCTCGGTGTCACCAAGGCCGCCCTCTACTACCACTTCAAGACCAAGGAGGACATCGTCCACGGCATCGTGGCCGCCACGGCCGTGCCGATCGACGAGCTCATCGCCTGGGGTCGCGAGCAGGAGTGGTCGCCGGAGGTGCGGGACGAGCTCATCCGCCGGTTCGCGGCCGGGATGTCCGAGCGGGCGCCGCTGCTCCGCTTCTTCCAGGAGAACCAGCCCGCGCTGCGGGACCTGCCGGCCGGTCGGGAGTTCAGGGAGCGGATGATCGCGCTAATCCGGCTGGTGCACGGTCCGGGGGCGAGCTTCGAGGACCGGCTGCGCGCGATGATGTCGCTGTTCACCATCAACTCGGCGCTCTTCCTGCTCCACCAGGACAAGCGGCCCGAGGAGCGGACGGCGGCCGGTGAGGCCACCATCGGGGAGCCCACCCCGGAGGAGGCGATGGCGGCCGCGCAGTACGTCGCGCTGGAGATCGGCCGGACGATCGGCCACGCCGCGCCGGGGAACTGAACGACCGTCGGCCCGGCACCGGAGCGGTGCCGGGCCGACGCCGCAGTGGTGCGGAGACCGGGCCCGGGCGGCGCCGTGGGGCGCAGTGGGGCCGCGGGCCGGAACGGGCTCAGAACCCGGTGACCCCGTGCCCCGCGAGGTAGGCGATCGGGTTGACCACGGCGCCGTAGCGGTTGCTGGAACGGATCTCGAAGTGCAGGTGCGGCCCGGTCGAGTTGCCGGTGTTCCCGGAGCGGCCGATCTGTTCACCGGCCGAGACCCGGTCGCCCGCCGACACCGAGACGGCCGACATGTGCGCGTACTGGGCGTACCGGCCGTCCGCCAGCCGCAGCACGACCTCCTTGCCGTAGGCGCCGTCCCAGCCGGCCGACACGACGGTGGCCTTGCCGACCGCGAGCAGCGGGGTGCCCGGGGGGACCGCGAAGTCGACCCCGGTGTGGTAGCCGGCCGCGTACTCGGGGTTGCGCACGCCGTACGGGTTGCTGGTCGGGGCGCCCGGGACGGGGGCGGACCACTCCGGGGCGGGGGCGGGGGCGGGAGCCGGCGCAGGCTCGGGCTCGGGGGCCGGTGCGGGAGCGGGCTCGGGGGCGGGCTCGACCGGTGCCTGGTCGGCGGCCGGTGCCTGGTCGGCCGACGGCGCCGGGGCGGCCGGCTCGGGGGCCAGCAGGTTCACCGCCACGGCCACGAGCTCCTGGGCCGAGTCGTGGTCGTGCGACAGCTTGTACTCGCTGGGACCGGCCACCTGGACCAGGGCCGGGGTCTGCGCCGCCCCCTGCGGGACGGTGAAGGCCGAGCTGCCGGGGGTGGTGGGGGTGACCGTCTGCGCCGAGGCGTTGCCGGGGGATGCGACCAGCAGGGCGCCGGCCAGTATGACCGCGCTGGCGGCGGCGGCACTGGTGGCCCGGTTGCGGTCGGTCCGCAGCAGCGGGGCGACGGTGACGTGGTTCCGGTCGTTTCGCAGCGGCGAGGCGGCGGCGAGCCGGCGAAGGGCCGGCCCCAGGGGCGGGACAGGGGGCATCGGAGCTCAACCTCACGGACGTACGGGGGCAGCACGCTGAGCCCGGTCGGGCGGGCTGAGCAGGGACCACTCAGGTGTAACCGTCACCGAGCGGAGTCCCAAACGGTGTGACGTACTACGGCGTGTAGTCAGTGTTGCGCCGGAGATTCAAACCGACGGAGTAACGATCATGAGATCGGATGGTCTGTTCATGGCCCCACGTGCTCGGCCGTCCGTCCGGCCGTCCTACTACTCCCGCTCGTACCGGCCGGTGGTGCTGTGACCAGCACCACCCGCGGGCCGAGTTTGAAGCAGGGCGAATCGGGTCGAAACCAACGAATCCGGCCCGCCCCCGCAGGTGCGGGGACGGGCCGGACGGATGGTTCAACGGCGCCTGGTCACAGGCTGATCACCACTGCTCGGTGGATCAGTTGTCGACCGGGCGAACGCGGATCCAGGTCTCCAGGTAGTTCGAGGACTCGTTCTCGACCTCGATGCTGGTACCGGTCTTCGGGACCTTGACGCTGCTGTACTTGTTCTCCTCCGACCAGTAGGACTTCAGGTCGGAGAACTCGTCGACACCCTTGGCCTTCGGGTAGACCGTCGGGACGCCGGCCTTGTGCAGGGTCAGACCGTCCACGCGGCGCGAGCCGAAGGTCGAGTCGTAGCCCTGGACGCGCGGGCGCTGCAGGGTGCCGTCCGACCACTTGAGCGGGGTCGGGTGCGAGTCGATCGGGAGGATCAGGCCCTCGCCCGGGTGGTTGGTGACGTTGTTGTCGCTCTGCGACTCGTCCCAGTACCAGAGCAGCAGACCGGGCTGGTAGGCGTAGTGCTCGACCCAGTTCGGCTTGCTGTTGGCGAAGCCGAAGTTGTACGGGCCGGTCTTCAGGGTCTTGTCGTACGAGACGTACTGGCGGTTCTCGGCGATGTAGTACTGGGCGTACTCGTTCGAGAACTTGCCGCTGATGCGGGAGAAGCCCTTCGCGGCCCAGCCGTTGTCACCGTTCTCGGCACCGTCGGTGAAGACGGTGGCGCCGTCGGCGGTGACCGCGATCTCGTCCAGGGCAAGGCCCTTGAGGTGCAGGCCACCGTCGGTGGTGTAGTGGAAGCGGACCTTGACGGCCTTGCCGGCGTAGGCGTTCAGCGGGAAGGAGAGGTCGCCCCACTTGCCACCGGAGGTGCCCGTCAGACCGGCCTTCTCGGCCGGGTTCTTCGGGATGGCGACACCGTTGAAGGTGCCGTCCAGGGCCGCCCAGTTGGCACCACCGTCGGTGGAGACCTCGGCGTAGCCGTAGTCGAAGTCCTGCTCGATGTCGTACCAGGCCTTGGCCGTCAGCGTGGCCGAGGTCTTGCCGGTGAGGTCGACGTCACGGGTCAGCGAGACGTTGAGGTCGTCCGCGCTGCCGCTCCACCACTCGTTGGCACCCGCGAACGGGGTGTTGATCTCGGTGGTGACGGTCTTCTTCGGCAGTTCGACGACGAGCGCCTGCGGCAGGTTGGAGTTGTACTCCGCCGGGCCGATGTGGTGGGTCGACTCGGTGCCGGCCTTGGCCTTCTCGAACTTCAGCCAGCCGAGCTTCAGCTTGCTCCAGGCGTCGAGGTCGTTCGGCTTGTCGCCGATCGAGTCCTTGCCCTCGCCCAGCCAGGAACCGGAGGACATCAGCGACCAGAAGCCGACCGAGTTGTCGATCCCGCTGCCCGAGGTGTCGTACAGGTCGGGCAGACCGAGGTCGTGGCCGTACTCGTGGGCGAAGACACCGAGGCCGCCGTTCTCGGGCTGCATGGTGTAGTCGCCGATCCAGATGCCGGTGCTGCCGACCGGGGTACCGCCGAGCTTGTTGTCGCTCGGGCCGGTGGAGCCCGCCTGGGTGCCGTAGACGTACGAGCGGTGGGCCCAGAGCGCGTCGGTGCCCTGCTTGCCGCCGCCCGCCGACTGGTCCTCACCGGCGTGCACGATCTGGAAGTGGTCGATGTAACCGTCGGGCTCGTTGAAGTTGCCGTCGTGGTCGAAGTCGTACCGGTCCCACTGGTCGTACTGCGCGATGGTCGCCTTGATCTGAGCGTCCGTCTGGCCCTTGGCCTTCTGGTCGGCGACCCAGGAGGTGATGCCGTCGCGGATCAGGTCCTGCGCGTTGTTGCAGACGTGCTGGCCGCAGTAGTCCGAGCCGTAACGGGCCTCGTTCCACGGCACCTTCACCCAGTCGGTGACCTGGCCGTCGACCGAGTAGCGGCCCGAGGACTGCTTCTCGTAGTACGTCTTCAGCGAGTCCTGGGTCTTGCTGAAGTACAGGTCCTGGAAGTGCTGCTGGTTGTAGTCGGCCTGCCACGCGGTCGAGTTGTTGGTGGCGGGGTCCGGCTTCTGGATCTGGTTGCGCTGCGGGCCGGGGGTGCCGCCGTACTTCAGCTTGCCGTCCGGCGTCGTGGTGGTGTTGTCCACCTGGTCGCTGAACTCGACCAGAATGGTGAAGATCTTGTCCGTGCGCTCGCGGGAGAGCTCGACGTACTTGTCCTTGCCCAGCTTGATGCTGGTGCCCCCGCCGTGCTGCTCGATCTTGGCGGTGCCGGCGAGCAGCTGCTCGGTGGCGGCCTTCTGCTCGGCCTCGACCTTCTCGGTCAGCGGGCCCGGGAAGTTGTGTTCAGTGCTCTGAACAGCCTCGGCCGGGTCCTTCGGCACGGGGGCGGAGCCGGCGGCAACGGCCGTGCTCGGGAGCAGTCCCGCGCCGAGCGCGGCTATGACTGCCGCGGCCGAGGCGACTGCAGCGGCTTTCCTGGTCATCTTCAACGTTGTGACGTCCTCCCCAAACCGGTCCGGCTCTTGGCCTTCCGGTAAACCAATGAAAGACAGGTGGAGGTCATTTGATCCAAGCGTGGACGGAAAAGATAGACCTTGACCGTGACATGGCTACAGCGCTATGCTCCGCGACTTCGTATCAGCTGACGCTCCGTCAAGAACATTGGCATTAAAGATGACTGCATGATCGATCGCACTCGCACCGGCGCCCGGTCAGGCCCCCCGCCTGGGACTTCGTGGGCCGGATCACAGCTTCGACGAGGACATGAAAAACGGCTCGGGCCCCCGGCGCGAACGCCGGGGGCCCAAACCGTTTGCTGTTATCTGTTAACTGTTTCTACTTCGTCAGGTCGGGGCCCGACGAGGCGACGGCGGCCGGAGTGTCCGCGACCGCGGACTTCTCCTCTCCGCGGAAGGTGAACTTCGCTTCCTTGCCCTCGCCCTCGACACCGACGACCACGATGTGGCCGGCCCGCAGCTCGCCGAAGAGGATCTTCTCGGAGAGGTGGTCCTCGATCTCGCGCTGGATGGTCCGGCGCAGCGGACGGGCACCCAGGATCGGGTCGTAGCCGCGCTTGGCCAGCAGCCTCTTGGCCTCGACGCTGAGCTCCAGGCCCATGTCCTTGTCCTTGAGCCGCGAGTCCACCTTGTCGACCATCAGGTCGACGATCTGGATGATGTCTTCCTCGGTCAGCTGGTGGAAGACGACGATGTCGTCGACACGGTTCAGGAACTCGGGGCGGAAGTGCTGCTTGAGTTCCTCGCCGACCTTGGCCTTCATCCGGTCGTACCCGGTCTGGGCGTCACCCGCGGCCGCGAAGCCCAGGTTGAAGCCCTTCGAGATGTCCCGGGTGCCGAGGTTCGTCGTCATGATGATGACGGTGTTCTTGAAGTCGACCACGCGGCCCTGGGAGTCGGTCAGACGACCGTCCTCCAGGATCTGCAGCAGCGAGTTGAAGATGTCCGGGTGGGCCTTCTCCACCTCGTCGAAGAGGACGACGGAGAACGGCTTGCGGCGCACCTTCTCGGTCAGCTGGCCGCCCTCCTCGTAGCCCACGTAGCCGGGGGGCGAACCGAAGAGCCGGGAGACGGTGTGCTTCTCCGAGAACTCGGACATGTCGAGGGAGATCAGCGCGTCCTCGTCACCGAAGAGGAACTCGGCGAGCGTCTTGGACAGCTCGGTCTTACCGACGCCGGACGGGCCGGCGAAGATGAACGAGCCGCCGGGGCGCTTCGGGTCCTTGAGGCCCGCACGGGTGCGCCGGATGGCCTGGGAGAGCGCCTTGATGGCGTCCTTCTGGCCGATGACGCGCTTGTGCAGCTCGTCCTCCATGCGCAGCAGCCGGGAGGACTCCTCCTCCGTCAGCTTGAAGACCGGGATGCCGGTGGCGGTGGCCAGGACCTCGGCGATGAGTTCCTCGTCGACCTCCGCGACGACGTCCATGTCGCCGGCCTTCCACTCCTTCTCGCGCTTGGCCTTGGCCTGGAGGAGCTGCTTCTCGTCGTCGCGCAGGGACGCGGCCTTCTCGAAGTCCTGCGCGTCGATCGCGCTCTCCTTCTCGCGGCGCACGTCGGCGATCTTCTCGTCGAACTCGCGGAGGTCCGGCGGCGCGGTCATCCGGCGGATGCGCATCCGGGAGCCGGCCTCGTCGATCAGGTCGATGGCCTTGTCCGGCAGGAAGCGGTCCGAGATGTACCGGTCGGCCAGGGTGGCGGCGGCGACCAGGGCGGCGTCCGTGATGGAGACCCGGTGGTGGGCCTCGTAGCGGTCGCGCAGACCCTTGAGGATCTCGATGGTGTGCGGCAGCGACGGCTCGGCGACCTGGATCGGCTGGAAGCGGCGCTCCAGCGCGGCGTCCTTCTCCAGGTGCTTGCGGTACTCGTCGAGCGTGGTCGCACCGATGGTCTGCAGCTCACCGCGGGCCAGCATCGGCTTCAGGATCGAGGCGGCGTCGATGGCGCCCTCGGCGGCGCCCGCGCCGACCAGGGTGTGCAGCTCGTCGATGAACAGGATGATGTCCCCGCGGGTGCGGATCTCCTTGAGGACCTTCTTCAGGCGCTCCTCGAAGTCACCGCGGTAGCGGGAGCCGGCGACCAGGGCGCCGAGGTCCAGCGTGTAGAGCTGCTTGTCCTTGAGCGTCTCCGGGACCTCGCCCTTGACGATCGCCTGGGCCAGGCCCTCGACGACGGCGGTCTTGCCGACGCCGGGCTCACCGATCAGGACCGGGTTGTTCTTGGTGCGGCGGGACAGCACCTGCATGACCCGCTCGATCTCCTTCTCGCGCCCGATGACCGGGTCGAGCTTGGCCTCGCGGGCGGCCTGGGTGAGGTTGCGGCCGAACTGGTCCAGGACCAGCGAGGTCGACGGGGTGCCCTCGGCGGGCCCGCCGGCCGTCGCCGACTCCTTGCCACCGCCGGTCTGGTACCCGGAGAGCAGCTGGATGACCTGCTGGCGCACCCGGTTGAGGTCGGCTCCGAGCTTCACCAGGACCTGGGCGGCGACGCCCTCGCCCTCGCGGATCAGGCCGAGCAGGATGTGCTCGGTGCCGATGTAGTTGTGGCCGAGCTGCAGGGCCTCGCGGAGCGACAGCTCCAGGACCTTCTTCGCCCGGGGGGTGAAGGGAATGTGACCGGACGGGGCCTGCTGGCCCTGGCCGATGATCTCCTCGACCTGCTGGCGAACAGCCTCAAGAGAAATCCCGAGGCTCTCCAGGGCCTTAGCGGCGACACCCTCACCCTCGTGGATCAGACCCAGGAGGATGTGCTCGGTGCCGATGTAGTTGTGGTTGAGCATCCGGGCTTCTTCCTGAGCCAGGACGACAACCCGCCGCGCGCGGTCGGTGAACCTCTCGAACATCGTTTATCGCTCCTCAGAGCGGTCGGGCAGTTCGGGGTCCGTCCCCGCCCTGTCCTTCCGCATGCTAGTCCCGCTCAGCGGCGCGGCCCACGGATTCACTCCCTGGTAGGGGAGAGACATGCTGCGCGACCAGCCGACACCAATCCCAACCTCATGTTGGGAGACGGTGTTCCCACAGGTGGGCCGGATGCACCGGATGCCGCTACGCCATCGGCGAACAACCTCTGCCGCAGCGCAGCCGACAAGCGTCCGACCGGTCACGCGTACTGCCCCGGGCGGGGTGACTGACCCCGTCCACCTGCATTCATACCCGGTATCGGGGCGGTTCTCGCGCAGTTTCCGGGGTGGCGGTGTTCGCCTGGCGAGAAGTCGCCCGGTGGTGACGGCGGTTCGGCCTCGGCCGTCGGGTCCGGTACGCCATACCGGTGGTGTCCGCGTGACCGCTTTCGCCCCTACAGCGTTGCACAGGCCGTGATTGTTCCGCCGCCCGTCCCGTCGCCCGGTCACGGCCGTGGTCACCGTCGCGACCGCGGACCGCGTCGGCCCGGGGACCGGCGTCCGGGCCGCTGCCCGGGCCGCTGCCCGAACGGGCAGCCCGCCCCACCGTTCACACCGCCGTCCCCGCGCCCGCCGACGGGCGTGCCGGCGGACCGGTCACCGTCCGGGTGTGCGCCGCGGGGCGCGGAGGAATGTCCTCCGCGCCCCGCGCGTGTGCCATGGACGCTTCACGCGACCTCCGGGACCCCGCACCCGTCCGGGCGGCCGGGCGACGCCCGGATCAGGCCGCGTTGGCCTTCTCGTAGGCCTCGCGCACGTTGCTCGGCACGCGGCCGCGGTCGTTGACGTCCAGACCCTGCTCCTTGGCCCACGCGCGGATCTTCGCGGTGTCCGGGACGCTGCCGGACGGGCGGGGGGCCGAACCGCGGCCCGGACGGCGGGCTGCGGCCAGCCGTCCGCTCTGCTTGCGACCCTTCTCGACGTACGGCGCCAGCAGATCGCGGAGCTTGTCCGCGTTGGCGCTCTTCAGGTCGATCTCGTAGGCAACACCGTCGAGCGCGAACGTGACCGTTTCGTCCGCCGACCCGCCGTCGAGATCGTCTTCAAGAATGACCTGCACCCTCTGTGCCACGGGCTTCCCTTTCCGCTAAACGACCCATTGCCTAAGGAAAGGAAAGCGCCTTTCTCCGGAAAACACAAACCCCTGCCCCGTCCGGGAGCGGCTCACAGGTGCAGCAGCATGCGCGAGTTGCCCAGCGTGTTGGGCTTCACCCGCTCCAGGTCGAGGAACTCCGCGACACCTTCATCGTACGAGCGGAGAAGTTCTTCATAGACATCCGTAGCGATGGCCGCCGGGTCTGTCGTACCATCATCGGTTTCCTGGAGCTCGCCGATCTCGACGAAACCGTGTTTCGCGAAGAACGGAACCTCGAACGTCAGGCAGAAAATCCGACGGACGCCGAGCCAGCGGGCGGTCTGCAGCAGCTTCTCCAGCAGGAGGTGCCCGACGCCGTGGCCCCGGCAGGACGGATCGACCGCGAGCGTGCGGACCTCGGCGAGGTCCTCCCACATCACGTGCAGGGCGCCGCACGCCACCACGGCTCCGGTGTCGTCGCGTTCGGCGACCCAGAACTCCTGGACGGATTCGAACAGGGTGACGGTGGGCTTGTCGAGCAGAATGCCGTCGCGCGAGTAGGCATCGATGAGCCCGCGCACTGCCCGCACGTCCGTGGTCCGCGCCCGGCGGATGGTGACCTCCATGGCGGGACGCTATCGTGCCGGCCCCGGTGGGGTCTCCCCGGTATCGGGCCCGGTCTCCGCGGAATCCTGGGCGGCCGGATCGGGCGGGAACAGAGCGGCGACCCGCAACGCGTCGCGGAGAGCCTCGCGTTGCTCCGGTGACATCAGGCCGAAGAAGTGCACCAGCGCGGCGGCAGGATTGTCACCGGTGGCCCAGGCGTCGTTCATGAGAGCCGCGGTGTACGCCTCGCGGGACGAGACCGGTTCATATCGATAGGCCCGTCCTACCCGCTCGCGGCGGAGCCAGCCCTTTCTGTGGAGCTTGTCCAGGACGGTCATCACCGTGGTGTACGCGATTTCGCGTTCGGACCGCAGATCCACGAGAACCTCGCGAACCGTGACCGGTCGGTTCCACTGCCACACCCGGGTCATGATGGCGTTCTCAAGTTCGCCGAGTTGCCGGACCATAGTGCGGCCAGGATAGGGAGTGAATGGGGCAAATCTTGTGAAGTGCCGCCAAACCGGCGCGCCGCCACTCCCGGAATCGGGAATGGCGGCGCGGGTGCCGTGGTGGCCGACGGGCGTCAGTCGACCACGTCCTCCTTGGCCTTCCGGGCTCCGCCCTGGCTGCGGATGATGGCCCGCACCAGGAAGCCGAAGCCGATCGCCATGACCAGCGGTGGGACGATAGCGCTGACGTAGTCCATCAGGTCACTCCTCCTCGGTCTCCTCCGCCGCGGTGGCGGCGGACGCCTTGGGCTCCGGCTTCACCAGCGGGAAGAGCACCGTCTCCCGGATGTTCTTGCCGGTGAGCAGCATGATCAGGCGGTCCACGCCGAGACCGAGACCGCCGGTGGGCGGCATCGCGTACTCCAGGGCCCGCAGGAAGTCCTCGTCGATCTGCATCGCCTCGACGTCGCCGCCGGCCGCGAGCAGGGACTGCGCGGTGAGGCGGGCGCGCTGCTCGACCGGGTCGATCAGCTCGGAGTAGGCGGTGCCGATCTCGGTGCCGAAGATCACCAGGTCCCACTTCTCGGCCACGCCGGGGACCGAGCGGTGCTGACGGGTCAGCGGGGAGACCTCGGTGGGGTAGTCCTTGATGAAGGTCGGCCGGACGGCGTTCTCCTCCAGCAGGCGCTCGACCATCTCCAGCACGATCTGGCCGTGGCCCCACTCCTTCTCGAAGGGGATGCCGTGCTCGGCGGCCAGCTTGCGGAGCTCCTCGACGCCGGTCTCCGGGGTGACCTCGGCGCCGAGCCGGGCCGAGATGCCGGGGTAGACGCCGACCTCCTCCCACGGCTCGGCCAGGTCGATCTCGTGCTCGACGCCGTGCGGGTCGAGGCCCCTGATCACCGTGGTGCCCAGGGCGTCCCGGGCGGCGTTGACGATGGTGGCCCGGATCAGCTCGGCCTGGGTGTCGTAGTCGCCGTAGGCCTCGTACGACTCCAGCGAGGTGAACTCGGGGTTGTGGGTGGAGTCGGCGCCCTCGTTGCGGAAGTTGCGGTTGATCTCGAAGACCTTCTCCGCGCCGCCGACGACGAGCCGCTTGAGGTACAGCTCGGGGGCGATCCGCAGGAAGAGGTCGATGTCGTACGCGTTGATGTGCGTCTTGAACGGCCGCGCGTTGGCGCCGCCGTGCACCGGCTGCAGCATCGGGGTCTCGACCTCGATGTAGCCGCGCTCCTCGTAGGTGCGGCGGATCGAGCGGACCACCTTGGACCGCAGGTGCAGGATCTCGCGGGCCTCGGGGTTGACGATCAGGTCCACGTACCGCTGGCGGACCCGGGCCTCCGGGTCGGTCAGGCCCTTGTGCTTGTCCGGCAGCGGGCGCAGGCACTTGGCGGTGAGCTCCCAGCGGTCCACCATCACCGACAGCTCGCCGCGGCGGGAGGTGATCACCTCGCCCTCCACGCCGACCTGGTCGCCGAGGTCGATGTCGGCCTTCCACGCGGCCAGCCGCTCCTCGCCCAGCTTGTCCAGGGAGAACATCACCTGGAGGTCGCCGGAGCCGTCGCGCAGGGTGGCGAAGCAGAGCTTGCCGCCGGTGCGGGAGAGGATCACCCGGCCGGTGATGCCGGCCCGCTCGCCGGTCGCGGTGTCCGGGGCGAGGTCCGGGTGCTTGGCCCGGAGGTCGGCGATGGTGCTGGTGCGGGGGAAACCGACCGGGTACGGGTCGATGCCGGCGGCCCGGAGCCGGTCCAGCTTCTCGCGCCGGACGCGCATCTGCTCCGGAAGGTCGTCGGTCGCGGGGATTGGGCTCTGATCGCTCACCCCACCAGGGTAGCCAGCCCCGGGCCGGTGCTCCGCCACGGGATTGCCCGCGGCCCGCGGCGGCCGTCCCGGCCGGCGCCCGGCCTGCGGTGCGTCCCGGGGTGCGGGGCGGGCGGCGGGTGCCGTCCGCCCCGCACCGGGCGGGGTCGCTCAGGCCCGTCGGCGGCCCGGCCGGCGTGCGGCGAGCACCGCCCCGGTGCCGAGCGCCAGTGCGGCGGCGGAGGCCCAGGCCGGCGGGACGGCCGCGGGGCTGCCGGTGTCGGCGAGTTCGCCGCCCGCGGTGACGGTGACGGCGGTGGCCCGGGCGTCGTCGCTGTCGAGGTAGCCGACGTCGCAGGTGATCACCGTGGCGGCGGTGGTGCAGCGCTCGCCGGTGGTGAGGGTGGCGACGCCGTCGAGGCCCGAGACGTCCAGGGCGATCCTGGTGCCCAGGACCGGCCCGGTGCCGGTCCGGCCGATCCGCAGGTCGACGTTGTCGCCGAGCTGGGGCCGGGGGGTGGTGGGCTCGACGGGGATCTGGACGGGGCTCCCCACCCTGATCCTGAGTGCGTGGTCCGCGGCGTGGGCCGGAGCGGCCAGTGTGCCGACGGAGAGGGCGGCGGCCGCGGTCGCCGCGGCCGCGCCGAGCGCTCGGCGCGTGCGGGTCGAGTTCACGGGGATCCTCTTGGTGGCGTGGGTGTCCCCGAGACCCTATGGACGCCCGTGGCCTCGTCAATCCGGGTGATCGGTCATCAATTCGTACAGGACGGGATCGATCCGGCGGCGCGTCTCGTGAAGGTGATGAAGTCGTGACCGCGAGATCCTGACGGAACGGCGACATTGTCGACACATGGATCGGGGGAGGCCGCCTGAGCGGCCTCCCCCGGCGTCCGGGCGGCGGGCGGTCAGCCGGTGCCGGTCGCGAGTTCCAGGTCCTCCGGCGCGGGCGGAGGCGCGGCGTGGTCCGGGTGGGCCGGGGGCTTGGGACGGCGGCCGAACAGCTCGGCCGGGGTGGGCAGCCGGTGCGGCCGGGGCGCCTGCTGGCCCTGGGGGCTCGGCTGGGGGCCCTTGCGGTCGGCGGCGGGCTGCTCGGCGGCGGGCTCGGTGCTGCTCATCGGGATCCGTCCTCCAACAGGGGTGGGGAGAATGCTCGGGGGTGCGGCGGGGCTCGGTACGGCGACGAGGTGGCGCTGGCCGGTGGTGAGGGCGAGCCGTTCGCGGACGGCGGCCTCCGCCAGCGCGTGGCAGCGCCCGGCCAGCCGCGAGCGGCGGGACCGTTCGTTCTGCCCGCACGGTTGGCGGGTCAGCCCGCGGAGCGCGGTGAGGTCCTCCGGTCCGGGAAGGTACCCGTCGGTCACCGCCTCCTCCAGCCGTTCCAGGTAGCCGCCGGCACTGCCGGGCAGGGCCGCCCGGTAGCGGCCGAGATCGGCGAGGAGGAAGGCGCGCAGTCGGCCGCCCTCCTGGACCGCCTCGTCGATCGCCTCGGTCAGGCGCAGCGCGTCCTGGACGTCCTCCGTCCACAGCTCGGCGCCCGCGCCGGTGAACGGCGACCGGTCGTGGCCCTGGAGGTGGACGGGGACGGAGGGGTGCAGGGCTTGGGCGAGGGCGCGGCGCAGCACGCGGACTTCGTCGGCGCTGAAGGCCATGCCGCCGCGCGATCCGTGTGGCGTAGGCATGGGTTGACACTACGTGAGGAATATCCGATTTGTCGGTAGCGTCGCGCCGATCCCCCACGTTTGGCCCGTGCCGGCCCCCGGAACGGCCTGCGGTGCCCGTGGGCTCCCCGGCGGGGGAGCCCACGGACGCCGGGTCAGGCCGGGCGGTTGCGTTCGAAGACCAGCCGGAGGCCGATGAGGGTGAGCCAGGGCTCGTGGACGTCGATCGAGCCGGCCTCGCCGAGGACGAGCGGGGCCAGGCCGCCGGTGGCGATCACCTGGACGTCGTCCGGGTCCTTGGAGAGCTCGCGCGCCATCCGGTCGACCAGGCCGTCGACCTGGCCGGCGAAGCCGTAGAGGATGCCGGACTGCATGCCCTCGACGGTGTTCTTGCCGATGACGTTGCGCGGCCGGGTCAGCTCGATCTTGCGCAGCAGCGCGCCGCGGTTGCCGAGCGCCTCGACGGAGATCTCGATGCCGGGGGCGATCGCGCCGCCGACGTAGTCGCCGCGGGCGTTGACCGCGTCGAAGGTGGTGGCGGTGCCGAAGTCGACCACGATGCACGGGCCGCCGTAGAGGTGGTTGGCGGCCAGCGCGTTGACGATCCGGTCGGCGCCGACCTCCTTGGGGTTGTCCATCAGGACGTGCACCCCCGTCTTCACCCCCGGCTCCACGATCACCGCGGGGACGTCGCCGTAGTACCGGCGCGTCACCTCGCGGAACTCGTGGAGCACGGAGGGGACGGAGGAGCAGATCGCCAGGCCCTCGACCGTCGCGTCCGCGATCGCGGTGTGCGAGCCCATCAGGCCGTGCAGCAGCACCGCCAGCTCGTCGGCCGTGCGGCGCGGATCGGTGGAGATCCGCCAGGTCTCGACCACTTCCTCGCCGTTGAACAGGCCGAGGGTGGTCTGGGTGTTGCCGACGTCGATGGTGAGCAGCATGGGGTGCTTTCTTCGTCGAGGGTCAGCGGACGGGCGGATCAGGTGCCGAGCAGATCCTGAGCGCTCAGATCCCGAGCGAGCGGATTCCGAGCGCGGGCGGATCACGAGCGAGCGGATCACGAGCGGGCGGATCAGGCGCGCAGGTCCAGGCCGATGTCCAGGATCGGCGAGGAGTGGGTGAGCGCCCCCACCGCCAGGTAGTCGACACCAGTCTCCGCGACCTCGCGCGCGCCGGCCAGGGTCAGTCCGCCGGACGCCTCCAGCTTCGCCCGGCCGGCCACCAGCGCGACGGCCTCGGTCAGCTGCGGGACGGTGAAGTTGTCCAGCAGGACCAGGTCCGCCCCGGCGTCCAGGACCGGCGGGATCTGCTCCAGGGTGTCGACCTCGACCTCGACCGGCAGGTCGGGGTAGGCGGCCCGGACGGCGCGGAAGGCCTCGGCCACGCCGCCGGCCGCGACCACGTGGTTGTCCTTGACGAGGGCCGCGTCGGAGAGGGCCATCCGGTGGTTGGCACCGCCGCCGCAGCGGACCGCGAACTTCTCCAGCGCCCGCAGGCCCGGCGTGGTCTTGCGGGTGTCGCGGACCACGGCGCCGGTGCCCTCCAGCGCGTCCGACCAGGCCCGGGTGGCGGTCGCGATCCCGGACAGGTGGCAGAGCAGGTTGAGCGCGCTGCGCTCGGCGGTCAGCAGGTCCCGGGTGCGGGAGCGGACCGAGAGCAGCACCTGGCCGGCCTCGACCCGGTCGCCGTCCTGGACGTGCCGCTCGACCTCGAACTCCTCCTCGCAGACCAGCGAGACGACGGCCTCGGCGATCCGCAGACCGGCCACCACACCGGCCTGGCGGGCGGTGAAGTCGGCGGTCGCGACGGCGTCGGCCGGCACGGTGGCCACCGAGGTGACGTCCTCGCCGCCGGCCAGGTCCTCGGCCAGTGCGAGGGTGGCGATGTCCTCGACCTCGACCGGGTCCAGGCCGGCCTCCTCCAGCAGCTCGGCGAGCTGCGGGTCCAGGCCGGTCTCGTAGCCCTCGCCGTCCCCGCAGGCGCAGCCGTCGCCGCAGCCGTCGGCCATCGGGAGTTCCTCGTGCGTGTGGGTCGCGTCGGTCATGGTGTTACTGCTCCTCGGGGGTGCTGACAAGGTCGCCTTCGGCGGTGAGGGTGGTGATCAGGTGGCGTCGCCACCGCGCGTCGTCCCGGTCCGGGAAGTCCTCGCGCCAGTGGCAGCCGCGGGTCTCCGCCCGCTGGGTGGCGGCGGTGGTCAGCGCGCTGGCGACCAGGAGCAGGTTGGCGGCCTCCCAGGTCTCCACCCGGGGGTCGGCCGGCTTCTCCTCGGCGACGTGCGTGAGCGCCTGCTCGGCCAGCCGGGTCAGCCCGGCCGCGGTGGCGGCCATCGACGCGGCCGAGCGCAGCACGCCCGCGCCGCGCGACATCAGCCGCTGGATCTCGGCCCGGGCCTCGGGCGCGGGCAGCGGCACGGTGCGGGCGGCACGGGCCGCGGCCACGTCCACCGACCGCTCGGACAGCTCGCCGGCCGCGTGCCGGGCGGCCAGGTCGGCGGCGATCGCCTCGGCGAAGACCAGGCCCTCCAGCAGCGAGTTGGAGGCCAGCCGGTTGGCGCCGTGCACCCCGGTGCACGCCACCTCGCCGCAGGCGTACAGGCCGGGGACGGTGGTCCGGCCGTGCCCGTCGGTGCGGATGCCGCCGGAGGCGTAGTGCGCGGCCGGGGCGACCGGGATCGGCTCGGTGACCGGGTCGATGCCGTGCGACCGGCAGGACGCCAGGATGGTCGGGAACCGCTGCTCCCACATCTCGGCGCCGAAGTGCCGCCCGTCGAGGTACATGTGGTCGGCGCCGTGGAGCTGCATCTGCCGGGTGATGGCCTTGGCGACGATGTCGCGCGGGGCCAGCTCGGCCAGTTCGTGCTGCCCGACCATGAAGCGGGTGCCGGTCCCGTCGACCAGGTGGGCGCCCTCGCCGCGGACCGCCTCGGAGACCAGCGGCTGCTGGCCCTCGGCGTCCGGGCCGAGCCACAGCACGGTCGGGTGGAACTGGACGAACTCCAGGTCGGTGACCTCGGCGCCGGCCCGCAGGGCGAGTGCGACGCCGTCGCCGGTGGAGACCGCGGGGTTGGTGGTGGCCGAGAAGACCTGGCCCATGCCGCCGGTGGCGAGCACCACCGCGCGGGCCCGGACGGCGCCGACGCCGTCCCGCTGGCCCTCGCCCATCACGTGCAGGGTGAGGCCGGCGGCGTGGCCGTCGGCGTCGGTGAGCAGGTCGAGGACGAGGGCGTGCTCGATCAGCTCGACGCCCGGGTCGGTCCGTACGGCGGTGACCAGGGCGCGCGATATCTCGGCTCCGGTGGCGTCACCGCCCGCGTGGGCGATCCGGCGCCGGTGGTGGCCGCCCTCGCGGGTGAGCAGGATCTCGCCGTCCTCGCCCCGGTCGAACGCGGCGCCGACCGCGATCAGCCGGCGGACCGCGTCCGGGCCCTCGGTGACCAGGGTGCGGACGGTGTCCTCGTCGCAGAGGCCGGCGCCGGCCACCAGGGTGTCGTCCAGGTGCTGCTCGGGGGTGTCCCCCTCGCCGAGGGCGGCGGCTATGCCGCCCTGGGCCCAGCGGGTGGAGCCGTCGTCCAGCATCGCCTTGGTGACCACCAGGGCCCGCAGGCCGGCCTTGCGGACGTTGAGGGCGACGGTGAGCCCGGCCACGCCGGAGCCGACCACCACGACGTCGGTCGTGGTGGTCCAGCCGGGTGCGGGGGCGGCGAGGCGGTGCGTGACGGACATGGCTTCAGTGGCTCCTTCAGCGCGCGGTCGGGGCCGCACTGTTGCCGTCACCGTACGCTCCCCCCACCGCCGTCGGGGCCGCCACCCGGTCACCGCGGACCAGCCCGGTGCCCTCCGCGGCCTCGGCCGGATCGCCGCCCAGACCGGTGACCCGGTTGCGGTCGTCGACGAAGACGACCTTGGGGAGGTAGCCCTTGGCCTCGGCGGTGTCCATCTGCCCGTAGGCGATGAGGATGACCAGGTCACCGGGGTGGACCAGGCGGGCGGCGGCCCCGTTGATGCCGATCACGCCGGAGCCGCGCGGACCGGCGATGGTGTACGTCTCCAGCCGGGCGCCGTTGTTGATGTCGACGATGTGGACCAGCTCGCCCGGGAGCAGGTCGGCCGCGTCGAGCAGGTCCTCGTCCACCGTGACCGAGCCGACGTAGTGCAGGTCGGCCTGGGTCACGGTGGCCCGGTGGATCTTGGACTTGAGCATGGTGCGGAGCATGTGGTCACGCCTCCTGTGAGTGCATGCCTGAGGGATGTGCAGCTGCCGGACGATTCTGCGCGATGGTCGCCGATCCGCCCAGAGCCGGGGCCGTGCGGGTTCGTCAGCGGCAGATGACGTGGACGTTGTCGATCAGACGGGTCGCGCCCACCGTCGCGGCGACGGCCAGCACCGCCTCGCCCTGGAAGTCGTCCGGCGCCTCGGTGAAGGAGAGCGGGTCGACCAGGGCGAGGTAGTCGAGGGTGATGCCGTCGGCGGCTTCGAGGGCGGCCGAGGCGGCCTCGCGCGCGGCCTTCGGGCCCTGGGCGGCGACGTCCCGCCCGGCGAACAGCGCCCTGGAGAGGGCGAGCGCGTGCGCGCGCTCCTCGGCGGAGAGGAAGCGGTTGCGGGAGGACAGCGCCAGGCCGTCCTCCTCGCGGACGGTCGGCACGCCGACCACCTCGACGTCGAAGTCCAGGTCGGCCACCATCCGGCGGACGATCGCCAGCTGCTGGGCGTCCTTCTCGCCGAAGAAGGCGAAGTCCGGGTCGGTGATGTGCAGCAGCTTGGCGACGACGGTCAGCATCCCGTCGAAGTGGCCGGGCCGGGTGGCGCCCTCGTACCGCTCGCCCATCGGGCCGGCGGCCACCCGCACCTGGGGCTCGCCGTTCGGGTAGACCTCGTCGACGGACGGCGCGAAGACCACGTCGGCGCCGCTCTCCTCGGCCAGCTTCACGTCCTCGTCCAGGGTGCGCGGGTAGCGCTCCAGGTCCTCGCCGGCGCCGAACTGCAGCGGGTTGACGAAGACCGTGACGGCGACCCGGCCGTCCCGGCCGACCTGCCGGCGGGCGGCGCGGATCAGCGCGGCGTGGCCCTCGTGCAGGGCGCCCATGGTCATCACGACCGCGTTGTCCACCGGCTGCTCGTCCGGCCAGAACGCGGCCTCGAAGTCGTCGACGGTGTGCGTGACCACGGCCCGGTGGACCTTGGGGGCGCGCTGGACCTTGCCCGGCTGCTTGCCGCGTGCCATTACTGGTTCTCCTCGTTCAGTACGTCCAGCAGCGATGCCGCCGACGCTTCGTCGATCGTCCCGTGCGCGAGTGCCCGCTGGGCGGTGGCGCGGGCCATCGCCCGGTAGGCGGCCGGGATGTCCGGGGACACCGTACTGAGCTGCGCCAGGTGGCGCCGCACGGTGCCGGTGTCGCCCCGGGCGACCGGGCCGGTGATGGCCGCGTCGCCGGAGCGCAGGGAGTTGTCGAGCGCGGCGCCGAGCAGTGGGCCGAGCATCCGGCCGGGCTCGGCGACGCCGGCCGCGCGCAGCAGTTCGAGCGCCTGCGCGACCAGGGTGACCAGGTGGTTGGCGCCGTGTGCGAGGGCCGTGTGGTAGAGCGGCCGGACGTCCTCCGGCACCCATTCGGGCTCGCCGCCCATCTCGACCACCAGCGCCTCGGCGACCGGGCGCAGCTCCTCGGGGGCGGTCACCCCGAACGGGCAGCCGGCCAGCCGGGCCAGGTCGACCGAGGTGCCGGTGAAGGTCATCGCGGGGTGCAGCGCGAGCGGCAGCGCACCGGCCCGGGTGGCCTGCTCCAGCACGGCCACGCCGTGCGCGCCCGAGGTGTGCACCAGCAGCTGGCCGGGGCGGACGGAGCCGGTCGCGGCGAGGCCGGCCACCAGGTCGGCCAGCGCGTCGTCGGGGACGGTCAGCAGGACGAGGTCGGCGGCGGCCAGCACCTGCGGCGGGGAGACGATCCGCACGCCGGGCAGCAGCGCCTCGGCGCGGCGCCGGGAGGCGGCCGAGACCCCGGACGCGGCGACCACCCGGTGGCCGGCGAGCTGCAGGGCGGCGCCGAGGGCGGGGCCGACCCGGCCGGTGCCGACCACGCCGACGGCCAGGCGGGCGGGTCGGTTGCCGGGGTCGGCCGGGTCGCCGAAGCCGTCGGCGAGGGGTGGGAACGCGGCGAATTCGTCGGGGTAGGCGCTGTCGGACGTGCTCACGGCTCGGCCCTGGTCCTCACTCTCCGTTCCGGTCCTCCTCGGGTACCGGACGTACCGGCCCATTCTACGGGCGCGGGGCGGTCCCGGTCGGGGCGGGTCGGGAGGGTCGCGCCGGGCCGGGCGGGTCGGGGCGGCCCGGGGCGGTCCGGCGGCCGGTCGCGGGGACGCCCCCGGGGCGGGCCGGGGAGCGGGTCGGGAGCGCGGGGACCGGCGGGTCAGTCCGTGGCGCCGGCCCGGATCAGGCCAGCCTCGTACGCGAGGACGACCGCCTGCACCCGGTCCCGCAGGCCCAGCTTGGCCAGGATCCGGCCGACGTGGGTCTTCACGGTGGCCTCCGAGAGGACCAGCCGGGCGGCGATCTCCCCGTTCGAGAGACCCTGCGCGACGAGCAGGAACACCTCGCGCTCGCGCTCGGTGAGCGGCCCCAGGGTGTCCCGGCCGGGCCCGCTCTGCGGGGTCGGCAGCACCTCGGCGAACCGGTCGATCATGCGGCGGGTGGTGGTCGGGGCGACCACCGCGTCCCCGCCGTGCACCGCGCGGATCGCGGCCACCAGCTCGGTCGGCGGCACGTCCTTGAGCAGGAAGCCGCTGGCGCCGGCCTTGAGGGCGGCGAAGGCGTACTCGTCGAGGTCGAAGGTGGTGAGGATGAGCACGTGGGGGGCGTCGGGCAGCGGGCTGCCGTCCTCCGCCAGGCAGATCCTGCGGGTGGCCTGCACGCCGTCCAGCCTCGGCATCCGGACGTCCATGAGGATCACGTCGACCGAGGTGTGCCGGAGCTTGTCCAGGGCCTGGACGCCGTCCCCGGCCTCGGAGACGATCTCGATGTCGCCCTGCGACTGCAGGATCATCCGGAATCCGGTGCGCAGCAGCTCCTGGTCGTCGACCAGCATCACGCGGATGGTCAAGGTGGCTCCTAGTTCCTTGATGAGGGGCGACGGGGTGGTGACGTCGGGCGGGGTCAGTGGGCCGTCTTGAGCGGCAGGACGGCGCGGATCCGGAACCCGCCGCCGGGGCGGGGCCCGACGTCGAGGCTGCCACTGACCATGCCGACCCGCTCGCGCATGCCGATCAGGCCGTGGCCCTGGCCGTCGGTACCGCCGGAGGCCAGCTGCTCGTCGGTGGAGCCGCGGCCGTCGTCCTCGATCAGGACGGCCAGCTCGCGCTCCCCGAAGTCGACCGCGACCCGGGCGTGCACGTCCGGACCGCCGTGCTTGCGGACGTTGGTCAGCGCCTCCTGGACGATCCGGTAGACGGTCAGCTCCACGCCGCGGGGCAGCTCGCGCGGCGATCCCGAGGTGGCGAAGTCCACCTGGAGGCCGGCCGTGCGGCACTGGTCCAGCAGGTCGGGCAGTTCCTCGACACCCGGCTGCGGCACGTACTCCTCGGCGTTGGTGTCGGAGGTGCGCAGCACGCCGAGCAGCCGGCGCATCTCGACCAGGGCCTGGCGGCCGGTGGAGGCGATCGTTCCCAGCGCCTCCCTGGCCTGCTGCGGGGAGTTCTCCAGCACGTAGGCGGCGCCGTCGGCCTGCACGATCATCACCGAGACGTTGTGCGCGACCACGTCGTGCAGCTCGCGGGCGATCCGGGCGCGCTCGGCCGCCACCGCCACCTTGGACTGGGCGTCGCGTTCGCGCTCCAGCCGGGCCGCGCGGTCCTCCAGCTCGACCAGGTAGGCGCGCCGGACCCGGGTGAGCCGGCCCCACGCCCAGCACAGGACGAACGGCGTGGTCATGAGCGCCGAGATGAACAGCGACTCGGGGATCGAGTAGGACTGGTGGTGGGCGTCGCCGAGGTCGTCGACCGTGGTCTTCATCGGGTGCAGCTGCCAGAACACCAGCGGGCCGGCCAGCAGCCCGGCGGTCAGGGCCGTCCGGGACGTCCAGGGCCGCCCGAAGGCGGCGCCGGTGTAGGCGAACACCAGGTAGGCGATGCTGGAGACCGCAGGGTTGACGTCGAGCGCCACCTGGGTCAGGCCGATCCCGGTGGCGGCGGCCACCGTGGCGTTCGGCCAGCGGCGGCGGATCACCATCAGCATCGGCAGGACGAGGGCGATGGCGAAGTGGACGCCGAACCGCCAGCCGTCGTTGCCGCTCCCGTTCTCCGGCAGGATGCCGAGGAAGAGCACCAACGCGGCCCAGGCGGAGTCGACCACCATGGGGTGACGGCGGAGCCAGGCGTTGAGTCGATGCACGACTCAAGCGTAGGCAGTCGCGGAGCGTGCCCAGGTCCGCCGGGAGGGCGATCCCTCCTACTCCCTAGGTCGGAGAGCCCGCAGTGCCGATGCCGTACTGGTCGGGAGGGTACGGACCGGTTGTGTAGCGTCCCGGCGCATGAGCTGGATGCGGTGGGTGACCGCGATGGAACACGCCCTGTACGACCCCGACGGAGGGTTCTACCGCAGGCCGGAGGGCCCCGCCGGGCACTTCCGCACCTCGGTGCACGCCTCGCCGCTGTTCGCCGGGGCGGTGGCCCGGCTGCTCCTGGAGGTCGACGCGGCCCTCGGCCGTCCGGAGGAGCTGGCCTTCGTGGACGTCGGGGCCGGGCGGGGCGAACTGGTCGCCGGTGTCCTCGCCGCGCTGCCGGACACCGGCCCGGACGCGGTCCGTGACCGGCTGCGGCCGTACGCGGTGGAGCTCGCCGACCGTCCGGCCGCCCCTCCGTCCACAGGGCTGTGGACGGAGCGGGCCTGGGCGGACGTCGTCTGGACGGACCGGGTGCCACGCGGTGTCACCGGTCTGCTGTTCGCCAACGAGTGGCTCGACAACGTCCCCCTGGACACCGGCGAGGCCGACGAGGACGGGGTGCTGCGCTACGTCGAGGTGGAGACCGCGACGGGCGGGGAGCGGCTCGGCGACCCGGTCTCCGCGGCGGACGCGGCCTGGGCCGCCCGCTGGTGGCCGGCGGAACGCCCCGGGGACGTGGTGGAGTTCGGCGGCCCCCGGGACGCGGCCTGGGCGCACGCGGTCGCCGGGCTGGACCGCGGGCTGGCCGTCGCCGTCGACTACGCGCACACCGCCGGCCGCCGCCCGCCGCTGACCACCCGCACCGGCTTCCGGGCCGGCCGCGAGGTGCTCCCCGTGCCGGACGGCTCCTGCGACGTCACCGCGCACGTCGCACTGGACGCCGCTGCCGTGCCCGGTCTCCACAGCCTGTGGACGACGCAGCGGGACGCGCTCCGGGCACTCGGCGTCAGCGGGGCCCGGCCCCCGCTCGCCCTGGCCTCCACCGACCCGGTCGCCTACCTCCGGGCGCTCGGCGGCGCGGGCGAGGGCGCCGAGCTGACCGACCCCGGCGGCCTCGGTGCGTTCGGCTGGCTCTCGCAGACCGTCCGCATGCCGGTACCGCGGAGCCTGGGGCCGCTGCCGGGATGGCAGACTCTGACCCCATGAGGGAGACCACGGTCGGCATCGGGGCGGGAGCCGAGAACTTCACGGGCGAGGCGGGCACCACCGACATGGTGCTCAACATCGGCCCGCAGCACCCGGCGACCCACGGCGTGCTGCGCCTGAAGCTGGTGCTGGACGGCGAGCGCATCGTCACCGCCGAGCCGGTCATCGGCTACATGCACCGGGGCGCGGAGAAGCTCTTCGAGGCCCGGGACTACCGGCAGATCATCATGCTGGCCAACCGGCACGACTGGCTCTCCGCCTTCTCCAACGAGCTGGGCGTGGTGCTCGGCGTCGAGCGGATGCTCGGCATGGAGGTGCCCGAGCGAGCGGTCTGGATCCGCACCCTGCTCGCCGAGCTCAACCGCGTCCTCAACCACCTGATGTTCCTCGGCTCCTACCCGCTGGAACTCGGCGGCATCACGCCGATCTTCCACGCCTTCACCGGCCGCGAGGACCTCCAGCACGTGCTGGAGGAGGCCTCCGGCGGGCGCATGCACTACATGTTCAACCGGGTCGGCGGGCTCAAGGAGGACCTGCCGGCCGGCTGGCTCGGCCGGGTCCGGACCGCCGTCGCCGTCGTCCGCTCCCAGCTGCCGGTCTTCGAGGACCTGGTGCTGGGCAACGAGATCTTCCGCGCCCGGACCGCCGGCGTCGGCGTGCTCACCCGGGCCCAGGCCCAGGCGTACGGGGTCAGCGGACCGATCGCCCGGGCCAGCGGCCTCGATCTGGACCTGCGCCGCGACGAGCCCTACCTCGCCTACGGCTCCGAGGAGCTGCGGCAGGTCCTGACCGTGGTCACCCGTGAGGAGGGCGACTGCCTGGCCCGCTTCGAGTGCCTGCTGGAGCAGACCGTCAACGCGCTGGCCCTCGCCGACGCCTGCCTCGACAAGCTGGCGCAGCTGCCGCCCGGCCCGGTCAACCTGCGGCTGCCCAAGGTGCTCAAGGCCCCCGAGGGCAGCACCTACGCCTGGACGGAGAACCCGCTCGGCGTCAACGGCTACTACCTCGTCTCGCGCGGCGACAAGACGCCGTGGCGGATGAAGCTGCGCTCGGCCTCGTTCAACAACATCCAGGCGCTGACGGAGCTGCTGCCCGGCACGCTGGTCGCCGACATGGTGGCGATCCTGGGGTCGATGTTCTTCGTGGTCGGGGACATCGACAAGTAACGGTCCCCGCACGCGAGCACCCGCACGGGAGCCCCCGGCGTCGGCCCGCGCGGACGGCCGTCCCGGGGCTGCGGCCGGGGGCTCCCGGGGTGCTACTTCTTCGCCTTCTTCACCGGGTCGGCCGGGTGCGGGGCCACCTTGCGGTCGCCCTTGGTCGCGATCCGCTGCTCGCAGAGGCCGGCCAGCACCTCGTACGCGGCCTTGCCCATCAGCTCGGTGAGCTCGGGGCGGTAGCTGACGAACACCGGGTCGGGCCCCTGGTGCGCCTCCGGGCTGCCGGTGCACCACCAGTGCAGGTCGTGGCCGCCCGGACCCCAGCCGCGCCGGTCGTACTCGCCGATGGTGACCTGGAGGTATCGGGTGTCGTCCGGGCGGTCGATCCAGTCGTAGGTGCGGCGGACCGGCAGCTGCCAGCAGACGTCCGGCTTGGTCTCCAGCGGTTCGAGGCCCTCCTTGAGCGCCAGGGTGTGCAGCGCGCAGCCGGCGCCGCCGGGGAACCCGGGGCTGTTGAGGAAGAGGCAGGCGCCGTTGATCCGGCGGGTCTGCCGGTCGCCGTCCTCGTCGAACATGGTGATGCCGCCGTCGAGCCTGATCCGGCCCTTGGCGTCGGTGCCGTGCTCGAAGTTCTCCCAGATCTCCGGGGTCAGGCGGGTCGCGTGGCCGGCGACGCGCTTCTCGTCGTCCTTGTCCGAGTAGTGCGCGCCCAGGGTGCAGCAGCCGTCGGACTCGCCGCGGCCCTCGCGGATCCCGTGGCAGCCCTTGCCGAAGATGCACGACCAGCGCGACGTCAGCCAGGTCAGGTCGCAGCGGAAGACCTGCTCCTCGTCGTCCGGGTCGGAGAACTCGACCCAGGCGCGCGGGAAGTCGAGCGCGACCTCGGGGCGGAGCCGGTCGCCGGGCCCGGCACCGGGCTCGGAGCCGAGGTCGGAGCGGAGGGTCGGCATCGCGAGGTCGACGGTCGTCGGACCGCCGGCCTTGGGCTTGGTCTTCTTCTTGGAGGTCTCTGCTGCTGCCACCCGGCAAGGGTAGAGCCTTCCCGGAGGTCCGGACCGTCTGCGGCCGGGGCGTAAACGGTGGTGTCACCGGCCGGTGACCGGGCGGGTGGATCCCCGGACGCGGTCACCCGGTGATCGTCCGCGCCGACCGGATCGTGCGGTGGCAGGCGGGTGCGGTCGCCCGGGTGGCGTCGGCGCATCGTCACGGTGCGGCATGCTGGCTCCCTGCCGGCCGACCGGCGACCACCGCACCGCGAGCCGCGGTGCAGTAGAGCAGTAGAGCAGTAGAGCAGTAGAGCCGCGGAGCAGCAGAGCAACTGGAGCCCCGAGTCGTGACCACCCCGCCCCGCCCCGCCAGGACGGCCCTGCGCACCGCCCTCCCCGCCCTCGCGCTGCTCGCCGCCGCCGTCCCCGGTTGCGCCGCCACGGCGGCCCGCACCTCCGAGCCCGCCACCGGCCTGCGGGCCCAGCCGGCCGCCGTCGCCCGGACCGGCTGCGGCGCGCCCCTGGTGATCGGTCACCGGGGCGCGCCGCTCGACGCCCCCGAGAACACGATGGCCTCCTTCGAGGCGGCCCTCCGCCTGGGCGCCGACTGGTTGGAGACCGACGTCCGGACCACCCGGGACGGCGTGCCGGTGCTCATGCACGACTCCGCGGTGGACCGCACCACCGACGGCGAGGGCGCGGTCGCGGACCTGACCGCCGCTCAGCTCGCGGGACTGCGGGTGACCACCGGACCCGGCCCGGCCGTGCCGGTGCCGACCCTGGAGGAGCTGCTCCGGCGGCTCTCCGGCAGCGGCGTCACCCTGCTGATGGAGATCAAGTGGCAGCGTGCCGAGGACGTCGAGCGGATCGCCCGGCTGGCGGCCGACAGCGGGGCGCCGGTCCATCTGTACTCGTTCTCCGCCGAGCACCTGCGGCAGGCCCACGCCGTCGCGCCCGAGCTGCCGGTGGTACTGATCCAGGGCGCAGGGCTCGCCGACGACCCGGCGGGCCTCCCGCTGCACGGCATCGCCCTGGACCGCACGCTCGCCACCGCCGACCGGATCGCCGCCGAGCGCCGGAGCGGCCGCGAGGTGTACGTCTGGGTCCTGGACGACGAGGAGGGCTGGTGGTCGTCGGCCGGGCGGGGCGCCGACGGGCTGATCACGGACGCTCCCGGCCGGGCCCGCGCCTGGGCCGACACCCGCTGCCGTACCGGCCACCGGGCGGAACACACCGGCTGATCGGCCCGCGGCCGACCCGTCCCGGCCCGTCCCCCGCACCCTTCCGACCGTACTCGTCGGACCAGCACGAATACCGGCGCAGCCGGTCTCCACAGCCCCCGAATCGCGTAGCGTGGAGCGCTATGCGACTCGGTGTTCTCGACGTAGGTTCCAACACGGTCCACTTCCTCGTGGTGGACGCCCATCCGGGCGCCGCTCCGGTGCCCGCCTACTCCCACAAGGCCGAGCTGAGGCTCGCCGAACTCCTCGACGAGCAGGGCGCGATCAGCGAGCCCGGCGTGGACAAGCTGGTCGGCATGGTCGCCTCCTCGCTGCGGGTCGCCGAGGACAAGGGCGTCGTCGACATACTGCCGTTCGCCACCTCCGCCGTCCGCGAGGCCGTCAACGGCGAGGAGGTGCTGCGCAGGGTCGCCCAGGAGACCGGGGTCGAACTGCGGGTGCTCTCCGGCCAGGACGAGGCCCGGCTCACCTTCCTCGCCGTCCGGCGCTGGTTCGGCTGGTCCTCCGGCCGGCTGCTCAACCTCGACATCGGCGGGGGCTCGCTGGAGATCGCCTGCGGCCTCGACGAGCAGCCGGACGTGGCCTGCTCGCTGCCGCTCGGCGCCGGCCGGCTGACCGCCCGCTGGCTGCCCGGCGACGTCGCCGACCCGGAGGAGCTGCGGGAGCTCAGACGCCACATCCGGGCCGAGATCGCGACCGTGGTCGGCGAGATCTCCCGGCTCGGCACCCCCGACCACGCCGTCGCCACCTCCAAGACCTTCAAGCAGCTCGCCCGGATGACCGGCGCCGCCCCGGCCGACGCGGGCCCGTACACGGACCGTCGGCTCACCCGCAGCAACCTCTCCGCCTGGCTGCCCCGGCTCTCCGCGATGACCGTCACCGAGCGGGCACACATCCCGGGGGTCTCCGAGGGCCGCGCCAAGCAGCTGCTGGCCGGCGCCCTGGTCGCGGACGCCGCGATGGACCTGTTCGGTCTGGACGAACTGGACGTCTGTCCCTGGGCGCTGCGCGAGGGGATCATCCTGCGCCGCCTGGACGCCATGGACGGTTCCGCCGACCGCCGTCGGCCCGCCCTCACCCCCTGACGGGCCGTTCCCGTCCCCGAACTGCCGGTTCCCCCGCCCGGACGGCCCGGCGCGTGGCCCGCCCGCGCGCCCTCCGACCGGCTCCCCGTTCCGGGCGCGGGACGCTTACGCTGTCTCCCGTGGCGCATCCAGCGGGCGAGGACGGTACGCGGGAGGGCCGCGCTCCCGAGGACGGGCAGCCGCGGCCGGACGCCGCGCGCCGGGCCCGCCGCCCGTCCGGCCCGGCTCCGAACGCCGGCGCGGGCCCTGCGGGCACGGCCTCGGACACGGCTCCGGACACGACTCCGGACCCGGACGCGCCGCGGTCCGCGGACACCGCCGACCCGGACACCGCGCCCGTGCGCTCCCGCAAGCTGGGCAAGGCGGTGAAGGGCGTCCGGGCGGCCAGGGAGGCCGCCGGCGGGGTCGCCGAGAAGGCGGCCCGGAAGGCGTCGAAGCAGTCGGCGGGCCGGACGACCGGACGCGCCGCCCGCCGGACCGCCGAGCCCGCGGCCGGGCCCGGCCCGCAAGCCGCGGAGGCGCCCGCGGCGCGGGCGGCCAAGCTCGGGGCGAAACCCGCGGCCAGGTCGACGGCCCGGCAGAAAGCCGGACGGAAGGCCGAACCGGCTACCGAACCGGCTACCGAGCCGACGACCGAGCCGACGACCGAGCCGACGACCGAGCCGACGACCGAACCGACGACCGAACCGGCGGCCGGGGAGGACACCGGGCGGAAGGCCGGGCGGAAGGCCGAACCGACGGCCCGGCGCAGCGCCGGAAGGGCCCGGACGGAGAGGTCCGCGGCCAAGGGCGCCGCGAAGGGCGCCCCCGCCACCGAAGCCGCCGCACCGGCGCAGCCCGCCCGCGGCACCCGCACCGCCCGGGCTGCCGGCGCCGCCAAGGCCGCCGTCCAGTCGGTGAAGTCGGTCAAGGCCGCCCGGCAGGCCGCCGCCCGCCCGCCGCTGCTCCGCACCACCGACCGCCTGGTCCTGCCCGCCCACCCGGCCCTGCACATCCCGGACACCAAGGTCGCCCTCTCCACCGCCTCGGTCTATCCGGCCAACACCGCCATCGCCTTCGAACTCGCCGCGAAGCTCGGTTACGACGGCGTCGAGGTGATGGTCTGGAACGACCCGGTCAGCCAGGACATCGAGGCGCTGCGCCGGCTCTCCGACGTGCACGGCATGCCGATCCTCGCCGTGCACGCGCCGTGCCTGCTGATCACCCAGCGGGTCTGGACCACCGACCCGTGGACCAAGCTGGTCCGGGCCCGGGCGGCTGCCGAGAAGCTCGGTGCGAGCGCGGTCGTCGTCCACCCGCCGTTCCGCTGGCAGCGGCAGTACGCCCGGGAGTTCGTCGAGGGCATCGACCGGATGGCGGGGGAGACGGACGTCCGGTTCGCCGTCGAGAACATGTACCCGTGGCGGTACCGCGACCGCGAGGTGCTGGCGTACGCGCCCGGCTGGGACGTCACCGACGAGGACTACCGGCACTTCACCATCGACCTGTCGCACGCCGCGACCTCCCGGATCGACGCGCTCGCGATGGTCGAGCGGATGGGCGACCGGCTCGCCCACATCCACCTCGCGGACGGCTCCGGCTCCGGCAAGGACGAGCACCTGATCCCGGGCCGGGGCAAGCAGCCCTGCGCCGAGCTGCTCGAACACCTCGCCCGGACCGGTTTCGACGGTCACGTGGTGCTGGAGGTCAACACCCGGCGGTCCGCGTCGCCCGCCGAACGGGAGGCCGATCTCGCCGAGGCGCTGGCGTTCACCCGCCTGCACCTGGCCACCTCCGCACGCGTACGCTGAGCGTACGAACGGACCTGTGCAGGGGGAGCCATGACGGATCGACAGAAGTTCAGGGAGCTCGCGGAGTCCTTCGGCGGGGTGGCGGCCGAGTACGACCGGGCGCGGCCGTCGTACCCGGACGAGCTGTTCGACGAGCTGGAGCGGCTGTCCGGCCGGAGCCTCAAGGGCGCCCGGGTACTGGACGTCGGGGCCGGCACGGGCATCTCCACCCGGCTGCTGGCCGGGCGCGGCGCGGACGTCGTCGCCGTCGAGCCCAATGACGGCATGGCCGCCCGGTTCCTGGCCGGCAGCCCCGGTCTGCCGCTGGTCAGGGGCACCGGCGACGAACTGCCCTTCCACGACCGCTCGGCGGACTTCGTGACCTACGCGCAGGCCTTCCACTGGACCGACCCCGCACGGTCGGTCCCCGAGGCGATCCGGGTGCTGCGGCCCGGCGGGGCCCTCGCCACCTGGTGGAACGTGAAGGACAGCAGCGTCGGCTGGATCCGCGCGATGGGCGAGCGGCTGGCCGCCGCGCTGCAGAGCTACCACGGCTACGGCGCCGTCAACGAGATCGCCGGTCACCTCGCGCCCCACGACCTGCGGACCGGCTCCGCCCGGCTGCGCTGGGAGCGCCGGGTCACCGTCGACCATGTGATCACCGACCTCACCTCGCGCTCCTACCTCGCCGCCCTCACCCCGGAGCGGCGTGCACCGCTGCTGGCCGTCGAGCGCGAGGCCCTGCTCGGCGAGTTCCCGGACGGCTGGGTCGTCGAGCCGTACGTGCTGGACCTGACGGTGGCGGTCACCCCGGGCTGACCCGGCTGCCCGTGCCCGGCCCACCACCCCCGCTCCGCCCCACCGAGACCCCGCCGCGACCCCGCCGCGACCCCGCCGCGACCCGGTTCCGCCCACGCCGTCCCCGCTCCGTCCACGCGCCGCCCTGACCGCATCGCGGACGCGCCGTCCGCCGCCCGGACGGCGGGCGTAGGCTCGACAGACACAGTGGCCCCGCACCCTCCATACCGAGCGGGGCCGCGAGTCAGCCTCCGAAGGAGTGGAGCACAGTGCCCGAGCTGAGGTCCCGTACGGTCACCCACGGTCGCAACATGGCAGGCGCCCGGGCGCTTCTCCGGGCGGCCGGCGTAGCCCGCGAGGACTTCGGCAAGCCGATCATCGCGGTCGCCAACTCCTTCACCGAGTTCGTCCCCGGGCACACCCACCTGCAGCCGGTCGGCCGGATCGTCTCCGAGGCGATCAAGCAGGCGGGCGGCATCCCGCGCGAGTTCAACACCATCGCGGTGGACGACGGCATCGCGATGGGCCACGGCGGCATGCTCTACTCGCTGCCCTCCCGCGACCTGATCGCCGACTCGGTCGAGTACATGGTCAACGCGCACTGCGCCGACGCGCTGATCTGCATCTCCAACTGCGACAAGATCACCCCCGGCATGCTGATGGCCGCGCTGCGCCTGAACATCCCGACCGTCTTCGTCTCCGGCGGCCCGATGGAGGCCGGCAAGGCCACCCTGGTCGACGGCACCGTGCGCAAGCTCGACCTGGTCGACGCCATCTCCCAGGCGGTCAACGAGAACGTGTCCGACGAGGACATCGCGATCATCGAGGAGAACGCCTGCCCGACCTGCGGCTCCTGTTCGGGCATGTTCACCGCCAACTCGATGAACTGCCTCACCGAGGCGATCGGCCTCTCGCTGCCCGGCAACGGATCCGTCCTCGCCACCCACACCGCCCGCCGCGCCCTCTACGAGAACGCCGGGCGGACCGTCGTCGAGATCACCAACCGGCACTACGGCCAGGACGACCCCTCCGTCCTGCCGCGCGCCGTCGCGACCCGCGCCGCCTTCGAGAACGCGATGGCCCTCGACATCGCCATGGGCGGTTCGACCAACACCATCCTCCACCTGCTCGCCGCCGCCCAGGAGGCCGAGCTGGACTTCGACCTGCTGGCCATCGACGCCGTCTCGCGCAGGGTGCCCTGCCTCTCCAAGGTCGCGCCCAACGGCTCGTACTACATGGAGGACGTCCACCGGGCCGGCGGCATCCCGGCCATCCTCGGCGAGCTGTACCGGGCGGGGCTGCTCAACGAGGACGTGCACACCGTCCACTCCGACTCGCTCGCCGAGTGGCTCAAGACCTGGGACGTGCGCGGCGGCTCGCCGTCCGCCGAGGCCGTCGAGCTGTGGCACGCCGCGCCCGGCTGCGTCCGCTCCGCCGAGGCCTTCTCGCAGTCCGAGCGCTGGGACAGCCTGGACACCGACGCCGCCGGGGGCTGCATCCGCAGCGTCGAGCACGCCTACTCCGTCGAGGGCGGCCTCGCCGTGCTGTACGGCAACCTCGCCGAGGACGGCTGCATCGTGAAGACCGCCGGCGTCGACGAGTCGATCTGGACCTTCAGCGGCCCGGCCGTGGTCGTCGAGTCCCAGGACGACGCGGTCGAGGCGATCCTCGCCAAGCGGATCAAGGAGGGCGACGTCGTCGTCATCCGCTACGAGGGCCCCAAGGGCGGCCCGGGCATGCAGGAGATGCTCTACCCGACCTCGTTCCTCAAGGGCCGGGGCCTCGGCAAGGCGTGCGCGCTCGTCACCGACGGACGCTTCTCCGGCGGCACCTCCGGCCTGTCGATCGGCCACGCCTCCCCGGAGGCCGCGTCCGGCGGCACGATCGCCCTGGTCGAGAACGGCGACATCATCGCCATCGACATCCCCGGCCGGACGATCTCCCTGGAGGTCTCCCCGGAGGTCCTGGAGGAGCGCCGGGCGGTGCTGGAGGCCGGGGGCGGCTACAAGCCGAAGAACCGCGAGCGCCAGGTCAGCCAGGCCCTGCGCGCGTACGCCGCGATGGCCACCTCCGCCGACAAGGGCGCCGTCCGGGACGTCAGCAAGCTCGGCTGATACCCCCGCGCACCACGAGGAGCCGTCCCACCACGGGGACGGCTCCTCCGTCGTTCCGGGGCGCCGGGTGATAATCGGCCGTGTGACCGAGGAATCCGCCCCCGCCCCCCAGCCCGCCGGCGACCGTACGCCCGCAGGCGCCCCCGAACCGGAGCCGATCCGCTGGTTCGGCACCAGTTGGGTCGACCACGACGGCGGCTACCGGATCCGCCGGATCCTGGTGCCGGCCGGCGCGCTGCTCGCCGCCGCGGCCGCCGCCTTCGTCCTGCGCCTCGCGGTCGACGGCATCCGGATGTCCGACAACGGCGGCTTCCTCAACGGCCTGCTGGTCGCCGCCGTGGCGATCTGCTCGCTGCTCTCCGCGCTGCGCACCTGGAAGGTGCTCACCGAGGGCAAGGACAGGCTGACCGGCTGGATGGCCGAGGAGAAGTCGCTCGGCGTGGTCTGGATCATCGGCGGGGTCGGGGCCCTGCTCGCCTACGCCGCCCGCGGTCTGGTCGAGGCGCCCGGCGAGGCCGTCCACCGGGCCGACTACGAGCGGGCGCTGACCCGCCACGAGCGGCGCCGGGCCGGGCGCGGCGGCCGGCCCGGCCCGAAGGGGCCGGTCCGGGCCAGGCGCAGGCGCTGACCGCCGGCGGGGCCGTTCAGCTGCGGGTGATCGTCCCGCATTCGCCGTCGTCCTCCGTCAGGTCCTTGCTGCGGTCGTACGGGTCGCTCGACGTCCCGCCCGGTGCGGGCTCGGGTCCGGTGGCGGCGGCGAACTGGTCGAACTGCGGGTGCAGGTAGCCGTCGTAGACGTCGCACGCGCTGTTGCCGATCTCGGTCCTGCTGCTGAGAGTCAGCTTCTTCGGGTCCACCCGGAACCGCGCCGGGTCGTGGAAGCGGAAGGTGTCCACCTTGCGGACCACGGTGCGGGTCGTCCGGGTGTCCCCGGCGACGTCCGCGGCCGGTACCGTCCAGCCCACCGGCCTGGGCGCGCCACCGCCCGCCGCGGGCGGGGCCGTCGGGCGCGGGGTGGCCGGCTTCGGCGGGGGCGAGGCGGCCCGCCGGGCGGCCTCCGGACCGGGGCGCAGCGCGTAGACGTAGGTGAAGTCGGCGCGCACCAGCACCCCCTTGGCGCCGTCGCCCTCGACCGTGATCAGGCCCTGGAGCTTCACGGTGTCGCCGACCGGTACGGCCTCGGCCGGGTCGAAGCGGCTGAACCAGTGCGTCGGGTCCGTGTCCACGGAGGGCCTGGTCAGCGCGGCGTCGGCCGCGTCGCGCTCCTCGCGGTCCAGGAGGGCCAGTGCCGCCTCCGGGCGGGCGCCGGCGATCACCTTCGGGTCCAGGTTGGCCGCCGCCAGGTAGTCCTTGACCAGCTTGACCTGGGCGGCGACCTGGGCGGCGTCGAACACCCCGATGGCCGGCGGGGTCTCCTTGGGCTCGAACACCGTGATGTCGGTCGGCCAGCCCTCGGCGGGGGAGCCGGCCCACGGGTGGTCGACGGTCGGGCGCTGCTCGGCGACGGGGGAGGGCGCGCCGGTCGGCCGGGCCGTCTCCGGTGCGACGGTCGGGACGGCGGCGGGCACGGACGAGGCGGCGGTCCCGTCGGGGCCGAAGCGGGTCGAGTACCAGGACCGCAGGCCGTCGACGTTCAGCGCGGCGAGCGCCAGGGCGACGGCGAGCACCACGAACATCGGCGCCCGCCACTCCGGCCGACGGCGCGGTCGGGGACGGCCCCAGGCGTCGGCCGGCCGCGGACCGCGGCCGAACCGCTTCCGGGCCCGGGGGCCGTCGTTCACGGAGCGGCGGCCGCCGGGGTCGACCGGCGGGGTGTGCTTCCACTGGGCGGCGAGCATCCGGGTGCGGCCCGTCTGCTCCTTCACGGCGGCACCCTTGACGAACTCCTCGTCGAGGACGAGGTCGGCGAACGGGTCTTTCCCGTCCGCCCAGGACGGGGTGGTCCCGTCCTGGTCCCGGCCCTCGTGCGGGCGCGGTTCTGGATCTTCGGCGATCGGCATCGCGCCAGTATGTCGACGGGGTGTGACGTTCGTCCGATCGGGGGCACCCCGGCCGGTGAACCGGCGTGCGCCGTCCGGGGACCGGACCGGCCCCGTCGCCCGTCCGGGCCGCCCCGTCATCCGTCCGGGCCGCCCCCGCGCCGCCGCCCCGCGCCGCCGCCCCCGCTCAGCCCTTGCCGCGGGCCCGCTTCACCGAGCCGACCACGCCCGCGACGGCCAGCACCAGGCCGGCCGGCAGCAGCGAGAGGAAGAAGGCCTCGAACACGCCCGCGTCGCCGAGGAACAGCTGCGCCAGCGTGTTCAGCAGGAGCAGCCCGCCGGCCGCCGGCAGCGCCGACTGCCACGGGTGCTCGGCCGCCCACCGGGCCAGCCGCCGGTCGGTGGTGTCGCGGCGCAGCTGGCCGCCGACCGCACCGACCAGGAAGAAGAAGAACAGGCCCCAGCCGGCCGGATCGGCCAGCATGCTCAGCGACCAGTCCCCGGAGATCGCGTCGATCCCCAGGGCCGTCGCCCCCATCACCGCACCGACTCCCGCGGCGGTCCGCCACGGGCCCACTGTCGCCGCGGCGACGGCGACCTGCCGGTTCTCACGTCGGGACATCTCTCCGTGTGCCATACCTCCACGGTGCGCCCAGGCCCAGCGCCGGGCCATAGGGGAGAACCCGGAGTTTCGCCCTAGGGGGCGCCCCCGGGCCCGGCGCCCGCGGACCCCGGACCCGTGCCTTCCGCAGGGTGGACGGTCCCGCCGCCGGCGCGTACGCGGTGCGAGGATGGCCGCGGTACCGGAAGCAAGGAGTGGCCATGGCCGGCAACACGGAGCACGGACAGAAGATCGCCTTCCTCGGCACGGGCAAGATCGGTGAGGCGCTGCTCTCCGGCCTGCTGCGGGCGGGGAAGGACCCGGCGGACGTCCTGGTGACCGCCCGCCGTCCGGAGCGGGCCGAGGAGCTGGCCGCCCGGTACGGGGTCGGCGTGGTGGGCAACACCGAGGCCGCCAAGCTCGCCGACACCCTGATCCTGGCGGTGAAGCCGCAGGACATGGGCACCCTGCTGGACGAGCTGGCGCCGCACGTCGGACCGGACCGGCTGGTGATCTCGGCGGCGGCCGGCATCCCCACCGAGTGGTTCGAGGCACGACTGGCGGCCGGTACCCCGGTGGTCCGCGTGATGCCCAACACCCCGGTCCTGGTGGACGAGGGGATGAGCGTCATCTCCGGCGGCTCGCACGCCACCGAGGCGCACCTGGTGCGGGCCGAGGAGATCTTCCGGTCGGTCGGCAAGGCGCTGCGGCTGCCCGAGGCCCAGCAGGACGCGGCGACCGCGCTCTCCGGTTCGGGTCCGGCGTACTTCTACTTCCTGGTCGAGGCGATGACCGACGCGGGCATCCTGCTCGGGCTGCCGCGCCAGGTGGCGCACGACCTGATCGTGCAGTCGGCGATCGGCGCCTCGATCATGCTGCGGGACTCCGGCGAACACCCGGTGAAGCTGCGCGAGGCGGTCACCTCGCCGGCCGGCACGACCATCGCGGCCATCCGCGAGCTGGAGAACCACGGGGTGCGGGCGGCCCTGCTGGGCGCCCTGGAGGCGGCCCGGGACCGCTCCCGGGAGCTGGCCTCCGGCGGCAAGTAGCCGCCGGGCGGGCCCGGTAGGCTCGAACGCGTGGCCTACGAACTGGTGATCTTCGACAACGACGGCGTCCTGGTGGACAGTGAGCCGGTGTCCAACCGGCTGCTGGCCGAGTACCTGACCGAGCTCGGTTACCCGACCACGATCGAGGACTCCTACCGGGACTTCATGGGCACCGCCGCCCACCGGGTGCACGACGTGATCGCCGAGCGCCACGACGGCGCGCGGCTCCCGGACGGCTTCGACGAGCTGTTCCACGGCCGGGTGTTCGACGCCTTCGGCACCGAACTCGTGGCCGTGCGGGGCGCGGAGACGCTGCTGAAGGAGCTTCGGCAGCGCTCCGTGCCGTACTGCCTGGCCTCCTCCGCGCACCACTCCTGGATCCGTACCGCGCTGGACGTCACCGGCCTGCGCGGGGAGTTCCCCGAGGAGCGGATCTTCAGTGCCCAGGACGTCGGGGTCGGCAAGCCCGCGCCCGACCTGTTCCTGCACGCCGCCCGCACCCTCGGCGTCGACCCGGCCGCCTGCCTGGTCCTGGAGGACAGCCCCAACGGAGTGCTGGCCGCCCGCGCCGCCGGCATGGACGTCTACGGCTACACCGCGCTCACCGACCCGGCGAAGCTGCTCGCCGCCGGGGCCACCGGTCTGATCGCCGACCTGGCGGAGGTCCCCGGCCTGCTCTGATGCGGCCCGTGCCCCGGAACCGCTGCGCAACCCCTCCCGCGATCGCCCGTCACGGCCTACGCTCTCGCCACCACTGTCGTACCGGCCGGTAGCGAGGTTGATGTGCGTTCCGAGAGTGCCGCGGTCACGCCGCGGCTCCGGGCCGGCCGCGCCGCGCTGGCGGCGGGCTTCCTGCTCCAGGGCGTCACCTTCGCCCTGCTGGTCACCTGCATCCCGGAACTCCAGGACCGGTACGGGCTGAGCGACGCGCTGCTGCCGGTCTTCCTGGCCGCGGTGCCGGTGCTGGCCGGGGTGGGCTCGATCGCCTCCGAGCGACTGGTCCGGCGGACCGGGGCGCGGGCCGTGCTGCGGGTCGTCCAGCCGGCCGTCTGCGTCACCCTGGCCGCCGCCGGGTTCGGCGACACGCTCTGGCAACTCGCCCTCGCGCTGGGCGCGTTCGGCCTGCTGGTCGGGGCGCTGGACGCGAGCATGAACATGCTCGGGGTCGGCCTCCAGCAGCGCTACGGCCGGTCGGTCATGCTCGGCTTCCACGCGGCGTTCAGCCTCGGCGGGATCCTCGGCGCCGCCGTCGCCGGTCTGGGTGCGCACGCCGGTCTCGGCCTGCCGGTGCTGTTCGGCACGGCGGCCGGGGTGATCGCCCCGCTCGCGGTGCTGGCCGGCACCCGCCTCGCCGGGCCGGCCGAACTCGGCGACGCCGTCCGCGAGGCCGCCGAGGCCGCCGACCGGGCCGTTCCGTGGCGCCCGCTGCTGCCGCTCTGCCTGGCGATGGCCTTCGCGTACATCGCCGACGCCTCGGTCTCCAACTACAGCGTCAAGTACCTGACCGACGGCCTGGGCAGCCCGGAGGACGTGGCCAAGCTCTCCTACCTCGGCTACATGGTCGCGATGCTGTTCGGCCGGGCGCTGGGCGACCGCGCGGTGCAGCGCTGGGGCGCCGTCCCGGTGGTCCGGTCCGGCGCGGTGCTGGCCGCGCTCGGGTTCGCGCTGGCCACCGTCGCACCCGGCGCCTGGGTCGGGATCGCCGGGTTCACCGTGCTCGGTCTGGGGATCTGCGCGATCATCCCGCAGGTCTTCGCGGCCGGCGGGCGGCTCTTCCCGGCCGACTCGGACGCCGCGGTGGCCCGTCTCAACCTCTTCAACTACGTGGGCTTCCTGGTCGGTGCGCCGCTGGTCGGGGCACTGGCGGACGCGAGCTCGTACCGCTGGGCGCTGCTCGCGCCGATGCTGCTGGTGCTCGCCGTGCTGCCGCTCGCCGACCGCTTCGCCCCGGCCCCGGTGGCCCCCGACCCGGTCGCGGCCCGCGTCTAGGCCGTTCCGCCCGGCCGCGCCCGTCACCGGCCGCGTGGCGGGCCTAGCGCCGGTCCCCGCCCTCGCGGACCTCGTCGAGCGACTCGCGCAGCAGCCCCTTCGCGCGGGTGAACCAGTCGGCGAGCACCGCGACCTCGTCCGCGGTGTAGTCGGCGAAGAGGCGGTTGATCCGCTCGTAGAACGGCCCGTAGACCTCCAGGATCCGGGCCTGGGCGCTGCTGTCCAGCACCACCCGGACCCGGCGTCGGTCGCCCGGGTCCGCCTCGCGCCGGGCGTACCCGGCCTTCTCCAGCCGGTTGAGCACCCCGGTCACCGCGCCGGTGGTCAGCTGCGCGCGTTCGGCGAGGTCGCCGGCCGCCAGGGACTCGCCGGCCAGGGCGGCCTCCATGACGAAGCCCAGGCAGGTGAGGTCGGTGACGTTGAGCCCGAGCCGCGAGGCGATGTCCTGCTGGCCGAACTGCGCGAGCGCGATCATCCGGTCCATCGCATAGAGCGCCTGCTCGGCCGTCGCGTGCGGGCGTGGCTTGCCCTCCACGGGATATCTCCTTAGTATCTAAGTTACTTAGCTCGTGAGATAAAACGTCCGAGTGGATGCGGACCGCACCCATCACACCAAACGAGGAGACATGGGCGCACACGGAGATCACGACATGGGCCACACCGTGGCCGGCTGGACCGGGACCGCGATCGTCGTGCTCGGATCCGCCGTCGCGGGCGTCGCCCTCATCGCCGGGTCGGCCCCCGGGCTCTGGGTCGGCGCCGCTCTCACCGTGCTCGGGGCCCTCGCCGCCTGGCTGCTCCACCTCGCCGGCCGGGGCAAGGCCACCGGGCCGCGCCCGCCCGGCCGCCGGCACTGGCGCACCCCCGACCCCGACGCCCGCCGGGGCCACCCCGACTGCCTCGGGTGCCGGCTGGCCGGCCGGCGGCCGGACCGGGCCGCCGCACCCGCGACCGCTCCCGCCGCCACGCCCGTTCCGGCGGCACCGCCCGTCGGGGCGCGCGCCGGCCTCCCCCGCGGCTGACGTCCGTACCACCGGCGTTCAAGGGCCCGTTGCCCGGCCGCACCGGCCTCACCCACTACGGTGGAGGCCATGCCCGAAGCCGAGCGCGTCACCCCCTGCGGCCTGCACCTCTTCTGGGACGAAGCGGTCACCGCGTACGACTTCGGCCCCGGCCACCCCATGGACCCCGCCCGGCTCTCGCTCACCATGCGACTGGTGGAGTCCCTCGGCCTCGACGGCGGTCCGGGTGTCACCGTCCGGTCCGCGCCGCCCGCCGGTGAGTCGACCCTCCGGTTGGTGCACACCGCCGCCTACGTCGAGGCGGTCAAGCACGCCGCCGCCCACCCCGACGAGCAGGACCCCCGGCACGGGCTCGGCACCGACGACAACTGGTCCTTCCCGGCCGTCCACTCCGCCTCCGCGCTGATCGCCGGGCAGTCGGTCGCCGCCGCCGAGGCCGTCTGGCGCGGCGAGACCCCGCACGCCGTCAACTTCGCCGGCGGCCTGCACCACGCCATGCCCGGCAAGGCGTCCGGCTTCTGCATCTACAACGACCCGGCCCTCGCCATCGCCCGGCTGCTCGAACTCGGCGCCGAGCGGGTCGCCTACGTCGACGTCGACGTCCACCACGGCGACGGCGTCCAGGAGGCGTTCTGGGACGACCCGCGGGTACTCACGGTCTCGCTGCACGAGCACCCCGCCACGCTCTTCCCGCAGACCGGCTGGGCCACCGAGACCGGCGGGCCCGGCGCCCCCGGCTCTGCGGCCAACCTCCCGCTGCCGGCCGGCACCGGCGACTCCGGCTGGCTGCGCGCCTTCCACGCCGTGGTGCCCGAACTGCTCGCCGCCTTCCGGCCGCAGGTCCTCGTCACCCAGCACGGCGCCGACACCCACCTGGAGGACCCGCTCGCCCACCTCGCCGTCACCGTGGACGCGCAGCGGCTGATCGCCGAGGAACTGCACGCGCTGGCCCACGAGCACGCCGACGGCCGCTGGATCGCCCTCGGCGGGGGCGGCTACGCGGTCGTCGACGTCGTACCGCGGACGTGGACCCATCTGGTCGCGACCGCCGCGGGCCGGCCCGTCGACCCGGTCACCGAGACTCCGGAAACATGGCGGGCGGAGGTTTACCGGCGGACCCGGCGTCCGGCCCCGCTGCGGATGACCGACGGCGCGCGCCCGGCTTGGCGCGACTTCGAGGCGGGATACGATCCGGCCGACCGCCTCGACCAGGCGATCCTGGCCACCCGCAGGGCCGTCCTGCCGCACCACGGACTGCTGCCCTGACCTGCGGCGTCGGCCGCGGCGGCGGCCCGCGCCGCTGAACGGCCGCCCCCGGTTGTGAAGGGCCGGTGCCGGACCGGGGCCGTGCGCACGACCACTGGTGCAGACCGCCGATCGGCTACGTACTGCAACGGGCTTATCCCTCACCGTACGACGACTGCGCTTCTCCCTCTTCCCACTGGTACCACCCATAACTACTCTGGGGATACACGTGTGCCGGTGGAGTCACCGGAGGGGAAGCCGGTGCCTTGCACACGGGTAAGGGTCGGGTGATGGTCATGAGTTCCGGCGAACGCCCCTTGCAGGACGTCGTCTTCCTGACCGTGGCCGAAGTGGCCGCGGTCATGCGGGTCTCCAAGATGACGGTCTACCGGTTGGTGCACAGCGGCGAACTGCCGGCCATCCGGGTCGGCCGGTCGTTCCGGGTGCCTCAGCAGGCAGTGCACGAGTACCTCAAGGACTCCTACGTGCGGCTCGAAAGCGCGTAGGGCAGTCCGGCGGAGCGGGGCCCACAGCCGGTGGGCCCCGCGCCCGTTCGCCTCGGATTCGCCCCGAGTTTGCCCGTCCCGGGGAGCACGATTACGGCCCTGGGCGAGTGGACGGTAGGCTAGGCCGTCCGTCAGTCGTATGGACTCCGTCTCTCACGGGCGCGAGTCTCAGTGAGCGAGGGTTGTTCCGTGGGCTCTGTCATCAAGAAGCGTCGCAAGCGTATGGCCAAGAAGAAGCACCGCAAGCTTCTGAAGCGGACGCGTGTTCAGCGTCGCAACAAGAAGTAACGCCTGAGCTTGTGAGCTTCCCCGCCTCGGCGGGGGTGACCCCACGACGAGGGTCCAGCGACGCAACGAAGTATCCCCCCGCTCCGGCGGGGTTCAGGCGTTCCCCCGCCCGTCCAGGCCCTCGTGGCCTGGGCGGGCGGTGTCGTTTCACGGCCCGCCACGGCGGCGCGGTACGGTGCACGCAGGCCGCCCGGGCCGAGGAACGGGCGGGCGTGGAAATGGGGTGCAGCGCTGTGGGAACGGTCGTGCTCGTCACCGGCGTGGCCCGGCACCTGGGCGCCCGTTTCGCCGCCGAGCTGCGCCGCAGGCCCGGGGTGGACCTGGTGGTCGGCGTGGACGTGCAGCCGCCCCGGCCCCCGCTGCGGGCGCTCGCGGAGCCGGACGGGCCCGCCGCGCCGTACCGCTTCCACCAGCTCGACCTGCGCCGCCCCGCCGTGGCCCGGGTGATCGCCGAGCACGGGGTCGACACCGTGGTCCATCTCGCGGTCAGCGCCACCGGGCTGGGCTCCACCAACCGCTCGTCGGTGAAGGAGTCCAACGTGATCGGCACCATGCAGCTGCTCGGTGCCTGCCAGAAGGCGCCGGGTGTCCGCCGGCTGGTGGTGAAGTCGACCACCGGCGTGTACGGCTCGGCGCCGCGCGACCCGGCGGTGTTCACCGAGCGCACCCAGCCCAGGAACCTGCCGGGCGGCGGCTTCGCCAAGGACGCGGTCGAGGTCGAGGGCTACGTCCGCGGTTTCGCCCGGCGCCGCCCGGACGTCGGGGTGACGGTGCTGCGGTTCGCCAACATCGTCGGCCCGGCCGCCGACACCCCGCTGACCGACTACTTCGGGCTCCCGGTGCTGCCGACCGTTCTCGGCTACGACCCGAGGCTCCAGTTCGTCCACGAGGACGACGTGATCGAGGTGCTCTGCCGGGCCGCGTTCGCCGCCGAGCCGGGCACCGTCAACACCGGTACCTTCAACGTGGCGGGGGAGGGCGTCCTGCTGCTCTCCCAGTGCGCCCGCCGGCTGGGCCGGCCGACCCTGCCGCTGCTGCTGCCCGCGATCAGCTGGTTCGCCGGACTGGCCCGGCAGACCAGGCTCGTGGACGTCTCGCCCGAGCAGCTCCGGCTGCTCACGCACGGCCGGGTGGTGGACACCACGCGGCTGCGGGAGACCTTCGGCTACCGTCCGGCGTTCACCACCCCGGAGGCGTTCACCGACTTCGCCGCGGCGCAGTCGCCCGGCCTGCTGCCGCCCGAGCGGCTGGCCGCCGTCACCGACGGCGTGGCCGCGCTGCTCGGCCCCGAGCGCCCGGGGCACGGCCGGGCCGCACCGGAGAGTCCCGCCCGCCCGCACCGACCCAGGAGCTGAACCCGCATGAGTGCCGCCGCCGAGAACGCGCCGGGCGAGGCGAAGGTCATCCCGATCGAGTCCGCCCCCAGCTGGACCGAGCCGCCGGTCGGCCCCGGCCTGGCCGACCGGGTCGCCGAGACGGTCGGCGGGGCACTGGCCGGGCAGCTCGGCCCGGCCGCCACCCGGCTGTTCGGCAAGGGCTGGGAGTCCCGGGCCGCCGACGGCCTGGCCTTCCTGCGCCGCCGGATCACCGGCGACTACGAGGTGGACGAGTTCGGCTTCGACCGGGAGCTGACCGAGGAGGTCCTGCTCGGGCTGCTGCGTCCGTTGGCCGAGAAGTACTTCCGGGTCGAGGTCCGCGGCGTCGAGAACATCCCGGCCGAGGGCGGCGCGCTGATCGTCGCCAACCACTCCGGCACGATCCCGCTGGACGCCCTGATGACCCAGGTGGCCATACACGACCACCACCCGCACCACCGGCACCTGCGGATGCTCGCCGCCGACCTGGTGTTCGTCCTGCCCGGCATCAACGAGCTGGCCCGGAAGGCCGGGCACACGCTGGCCTGCAACGAGGACGCCCGGGCACTGCTGGAACGGGGCGAGCTGGTCGGGGTCTGGCCGGAGGGCTTCAAGGGGGTCGGCAAGCCGTTCTCCGAGCGGTACAAGCTGCAGCGCTTCGGCCGCGGCGGCTTCGTGTCGTCCGCGCTGCGGGCGCGGGTGCCGATCGTCCCGTGCTCGATCGTCGGGGCCGAGGAGACCTACCCGATGATCGGCAACTTCCGGACCCTGGCCCGGCTGCTGGGCCTGCCGTACGTACCGATCACGCCGACCTTCCCGTGGCTGGGGCCGCTGGGGGCGGTCCCGCTGCCGACCAAGTGGATCATCCAGTTCGGCGAGCCGATCGCGACCGACCGGCACCCCGTCGAGGCGGCGGACGACCCGATGCTGGTCTTCGACCTGGCCGACGAGGTCCGGGAGACCATCCAGCACACCCTCTACCAGCTGCTGGTGCAGCGGCGTTCGGTGTTCTTCTGAGCGCCGCTGAGCGCCGCTGAGCGCCGCCCCGCCGGGCGGAGGCGCCGTCCCTCCCGGCGGGGCACCCCCGGGCCTCGGCCGGCGCGTCCGGCCGAGGCCCGGCGCCGCACGCGGGTGGGCCCCGGCGGACGACGCGTCCACCGGGGCCCACCCGCGTCACCACCACGCGGTCGATCGTCCTTCCGGCCGCTCAGCCGCCGAGGATCCGTAGCCCGGGCAGCAGGCCCGGGATCAGCGGGGGCACCTCGACGCCCTGTTGCGGGGCGCCGTCGGCGGTCGGGCTGGGCGTGGCGGACGGTTGGGCCGGTGCCTGGTCCGGCGCCGGGTCCGGACTGGGCGAGGGCTTGGCGCCCGTGAGCCCGTTGGTGAGGTTGTCGACCAGTCCGCCGACCGGGGCCGGGACGACGTTGCCGGGCACGCTGCTCGGCAGGATGTCGACCGGGGCACCGGGAGCGGCCGGAGGCGCCGGAACGGTCGCCCCCGCGGACGGGGCACGCTCGGCGGTGCCGGGCCTGCCGCTGCCGGCGGTGCTGCCGGCCGGACCCGCGCCGGAGCCGCCCTGCGCGGGCGCGCCGGGAGCCGGGTTGCCGCCCGTGGCCGTGGTGCCGGCGGGACCGCCGTCCCCACCGGTGGCCGGGGTCTGCGCGCCGCCGCCCGCCCCGCTGCCGGCCGGTGCACCGCTCTTGGTGGGCGGTTCGGCCAGGCGCAGGGGCGCGACGTCCTCGCTTATGTCGTCGAAGAGCTGTTCCACCAGGTGGGCCTGCGGGATGAGCTGGACGGGCAGCTTGGACTGGACCTCGGCCCAGGCGCCGTCCTCGCCCTCGGCGAAGCCGGCGAGGGTGCGCATCGGGTCGAGCGAGCCGTTGCTGCGGTACACGGCGCGCAACAGGTCGCGGCCCCGGAGGGCGTCGGCGTGCATGTCGTCGAGCGCCTTGCGGACCTGGTCGACCGTGCCCGGGCTGAGCGAGCCGCCGGTTCCGGTCCGCCCGACCAGCGACCGGGCCTCGCCGAGCCGGGTGGCCGCGTTGTCCAGCAGCAGCTCGCCGCGCTCGGTGTCGGATTCCGCGAGGTTGAGCCGGAGTCCTTCCAGTCCGCGCTTCATCCCGTACAGCGGATCGCCCGGCAGTGCCCCGGTGCTGGCGGCCGCGGCGCCGGCGAGGCTCCCGACGGCCAGCCCGGCCACCAGCCCGCCGATCGCGAACCGGCGGCTCCAGCGGCCGCGCGGTGCGCTCCGGATCGCCCGGTGGCGGCGCTGCCGGGGCACCGTGGCGCCCGGTCCACCGGCGAAAGCCTGCTCGAACGCGGCCATCAGCTGGGCGCGTTGGACGGTCCGGACTTCGCGGTCCAGCTCCGGGCCGGGCAGCGCGCCGAGCGCGCCGACCATGTCGATGAGCCCGGCCATGGTGGCCGGACCTGCGCTGCCGGCCGTGCTCCTGGCCGTTTCCGCGCCGTCGGTAGCGAGTTGCTCCGCCTGGTGGGCCTCCAGCGCCTCGGCGAAGGCCTTCGCCCGCCGGTGCTCCAGCACGTTTGCCGTCACGGGCCACACCTCCCTTCGTCGTTGTCGACACCCCGGCCTGCCGGACGGTTGCCCCGGCAAGCCAATGCCACTCCATCGGGTGAGAGGTCGCAATTCGACTTGACCGTACGCCTGGTGGAGGCTTGCACGCTGGCCAACGAGTGGTGCGGGCGGTCGGTTACGCACGGCTGATCATCGGACCGACCGTTCACCCGGACGTGTCGGACCGCCATCAGGGATGACGGCCCGCCGGTTATCTCCCCCGCCGCGCCGGGGCCGCCCCCGGCCTGCGTCCCGTTCACCGTGCGTCGGGCGGGAGCAGACGGGCCAGGGTGCGGACGGCGCGGTACTGGAGGGTCTTGATGGCGCCCTCGTTCTTGCCCATGATCCGCGCCGTCTCGGCGACCGAGAGCCCCTGCAGGAAGCGCAGTGTGACGCACTCCTGCTGCTGCGGGTTGAGCCGCCGGACCGCCTCCAGCAGGGCCGCGTTGGACAGCGACTCCAGGACCGAGTCCTCCGGGCTGCGCTCGCACTCGTTGGAGTCGAGCATCTCGCCGGTGGTGACCTCCAGCCGGAACCGGCTGGACTTGAAGTGGTCGGCGACCAGGTTGCGGGCGATGGTCACCAGCCAGGCGCCGAAGTCCCGGCCCTGCCAGGTGAACGTGCCGATCCGGCGCAGCGCGCGCAGGAACGTCTCGCTGGTGAGGTCCTCGGCGGTGGCCCGGCTGCCGACCCGGTAGTAGATGTAGCGGTAGACCGTGTCCGAGTAGTGGTCGTAGAGGCGGCCGAAGGCCTCGCTCTCGCCGGCCTGGGCCCGCTCGACCAGCTCCATGATCGGATTGTGCTCGGTCTCGTAGCCGGGGCCGGTGGTGGTTCGGGTCCGGCTCCGGCCGCCCGTGCCGGCGGCTCCGGTCCGTCCGCGCGCACCGGTGCCGGCGGAGCCGGCCGAGCCGGCTGCGGTGGTGCGCAGCAAGGGGGCCCCGGTGTGCGGCTGGCCGGGGCCGAACGCGGCTCCGGCGGGAACCAGTTGGGGCGAGGTCACGAGCTGGCTGCGGAGCAGGGTGCGCAGCAGTTCGAGGCCGGTGGAGATCTGCCGGGGCGGGACCGGGCGGCCGCGGAGGCTGGTGCGGGAGCGCAGGGGCGCGGACGACGGGCGGGAGGGTGCAGGCGCGTCGTTCCGGACGGGTGGGTACACGGGACTCCCAGAGGCAGAACTGTGGACGGATCACCTCCGCCTGCGCGGAGAGCACGGCCGCACCACCCGGTCATGCCGGGGCGGGTGGGTGACGCGCATCCAGGAGAGAATAACGCTTTGTGCAATGACAGCTACACCGTGTGGTCGAAGTGGTCGTTTGGGATCCGCATTGACCACTTATAAGGCTGACACTGACCGAACGTGTCATCGATCATCCGGCCCAACGTGACCGAAGGGGTGCGCCGGGTGACCAATTTGGCGGCGCGGGGGGCGGTTTCCCTGTCCTGGGCGCGGATAACCCCTGACTTTCCCGGACTGACGAGCGATCAGAATCGGTCACCGGGTGTCGGGTTCGGTCGATGCCCCTGAACCGACGTCCGGCGCGCCGGAGTTAGCCCGTAAGAGCGGCCTGGTCAGCGCGCGAATTGACCGGGCTCACTCCGTCGGGCGGCCTGGCGGAAGGATCGGGTCCGGGTGCGGGCCCGGGCGGGTCCGGGCCGGGGTCAGGCCCGGTGGCGGCGGTGCAGGGCCACCGCCGCCGCCACCGCGCCCGCCGTCACCCCGAGCGCCGCCGCCGCCGGCAGGCCCACCCGGGCCGCCTTCCGGCCGGTCCGGAAGTCCCGGACGCGCCAGCCCTGCGAGCGGGCGTGCCGCCGCAGCGCGCCGTCCGGGTTCACCACGTACGGGTGCCCGACCAGCGAGAGCATGGGGATGTCGTTGGCCGAGTCGCTGTACGCGGCGCAGCGGTCCAGGTCGAGCCGCTCCCGGCGGGCCAGCGAGCGGACGGCCGCCGCCTTGGCCGGGCCGTGCAGCATCTCGCCGACCAGCCGGCCCGTGTACGCGCCGTCGCGGGCCTCGGCGACGGTGCCGAGCGCGCCGGTCATGCCGAGCCGGGCGGCGATGATCCTGGCCACCTCCACCGGCGCGGCGGTGGCCAGCCAGACCCGCTGGCCGGCGTCCAGGTGCATCTGGACCAGGGCGCGGGTGCCGGGCCAGACCTTGTCGGCGATGACCTCGTCGAAGACCTCCTCGCAGAGGGCCTCCAGATCGGCGGTCCGCTTGCCGGCGACCAGGCCGAGCGCCGTGTGCTGGGCGTCGGCCATGTGGTCCGGGTCCTCGGCGCCGTGCAGCCGGAACCACGCCTGCTGCCAGGCGAAGCGGGCGATGTCGCGGCGGGTGAGGAAGCCGCGGCGGTAGAGGCCGACGCCGAGGTAGAAGATGGCGGCGCCGCGCAGGATGGTGTTGTCGCAGTCGAAGAAGGCGGCGGCGCGCGGGTCGTCCGGCTCGGGGGTGTGGTTCTCGGTGGGTGCCTTGGGTGCCTTGCCGCGCCGCGCGTGCTGCCCGGTGCCCTCCTCGGCGCTCTCCTCGGCGCTCTCCTCGGTGCCTTCCCCGGCGGGCCCGCTCTCCCCGCTCGGCCCGGCGACGGTCCCGGGAGCCGGCTCCACGTCGGCGGGCGGCTGCGGCGCGGTGCGCAGGGCGGCCTCCGCGGCCTCGGCCGCGGCCTCGCCCGCCAGGGCGATCCGCGCGGTGGTGGGTCGCCTTGTCTGGAGGAGCCTTCGGAGCACGGCCATGTCACCGAGCATAGCCAGCGGGTCGCGGGGCGGCCGTGACGGCGGCGTGCCGGGCCGGTGAACAGCCGCGCCGTCCGCCCGACCGGCCGTTCCGTGCGTCGGCCGCGGCCCCGTCGCCCCCGGACCGCTCGCGGAACCGCGCCCGACCGTCCCCGGTCGCCCCGGCCGCCGTCCGGCGGCCTGTAGGGGCGGCGCACAATGGCGGGGTGAGCCCACTGCTGCGACGTGACAAGAACCCGAAGCCGGCCGAGCGGACCGTGACCCTGGTGGCCAAGCCCGGTTGCCACCTGTGCGACGACGCCCGGGAGGTGATCGTCCGGGTGGCGGGCGAGCTGGGCGCGACCTTCGAGGAGAAGGACATCACGCAGGACGAGGAGCTCTACCGCCGCTACTGGGAGCAGATCCCGGTGACCCTGATCGACGGCCGCCAGCACGACTTCTGGCGGGTGGAGGAGAAGCGTCTGCGCGCCGCGCTCGGCGGCTGACGCCCCCCCGGGGGCCCGGCGGGCGGCTCCCGCGCCCCCGCCGGTCGGCGGGGGCGGTTCGCCGAATCGTTGTGAAGAATCCCCGCACGCGGCTTGGGGCGCCCCCCGGTGCTCGGCTTACGATCGAACTCGTCTGCGCCCATGGGGGGCTGAGCACGCGAGGAGTGCCGCCATGCTTCCCGGTCCGCCCCCCGTGGCGCCCCCAGGGCCGCCCGCCGCCCCGTCGGCCGGGCCCGGGGGTTTCGCCGTGGTGGACGTGGAGGCGACCGGCCGCAGCCCCTGGCGGCACCGGGTGGTCGAGGTCGCCGTGGTGCTGCTGGACGAGCGGCTCCGCCCGGAGGGCGAGTTCTGCACGCTGCTGGACCCGCTCGGGCCGGTGGGCCCGACCCATGTGCACCGGATAGCGCAGGAGGACGTCGAGGGCGCCCCGCGGTTCCGCGAGATCGCGCCCAGGCTGCTGGAGCTGTTGGCCGGTCGGGTGCTGGTCGGCCATCACGTCACCTGCGACCACGCCTTCCTCGATCGTGAGTTCGCCCGGATCGGGGTCCCGCTGCCCTCCGTGCCGCTGCTCTGCACGATGCGGCTGGCCCGGACCCACCTGCCGGAGGCCCGCGGGTTCGGCCTGGCGGCCTGTGTGGAGGCGGCCGGTCTGGGCGGGTTCGCGGCCCACACCGCGCTGGGCGACGCCCGGGCCACCGCCGGGCTGCTCCGGCACTGCCTGGGTGCGCCGTCCTGTCCGCCCGGCGACTGGGTGGAGCCGCTGCGGGCGGCGGCCCGGGTTCCGTGGCCGAGGTTGGGCGGCGCCCGGTCCCGGCCGGAGGGGGAGCCGGTCCCGCTGGTCCGCCGTGAGCTCCCGCGCGAGCCGTTGTACGGCCCTCGGCCACCCGCTGCACCGCCCCCGGCGGCGGCCCGGAAAGCGCCCGGTGCTATAGGTGCCACGGCGTGATGCGCATCACTGTGTGGGGACAAATCGGACACCATCTTTGTGCACACGTTCACAAACGCATAGCCTGGCTGCCAAAGCCCAGCTTCACCCACAGGAGCACCGTGGCAATCGGCCGATCACCACAGAGCAGTTCGCAGACGCCCGAGCAGGGCGCCGCGCGCCGACCCTCGCGTGCCCGGGGAATCCCGGAGGCGACAGTCGCGCGCCTGCCCCTCTATCTGCGCGCGCTCACCGCGCTCTCCGAGCGCTCGGTGCCGACGGTCTCCTCCGAGGAGCTGGCCGCGGCCGCCGGGGTGAACTCCGCCAAGCTGCGCAAGGACTTCTCCTACCTGGGCTCGTACGGCACCCGCGGCGTCGGCTACGACGTCGAGTACCTCGTCTACCAGATCTCCCGCGAGCTGGGCCTGACCCAGGACTGGCCGGTCGTCATCGTCGGCATCGGCAACCTCGGCCACGCGCTCGCCAACTACGGCGGCTTCGCCTCCCGCGGCTTCCGGGTCGCGGCCCTGCTGGACGCCGACCCGGCCGTGGTCGGCAGCAGTGCGGCCGGCCTCCCGGTGCGCCACATGGACGAGCTGGAGTCCATCGTGGAGAGCCAGCACGTCTCGATCGGCGTCATCACCACCCCGCCCGGTGCCGCCCAGCAGGTCTGCGACCGGTTGGTCGAGGCCGGTGTCACCAGCATCCTGAACTTCGCCCCGACCGTGCTGACCGTCCCGGACGGCGTCGACGTGCGCAAGGTGGACCTCTCCATCGAGCTGCAGATCCTCGCCTTCCACGAGCAGCGCAAGGCCGGCGACGAGCCGGACCGTGCCGAGTCCGTGCTCGACCGCGCCCCCGGCCCGGTCCGGGCGGCCGCCGCCAAGCTGCGCCGTGCCGCCGGCGGCAGCACCAAGGCCCGCCCGGCCACCGAGCCCGCCAAGGACGGCGACCCGGCGGCGAAGTCCCAGCCCGGCAAGCCCGGCGAGGGCGACCTCTCCGCGGTGATGCCGGCATGAGCGGGCAGCACGGGCAGCAGGGGCACTACGGGCGGATCGTCGTCGGCCGGGTGCCGTCCGACGCGCCCGCCGAGCGCGGCGGACGCCGCTCGGGCATCGGGATCCGCGGTACCGGGGGTCGGGCGTGAGTCTTCTCGTCGTAGGGCTGAGCCACCGCACCGCCCCGGTCGGCGTGCTGGAGCGCGCCGCCCTGACCGGTGAGGTCCCGACCCGGCTGCTGCACGACGCGGCCGCGTCCGCGACCGTCGCCGAGGCCGCGCTGCTGAACACCTGCAACCGGATCGAGCTGTACGCGGACGTGGACAAGTTCCACGCCGGCGTCGCCGAGCTGTCGCTGCTGCTCGCCCACCACAGCGGGGTCGACCTGGAGGAGCTCACCTCCCACCTCTACGTCCACTACGAGGACCGCGCCGTCCACCACCTCTTCTCGGTGGCCTGCGGCCTGGACTCGATGGTGGTCGGCGAGGGCCAGATCCTCGGCCAGCTGCGCGACTCGCTGGCCAGGGCGCAGGACGAGCACACCGCGGGTCGCGGCCTGAACGAGCTGTTCCAGCAGGCGCTGCGGGTCGGCAAGCGGGCGCACAGCGAGACCGGCATCGACAAGGCCGGCCAGTCACTGGTGACCTTCGGTCTGGAGCAGGTCGCGGCCGGCGCCGGCGAGATCGCCGGCAAGCGGGCGCTGGTGGTCGGCGCGGGCTCGATGAGCTCGCTGGCCGCCGCCACGCTGGTCCGCTCCGGCGTCACCGACCTGCTGATCGCCAATCGGACGCCCGAGCGGGCCGAGCGGCTGGTCGGGATCCTCGGTGCGGACGTGGCCCGCACCCTCGAACTGGCCAAGGTGCCCGAGGCGCTGGCCGACGTCGACCTGGTGATCTCCTGTACCGGCGCGGCCGGCGTGGTCATCAGGTCCGAGGACGTCGCCGCCGCAGTGGCGTCCCGCCACGCCGACACCCCGCTCGCCTTCCTCGACCTGGCCATGCCGCGCGACGTCGACCACGCCGTGCACGAGCTGCCCGGTGCGCTCCTCGTCGACCTGGAGAGCCTCTCGCACGCCCACGCGGCGACCCCCGGCGCCGGCGACGTCGACGCGGTCTCCGGCATCGTCGCCGAGGAGGTCACCGCCTTCGGCGCCGCCCAGCGGGCCGCCCGGATCGCCCCGACCGTGGTGGCGCTGCGCGCGATGGCCTCCGAGGTCGTCGCCGCCGAGCTGGGCCGCCTGGACTCCCGGCTGCCCGCGCTGGACGACCGCTCCCGCGCCGAGATCACCCAGACCGTCCGGCGGGTTGTCGACAAGCTGCTGCACGCCCCGACCGTACGGGTGAAGCAGCTCGCCGCCGAGCCGGGCGGTGCCTCCTACGCGGACGCGCTGCGCGAGCTGTTCGACCTCGACCCGGCCGCCGTGCACGCGGTCTCCGGCACACCGATCGGCACCCAGCAGCCTGCGGGCGGGGGCGCCAGATGAACCGTCAGCCATCCCACGAGTACCACCGGGACGATCACCTCATGAATGGTCAACCGCTCACCGGCCAGTCCCCGGACGCCACCGCACCCCTGCGGCTCGGCACCCGGCGCAGCGCGCTCGCCATGGCCCAGTCGGGCATGGTCGCCCGCGAGGTGACCCGGCTCACCGGGCGCCCCGTCGAGCTGGTGGAGATCACCACCTACGGCGACATCTCGCGCGAGGCGCTGGCCCAGATCGGCGGCACCGGCGTCTTCGTCTCCGCGTTGCGCGACGCGCTGCTGGAGGGCCGGATCGACTTCGCCGTGCACTCGCTCAAGGACCTGCCCACCGCCGCCCCCGAGGGTCTGGTGCTGGCCGCCGTCCCCGAGCGCGAGGACTTCCGCGACGCCCTGGTGGCGCGCGAGGGTCTGACCCTGGGCGAGCTGGTGGAGAAGCTGGCAGGCTCCGGCCGCACGGCCCGGATCGGCACCGGTTCGCCGCGCCGGATGGCGCAGCTGAACGCCTGGGCCCGGGCCCGGGGCGCACAACTGGAGACGGTGGCGATCCGCGGCAACGTGGACACCCGGATCGGCTTCGTCGCCTCCGGCGAGCTGGACGCCGTGGTGCTGGCCACCGCCGGCCTGAACCGGCTCGGCCGCGCCGCCGAGATCACCGAGCACCTGGACCGCGAGCTGATGATCCCGGCGCCCGGCCAGGGTGCGCTCGCCGTCGAGTGCACCCCCACCGCCGTACTTCCGGACGGGGGGTCGCTGGCTGCCGCGCTGTCGGCTCTGGACCACACCCCCACCCGGGTCGCGGTGGCCGCCGAGCGCGCCCTGCTGTCCGCCCTGGAGGCCGGCTGCTCCGCACCGGTCGCCGGCCTGGCGGTCCGGGGCCACGAGAACGAACTGCGGCTGGAGGGCGTGGTCGGAACCACCGACGGCGCCACCCTGCTGAAGATGTCCGCCGACGGTCCGATCGTCCTCGACGAGACCGCCGAGCAGCGGGCGGCGGCCCTCGGCCGCGCGCTGGCCGCCCGGCTGCTCGACGCGGGCGCGGCCGCCCTGATGGGGGAGCGAGCCCGATGAGCCCCACCGCCGCCACCGACAGCCCGTTCCCGGCCGACAGCCCGTTCGGAGGCGTGGTCCCCGCCACCGGTCGATGCACCTTCCTGGGTGCGGGCCCCGGCGACCCGGGCCTGCTGACCCTGCGCGCGGTCGAGGTGCTGGCTTCGGCCGACATCCTGGTCGCCGACCCGCTGACCGCCGCCGCGGTGCGCAGCCACTGCCCGTCCGGCGTGCAGGTGCACGCCCCGGGTGCGGAGGGGCCGGAGTTCGACCTGGCCGAGCTGGTCCGCGAGGCCGTGCGGTCCGGCAAGCACGTGGTGCGGACCGTCGACGGTGACCCGGGCCTGGACGGCTGTGCCGCCGAGGAGATGCTCGGCTGCGCCGGCGCCGGGATCGCCTTCGAGGTGATCCCCGGGGTCGCCCAGTCGGTCGGCGTGCCGGCCTACGCCGGTGTGCCGCTGCGCGGCGCGGCCGGCACCGACGTCCGGTTCGTGGAGGGCGCGGCCCTGTTGGCCGGCTCGCCGGTGGACCTGGGCGCGCAGGAGACCACCCTGGTGGTGCGGACCACCCTGGGCCAGCTGCCCGCCACCGCCAACGCGCTGGTCTCCAACGGCCGCAAGCCGGAGTCGGCCCTGAGCGCGACGCTCTCCGGCACCACCACCCGCCAGCGCACCTTCACCGCCACCCTGGCCACCATCGCGGCCGACCTGAAGGCGGCCCGGGTGCTGCCCTCGCCGGTGTCGGCGCCGGTGGACCCGGCCACCCCGGTCATAGCCGTGGTCGGGGAGCAGGTCGCGCACCGCTCCTCGCACTCCTGGTTCGAGACCAAGCCGCTGTTCGGCTGGAACGTCCTGGTGCCGCGGACCAAGGAGCAGGCGCACGGCCTCTCCGAGCAGCTCCGCTCGTACGGCGCGGTGCCGCAGGAGGTGCCGACCATCGCGGTCGAGCCGCCGCGCACCCCGCAGCAGATGGAGCGGGCCATCAAGGGCCTGGTCACCGGCCGGTACGAGTGGATCGCCTTCACCTCGGTGAACGCGGTGCGCGCCGTGCGGGAGAAGTTCGAGGAGTACGGCCTGGACGCCCGGGCGTTCGCCGGGATCAAGGTCGCGGCGGTCGGCGAGACCACCGCGCAGGCGCTGGTCGACTTCGGCGTGAAGCCGGACCTCGTGCCGTCCGGCGAGCAGTCCGCCGCCGGCCTGCTGGAGGACTGGCCGCCGTACGACCCGGTGTTCGACCCGATCGACCGGGTGCTGCTGCCGCGCGCCGACATCGCCACCGAGACCCTGGTGGCCGGCCTGGTCGAGCTGGGCTGGGAGGTCGACGACGTGACGGCGTACCGGACGGTGCGCGCCTCGCCGCCGCCGGCCGAGACTCGTGAGGCGATCAAGGGCGGCGGCTTCGACGCGGTGCTGTTCACCTCGTCCTCGACCGTGCGGAACCTGGTCGGGATCGCGGGCAAGCCGCACAACGTGACGGTCATCGCCTGCATCGGCCCGGCCACCGCGAAGACCGCCGAGGAGCACGGCCTGCGGGTCGACGTGATGGCCCCGGCGCCGTCGGCGGCCGCGCTGGCCCAGGCCCTGGCGGACTTCGGGGCCAAGCGCCGCGACACCGCGACGGCCGCCGGCGAGCCGGTCTACCGGCCCAGCGAGCGTCGTCCCGGCTCGCGCCGCAAGGCCGCACGCTGACAACGGCCGGGGGCGGTCCACCCGCCGCCCCCGGCACTCGCACCACCGTTCGGAGAGAGAAGCAGTGTCCGCTGAATTCCCGTACGTCCGCCCGCGCCGCCTGAGGTCGACCCCGGCGATGCGCCGCCTGGTCGCCGAGACCCGGCTGCACCCGGCGGAGCTGATCCTGCCGGTGTTCGTCCGCGAGGGCGTGCGCGAGCCGGTGCCGGTCTCGTCGATGCCCGGGGTGGTCCAGCACACCCGCGACACCCTGCGCAGGGCCGCGGTCGAGGCGGCCGAGGCGGGCCTGGGCGGCCTCATGCTGTTCGGCGTCCCGGAGGTGCAGGACGCCGTCGGCAGCGAGGGCACCAACCCCGACGGCATCCTCCAGCAGGCGATCCGGGACGTGGTCGCCGAGGTCGGCGACGCCCTGGTGGTCATGTCCGACCTCTGCCTGGACGAGTACACCGACCACGGCCACTGCGGCGTGCTGGCCGCCGACGGCTCGGTGGACAACGACGCGACGCTGGAGCGCTACGCCGAGATGGCCCGGGTGCAGGCCGACGCCGGCGTCCACCTGGTCGGTCCGTCCGGGATGATGGACGGCCAGATCGCGGTGGTCCGGCGGGCCCTGGACGAGGCCGGCCACCAGGACGTGGGCATCCTCGCCTACACCGCCAAGTACGCCTCGGCGTTCTACGGTCCGTTCCGGGAGGCGGTCGGCTCCTCGCTGAAGGGTGACCGCAAGTCCTACCAGCAGGATCCGGCGAACGCGCGGGAGGCCCTGCGCGAGCTGGAGCTGGACGTCGCCGAGGGCGCCGACCTGGTGATGGTCAAGCCGGGCATGGCCTACCTGGACATCCTGCGCCAGGTCGCCGACGCCTCGCCGGTGCCCGTCTCGGCGTACCAGGTGTCGGGCGAGTACGCGATGGTCGAGGCGGCCGCGGCGAACGGCTGGATCGACCGGGAGCGGATGATCCTGGAGACGCTGACGTCGCTGCGCCGGGCCGGCGCCGAGCAGATCCTCACCTACTGGGCGGTCGAGGCCGCCGCGATGCTGAAGTAGCGGCGGACGCACGAAGGCCGGGCCCCTCTGTGGTGAGGGGCCCGGCCTTTCGGCTACTTCTCCCAGCCGCCGATGTGGGCGAAGCCCTCCACGCCGCCGACGACGTCGGTGGAGGTGGCGGCTCCCCATCCGTGCCCGCCGGTGTGGACGTTCGAGGTGTGGGCGAGACCCCACCACTCGCCGGCCGCGAACACCGGGTCGGCCGACGCGACGAACTCGCCGCCGCCGACCAGGCCGACGTGCGCGGACGCCGGGGTGGCGACACCGGCCAGCGCCAGCGCGCCGAAGGCGGTCAGCGCGACCTTGCCCAGCTTGCTCTTCATGGATCTGCCCTCTCTTCCGGAGCGTCCGGTCGGAACGCTCTGCCTCTGACGTGTGCTCCGGTCCGTGTCCGGGCGGCAGCTCTGACACGTGAACACACGCTGCCGTCCGCACCGGCGCCCCACGCGCCGTGCCGACGGCCTGTCACCCGGCCGGCCCGCACGCGGAGTGCGGCCGGCCGGACGTCCGGTCCCGTACGCCGGGAGGGCCCGGGGACCAGACGTCCCCGGGCCCTCCGCCGCACCGTGCCGCAGGATCAGCCGATCAGGTGCGAGACACCCGCGTCGCCCGAGGACTGGGTGTTCTGGCCGACGTTGCAGATCTGCTTCGGGGTGCTGTTGAGGATCGGCACCTCGACCGGGACGGCCACGCCGAGGACGGCGACCGCGATGTTGTGGACCTCCGGCAGGCAGATGTTCGCGTTGTCGAGGGTGTGGAAGTTCGGGCTGTGGTCGCCGTGGGTGCCGGTCTGGTTGGTGCCACCGTTGCCCTGGACCGAGACGGCGGAGCCGTCCGAGTCGGCGATGGCCGAGGCCGAGCCGGCGGACATCGCGATGGCGGCGGCGGCGAGGCCGGCGGCGGCGAGGGACTTCTTGATCATTTCGGTGTTCCTCTCGGGGGATGAATCGGGGAGCGATTCGAAGGGTGGTTCTGGAGGGGTGACGCAGGTGGGGCGAGCGGTCAGCCGATGAGGTGGGAGACGCCCGAGTCGCCCTTGGTCTGGGTGCCCTGACCCTGGGTGCAGTACTGCTTGCCACCGCTGTTGGCGATCGGGACCTCGACCGGGACGGCCACGCCGAGCACGCCGACGGCGATGTTGTGGATCTCCGGCAGGCAGACGTTCGCGTTGTCCAGGAAGTGGAAGTTCGGGCTGTGGTCGCCGACGGTGCCGGTGAAGTTGGTGCCGCCGTTGCCCTGGAAGGACCCGGCGGAGCCGTCCGAGTCACCGATGGCCGAGGCCGGCGCGGCGGCGGCGGCCATCGCGGCGGCAGCCAGCCCGGCGGCGGCGAAGGACTTCTGGATCATGGGGAGATCCCTCTCTGAAATGCTCTTGAGTTTCCGTGCGTACAACGCGTACAACGCTCAGACCCGGTCTGCAGTCACTGACGTTCAGATCAAAGAATGACGGCACGGAAGGTTACGGGGATTTTTGAAAAGAGTCCGGGAGGCGCGACCCGAACCCCTTTCCGGTCGGATTATTAGCCCGAACCGGTTAACGCCCGCAATCCGGGATCCCGGTGGCTCGTTGAGACAGATTGCTTTGGGCTGCGCCCGCGCAGCCCTCCCCAGAGATCTCCAGTACGGACAGGCGGAACGGTGAAAAGCATGAGGTTCTCCAAGCGGGCCGGCGCGATGCTGCTGGCGGTCGGTGCGGGCGTACTCGCCTCCCAGGGGGCGGCCTCGGCCGCGGCCCCGGTCAGCCCCGAGCAGGTCGGGGCGCTGGAGGACCAGCTGGCGACCCAGCAGGTCCCGGTGGACGTGCCGGTGGCGCCGTTGGGCAGCCGGATCTCCGGCGGCATCCCGACCTCGCTGCTGATGCCCCCCGTGCCCGCCCACACCACCGGCGGCGCGCTGATCCCGGAGCGGATCGTCCCCGCCCTCGGCACCGGCAAGGTGGGCCCGACCGCGAAGGCCGAGCTGCCGCTGCCCCTGGTCGACCAGGGCGCCGACCTCGGCGAGCTGCTGCTGGACGCCCCGGCCGCGCCGCTGCACGCCGACACCCCCGGGCTGGGCCTCGGCAGGCCGCTCTCGGTCGTCCAGGACGGCACCGGACAGCTCGCCGACGGCCGGGTCAAGGTGGACGAGATCGACCCGCGGCTGGTGACCGGCGCCGTCCAGGCCGTTCCGGGGGCCAAGGCCACCCTCGGCAACGAGGACGAGCGGATCTCGGTGACCGACTCGGTGGGCAACCTGGCGACCACCACCACCGCGACCGCCACCGGCGTGGTGCAGGAGACCGGCCTGGCCGGCCTCGCCCAGCTGTAGCAGCCGCCCGCACCGCAGCGCGCAGCACGCCGGACGCAGTACACGGGAGAGCCCGGCACCCCGCTCCGAACGGGGGTGCCGGGCTCTCCCGCGTACGGCCGTGGATCGCGGACGGCCGCCGGGCGTCCGGCTCAGCCGGGCAGTGCCCCGAGCAGCTGGCCGACCACCGGCAGGTCGCGCGGTCCGCCGCCGGCGCTGAGCGGGCCGGTCAGCGTCTCGGTGCCGATCGGCGCCAGGCCGGTGTTCTCCGGCTTGACGGTCGCGCCGTTGTTCAGCACGTCGGCCGAGGAGTTGGCCCACGGGTCCAGACGCAGGTCCTTGATCGGTGCGACGCCGTAGCCGAGGCCGGTGGTCGTGCCGCCGAGTGCCTGGGCGAGGTCGGTCTTGGTCAGCGAGGCACCGCCCTCGGCCGGGGCCGCGTGTGCGGCTCCCGCGCCGCCGAGCAGCATCGCGGCACCCAGGGCGGCGGCGAGGCCGGCCCCGCTCTTCTTCGAAACCATGCGGAATCACCCTTCGGGGGAGTGGGTCCCGGCGCGGCCGGACCGCGCCCGGGTACGCCGAACCGCCCCCCGGCCGGTGGGCCGGAGGGCAGCGCGGCCGGAACGCGTGCCGGACGGGATCAGCAGTCGTCCTCGACGTGGTGCTGCGGCGCCTCGGCGTTGATGCAGGTGTTGCCGAACGCCGGGTTGAGCAGGCCGATGACGTTCACGGAGTTGCCGCACAGGTTGACCGGGATGTGCACCGGGACCTGGAGCTGGTTGCCGGAGACGACACCGGGCGAGCCGGCGGCGACGCCCTCCGCGCCGGAGCTGGCGGAGGCGGCGCCCGCCGCACCCATCACCAGGCCGGCGGCGGCGGCGGAGAGGACGGCGGCCTTCTTCACGTTCTGCATGGGGGTTGATCTCCTCGATCACACACGGTAGCGGGCCGCACCCCGCCACTGGCGGGGTGCGGCACGGATTCGGCAGTACGGCGGTCACCGGTGCGGCGACCGCCGGTTCAGCCGGCGTTGACGCAGGTGTTGCCGAACGCCGGGTTCAGGATGCTGACGATCCCGATGGAGTTGCCGCAGACGTTGACCGGGATGTGCACCGGGATCTGGATCTGGTTGCCGGAGAGCACACCCGGGGAGCCGGCGGCGACACCCTGGGCGCCGGAGCTGGCGAACGCGCCGCCGGCCGCACCGACCACCAGACCGGCGGCGGCGAGGGACAGGGCGGCGGCCTTCTTGAGGTTACGCATGTGGTTCTTCCTCCGTTTTCTGCCCGACCGTCTGTGGAATAGTCGGGAGCCGGGCGAGGTGAAATCCTTGCCCGTCGGCTTCTGGGAATGCCGTGATTGTCACTCGGGCGGCCCAGATGGCGCGTGTCGCCCATGGCTCGGGCGATGATTCGGCCGCCGCTTCACCGCGCGTCGCGAACGATTCCCGCACGGCCGGGAAGAATTCGTGCAGACGCACGACCAGGAGGAATTCCGGACGGGCTTGGACCGGCGTCGGATCTCCCGGAGTCGAGGTGCCGCCCGTCTGGGGGCGGGCCGGGCGGCGGTGCCGCCCCGGATCAGGCGTTGACGCAGGTGTTGCCGAACGCCGGGTTGAGCAGGCCGACCACGTTGATCGAGTTGCCGCACAGGTTGACCGGGACGTGCACCGGGATCTGGATCTGGTTGCCCGAGGCCACGCCGGGGGAGCCGGCCGCGACGCCCTCGGCGGACGCGCCGTGGGCGTGGGCGGCGCCGGCGCCGGCGGCCAGCAGGGCGGCGGTGGCCGCGGTGCCGAGGACGCCGTGGGCGAGCTTGCGCATGTGCGGGACTCGATTCGTCGTAGAGAGCGTCGTGAGGAGCGGGGCGGAGCGTGTTCCGCCAGGGAGAACGAGGGAGCGCTCGGGGGGAAACGGTCGGATGTGCTGATCACCCGAATGCCTGGCGGGCCGTTCCGTTCCTCCGGATGGGTGACAGTGGGGGTGCCCCAGCAACCGGCTCGACCGGGTCTCGTTGGAGATGTCGCACTCCCCGTGCATCTCTGTCGAACAGTCAGGAGGCTCGTATGAGCATCAAGAAGACGGCCGCCGTCGGCGCCGCTGTAGTCGGCATCGTGGCGGCCGGTGCCGGCACCGCGATGGCCAGCTCCGGTGCGGAGGGTGTTGCCGCGGGTTCCCCCGGTGTCATCTCCGGCAACCAGCTGCAGGTCCCGGTCCACGTTCCGGTCAACCTGTGCGGCAACACCATCGACATCATCGGTCTGCTGAACCCCGCGTTCGGCAACACCTGCGTCAACCACGGCTGATCTGCGACCGGTCCGGCCCGCTGCGAGCCGCCGTTCCCGTGCTTCCCTCCTGGGGCGCGGGGCGGCGGCTCTCGGTATGTCCGGGGGCGGCCGGCGGGGGCGACCGGTGAGCCCGGCCGGTTCGGTCTGCCCCGTCTGCCCCGTCTGCCCCGTCTGCCCTGTCCGCCCCGTCGGTCCGGCCGGTCCGGTCGGTCGTCAATTGCCGGTGCTGTCAGGGGCCTTGTTGCGTTACTTGTCAGTACCTAGAATATGAGACCTGCTCACCTTTCTGCGCTCCGAAGCTCCGAAGCCCCCCACGCTCCGAACCGTCCGGCACCCCCCGGCCGGGCGGTCCCCACCCGCAAGGAGTCGCGTGTGATCAGGTCACGACGGGCAGGTGCGCGGCGGAACCGGACGGTCGCGCGCCGCTCCCCCTACGGCGCGCTGCTGGCGGCGGGCGCCCTCGTCGCCGCCCTCGGCACGGTCGCCACCCCCGCCGCCCTCGCGGGCGCCGCCCCGGCGGGCTCCGGGGCCGCCACCGCCCGCCCGCCCGCGATCGTCGCCCTGGGCGACAGTGCCATCTCCGGGGAGGGCGCCGGCACCGACACCGCCGACGGCTACTTCCCCGAGACGGACAGCCCCACCAACTACTGCCACCGGCACCCCAAGTCGGAGATCTTCGTCACCGACATCCCCGGCGTCACCCCGATCGACCTCGCCTGCTCCGGCGCCCAGACCGGCGACCTGGTCAGCGACCCCGAACTGGCGAAGATCACCGGCCCCGGCAGCGGGGACTTCGGCGAGGCCAAGCAGGACGTCCAGCTCGCCGGCGTGGCCGCCGCGTACGACGTGAAGCTCGTCGTCGTCACCATCGGCGCCAACGACGACTTCGACTTCAGCGGGATCATGATGCACTGCCTCGCGCAGTACTTCCCGATCCCCAAGGACCAGGGGTGCCGCGACACCATCGGCAGCGCCGAGATCGCCCGCCGGGCCCAGCAGGTCCGGCCCAAGGTGGTCGCCGCGCTGCAGAACATCCGGCAGACCATGCGGAGGGCCGGCTACGCCGACGGCTCCTACCAGCTGGTCTACCAGTCGTACTTCAATCCGATCACCCCGGACATCCGGCGCAACGACTACCTCGGCAAGGTCGCCGACGGCTGCCCGGCCTTCCCCGAGGACCTCGCCTGGGGCCACAACTGGGTGGTGCCGCTCTTCAGCGACGCGCTGCGCGGGGCGGCCGAACAGGTGCCCGGCGTCCGCTACCTCGACCAGCGCCGGGTCGCCTTCGGCCACGAGGTCTGCGCGAAGTGGACCAGCTCCCCGTACGAGTACACCAACGGGGACGTCATCAACCTCTCCGAGTGGGTCCGCAACGGCTGTGACCAGCAGATCGGCATCCCCGGGCTGTGCATGAACATGGTCCGCCAGTCGTACCACCTGCGGGTGGCCGGCTACCGCGGCGAGGGGGTCTGCCTCGGCCAGTTCTACGCCCGCACCGACCTCACCCAGGCGTACTGCACGCTCGACCAGCGGAACACCACCTCCATCCAGCCGCTCACCCCCGGTCGACCGATCGCCGACGTGCCCGAGGACGGCGCCTGGTACCGGTTGACCAACGCCGCCGACGGCCGGGCGCTGGACCTCGGCGGCGGCGGCACGTACGGGGACGCCACCAACGGCCGGGCCGCCATCACCTATCCGGCCACCGGCGGGCTCAACCAGTCCTTCGTCCTGGAGGCCGGGGCCGGCGGCAGCTACGAACTCTCCTTCAGCGGCAACCGCGCCATGTGCCTGGACGCCGACGCCGGCTCGACCGCACCCGGCACCCGCATCCAGCAGTGGCGGTGCCACGGCGGCGGCAACCAGCGCTGGTTCGTGAAACCGGCCGGCGACGGCCTCTGGAAGCTGGCCGACTCGCAGGACCAGGGCACGGTCGTCACCGCCACCGGCCGGCTCGACGCCGGGGGCAACCCGCTCGTCCAGCTCGCGGCCGACACCGGTGCCCCCGCCCAGCTCTGGCAGCTCACCAAGCTCGGCATCGTCCACCTCCGGGACTGACCCGCCCCGACCGGCCGCCGCCGCCCCGCTGCCCGGGGCGGCGGCGGCCCTGCCGTGTCACCGCCGTCTCCCCGCCGCGTGTCGTCGCCGTCCGTCGCTGCCTGTCCGTCACTGCCGTCCGTCACTGCCGGGCCGCGGCTCCCGGTGGTGGAAGGGCGGACACGGAAGGTTGGGGTGGGGCGGGAGAAGGCGGTGTCGTAGGCTCGGCCGGCGTCGCTGTGTCGGTCGGCGCGCCGGTCACGAGTGGGGCGGGGAGTCCAGAGCTGATGAGCACGGCATCGAGCACCGAGTCGTCGGGCGGTGGCGCGGGAGTGCCGCCGCCTCCGGAGACGGTGGAGCGGGAGGTCGGGACGGAGCCGGAGCGACGACAGGGGCGGTTCGCCGCCGCGGTCGACCGGTTCGCGCCCGCGCTCGGCGCGTACGCCGTGGTGAAGGCGACCGGCCTGACCGTCTTCCTGCTGCTGCTCTCGCACACCGAGGACTTCCTGAAGAAGGACCCGGGGCGGGGCGGCGGCGCCCAGCCGTGGGACGTGCTGGGGACCTGGGACGGCATCTGGTACCAGCGGATCGCCGAGAACGGCTACGACCCGCAGCTGATCGCGCTGCACGGCTACCCGCTCGCCACCTACTACGAGAACTCGGCCGCGTTCTTCCCCCTCTACCCCTGGCTGATGCGCCTGGTGGGGACGATCACCGGGCTGGGGCCGTACGGCTCGGGCATCGTCGTCTCGGTGCTCGCCTCGTTCGTCGCGGCGGCCGGGATCTTCGCGATCGCCGAGCGGCTCGGGGGCTTCCGGGCGGGCGTGATCGCGGCGGTGATCTGGGGGCTCTTCCCGGGCTCGGGCGTGGAGTGGGCGGTCTACTCGGACTCGCTCTTCGTCGCCCTGTCCACCTGGGCCTGCTACTGCGTGATGACCCGGCGCTGGCTGGCCGCGGGAACGCTCGCGCTGGTGGCCGGTCTCAACCGGCCGACCGCCGCCGCGCTGATCGCGGCGGTCTCGATCACGGCGCTGGTGGCGCTGGTCCGGCGCACCGACGGGATCGCCCGCCCGCTGACCGCGATGCTGATCACCCCCTGGGGGCTGCTCGGGTACGTCGCCTGGGTCGGCTACCGGATGGGCGACTGGACCGGCTACTTCAAGCTGCAGCGCGGTGCCTGGAACCGCTACTTCGACTGGGGGGCCTCGACCGCCCGCACCACGCTGGACGTGGTCACCGGGCACTGGACGTTCTGGCAGTCCAACCCCGCACCGGACCTGATCGCGGTGGCGCTGCTGATCGCCCTGCCCGGGCTGCTGGTGCTCCTGCTGCGGCTGCGACCGCCGCTGGTGCTGGTGGTCTACACGCTGCTGACCCTGTTCACCGCGCTGAGCAGCAACCAGATCTACGGCAACATCTCGCGCTACCTGCTGCCGGCCTTCCCGCTGTTCATCGGGCTGGCGATCGCGCTGCGCAGGCTGCGGCCGACCACGGTGGCGGGCCTGTTCGCCATGCCCGCGGTGGCGGCCGGCTGGTACGCCGGGTACGCACTGTTCGAGCTCGGCATCCCGTAGCCGGGCCCGCCCGTGCGGGAGTTCCCGTGCGGGAGCGCCTTGGAGGAGTGCCGGCGGGGGAGTGCGGGTGGGGGAGACCGGCACTCCCGCACGGGATCATCCGCCTGCGGACGGTGTTGCTAGTCTCGGAGCCATGACGACGAGTCCGCCCGAGCGCCAGATCCGTGACATCTCCGGCCTGCTGGACCACGCCAGTCACGTCCTGGCGACGCGGATGGCGGCCGCCTTCGTCGAGCTCGGCATCACGCCGCGCGCGTACTGCGTGCTCTTCCACGCCCTGGAGGGCGAGCGCACCCAGATCCAGCTGGCCGAGCTCGCGGACCTGGACAAGACCACCATGGTGGTGACCGTCGACGAGCTGGAGAAGGCCGGGCTGGCCGAGCGCAGGCCGTCCGTCACCGATCGCCGGGCCAGGATCATCTCGGTCACCGGGGACGGCGAGCGGGCCGTCGAGCGGGGTACGGCGATCGCGGACCGGGTGCACCGGGAGGTGCTGGAGTCGCTGCCGGAGGGCGAGCGCACGGTGTTCGTCTCGGCGCTGACCCGGTTGGTGGGCGGTGCGCTGGCGGAGCCGGTGGAGAGCGAGCGCACGGTCCGCCGGGCGCGCCGGGCGCGGAGCTGAGGCTGCCCGATGGGCGGTCGGCGATCGGGGGCATCGGGTCGGCCGGGTCGGCCCGTGGCGCCCGGTCCCCGTCGCGGCGGTGAACCTTTTCGGTGGAGTGCGCGGCGGATCAACGGAACTGTGGCGGACAGAACGTCGCAGCGCGGCGGCCGGGCCACGGAAATGACCGTTCGGCAGGCGCGGAGGAGACGTCGCCGAGCCGAAACCGGCGCGGGCGGCAGTCGTCAGGGGGGGCGGATCGTTTCCGGGCCTCCGCACCGAGGGGTGAATCCGCTCGCGTGTGCCTGTTCTCCCCGCCGCCGCGCAGGCACGGCGGCGGACGGACTCCGGGCAGTCCGATCGGAGTCGGGGGCGGGGCTGCGGGACTCCTCGCACAGCGGCGGCACAGCGGCGGCACACCGGAGAGCCGCCCCGTCGCCGCAGCGGTGACAACGCCGGTGGCAACGCCGGTGGCAACGCCGACGACAACGCCGGTGAAAGCGGCATGGCGCGGATCTCCTCCGACCCGGATCCGGGCGGTCAAGCACCGAGCGGGAGATTCCCGGACTGCGGCCGAAGGTCCGCGAACACCCTCCTCCCTGTTTCGTCGCGTTCGACGTCCTCCGGTGGCGTGGCACCGCGGAATTCGGCCCGACAGCGGTCGGGCATTTCCGGTTCACGGAGGGGGCTCACGAGCGCGAGGGCATCCGCCCGCTCGCGCGACGGGGGTCGGGGAGGCCGGGGTCCGTGGCCGAACGCCCCGCCGAGGGCCACCGCGGCCCCGCCCCGCCACCGGTCCAGACCTCTGCCGGAACCTCCGCCCCGAGCTCCGCCCCGACCCGCGCTCCGACCCCTGACGACGTCCTCACCCGGCGCGGCGGAAGGCGGTTTCCGGTCGGCTTGTATGCTCCACCTGGCACCAGGGGGGCATTTCCTGGCCGCCGTTCGTTCGATGGCACAGCCGTGAGAGGTGCGGGGATGTCGGGTCGCCGAGACAGGAGTCAGCCCAGCGTGGCCCGACCACGGTCGGAGGGCTCGACCGGCTCGGCGGGTTCCACGGGCGGCCCCACCGGTTCCGGCACCGGCTCCGGCACCCGTTCCGGCGCCCGGGCGGCGACGGCTCCGGCCGCCAAGGACGGCGCCACGGGCTCGATCCCGGCCCCCCGGGCCGGCGGACGTGCCGAGGCCCGAAAGGCGGCGCAGTCGCAGGGCCGTGGCGGCCGCGGCGGCCAGGGCGGCGACGGGGGCCAGGGCGGTGGTTCCGGGCACCGCAGGTCCGGCGGACGCGGCAAGAAGCCCGAGCGGAACGTCAAGAAGATCGTCGGCTGGACGGCGGTCGGCGCCCTGGTGCTCATAGCCGGCACCGGCGGAGCGATCTACTTCAAGCTCAGCGGCAACATCAAGACCTTCGACTCGGACGCGGTCAGCAAGGACCGCCCGCCGGAGGCCACCGCGGACGCCAACGGCAACAAGCCGGTGAACATCCTGCTGATCGGTTCCGACAGCCGCGGCGGCGGGAACTCCGACCTCGGCGGCGGCAATTCCGAGGGCGCCCGCTCGGACACCACGATCCTCCTGCACGTCTACGCCGACCACAAGAACGCCATCGGCGTCTCGATCCCCCGCAACACCCTGGCCGTGATCCCGCCGTGCAAGCTGCCGAACGGGAAGTGGACCAAGGAGCAGAAGGGCGACGACGTCCTCTTCAACGCCGCGTTCGAGACGGGCGGCTCACCCGAGGGCAACCCGGCCTGCACTCAGAACACGGTGGAGAAGCTCACCGGGATCCGGGTGGACCACACCATCGTCGTGGACTTCTCGGGCTTCTCCTCGATGACCAAGGCCGTCGGCGGCGTCGAGGTCTGCCTCCCCAAGGCCATCTACGAGGGCGACATCAACCCGAACCTCAACAAGAAGGGCGCGCAGGTCCTCCCGGTCGGCAAGCAGAAGGTGGACGGCCAGAAGGCCCTCGACTACGTCCGGCTGCGGCACGGCATCGGAGACGGCTCCGACATCGGCCGGATGAAGCGTCAGCAGGCCTTCATGAGTTCGATGATCAGCACGGTGAAGAAGCAGGGTCTCGACCCGACCACCCTGTTGCCGCTGGCCGACGCCGCGACCAAGTCGTTGCGCGTCGACGAGGGCCTGAACTCGGTCGACAAGCTGATGTCCCTCGCGCTCTCGCTCAAGGGCATCGACATGCACGACCTCAAGTTCGTCACCCCGCCGTGGCGTTACCACGGTGCCAACCTCGACCTGGTGAAGCCCGACGCCGACAAGCTGTGGGAGGCCATCCGGGCCGACCACACCCTCGACGGCAAGGACGCCACCGGTCAGCAGCCCGACGCACCCGCGGCGGCTCCGGAGACCCCGGCCGTGCCGACGCCGGCGGCCCCGACCACCACCGCCCCGCCCACCACCGCGGCCGTGACGACCCCGGTCAAGGTGGCGGTCTACAACGGAACGACCGTCAACGGCCTGGCAGGCAAGGCGAGCGAGGCCCTCAAGGCGGCGAAGTTCACCGTCACCGGCACCATGACGGCGAAGTCCACCAACAAGGCCACCACCACGATCGAGTACGGCGCCGGGCAGAAGGCCAACGCCGAGAAGGTCGCCGCGCTCTTCCCCGGGGCCACCCTGGCCGCCAGTTCGGCGGCGGGGATCAGCGTGGTGCTCGGCAAGGACTACGCCGACGCCAACGGCGGCGCCGCCGCCTCGGGTGCGCCGGCGGCCACCCCGACCGCGCCCGCCCCGCTGCCCACCTCGGTCACCGAGGAGGCCCGCTCGGCCGACGACGACATCTGCGCCAACACCACCTACGGCTCCGGCGGCTGACCTGCCGACGACTCCGGCCCCGAACGTCGGTTCGGGGCCGGGGCGGGTGTTCCGGTGTCAGGTGTTCCGGTGTCAGGTATCCCAGGTTCGGGTCCGGACCGGAGGGATCAGGGCCAGACCAGGCAGTACAGCTGGTGGCCCGCGTCGTGCAGGCGGTTCGCGAAGTCCTGCCACTCGTGGAGCATGCTGTAGATCACGAAGGCGTCGCGCGGGCCTCGGCGGTCGGGGACGGTGGACCAGATGAACGCTGCGGCGCCGAGCTCGGTCTCGTCCGCCTTGCGCAGCGGCTCGACCACGTTCTGCGGGAGCTGCACGACGGCGTAGTCGGGGTGCAGCACCACCAGCTCCAGCGGCGGGACCTGGTGCAGCGGCACGCCCTGGATGCCGGTGAGGACCATGGCGCTCATGGTCTCCGGCTTGATCTTGGTGGAGAGGTGGCCGTTGGGCGAGCCGCTGGTCTCCATCAGGTCCCCGAGCCGACCGAGCGAGCCGAGCTCGCCCGCGTCGAGGCCGAGCCCGCCGGGGCCGAGCGCCGTCGGGACTCTGGCGGCGGTGGCGCGGTCGGGTGCCCCGAAGTACTTGTAGGTCACCCCCACGCGTCCCTCACCCCGCCTCTCGCCACCACGACCGCCACGCCCCGTTCCCGCTCCCGTACCCCCGCGTGCGGCCTCGGCGGGGCGGCGGGGGCCACCCGCGGCCTCGTCGTAGCCGTCCTGCGCCTCGGACACTCGGACCATCCTCACCGGAATTCGCCGGAATCGACAGACCCCCGCACACCCGGCGTCCCACCGGACGTGCTCCTTACCCGTCATGCGCCGCCGTACCCAGTCGAGGTACGCGGCAGTCCTCTTCACACCCCTGCATCGACACGGAGTGCCCGTGCATCCCGAGTGCGGGGCACTCTGGACGCACTCCGGGTACATAGTCTGACTGGTTCGAAGAGCCGACCCAGCCAGGGGACCCGTTGTACGGATAACCGTACAGACTTTGGCGCCCGGATCATCGTTCCAGATGATGAGGTCCGACATGCAGAGGTGAAGGACACGATTTGAGACCATGTCCCACGTGAGCTACCCCTACGAAGCACCCCAGTCCCAGTCGCTCTTCGACCGCGCCTCGGTCGTCACCCCCGGCGGCGTCAACTCCCCGGTGCGCGCGTTCCGCGCCGTCGGCGGTACGCCGCGCTTCATGGTGTCCGGCACCGGCCCCTACCTGACCGACGCCGACGGGCGCGAGTACGTCGACCTGGTCTGCTCGTGGGGCCCGATGATCCTCGGCCACGCGCATCCCGCCGTGCTCGACGCCGTCCGGGAGGCGGTGACGCGCGGCACGTCGTTCGGCACGCCCGGCCAGGGCGAGGTCGAGCTGGCCGAGGAGATCGTCGCGCGGGTCGCCCCGGTCGAGCAGGTCCGCCTGGTCTCCTCCGGTACCGAGGCCACCATGTCGGCGATCCGGCTGGCCCGCGGCTTCACCGGCCGGGCCAAGATCGTGAAGTTCGCCGGTTGCTACCACGGCCATGTGGACGCGCTGCTGGCCGCCGCCGGTTCCGGTGTGGCCACCTTCGGCCTGCCGGACACCCCGGGCGTCACCGGCGCGCAGGCCGGCGACACCATCGTGCTGCCGTACAACGACCTCGCCGCGGTCGAGGAGGCCTTCCGGGCCCACCCCGGCGAGATCGCCTGCGTGATCACCGAGGCCTCGCCCGGCAACATGGGCGTCGTCCCGCCGCTGCCCGGCTTCAACGCCGGCCTGGCCCGGGTCTGCGGGGAGAACGGCGCGCTGTTCATCTCCGACGAGGTGATGACCGGCTTCCGCGTCTCCAAGGCCGGCTGGTACGGCCTGGAGGCGGCGCGTGAGGGCTGGGCGCCCGACCTGCTGACCTTCGGCAAGGTCATGGGCGGCGGCTTCCCGGCGGCGGCCTTCGGCGGCCGTGCCGACGTGATGGCCCACCTGGCCCCGGCCGGCCCGGTCTACCAGGCCGGCACGCTCTCCGGGAACCCGATCGCCACCGCGGCCGGCCTGGCCCAGCTGCGGGGCTGCACCGACGAGGTGTACGCCACCGTCGACCGGGTCGCCGCCGAGGTCTCCGGCCTGGTGTCGGAAGCGCTGACCAAGGAGGGCGTCGTGCACCGGCTGCAGACCGCCGGGAACATGTTCTCGGTGTTCTTCACCGAGGGCGCCGTCACCGACTACGACCGGGCGAAGACCCAGGAGGCGTTCCGCTTCACCGCGTTCTTCCACGCGATGCTCGCCGAGGGCGTCTACCTGCCGCCGTCCGCGTTCGAGTCCTGGTTCGTCTCGGCCTCCCACGACGAGCGGGCGGTCGAGCGGATCGCCGCCGCCCTGCCCATCGCCGCCCGGGCGGCCGCCGAGGCCACCGCCCCGGCCACGGCCTAGGCTCCGGACGACCCCTACGAAGCTCCCAGGAGTACTGAGAAGTGAGTGCCGAAGAGATCACCGTCGTCCACCTGATGCGGCACGGCGAGGTGCACAACCCGGAGGGCGTCCTGTACGGCCGCCTCCCGGGCTACCGACTGTCCGAGCTGGGTCGGCAGATGGCCGACCGGGTCGCCGAGGACCTGTCCGGCCGGGACATCACCCACGTGGTGGCGTCCCCGCTGGAGCGGGCCCAGGAGACCGCCGAGCCGATCGCCAAGTCGCACGGTCTGGACGTCGCGGTGGACGGGCGGCTGATCGAGGCGGAGAACATCTTCGAGGGCAAGACCTTCGGGGTGGGCGACGGCTCGCTGCGCAACCCGGCCTACTGGAAGTACCTCACCAACCCGTTCCGGCCCTCCTGGGGCGAGCCGTACCTGGAGCAGGCGGTGCGGATGATGGGCGCGCTGGCCGCCGCCCGGGACGCCGCGCGCGGGCACGAGGCGGTCTGCGTCAGCCACCAGCTGCCGATCTGGATCGTCCGCTCCTTCGTGGAGCGCCGCCGGCTCTGGCACGACCCGCGCAACCGGCAGTGCTCGCTGGCCTCGCTGACCAGCTTCACGTACGAGGGGGACCGGATCGTGTCGGTCGGCTACCGCGAGCCCGCCCGCGACCTGCTGCCGGTGCACCTGGTCGGCAAGGGCGGCAAGAGCAAGCCGGTGGGCAAGAGTTTCGGCGCCTGACCCCGCGCCCCCCGCGGCGACGCCCTCCCCGTGGCGTGGCGTCCTCGCTGTGGCGTGCTCGCTGTGGCGTCACCGCCGTGGCGGCGGAGCCGCGTGCCCCGGGGCACGCGTCACCGCCGCCACGGATCGCCGTGCGGCGGACGGGACGAGTGCCCCCGCCCGATGTAGGGCCCGGCTAAATATGGGGTTCATCACCCTCGCCGCGACCCGCCGCTCCGGTACCGCCGCAGGTCAGAGGGGGTTCGACACGGAAGGCCGGACCCCCCCGAACCTGCCCGGAACTCCATGCGAAACTTTTCACATGTCTGGCATGACGCGCCCCCGTCCCCGTCTCGCCGCAGCGGCCGCCGCCACCGCCGTCGCCGCCGCGCTCGCCCTCAGCGGCTGTTCCTCCTCCGGTTCGTCGGCCAGCGGTGACGGCCAGATCGGTTTCGTCACGGCCAAGGGCAGCAACATCTCCACGGCTGCCGCCGGACATCGCCAGGACGCGCCGGACATCTCCGGCAACACGCTGGAGGACACCCCGGTCAAGCTCTCCGACTACCGGGGCAAGGTCGTCGTCCTCAACGTCTGGGGTTCCTGGTGCGGGCCGTGCCGGGCCGAGGCGGACGACCTCCAGCGGGTCTGGGACAAGTACAAGGACCAGGGCGTCCAGTTCCTCGGCATCAACACCCGGGACCCCGAGAAGGCCAACGCGGTCCGCTTCGAGCAGGAGAAGGGCGTCACCTACCCCAGCCTCTACGACCCTGCGGGCACCCAGCTGCTGAAGTTCCCCAAGGGCAGCCTCAACTCGCAGTCCGTGCCGACCACCATCGTGGTCGACCGCGAGGGCAAGCTCGCCGCCCGGGCCGTCGGCGGCCAGATCGACGACGGCCTGGAGTCGATGATCCAGCCGGTGCTCGCGGAGCAGAAGCAGTGAGTGCCGCACTCCTCGCCGACACGACCGGGACGATCCAGAGCGGGGCGCTGCTGGTGGCCGTGCCGATCGCGCTGGTGGCCGGTCTGGTGTCGTTCTTCTCGCCGTGCGTTCTGCCGCTGGTGCCCGGCTACCTCTCCTACGTCACCGGCTTCTCCGCCGCCGACCTCGCGGACGCGCGCGGGGCCCGGCGCGGCCGGATGCTGGCCGGGGTGCTGCTGTTCATCCTCGGCTTCACCGCCGTCTTCGTCTCCACCGGGGCGCTGTTCGGCTACTTCGGGTCGACGCTGCTGGAGCACGAGCGCGTCATCTCGATCGTGCTCGGCGCGCTGACCGTCGTGATGGGCCTGGCCTTCATGGGGCTGGTGCCCGGGCTGAGCATGCGCGAGCTGCGCTCGCACCGCCGCCCGGCGGTCGGCCTCGTCGGCGCGCCGATGCTGGGCGTGGTCTTCGGCGTCGGCTGGACGCCCTGCCTCGGCCCGACCCTGGCCGCCGTGCAGAACCTGGCGCTCAACGAGGCCGATGCCGGCCGCGCCGCGCTGCTGATGACCGCCTACTGCCTGGGCCTGGGCGTACCGTTCGTCGTGGCCGCGGTGGCCTTCCGCCGGGCGCTGGGCGCCTTCGGCTGGGTCAAGCGGCACTACCCGCTCGTCATGCGGATCGGCGGCGGCATGCTCGTCGTGGTCGGTCTGCTGCTCGTCACCGGGCTCTGGAACTCGATGGTGAACGAGCTGCAGTCCTGGACCGCCTCCTTCCAGATCGGAATCTGACCGTGAGCAAGACCACGACCGGTACCGAGCTGCCCGCGCAGGAGGTCGAGGACGCGGCGGAGAGGATGACCACCGCCCCGATCGAGTCGGACGGCCCGACCGGCATCGGCGTGCTCGGCTGGCTGCGCTGGATGTGGCGTCAGCTGACGTCGATGCGGGTCGCGCTGATCCTGCTCTTCCTGCTGTCGCTGGCGGCCATCCCCGGTTCGCTGATCCCGCAGAACGGCCAGAACCAGTTCAAGGTCGAGAGCTGGAAGGCGCAGCACGCCACGGTCGCGCCGATCTACGAGAAGCTCCAGCTGTTCGACGTCTACAGCTCGGTCTGGTTCTCGGCGATCTACATCCTGCTGTTCGTCTCGCTGGCGGGCTGCATCGTCCCCCGCACCTGGCAGTTCGTCGGGGTGCTGCGGGCGCAGCCGCCGGCCGCGCCGCGCAACCTGACCCGGATGCCGGTGTACGCGGCCTGGCGGACGGACGCGGACGTCGCGGACGTCAACGCCGCCGCGCACCGGCTGCTGCGGGCGCGGCGGTTCCGCGCGCACCTCGGCGGCGGCGCGGTGGCGGCCGAGAAGGGCTACCTGCGCGAGGTCGGCAACCTGGTCTTCCACCTGTCGCTGTTCGCGCTGCTCGGCGGTTTCGCCTGGGCGAGCCTGGCGAGCGGCACCGGCGGCAAGCTGCTGGTCGAGGGCGAGGGCTACTCGAACACCATCACGCAGCTGGACGACTTCACCGGGACCAGGTTCTACGGCACCGACGACCTCGACCCGTTCTACGTGAAGCTGAAGAACTTCACCTCGAAGTTCCAGAGCCGGGGCGACCAGATCGGCAGCGCCCGGGAGTTCACCGCGCACGTCGAGTACTACGGGGGCAGCGACGCCGGGAAGCTCAAGCAGGGCACGATCGAGGTGAACCACCCGCTGGAGGTCGGCGGCAGCAAGTTCTACCTGATCGGGCACGGCTACGCCCCGGTGATCACCGTGCGGAACGGCGCGGGCGACGTCGTCTACACCGGCGCGACCCCGTTCCTGCCGCAGGACGGCAACCTGACGTCCACCGGTGTCGTCAAGGTCTCCGACTACGGCGACAAGGACGGCAAGAAGACCCAGATGGGTTTCTCCGGCTTCTTCCTGCCGACCGCCCCGGTGGCGTTCGACCGGAACACGGGCCCGCGCTCGCTGTTCCCCGGTGACGCGGACCCGGCGCTGGTGCTCAACGCCTACGCGGGAGACCTGGGCACCGACTCCGGCCTGCCGCAGAACATCTACCAGCTCAACACGAAGAACCTCACCCAGCTCCAGCAGGAGGGCGAGCCCGCCAAGATCCGGTTGAAGCCGGGCCAGGGCTGGACCCTTCCGGACGGCTACGGGAGCGTCACCTTCGAGGGCTACAAGCAGTGGGCCAGCTTCAACGTCTCGCACCGTCCGGGCAACGGGATCGCCCTCGTCGGGGCGGTGCTGGCGATCCTCGGCCTGATCGGCTCGCTGTTCGTGCAGCGGCGCCGGATCTGGGTGCGGGCGGTGGCGCTTCCGGACGGTGGCACGCTGGTCGAGCTGGCCGGGCTGGGCCGCAGTGAGTCGGCGAAGATCGCCGAGGAGCTGGCCGAGCTGGCGGTCGACCTCCAGGACGACGCGCCCGCGCTCGACGACCCGGACGACGAGCCGGACGACGACCCGGACGACGACGCCGCCGATGCCGACGCACACGGTTCCGACGAGGCCGACGAGGCCGACGAGGCCTCCGCACCATCCGCACCTTCCGACCCCGCAGTCCCTGCCGACCAGAACTCCAAGGAGTAGACGGTGCACCTCGCCTCGTCGGTCGACCCACAGCTGGCCGACCTGTCCAACAAGCTGATCTACTCGGCCATGGCCGTCTACTTGATCGCCATGTTCGCCTACATGTTCGAGTGGACCTTCGGTGCCAAGGGTGCCGTCGCCGTCCGCTCCATCGAGCAGGCCGGCCTGGCCGAGACCGTCGCCGAGGCCGATGCCAAGGCCAAGGGCTCCAAGAAGGTGACCGTCACCGTCGCCTCCGCGCGCGGCGGCACCACCACGCTCACCCGCACCGCACTGGCCGGCGAAGGCGCGACGGTGGTGACCAGCGGTCGCGGCGACGACGAGGTCGACGGCCCGGGTGCGGCCGGCACCAGCGAGAAGGCCGACCTGGCCGGCCGGATCGCGGTCTCGCTCACCGCGCTCGGAGCCCTGCTGCACGTGGGCGGCGTGCTCACCCGCGGCCTCTCGGTGTCCCGCTGGCCGTGGGGCAACATGTACGAGTTCTCCTGCGCCTTCGCGCTCGCGATGACGGTGGCCTTCGTCGGCCTGCTGCTGTCGAAGAAGCCGGTCCGCTGGCTCGGCCTGCCGGTCACCCTGGCCGTCGTGCTCACGCTCGGCATCGCCACCGAGGTGCTGTACACCGAGTCCGAGCAGCTCGTTCCGGCGCTGCACTCGTACTGGCTGGCGATCCACGTCTCCACCGCGATCGTCTGCGGCGGCGCCTTCTACGCGGCGTTCATCGCGACCCTGCTGTACCTGGGCAAGGACTCCTTCGACAAGCGGATGGCGGCGGGTCTGACCAGGGGCCCGCTCGGCACCTCGCCGTCGATCTGGCGCAGGCTGCCCGCCGCGTCGACCCTGGACAAGCTGTCCTACCGGATCAACGCGTTGGTCTTCCCGCTCTGGACCTTCACGATCATCGCGGGCGCGATCTGGGCCGAGGCGGCCTGGGGCAAGTACTGGGAGTGGGACCCGAAGGAGACCTGGTCGTTCATCACCTGGGTCGCCTACGCGTGCTACCTGCACGCCCGCGCCACCGCCGGCTGGAAGGGACGCAAGGCCGCCTACCTGGCCCTCGGCGCCTTCGCCTGCTGGCTGTTCAACTACTACGGCGTGAACATCTTCGTCACCGGCAAGCACTCCTACGCGGGGCTCTGACCGGGGGCTGCACCACCCACCGGCCCGGCGCTCCGCACAAGGAAGCCGGGCCGAGGTGCGAGAGGGGTAGTTCGTGCCGGCCGTCCGGCCCGGCACGGGAATGAACCGAGGAGGAAATCGCGCAATGGAGTGCGACGAGGTCATGCTGACCGTCCGAATCACCGCCGCCGAGCGCACGTTGCTCCGCCGGCTCGCCCAGGGGCACCGGAGCGACGTGTCCGAGGTGGTGGCAGACGGCCTGCTGGACATCATTCCCACGTTCAGCTCGCCGACCGACGCCTACCGGCTGCTGGGGGCCCTCGCGGCGCCCGCGCCGTGCGCGCTGACCGTCTGGCTGCCGACGCCGCTGGCCGATCTGCTGGTGCCGGGTGCGGCCCGGATCGCCCAGGTGACGGAGGTCCGGATCGGCTCGGCCAGCGCCATGCTGGGCGCCGCGCTGCGGCTCTGGCTGGCCCAGGACCCGGTCCGGCTGGCGGCCAACCTCAGCGTGATGCACGCGGGTCGTCCGTCGGCCCTGGTCGCGGCCTGACCTGACGGCGGTACCGGGGGGAGTCCACGGTCCGGCGCCGGTGCGGGCGCCGGATCAGCCGGCGAGCGACAGGCCCCGGCAGACCGGGGCGGGCCCGACGGCGGTCGGCCCGCCGTCGGCCGGTCCGGCCAGCAGCCGGCACTCGGCGACCGTCCGGCCGTCCTGCACCAGCAGGACCCGGACCGGGACCCGCCGTACGTCGCGACCGGCCCCGGGGCCGCTCTCCGGGGCGGGCTCGCGGACGGCCCGGACCAGGCAGGGGCGGTCCAGCGCGATGGGGGCGTGGAAGGACGCGACCAGCTCGACCGGCGCCACCCGGGCCGGGTGGCAGAGCCGTTGGGCGGCCTGGCGCGCCGCCTCCAGGACGAGCATCCCGGGGACGTGGTCGGGGGCCGGGTCCATCCGGTCGAACAGCGCCGGGTGGTCGGCGTCCGCGCGCAGCAGCCAGCTGCCGGGCAGCAACGAGGGGCCGAGCACGACGTCGGCGGCCCGCTGGCGGCCGACGAGTTCGGGCGCGGTGCAGGACTCCGGGGGCCGGGGAGCGGGAGCCGGGCGGCCGGGGCCGCGCAGCCGGGCGTACGAGGCGGGGGAGAGCACCCGCAGTTCGCCGGAGCCGCGGCCGACCGGACGGCCGTCCCGTTCGATCTCGGCGTGCACCCGCAGGGCGGCCAGCCGGCCGTGCCGCATCCGGACGTCCTGGCAGCCGATGCGGAGCATCAACGCGGCGGGGGCGGGGGCGATCGCGAGGCCGTCGAGGCCGGCCGGCCCGAGCGCGTAGCTGAGTTCGTCGAGCGCGTAGTGGTGGTCGTGCGGGACGCCGAAGCCGACGTGGCCGATCAGCAGGGCGGCCTGGCGGATCGTCTCGGCCATCAGGACGGGGTCGTGGTGGCGGTCGCCGGGCAGCCGGTAGAAGCCGTGCAGCCGGGGCCACTGGGCACCGAGCAGGAAGTCGTACGGGCCGGTGGCCTGCCAGCCGGTGATCAGGACCTCGGCGACCGAGGAACGGTGCACCAGATGGCGCGAGACGGTCCGCTCGTGGAAGTCGTAGCGGGCCTGACCGGGGTGACCGGGAGCGGGGTGGGGGTACGGAGAATCGCCGTCCGGTTCTGCGATCGCTGGCATGGCGGGCCCCACTCCCGGGTGTCGGTCGACCGGCCGCGTGAGCGGCCTCGGAAAAACATACAGGCCACCCGGTTTCTGCTCGGCGTGCGGGGCCGCCACTGCCGGAAAGCCGACATGCACACGCTACCCGGCCGCTGGTCTGCGGGAACGTCCGGCCGGGAGAGTCCGGACCTTGGACGGGGGTCGGTCCCCCCTGGACGGCGGGGACCGACCAGGGGCTAGATTAGATACCAACCATGCGGTTTCGGGCGGGCCGGTCCGCATGCGTGGCGCCGCACCACCACCGACGGCGGCGCCGAGACAGCACCCGGGCGAGCCGGAGCTCGCCGCGGCCGGGGCCGGAGGGGCCGAGTGGCTAAGCAGGAACGGGCGGGGCGAACCAGGCAGGCCGTGCTGCTGGCCGCGGCGGACACCTTCGCGGACGCGGGCTTCGAGTCGGCCAGCCTGGTCGACATCAGTCGCCGGGCGGGCGTCAGCAAGGGCGCGCTCTACTTCCACTTCGTCTCCAAGCAGGCGCTCGCCGACGGTGTCCGCGCCGAGGCCGGAGACGCGATCGGCGCGGCCGTGCTGAGGGCCCTGCGCGGCGCCGCGCCGGCCGTCCAGGAGCTGATCGACCTCACCCACGAGCTCGGCCGGCTGCTGCGCGAGGACGTGGTGGTCCGGGCCGGTGTGCTGCTCGGCCTCGGCGGCCGTCCGGCGGCCTGCGCGGGCGGACTGGTGGTGGCGCCGGCGGGATCACCCCCGGAGCCGTCGGCGGACGCCTGGCGCAGCCTGACCGCCGTCTTCCGGACCCTGCTCGACCGCGCGGGGGAGGCCGGCGAGCTGCGCCCCGGGCTGGACCGGGGCCAGGCCGCCGAACTGCTCACCACGCTGGCGGCCGGGCTGGTGCTGTTCGCCGCAGAGTCCACCGGCCGCCTCGCGGAGGAGGCGGTCCGCGGGCTCTGGGCGGCCGCGCTGCCCGCCCTCGTGCCGGCGGAGCGCTTCGGGGAGTACCGGACCTGACAGCGGGGCGGGCGGCGGATCAGGCCGGGGGCGGTCCGGGATCCGGTGCGTCCGCCGGTGGTGCGTCCGTCGGCGGTGCGTCCGCGGGCGGCGTGCCCGCAGGCGCTTCGGCGGGCGGCAGCCGGTCGGCCAGGACGAGCCGGGCCAGGGTGTGCGGCGGGACCAGGCCGGGCAGCAGGAGCGTCCAGAGGTCGGCCATCCGCCGCAGGAGGTCCCGGCGGTCGGTGAACACCTGCGAGCTGAGCTGGATGCCGGTCACCGCGCCGGTGATCACTCCGGCCGCGGCCGCCGGTTCCACCCCGGGGCGGAGCTCACCGGAGTCCCGGGCGTGCTCCAGCAGTTCGCGGGCCGCGTCCGTCCAGCCCTGGTAGGCGGCGATCTGCGGCTGGGTGAAGCTGCCGTGCTCGATGGTCAGCCGGATCGAGCCGCGCAGCACCGGGTTGTCGAGCAGGGCGTGGGCGAAGGCGTAGCCGAGGTCGATCAGGGTCTGCACCGGGCTCTCGGAGGCCGGCTGCCAGGTGGCGAGCCAGGCGCCCTGGCCCGCGATCACGGCGAGCGCCAGCTCTTCCTTGGAGTGGAAGTGGAAGTAGAGCGCGCCCTTGGTGACGCGGGCCCGTTCCAGGATCTCCGCCATGGTGGCGGCCGCGTAGCCCCGCTCGTCGAACACCTCGGCCGCGGCGAGCAGCACCGCCTGGCGGGTCGCCAGCGCCCGGGCCTGCCTGGCCATCGCAGCCTCCTCGGATAGTTCTGGTCGTCGGCAGCGGCTGGATCCCACGGGCCGACGGGGCGGCGGGCCGCGTACCGTCCGGTGGCGATCCTATCGAGCACCCGGGGTCACTCTCCGGCGCGCGAATGGCATCGCGCGCCGGTCTGTACGCCGGTTCACGTGTGCGAACGTGCGCCGCGACCGTGCGCCGTGACTGCGCACCGCGATCGTGCACCATGACCGTGCGCCGCGAACGCCGAGGGCCGGCCACCCCGAGGGTGACCGGCCGTCGGTCGTGCGGTCCGGTGCTGCGGGCGAGCCTCAGGCGGCCCACTGCCAGCTGACCGGCGAGTAGTACGCCGGGCGGCGCTCCAGGCGCTGCCAGTTGGCGATCGGCTCGACCGGCGAGGCGGCGGAGGCCGCGTGCTGGGCGGACGCGGCGCGCGCCATCAGCACGGCGGTCAGGGCGGCGAGCTCCTCGTCGGTGAGCGAGCCGCGGACGATGCGGACGAGTGGTTCGGCGGAAGCGGTCATGGTCCGGTCTTCTCCCGGCGGAAGAGGGTGAGGGGTCGTCGGCGCTGTGGCCGCGGTGCTGTCCGCGGCCGAACCGCGCTGTTACATCGGGGGGTTGCCGTGCTTGCGGCTCGGCAGGTCCGCGTGCTTGGTGCGCAGCATGGCCAGCGAGGAGGCCAGGACCTGGCGGGTCTCGGCCGGGTCGATGACGTCGTCGACGAGGCCGCGCTCGGCCGCGTAGTACGGGTGCATCAGTTCGTTCTTGTATTCCTTGATCTTCTGCGCGCGCATGGCGTCCGGGTCGTCGGCGCCGTTGATGTCGCGGCGGAAGATCACGTTGGCCGCGCCCTCCGCGCCCATCACGGCGATCTCGTTGGTCGGCCACGCGAAGGACAGGTCGGCGCCGATCGAGCGCGAGTCCATCACGATGTACGCGCCGCCGTACGCCTTGCGCAGGATCAGCTGGATGCGCGGCACGGTCGCGTTGCAGTAGGCGTAGAGCAGCTTGGCGCCGTGCCGGATGATGCCGTCGTGCTCCTGGTCGACGCCGGGCAGGAAGCCGGGGACGTCGAGCATGGTCACCAGCGGGATGTTGAAGGCGTCGCACATCTGGACGAAGCGCGCGGACTTCTCGCTGGCGTTGATGTCGAGGACGCCGGCCAGCGACTGCGGCTGGTTGGCGATGATGCCGGTGACGTGGCCGTCGATCCGGGCCAGCACGCAGAGGACGTTGGTGGCCCAGCGCTCGTGGACCTCCAGGTACTCGCCGTGGTCGACGATCTCCTCGATCACCTTGCGCATGTCGTACGGGCGGTTGCCGTCGGCCGGCACCAGGTCGAGCAGCGAGTCGTTGCGGCGGTCCACCGGGTCGTCGTTGACGACCGGCGGCGGCATCTCGCGGTTGTTCTGCGGCATCAGGGAGAGGAGGAAGCGGACCTCCTCGATGCAGGACTGCTCGTCGTCGTACGCGAAGTGCGCGACACCGGAGACGCCGGAGTGGACGTCGGCGCCGCCGAGCCCGTTCTGGCTGATCTTCTCGCCGGTGACGGCCTGCACCACGTCCGGGCCGGTGATGAACATCTGCGAGGTCTCGCGGACCATGAAGATGAAGTCGGTCAGGGCCGGCGAGTAGGCCGCGCCGCCGGCGCACGGGCCGAGCATCACGGAGATCTGCGGGATGACGCCGGAGGCCCGGGTGTTGCGCTGGAAGATGCCGCCGTACCCGGCGAGGGCGGTGACGCCCTCCTGGATGCGGGCGCCGGCGCCGTCGTTCAGCGAGACCAGCGGGGCGCCGGCCGCGATGGCCATGTCCATGATCTTGTGGATCTTCTGGGCGTGGGCCTCGCCGAGGGCGCCGCCGAAGATCCTGAAGTCGTGTGCGTAGGTGAAGACCGTCCGGCCGTGCACGGTGCCCCAGCCGACGATCACGCCGTCGGTGTGCGGCTTCTTGGCCTCCAGGCCGAAGCCGGTGGCGCGGTGCCGGCGGAGCGGCTCGACCTCGCGGAAGGAGCCCTCGTCGAGCAGCAGGTCGATACGCTCGCGGGCGGTCAGCTTGCCCTTGGCGTGCTGCGCCTCGGTGGCCTTCTCGCTGGGGCCGCGGCGGACCTGCTCGCGAAGCTCGTGCAACTCGGCGACCCGCCCTCGGGCGTCCGCCGGGCTCTCCGGGATGTCGTCTCCGACCGGTGCCTCATGCACAACCGTCATCTCGAACCACTCCAAAGGTGAGGGAACTGTCCGACAGCCAACGTCTGCGATGCCCCCGGCTGCGAATCACTTCTTCACTTATGACTGTACGAGGGGCCGCGTGCTGGTTTCGGCGTCGATTCCGTACAAGGTCGCGTCCGTTTAGATGTCAGGGCTGCACAGAACCCGTAGCGTTTCAGCCCATGCGGCCGGTAGCTGTTCGATTACCCCGAGCTTTCGCCCAGGTGGCCGCCGGATGATCTGAGCATGAGGAAACCCGCAGGTCAGGGCTGTCATGAGCAGCGCCGATCGGGTCGAACCGAGGATCGCTCAAGGGTCGCTCGGTGCGGCCGTGAAGGCTGTGCCGGACGGCCGGTGGCGGCAGGGCAGTCGTAGGGATGCACCAAAAACTCCGCAGCCCACCCGGTGGGTACCGGGTGGGCTGTCCGAGCTACGGGGGGTCAGCTCCTCCGGCCGTCCTCCGGATCCTCCCTGCCGCGCAGCTCCTCCTCGCGGCGGCGCAAATCCGCCTCCCACTGCTTGAGCATGTCCTCGTGCTTCTTGTCGTCCTTCTTCAACGACGCCAGGAACTCCGGGTCGTCGTCCGGCGCGAGCGGCCGGCCTCCGCGCGGGCGGTCGAACCCGGAGCCGCCGTCGCCGTTCACGTGGCGGCCCGCACCGGCGGTCCGCGGGGCGTTGCGCTGCTTGCCGGCCACCAGCCAGGCGATCGACCCCACCAGCGGGAAGAGCAGCACGATGATCACCCAGACCACCTTCGGCAGGTGCTTCACCTCGTCCTCGGGGGTGGTCAGGCAGTCGATGAAGGCCCACACCCACAGGGCGAGCGGGAGTACGAAGGTCAGAATCCTCAGCACGGCGGCGATCTCCCCCGGCGACGGCGGTGGCGGGCGGGCGACTCCTGGAGCGGCGGGACGCTTCAGGGGGGCCCTTGACACAGGCCAGGCTAGCGGGTGGCGGATACTGGCTGGCATGGCATACGACGATCTCCGCTCGTTCCTGCGGGCCCTCGACCGCGAAGGCGACCTCAAGCGCATCAAGGCGGAGGTGGACCCGTACCTGGAGGTCGGCGAGATCGTCGACCGGGTGCAGAAGGCCAAGGGCCCCGCGCTGCTCTTCGAGAACGTCAAGGGTTCCTCGATGCCGCTGGCGATGAACGTCTTCGGCACCGAGCGCCGGCTGGCCAAGGCCCTCGGGCTCAAGGGCCCGGAGGAGATCTCCGAGAAGATCGCCGGTCTGCTGAAGCCGGAGCTGCCGCAGGGCTTCACCGGGTTCCGGGACGCCTTCGGCAAGCTCGCCTCGATGGCCCACGTGCCGCCGCGGAACGTGAAGTCCGGTGACGCGCCGGTGCACGAGGTCGTGCTCACCGGCGAGGACGTCAACCTGGACGAGCTGCCCGCGCTCTTCACCTGGCCGCTGGACGGCGGGTCGTTCTTCAACCTGGGCCTCACCCACACGAAGGACCCGGACTCCGGCATCCGCAACCTCGGTCTGTACCGCCTCCAGCGGCACGACCGGCGGACCATCGGCATGCACTGGCAGATCCACAAGGACAGCCGCAACCACGCGGCGGTGGCCGCCGCGCGGGGTGAGCGGCTGCCGGTCGCGATCGCCTTCGGCTGCCCGCCGGCCGTCACCTACGCGGCCACCGCCCCGCTGCCGGGCGACATCGACGAGTACCTGTTCGCCGGCTTCGTCGCCGGGGAGCGGGTGAAGATGGTCGACTGCAAGACCGTGCCGCTCCAGGTGCCGGCCGACGCCGAGGTGGTCCTGGAGGGGTGGCTGGAGCCCGGGGAACTGCTGCCCGAGGGCCCGTTCGGCGACCACACGGGCTTCTACACGCCGCAGGAGCCGTTCCCGGCGCTGACGATCGACTGCGTGACGATGCGCCGCCGTCCGATCCTGCAGTCCATCGTGGTCGGCCGCCCGCCGACCGAGGACGGCCCGCTGGGCAAGTTCACCGAGCGGTTCTTCCTGCCGCTGCTGAAGATCATCATCCCGGACATCGTCGACTACGACCTGCCCGAGGCGGGCGGCTTCCACAACTGCGTGATCGTCTCGATCGACAAGAAGTACCCGAAGCACGCCCAGAAGACGATGCACGCCATCTGGGGCGCGCACATGATGTCGCTGACCAAGCTGATCATCGTGGTGGACGCCGACTGCGACGTGCACGACTACCAGGAAGTCGCCTGGCGGGCCTTCGGCAACGTCGACTACAGCCGCGACCTGACCGTCGTCGAGGGTCCGGTGGACCACCTCGACCACGCCTCGTACCAGCAGTTCTGGGGCGGCAAGGCGGGCATCGACGCGACCCGCAAGCTGCCCACGGAGGGCTACACCCGGGACGGCGGCTGGCCCGAGATGGTCTCCTCCGACCCCGAGACCGCCGCCCTGGTGGACCGTCGCTGGAAGGAGTACGGCCTGTGAGCACGGCGGCAGCCCTCCCCGAGGTCCCGCCCGGGAAGGTCAAGAGCTTCCTCCGGCTGGTGATGATCGAGCACTCGGTCTTCGCCCTGCCCTTCGCCTACATCGCGGCGCTGACCGCGATGTTCCTGTCCGACGAGCGGGTGCACTGGGGCGAGCTGTTCGTCGTCACCGTCTGCATGGTCGGACTGCGGACCTTCGCCATGGCGGCCAACCGGATCATCGACCGGGAGATCGACGCCCGGAACCCGCGCACCGCCGGGCGTGAACTGGTCACGGGCGCGGTCTCACTGAAGACCGCGTACGTGGGCTCGGCGGTCGCGCTGATCGTCTTCCTGGGCGCGGCGGCCCTGCTGAACCCGCTCTGCCTGGTGCTCGCGCCGGTCGCCGTGGTGCCGATGGTGGTCTACCCGTACGGGAAGCGGTTCACCGACTTCCCGCAGGCCATCCTGGGGATCGCCCAGGCGATGGGACCGGTGGGCGCCTGGCTGGCCGTCACCGGCACGTGGTCCTGGGACGCGGTGGTGCTCGGTGCGGCGGTCGGCATCTGGATCGGCGGCTTCGACCTCATCTACGCCTGCCAGGACGTGGAGTCCGACCGGGCGGGCAGCGTGCGGTCGGTGCCGGCCCGGTTCGGCGTCCCGGCGGCCATCCGGGGCGCGCGCGGCTGCCACGTGGTCACCACGCTGCTGCTCGGCTGGTACGCGGTGCTGACGGACGCCGGGCCGGCGTTCTGGGTGGGGCTGCTGGTGGTCGCGGGCGCCTTCGTCTACGAGCACACCATCGTGAAACCCCACGACCTCTCGCGGCTGAACCGGGCGTTCTTCCAGACCAACGGGTTCGTCGGGATCTCGCTGTTCTTCTTCGCGCTGGTCGACCTGGTGGTGCGCGGCCTCGGCATCTGAGCCGGGGCCGCGCCCTCCGGGGCGTCAGCCCTTCAACTCGTCCAGCGTGTGCTTGACGAGCGCGTTGGCGTGGCCGTGGCCGAGGCCGTGCTCGGCCTTGAGCCAGGCGACCAGCTCCGCGTGCTTGCTGAGCGGGGAGGAGCGGATCAGCTCCTTCCAGTGGGAGACGGGGTGGCCGTACTTCTCCTCGATGGAGGGGAAGTAGCTGGCGGGGCCGTTGCCGGGGAGGGCCATGGGGATTCTCCTGACGTCCGAACGGTCTTGGGAGTTCGATCTTCACGCATTCAGCTTGACGGTGACAGCGGTGAGCCAGCCGAGCCCGAGCGCGGCGCCCAGGGTGAAGGCCAGCACCGTGGCCCCCGATGCGGCGAAGCCGAGGAGCACGGCCGCGGCCACCAGACGGGAGGCGAGCGCCCAGCCGCGGTCCAGGTGCCGGGCGAGGACGAGGAAGGCCGCGCACAGGGCGAGGAAGCCCACCGCCCCGCCGATCAGGTGGACGGTGCCGTGCGCGCTCAGCTCCGTCACCCGTCCTTCGGGCGCCCCGACCGGGAACCCGGCTCCGGGGTCGGCCGCGAAGAACCCGTCCAGGACGAAGGCCGCGCCGAACACCCCGACGAGTCGCGGCGCCCAGACGCCGGCGGGCAGCGCGAGCCGCAGCCCGACGGCGCCCGTGACGGTGAGCAGACCGGTGAGGAGGAACGCCGTCTGCTGGATCCAGCCGAGGTCGCCGAGGCTCAGCTGGCTGAGCGCGTTGCGGGTGAAGTCGAAGCCCTCGCGGGTCAGGCCCCCGACGACGCCGACGGCGAGGAAGAGCGGCCCGGCGGCGGCGCCGGCGGCCAGCAGGGCACGGGTGGTGGAGCGGGCGCGGTCGGCCGGGGCGGTCGGGGTGATCGGCGCTGCCATCGTGTTCGTCATGCCAGTAGGACCGGGGGCGGCGCGAGAACTCATCGGGACCGGCGATGTGATCCGGGTCACCCTCGATGAGACAAGCACACTATTGCTGTTCGTGTCCCAGTCGTTCCTCTGCGTAGCTAGCGTTGCCACCGGAAGGCCCGAGCACCGGTTCCTTGAAGGGATTTGGCACATGGCCATGGAACTCGACCCGTCCCGTTCGCCCCGCGCGTTCTGGGGCGAGGAGATCAAGCGGCTGCGGGAGGAGGCGGGGCTCTCGCAGGAGGCGCTGGGGAAGCTGCTGTTCTGCTCGGGCGCGTACGTCGGCCTGCTGGAGGGGGCGGTCCGGAACCCGCAGGAGGATATGTCGGTGCGCTTGGACGAGGTGCTCGGCACCGGCGGCCACTTCCTGCGCGTCTACGAGATGTACCGGAAGTCCTCGCGCTACGCCGACTACTTCCGGCACGCCGCCGAGTTGCAGGGACTGGCGCTGACCATCAGCGAGTTCTCCCCGCTGCTGGTGCCGGGCCTGCTGCAGACGCCCGACTACGCGAGGGCGTTGTTCGAGTCGGCGCAGCCGCTGCGGAAGGCGGCCGAGAACGAGGAGATGGTCGCGGCCCGGATGTCGCGGGCCGAGCTGCTCGATCGGAAGTCCGCGCCCATGTACTGGGCGGTCCTGGACGAAGCGGTGCTGCGGCGCCCCGTCGGCGGCGAGGCTGTGATGGCAGGCCAGTTGAGGTATCTTGCCACTCTGTTCCAGGCGCGCAAGGCACTCATCCAAGTGGTTCCGCTGACTGCGGGTGCGCACTCGTTGATGGTCGGCTCCCTCAGCCTGATGACCTTCGAGGATGCGCCGCCGACGGCCTATGTCGAAGGGCTTCTCACGGGGAATCTGGTGGACGATCCGGCGCTGGTCGACCAGTGCTCGCTGGCCTACGATCTGGTCAGGGCTGCCGCGTTGTCGCCGGAGGCGTCCCTGGCCCTGATCGAATCGACGGCGGAGGACCACGCGGATGCAGCGAACCGAGCAGTGGCGCAAGAGTAGTTACAGCAGCGGCAACGCAAACGACAACTGCATCGAGGTGGACGACGCGAGCCCCGGTTCGGTCCGTGACTCGAAGGACCCGCAGGGCCCGCGACTGCGCTTCACCCCGGCGGCGTGGCAGTCCTTCGTGACCGCCACCGCCGACGGCGAGTTCAACGCCGGCTGACGCACTCACCGACTCGCAGCGAAGGCCGTCCCCGAAACACCGGGGGCGGCCTTCGAGCCGTTCGGGGGCGCTATGGGCAGGCGCGGCCGTCCTGCGAGGTCCTCCGATGCCGGGGACCGGCCCGGGGCGCAAAGCGGTGGGCGGGGCGGGTGCTCGGCCGTGCCGCCGACCTGGTCGCGGCCGAGCACCCGCCGGGTGCCCGCCAGACACTCGCGCGCGCAGCCGGCCCTAGCGTCGCGGTGTGACGAAGATGTCGTTCACGACGTACCCGTCCAGTCCGTGCAGCTCGCCGTAGGCGATCAGGTCGCTGCTCCGGTTGATGAACCCGCGTCCCGAATAGTTGAGCGAAGTGTTGCAGAGGACGCTGAATCCGGTGAGTTCGCCGAAGGCGGTCAGCAGTGCACCCATGGCCGGGTTCGCGGTCGGGTCGACGGTCTGGGTGCGGGCCGTTCCGTCGACGTGGGTCACCGCGCGCAGGTCGGCGGATTCGACCCGGCTGAAGTACAGCATGTAGGGGTCGGGGAGGCCACCGCCGAACCAGCGGCCCGCTTCCTGCTCCAGACAGATCGGGGCGATGGGGCGGTAGCTTTCGCGCTGTTTGATCCTGTTGAGCCTGGCCGTGGTCTCCTCGGTGAAGGGAGCGGCCAGGATCGACCGGTTCCCGAGGGCGCGGGGGCCGATCTCCCAGCGGCCCCGCGCCCAGCCGATGATCTTCCCGTCGCGGAGGTGGCGGGCGACCTCGCCGTGGTCCAGCGGGCGGATCTCGTAGCGCTGCGGGTCGAACTCGATGTCCTCCACGAATTCGCCGCCCGCGTAGACATCCCACTCCAGGTCGGCCGACCCGGTGTAGAAGTGCTGGGCGTCGATGGCGGTGCCGATCGCGGATCCGCTGTCGTTGGGACACGGCGGAACGAAGACCGCGGGGAAGAGCCCGCACTCGCGCCAGCGCCGGTTCCACTCGCAGTTGAGCCCGCAGCCCCCGGAGATGAGCAGCGGGATTCCCTCGGTCAGGTACTCCCGGGCGTACGCGTGGAAGCGGTCGAAGATGGCGTCCGAGAGCCGGGCCGCCAGGTTCTTGTAAGCGCTCGATTCCACACCGACGTTGTGGAAGGGGGAATCGGTCATCCGGTCCTTCAGGCTTCCGGTGATGACCTCCTTCTGGCCGAGGACGAAGTCGATCACGTCCTGTTCCGCCCGGGTCGCCGGCCGGTTCTCGGCGAATCCGGCCAGGGCCATCTGCTTCCCCGCGTCCTGGAACCGGACGAACTCCTGGTGCGGACTGAACTTCGGGTCGGCGAGCGCGAAGCCGTAGGAGTACTTGTTGCCGGGGTAGTTGAGCACCTCCTTGAGATGGGTCACCTTCCCGTGCTGGTCGATCCGGTAGAACGAGCCGATGTTCCCCTCCCACACCAGGCTGTAGAAGGGCTGGTCCCGGCGGAGTGCCGACATGCCGTAGGACGTCATGATGTGGGAGCGCTCATGGGTGGACGAGAAGACGCGCACGGCCTTGCCGAAGAACCGGCCGGCCTCGTCCGTGATCGCGGATGCGCCCACACCGAAGTACCCGGCGCGCGAAGCCTGGTCGGTGCACTGGGTGCCCTTGATCCAGCCGCTCACGGCGACGACGTCGGGCTGCCTGTCCAGCCGGTCCGCCGCCGTCGCGAACAGTTCGGCCGTCGGATTGCTGTAGCGGAGGAACGAGTCCTTCTCCGCTTCCAGGGAGAAGAGCAGCCTGCCGTCGTCGACGGCCGCGATCGCCCCGTCATGGCCTTCCTTGAGGGAAAGAATCAGCATGATGGTCCGTTTCTCGGTGGGTTCCGCGTCCGACGGTTCGGGGCGGGCTCAGGGTCCGGGCGGCCCGGGTGCTCCGGGCGGCGCGGAGAGGGCCTTCAGGGCGAGCCGGTGCAACCGCGGGTTGGCGGACAGGGCGCCGGTGCCGTTCCGGGGCGAGGTGCCCAGGAGGTCGGTGCAGAGGCCGCCGGCCTCCTCCACCAGAACCTGTACCGCTGCGATGTCCCAGGGGTTGACGACCGGTTCGGCCGCGATGTCGAGCGTTCCCTCGGCGACCATGCAGTGCTGGAGGAAGTCGCCGAAGGCACGGTCCTCCCAGCAGGCTTCGGCCAGGCGCAGATAGGCCGCACGTGAGTGGAAGACGTCCCAGGTCCGGGTGCTGGTGGTGGAGAGGTATGCCTGGTCGAGGCGGGTGCGGCCGGAGACCCCCAGGCGCACGGGGGTGGTGCCGGCCGGTCCCCGGCGCAGCCAGGCGCCCCGGTCCGCCGCCGCCCACCAGCGGCTGTGCAGGGCGGGGGCGCTGATCACGCCGACGGTGGGGCGATCGTCCTCCAGCAGGGCGATCAACGTGGCCCAGACCGGTACGCCGCGCAGGAAGTTCTTGGTGCCGTCGATGGGGTCGACCAGCCAGGTGCGCCCGGAGGAGACGGAGCCGCCGGTCTCCTCCCCGGCGAACGCGTCATCGGGGCGGGCGGACCGCAGTTCCGCGCGGACGGCCGTCTCGACGGCGGTGTCCGCGTCGGTCACGGGTGTACGGTCCGGCTTCTCCCGGACCCGCAGGTCGAGGGCGTGGAAGCGGCGGACGGTGAGCCCGTCGGCGAGGTCGCCCAGACGGAGGGCCAGTTCGAGGTCGTCCTCCGGTGGCACGGGCGGTGTCACCGGATCACCTCGTTCGCAGTTCGAGCAGGTGGTACTCCATGACGCCCACTTCCTCGATCCGGCGGACCTTGCGCAGCATGTCGATCCGCAGGCCGGCCTCACCGGCGAGCACGTCGAGCCGTTCACGGTCCCCGAGGTGGGCGGTGCCCAGCAGCAGCCGGCCGCCGTCGGTCAGGTACTCGTGCGCCCCGGCGAGGTAGCGGGCCTGGCCCCGGTAGCCCGGGTCGAAGACGGCGGTGTGGATGTCGCTGGAGAGGGCGAAGCCGTCCTCCACATAGGTCCAGGGCACGTTCCAGAAGATCGTGTCGAAGCGGCTCAGGGGATCGAGCGCCGTGTACATGTCGCTGTGGAGGGCGCGGACCCGGTCGCCCACACCGTGCCGCTCGGCGTTGGCGACGGTATTGGCCACGGCCTTCTCGTTGATGTCCAGTGCGGTGACGGAGGCACAGCCGCTGAGTGCGGCGGTGACGGCGATGACGCCCGTACCGCAGCCGACCTCCAGGAACGAGCCGTCCCGGGGATAGGGCACCACCGAGGCCATCACCTCGGTGGCCGCGCTCAGCGTGCTGGGCCAGACACCCCGGTGCAGGCTCCATTCCCGTCCCAGCAGGGTGAAGGTGTCCGGCAGGTCGTCACCGGCGAGAGCGTGCTGCAGGGCCCTCGCCACGTCCTCCGGCGACTCTTCGACAGTCATGCCCACTCCCTCTTCGGCAGTGCGGTTTCGGTCATCGGGGCAGCTCGGCGGCGTACCGGACCAGCGCTTCGCGGTGACGGCCGATCTTGCGGAATGCCTCGGCGTACTGGTCGATGAGCACCGTGTCGCCGGGCCAGTCGGTGAAGGTCGGCAAGGAGAGCGCGTGCTGCTCGACGTGCTCGGCCTGCGAGTCGGCCCCCGGCGTGGCGGCCCTCTTCGGGACTCCGGGGAAGAGAGGGTTCTCGGTGCGGGCGTAGAGCGGCAGGGTGGACAGCCGGGGGCCGGAGGGGGCGCCGACCTCCATGCCCTCGGCGCGCAGCGCCCGGACGAGCACCGAACGTGGAACGCCACCCAGCGCCTGGGGCCGGTAGAGCGGCTTGTAGCCGTACCAGGCGCCCATGTCGACGTGGTCGGCGACATGGACCTGCTGCAGGTACTCCACGTCGGCGAGCTGCTCGCCGAGGTGCCGCAGGCACCGGTGCCGGGCCTCCTTGCGTGCGGGGAAGGCGGCGAGGGCATGCCGGGCGACGATGGCGTTGAACGGTGACATGCGCAGCTTGAGTCCGAAGCCCGTGACCCAGTGGGCCCGCAGGTCCTCGTCGAGGACGGAGTCCCGGGAGCGGTCCCGGTAGTGCCCGAGGAGGGTGGCGCGGTCCTGGATCCCGGGGTCGCTGGTGACGAGGATGCCGCCTTCTCCGGCGTAGACGGCCTTGTTGGCCTGGAGGGAGAAGACGGCGGCGTCGCCGAAGGTACCGACCGGCCGGCCCTTGTAGCGGCTGCCGTGGGCGTGGGAGCAGTCCTCCAGGACGCGCAGCCCGTGCCGTTCGGCGATCGACAGGATCGCGTCCATGTCGCAGGGGTGGCCCCACTGGTGGACGACGGTGACGACCTTGGTGTGCTCGGTCAGCGCGGACTGGAGTGCCTTGGGGTCCAGGCCGCGGGTGTCGGGGTCGATGTCGGCGAGGACCACGTCACCGCGCAGCGCGAACACGGGGCTCAGCGCGGCGTGGTAGGTGAGCGCCGGTCCCACGACATCCACCCCCTCGCGTACGCCGAGGGCGAAGTAGGCGGCGAGGAGCGCACTGGTGCCGGAGTTGAAGGTGACCGCGTAGCGGGCGCCGCCGTTCAGGAAGGCGAGGAAGTCGGCTTCGAGCCGGCCGATGGGGCCGCTGTTGCCCTTGATGGAGATGTCGGTGTTCCGCTGGGCGGCCAGCTCGGACAGCTCCGCCTCGTCCGCGGGGGGCGGCCACACCTCGTGGGGCAGTGGCCGCGAGATGGCGGGTGCGCCCCCGAGAAGGGCGAGCCGTTCGTCGGTATTCATGTGCTCTCTTCCTGTCCTTGCGGGGGTGGGTCAGGCGCATCGGTCGGTGAGTCCGCTCGTCCCGCCCGATCGGGCCCGGTAGATTCCGTCGATCGTGCGAACGGTGGCGAGTTGACGCAGGAGGTGGTCCCGGCGGTAGTCGCGGTCCTCCAGGCGGTCCAGATAGTGGACGAACATGGAGCGCGTGATGTCGGTCCTGGATCCTTCCGGGGCGTAGCGTTCCAACTGGGCCCCTCCGACGGCATGCAGGGTGGCCGCGCCGGGGGCGACGGTCAACGCGCCTTCCGAACCGAGCACGCAGAGCTGTTCGGTCTTCGCGAGGCTGTGGCGCGAGATGCGCAGCGAGCCCGCCAGCCCCCTCGACGGGTAGCTGCACAGGAGGGCGACCAGGTCCTCCAGTCGGCGATCCCGCGTCTCCTGGTACTGGTGCACGAAGGCCGAGTGCACCCGGGGGGTTTCGGGGAACATCCCGTTGAGCACATCGACAAGGTGGTAGCCCATGTCGAGGAGCACACCACCCCTTGCCTGCTCCCGGGACGCGCGCCAACCCGTGGTCGGACGAGCCAGGTTGAAGTGGTAGTCGTAGGAGAACCAGTAGGGCCTCCCGATCCGCGCGAGGTTGTCCCGGGCGAACCGGAACACCGGGTCGAAGTTCCGTTGCAGCAGTGTGAAGACGCTGCGGTCGGCCTGCTGCGTGAGATGTATCAGCTGGCGCGCTTCAGGTTCGGTGACCGCGAACGGCTTCTCCTTGATGACGTGCCGGCCGTGCGCCAGCAGCCGCGTACAGACCGGGAAATGCTCGCCGTGAGGCACGGTGACCACTGCGGCGTCGAAGTCGACGGCTTTCAGTGCGTCGTCGAGGCTCCCGTAGTACGGGAATCCCCATTCGTCGGCGAGTGGCACGGCGGGCGGGGCGGAGTCGACGCCGCCGACGATATCGGCAATCTCCTGTACGATCGGCAGGTACTCCTTTCCTTGATGCCCGGCAAATCCGATCATCAGCACTCGTGGTCGCGGACGGATGTCCTTCAGCCTGTCGCCGGGCATGCAGAATATTCCCCTCGCAGAACACCGCTCGACGATGACGTGGGAAGTCGGGAAAGGGTTGTTCAGCCCGGATCGGACGTACGTGTCCGCAGACGGTTCAGAGAGCCGTGCGGCTCCCCGTAGGGTCGGCGCGCCAAGCGTGTGCCGCGGTCACGACGTCCTTGATGAAGGTGCTGCCGCTGCGCAGTGTGTTCTCGTCGAGCAGCGTGACGTCCTCGGCGGCCAGCCAGGCGAACTCGGTGTGCTTGTCCCGTTCGAGTGCGGGCGAGGAGAGGTCTCCGTCCACCTCGACGAGGTAGTCCGACTCGATGTGTCGAATGCCGTCCCCCGTCCACTCCGTGTGTGCCACCCGGGCGAGAACGCGGCGCAACCGCCACCCCGTCTCTTCCGATATCTCCCTGCGGAGCGCGTCCAGGAGGGACTCCCCTGGTTCCACGGCTCCACCGACCACGTCCCAGCAACCGGGGAAGAGGGAGCGGTCGGCCGAGCGGCGTTGGACGAAGATCCGGCCGGCCGGATCACGGATCAGTGCGCCCACCACCGGTCGGGGCCGGGCTGCCCCGGTCATGAGGGTCCCCCGTCGCGCTCGGACGGGCACGGGGGTTCGGAACCAGTATTCCCGTACGAACGGCCGAACGGGCGGGGGGGCGGGTGGTCCGAACGGCGGGGTCGGGGCGGGACGAAGCGGTCTGGATTCGAACTGGAGAATGAACGACCTGAAGCTTGCCTCTCCACTCCGCGAGGTTAGCCGAATCCCGGAGAACAAGTGCGAGGGCGAACTTCTTCAGGGCGCCTTGAGTTCCACTTGACACGGCGAACGGTCGCGTGCTGAGGGATTGCCTCCCGGTGTGTGCCGCGGCCCCGCCCCGGCGGAATCGCCGGGGCGGGGCCTTGTCCGCGCACGGTCCGGTATCGGCCCGGTCCGGCTGCCCCATGGCGACGGGGCTCCGGCAGCGGATTCTTGAGCGATTCTTTCCTGCCGCCGCTGACGGATCGTGACGGAACTCTATTGGCCGGATCGGCCGCCCTTCGCGTCCCGGCGATGCCGTCCTCCGGCCCCGCCGACCCGGCCGGCGCCTCCGTTCACCGGCGGCGCGCGACCACGAAGGCGTAGCCGATCTCCGCGAGGGCACCGAACCGGGGAAGGGAACGGGCGAAGTCGAAGAACTCGTAGTGCGGGTCGTCCACAGAGGGGGTGACGCGCGCGAAGGCATCGGCGAACGCCTGGTAGGTGCGCCGGACGTGCTCCCCGATGTCCTGGAACTCCAGAACCTCCAGACCGGCGCGGTCGAGGGCCGTGCGGAGCTCCGCCGGCTCGGGGAGCGCAGGGGACCCGAACGCCCGGCAGGTCCGGCGGACCGTCTCCGCGGCCTCGCCGGTCACCGGCGACCGGAGCAGCACGTCGGTGACGACCAGCGTGCTGCCGGGCCGCAGGGTCCGGGCGATCTCGGTGAGGGCGGCGGTCCGGTCGGGAATGTGCATCATGGACTCGACCGCCCAGGCACCGTCGAAGGACGCGGACTCGAAAGGCAGTGCGCAGGCGTCCGCGTACCGGAAGTCCACCCGGTCGGCGAGCCCGGCGGCATCCGCCCGGGTCCGTGCGAGGGCGATGTCCTCGGCGCTGACCGAGATTCCTGACACCTGGCCACCGGTGGCCCGGGCGATGCGCAGCGCGGGCCGTCCCGTTCCGCAGCCGACATCCAGCAGACTGCGGCCGGGTGCGGCGCCCAGCCGCCCCGCCACGAGGTCGGTGAGCCGGTCGGTGGCCTGGTCGAGCGACCGTCCGTCCGCCGGGCTGTCCCAGTAGCCGACATGAATGTTCCCGTCGACGGCCGCGCCGGCCACGATCTCGGGGTGCTCGTCACGGAGCGGGTCAGGGTCGGGTGAGGACGGGACGCCGTGCTGCGCGGACGGGTTGTCGGTCATCGCGATCTCCCGGGTGCGAGGGGTGAGTCGGCGGGTGACGAGGGCCGGCGGCGTTCGCCGGGAGCGGGCAAAGGTGTTCCCGGACGAACGCGACGCCGTTCCGCTCTTCCTGAAGGACTTCCCGTGCGACCGGTGGTGGGAACCGCTTCTCGGTGACCGGCTACCGCAGGGCGGTGATGGCGGTGGCGAGGTAGACGTCGTGGACGTGCCAGTGGCCGTCCAGGGTGGGGAGCGGGGAGGGGGCGAGGAGGACGGCGGTGAAGGTGCCGTCCGGGCGGAGGGTGAGGTCGGCCTCGGAGAAGTCGAGGAAGCGGTCGTCACTGCGCGGCCGACCTGCAGATCCTGACCTCGGCAGGAACCGCGACAACACATCCCACTCGGCATCCGAAAGCTCATGACGCCGCACCACAACCGACGTGATCTCTCATCGCTTGATCAGATTTGAAGACGGACCCTAGCATCGCCGCATGATCGACGACGGCACCGACTGGAAGTCCGACCGCATCGGCAGCGCGCTGCGGGGTGAGAACCCGACCGTGATCCGGCGCCTGGACGCCGGGTTCGCGGTGATCGGGGACGTGCAGTTCCTGCCCGGCTACGCGATCCTGCTCACGGACGAGCCTGGCGTCGAGCGGCTCTCCGACCTGCCGAGGGCGCGCCGGATCGCGTACCTGGAGGACCTCGACCGGCTCGGCGAGGCCGTGGAGCGGGCGTGCCGGGCGGCCGACCCGGCGTTCCGGCGGGTCAACCTGGAGATCCTCGGCAACACCGACCCGATGCTGCACGCGCACGTGTGGCCGCGCTTCGGATGGGAGCCCGAGGACCTCGTCCGGGTGCCCGTCTGGCGCTACCCGGCGGACCGGTGGCGTGACGACCGGTACGCGCTCGGCCCGGCGCAGGACCCGATCCGGGCGGCGATCGGGGCCGAGCTGGATGCGCTCAGGTGAAAGCCGGTGGTGCAGACCACTCGTTCTCGTGAATCCGCTGACCAGGGTGCGGACGCCGTGCCAACTCCGCTCTAACCTGCGGAACATGGACATCGTGATCCCGCTCTTCGACGATTTCGAGCCGCTCGACGCGGTCGGCCCGTACCAGGTGCTCGGGTATCTCCCGGGCGCCGTCGTGCGGTTCGTCTCGACGAGCGGGACCGGCCGGGTGGTCGACACCCTGGGCGGGCTGAGACTGGACGTTCCCGCCCGGTACGAGGAGGTCGAGTCGTGCGACGTCCTCCTCGTGCCGGGCGGGAACGGGGCGCGTCCGCTGCTGGACGACGCCGGGTTCACCGACTGGATCCGCCGGGTGCACGCGACCACCCGGTTCACCACCTCGGTCTGCACCGGTGCGCTGCTGCTCGGGGCGGCCGGACTGCTCAAGGGGCTGGTGGCGACCACCCACTGGGCGGCCGCGGGCGAGCTGGCGGCGTACGGTGCGACGTACACGCCGGAACGGGTGGTCCGCCGGGAGCGGATCGTCACGGCGGCCGGGGTCTCCTCCGGCATCGACATGGCGCTCCGGCTCGTGGCGCTGCTCGCCGACGAGACCACCGCCCGGGCGATCCAGCTCCACGCCGAGTACGACCCCCAGCCCCCGTTCGACTCCGGTTCGCCGGCGAAGGCGTCGCCCGCGGTGCTGGAGCGGATCCGCGAGATCGGCTAGGCCGGGGCGGGCAGGCGGGCCTCCGGGCGGGGCCGAGGTGTCACCCCCGGAGGAAGGACTCCAGGGAGGCCGCCAGCGCGACCGGTGTCTCGTGCATCGGGTAGTGGCCGCTGTTGGGGAGCTCCTCCAGCTCGGCGTTGGGGTAGTGGGTCAGGAAGGTGCCGCGCATCACCTCGGCGGTCAGCGCGAGGTCGTGCGCTCCCACGATCACCTTGACCGGCACGGGATTCCCGTCGATCCGTTCCACCAGGTCGGCGGTGGCCCAGTCGCGCACGTAGCCGCCGAACGCCTCGCGGGTGGACAGCGACAGCGAGCGGTTCACCATCAGGTCGAGCCAGACCCGGCCGGCCCGCCGCCCGGTCACCAGATCGATGATGGCGAACCGCTTCTCGCGGTCCTCCGCCGCCCCGTAGAACAGCTTCTCGGCCGCCGCGTCCATCGGGTACACGCTCGCGGGGACGGGCGCCAGGCCCACCAACTTCCTCACCCGCCCGGGTGCCTGGGCCAGCACCTGTTGCACGGCCTTGCCGCCCATGGAGTGCCCGACGAGCGAGAAGCTCTCCCAGCCGAGCTGGTCGGCCAGCGCGAGCGCGTCGTCCGCGATCTCGGCGAGCGTGTACGCACCCGCCACGTTCCGGCGCTCGCCGTAGCCCCGGTAGTCGAGGAAGGCGTAGGTGAAGGCGGAGCCGTCCAGGTAGTCCAGGAACGGGCCCCAGCCGGCGCTGGTGCCGAACCAGTCGTGCAGCACCAGGACCTTGTGGGCGCCGGTGCCGATCAGGCGGTGAGGGATCGTCATATCCGTTGTTCTGCCCGCGAATCCGGGCCGCCGAACTACCGGCCGGTAGGCGGATCCGCCACCGCCGGGCGGCCCGCCGGGCACCGGATCAGAGCGTGCGCCGGTACGCCGCGCCGGGCCGGCCGTCGACGACCTCCTCGCCCACCGCCGTGAAGCCGGTGCGGGCGAGTACGGCCCGCGAGGGCGCGTTGTCGAGGGTGGTCACGGCGGTGAGCGCGGTGAGCCCGTACGCCGTGGCGGCGAGCCGGCACGCCTCCTCGACCGCCGCCCGGGCCACGCCCCGGCCGCTCGCGCTCTCGGCGACCCGGTAGCCGAGTTCGGCGCTGCCGCCGGCCGCGTCCACCAGGTTGACCCGGCCGAGCAGCGTGCCCCCGGCGTCCAGGACGACGTGGAAGTGGCAGGCACCGGTGGCCTGTTCGGCGAGCAGCGCGGCGTGGCGGCCGGCGAACCCGGCCGGGGTGAAGTAGTCGTCCCCGCGGTCGGGCACCGAACGCGCGAAGTACGCCCGGTTCTCGCGTTCGAAGGCGAGGAGGGCGTCCGCGTGTGCGGCGGCGAGCCGTTCCAGCCGCACGGCCGGGCCGGGGGAGCGGGGCGCACCGGGGGTGCCCGGCGTTCCGAGCCGGGGCGCCTCCGGATGGACCGAACCGTCTTCTGTGGTCATCCGATCATGCTCCGGCCCGGGGCGGGAGCTGTCCAGCAGACGCGGAGGACGGCTGACGGGCGGCGCGGGCCGGTCCGGGACGCTGACGGCCGGAGAATGGCGGACAGTCCGCACCCTCGAAGGAGATTCCCGTGATCGGCCGGCTGCAGTGTCTCGTCCTCGACTGTCCCGACCCGGCCGTGCTGGCCCGCTTCTACGCGGGGCTGCTCGGCGGCGAGGTGGACCGGCCGGATCCGCGCTGGTCGCTGGACGAGGCGTGGTCCACCCTGCACACCCCCGGCGGACCGGTGCTCTGCTTCCAGGGGGTCGCCGACCACCGTCCGCCGCGCTGGCCGGACCCCGCCCACCCCCAGCAGGCCCACCTGGACATCGACGTCGACGACCCGGCCGCCGCCGAAGCCGCCGTCCTCGCCCTCGGCGGCACCCTCCTCCGGGACGCCGGGGGGTGGCGCGTCTACGCCGATCCCGCCGGCCACCCGCTGTGCCTCCTGCCCGTCCCCCGCTGACCCGGACCGCCGCCGGACCTGCGCCGCCGGGCCTGCGCGCCGCCGGGCCGGACCGGCCGGGCGCTCCCCGGTCGGTGTGCCGGAGAGCGCCCCTCGGCGGTGCCGTTCAGGCGATGCGGCGGATGCGGCGGACGGCCAGGACGAGGAGCAGGGCGGTGAGGGCGAGGAAGAGGCCCGTCTCGATGCCCTGGAAGGTCCAGAAGCGGTCGGCCGGCTGGTACTCCTGCCAGTTGGTGTAGGGCGCGGGCCCGAAGCCCTGCTGGGCGAAGTGGGCCACGCACCCGGCGGAGTCGCCGGAGCCGTCGGTGTCGCAGCCGACCCGGGCGTCCGGGAGGACGAGCTCCCCGGCGCCGTTGCGGACGCCCTCCTGGTAGACCCAGGAGCCGGTGAAGCGGTTGCCCAGGAGCGGGCTGTCGATCGCGTAGCTGAGCGTCTTCGTCGGCAGGAAGTACGGTCGGGCGAGGGTCTCGACCAGCACCCGGACGGCGACGAAGGCAGCGAGCGAGATGCCCATCGCGGGCAGCACCTTGCGGCTCAGGGTGCCGACCAGGATGCCGAGCGCCACCGCGAACAGCGTGTAGCCGATCGGCGCCGCGCCCTGGACGTCGAAGAAGAGGTAGCCGAGCCGGCCCGCGCCGTTGGCCGCCAGCGGGGCCAGCCACCAGGCGACGCCCAGCGAGTAGACCACCGACAGGACGAGCGCGACGGCGCCGACCAGGCCGAACTTGGTGAGGATCCAGCGGCGGCGGCTGATGCCCTGGGTCCAGACCAGCCGGTGGGTGCCGTTCTCCACCTCCCGGGCGACCAGCGGGGAGCCGAAGAAGAGGCCCACCAGGAGCGGCAGCAGGACGAAGAGGATCGCGAGGAAGAGCATCGCGCCGTACTGGTTCTCGAAGCGCTGGCTGAGCGACTCGCAGCCGCCGCCGGAGACGAGTTGGGTGTTGCCCAGCTTGCGCAGGCACGCCCCGAGTCCGGAGTCCTCGAAGGTGGACCGCATGCCGAGGCCGGTGGGGATCAGGGCGGCGGCCAGGACGGCGAGGGCGATCGCCGTCCAGAGCGCCTGCTTACGGTGTTGACGCCAGGTCAGCCAGATCACGCGGCCACCTCCGGGAAGGGCGTGGTGCCGGTGGTGCGGGTGTCGGCGGCGCCCAGGTAGGCGAGGACGAGGTCCTCCAGGGTGACGTCGTGCACGGCCCACCGGTCGGTGTCGACCGGGCCGTCGGTGCGGACCAGCAGGGTGGACTGCCGTTCGGTGTGGCTGGCCCGGATCACCGCCGCCACTCCGGGCACCGCGGCGCCGTCGGCGACCCGCGGGCCGACCAGCCGGCAGTGGGTGGCGAGCAGGTCGTCCACCGCGCCGGAGAGCTGGACGTGGGCGGTCTGCAGGACGATCAGGTGGTCGCAGACCCGTTCGAGGTCGGCGAGCAGGTGGGAGGAGAGCAGCACGGTGGTGCCGTACTCGCCGACCGCACCCATCAGGGCCTGCATGAACTCGTGCCGGGCCAGCGGGTCGAGGGCGGCGACCGGCTCGTCCAGGAGCAGCAGCCGGGGCTTCTTCGCCAGCGCCAGGGCGAGCGCGACCTGGGCGCGCTGGCCGCCGGACAGCTTGCCGACCGGCTTGTCGGCCGGAATGCCGAGCCGGGTGAGCCGCTCGCGGGCGATCGCGGAGTCCCAGCGGCGGTTGAGCCGGCTGCCCATGGTGATCAGCTCGGCGGCGGTGAAGTCCGGGTAGAGCGGGGTGTCCTGGGCGACGAACCCCAGGTCGGCCAGGGCGTCGATGTTGTCCCGCGGGTCCCGGCCGAAGACGCGGACCTCTCCGGCGTCGGGCTGCAGCAGGCCGACGGCGAGGTGGAGCAGGGTGGACTTGCCGGCGCCGTTGGGGCCGACCAGGGCGGCGATCCGCCCGGCGGGGAGCTGTAGCGAGCAGCCCCGGAGTGCCCAGGTCTGGCCGTAACGCTTGCCCAACCCGTCTGTCTGCAAAGCGACTTCCGTCATGTGTTCCCCCAAGGATGCGGTCTGGCGGGATGTCGTACGGGCTAGCCGGTGTGCCGGCTGCCGTGCCGGCCGTCGCCCGGTGGCGTCCGGTCGAACGTGGCCCGCGTGGTGGTGTCGATCAGCGCGGTGATGTCCTCGCGGGTGAGTCCGGCGGCCTGCGCCTTGCGCAGCCAGGTCACCAGCTCGTCGCGCAGTTCCGCCTGGTTGGCCAGCGACGGTCCGGCCAGGGTGCGGACCAGGAACGTCCCCACCCCGGGCCGGCCCTCGGCGAGCCCCTCCAGCTCCAGCTCCCGGTAGGCCTTGAGCACGGTGTTGGGGTTGATCGCCAGGGACTGCGCCACATCGCGCACCTTGGGCAGCCGGTCCCCCGGCTGCGCCAGTCCGACGCGCAGCGCCTGCTTCACCTGAAGCACCAGCTGCATGTACGTGGCCACCCGCGAGCGGCCGTCGAGCACGAACTCGATCACCAGTTGTTCTCCTGTCCTACGACAGTAAGACAGGATAGACGTGCGTCAGTCAAGTGGTGGGAGGGAAAGCTGAATTGCCGCCGGTCGGCGGGGCCTGACGAGGAGTCCGCCGGTCCGCTCGGCGCGCCCGGGTCCGCGGGGTCCGGCCGCCCGTACGGCCGGCCGCCGGAGCTGCGGGGCGGTCAGTGCAGGGACAGCGCGTCGCCCACGGCGAGCCGGCCGGGGGCGGCGACCCCGGCGAGCGCGTCCAGCCGGGCCTCGTGGGCCTGGGCGATGGCCTTGAGGATCTCGGGGGCGTGCGGCAGCCCGGGCTGGGCGGCGGTGGTCATCGCGCAGCGCTCGCTGGACCGGACGAAGGAGAGCCGCGCGCCGGAGCGGGAGCCGGTCCGGCCCTCGCGGCCGAACCACGTGTCCTCGACGAACGGCGGGGTGCCGGGCGGGGTGCGCACCAGGACGTTGGGCCGGAAGCGGCGGACGTCCACGACGGCGGACGGCGCGGCCTCGGCCACCCAGTCGAGGGTGGCGGTGGTGAGCACGCTGACCGGGAGCTGGTCGAAGTGCGAGACGGCGTCCTCGCGGGCGAGTTCGACGTCGTCGCGCTGGAGGTAGGCGCGCAGGAAGGCGGTCGGGTCGGCGACCGGACCGCCCAGCGGGTCGAACAGCTCGGGGCCGTCCAGGCGGTGGCCGAGCCGGGAGGAGAGCCGGAGCAGGCCGTCCATCCGCCGGAACCGGCGGGTGTTCTTGCCGGAGCCGAGCTTGCCGTTGCCGTCGCGCACGGCGTAGAGGCGGTCGCCCGCGAGCCCGCGGTCGTCCACCTCGACGGAGTCGAGCCGCTCGCCGCCGGTGGACTTCACGGGGTAGCGCCAGAGCTGCTCGATCACTCCGATGATCTCTGCCATGGCCGGACAGCGTACCGGCGTACGCCGGGGATGGTCTAGACCAAGTGCCCTTCGGGCCAAGCGGTTCGGCAGATCGGGCCGGTCGCTCCCGGCAGGTCCGGGGTGAGCCGGGGCGGTCCGCGGTCACCCCAGCCGGGCCACCGCCCGGACCGGCGCCCCGTCGGCTGCCACCAGCCGGATCGGGAAGAGCGAGATCTCGACCGGGAGCCCGGCCCGCTGCGCCTCCAGCAGCGCCCGCAGATCGGTCAGGTTCTCGGCGATGACCCCGCCGCCGGGCGCGCCGAGCAGGATCCGGTGCGCGGCCAGGGTGGGCTCGTCGGCGGCCGGCTGGTCGTGCTCGTCGGTGAGGTCGGCGAGCAGCGCGGCCACCGCCGGGTCGCCGGGCCCCGGGTCTGGCGTGGGGTCGACGCTGAGCGCGTCCACGCCGACCGTCCGCACCCCGGCGGCGACGATCGCCTCGGCCGCGCCGGCGGACAGGCTGGGGTGGGCGAGATAGGTGTCGGTGCCCCAGTGCCGGGCCCACCCGGTGGCCAGCAGCAGGACGGTGCCCTCGCCGGCGTGCTCCAGCGCGGGCGCGAGCTGCTCGGCGGTCACCTCCGAGCGCGGCTCCAGGCCGCGCAGGTCGGCGACGACCGCGGGGCCGGTGAACCGCTCCAGCGGCAGGCCGTCCAGGGTGGGCCAGGTGACGTCCACGTGGTACGGCGCGTCCACATGGGTGCCGGACTGCGAGCCGAGGTGCAGGGCCAGCACGTTCACCCCGGCGGTCGCGGTGGTGAGCGCGGGCTCCAGGACGACGGCCGGGTCGCCGGGGTAGACCGGCATCGCGGTGGTCACCTGATGGGTGAGGTCGACGAGGGTCGCTGCCATGGCACCCATCCTCCCAGGAGGGCGCCGGGGCCGGGTGGGCCGCGTGAGGATAGAAAGTAAGCACTATGGAAAAGCCGAACCAGCCAGTCCGTCAGCCCTGGGTCGTGGGAGTGTCCGGCGCGTCCGGCACGCCCTACGCCGCTTCCGTGATCCGCGCGCTGCTCGCCGCCGGCGAGGCCGTGGACCTCGTGGTGAGCCGCGCCGCGCGGCTCACCATCCTCGACGAGACCGGCATCTCCTTCCGCGACGCGCACTGGCGCACCGACCTCGCCGCCTGGCTGGCCCTCCCGGAGGACGGCCTGGACGACGTCCGGTACTGGCCCGCCGGGGACTTCGCGGCCGGCCCGTCCAGCGGCTCGTACCCGGCCAAGGGCATGCTGGTCGTCCCCGCGACCACCGGTGCGGTGGCCGGCATCGCGCTCGGCCTGAGCAAGGACCTGCTCCAGCGGGTCGCCAGCGTCACCCTCAAGGAGCGCCGCCCCCTGGTGGTCTGCGTCCGCGAGGCACCACTCAACGGGGTGACGCTGAAGCACCTGGTGGAGCTGGACGCGCAGGGCGCCGTCGTGCTCCCCGCCTCGCCCGGCTTCTACGCCGGCGGCTCCACCGTCCGTGAGCTGGTCGACTTCGTGGCCGGGCGGGTGCTGGACGCGGTCGGCGTGCCGCACACGCTGTACCGGCGCTGGGAGGGCGAGTTGGGCGCGGCCGCCCGGGAGGGCGACCGGCCGGCCTGACGACATGGGTCCGTCGGCCCGAGGGGGAGTGGGGAGCCGGCAGTCGGGAGAGTATGTTCTCTGCGATATCCGGGTTGGTCCGAGCATGGCACCTTTGAATCCGGATAATGATCTGTGGGTCTGGTGAGGTTCGGAAGGACGCGGACGGTATATGGACACGGTGGACAGACAGCTCATCCAGGCGCTCCGGGAGAACGGCCGTGCGTCCTACGCCGAGCTGGGCCGGCTGGTCGGCCTCTCCGGCCCGAGCGTCACGGACCGCATCAACCGGCTGGAACAGGCCGGCGTGATCACCGGCTACCGCGCGACGGTCAACCCGGCCTCGCTCGGTTTCGGTGTCACGGCCCTGATCGGACTCCAACTCACCGACGCGGCCGACCACGAGGACGTCGCGTTCCGGCTGAAGGACCTCGGCGAGGTCGAGGACTGCTGGTTCATCGCCGGTGACGACTCGTACATGCTCAAGGTCCGGGTGCCGGACGTCGAGGGCCTGGAGTCGGCGGTGAAGCGGATCTCCGGGACGAAGGGTGTGGCCCGTACCCGTACGACCGTCGTACTCTCCACCAAATGGGAGAGCCGGGTGAGCGAGCTGCCGCTCGCCGAAGGGGAGTGACGGCGATGGCACTGGTCGGTCTGGAGGAGCTGCACGCGGCCCGGGAGCGGATCGCGGGGGTCGCGGTGCGCACCCCGCTGGTCCCGGCCCCCTGGGCGAACGACGGCGAGCGGCGGCTCTGGCTCAAGCCGGAGAACCTCCAGCCGACCGGGGCCTTCAAGACCCGCGGCGCGTACAACCGGCTCGCCGCGCTGAGCGGGGCCGAGCGCGCCCGCGGGGTGGTCGCCCAGTCCAGTGGCAACCACGCGCAGGCGGTGGCGTACGCGGCGGAGCTGCTCGGCATCAAGGCCGTGATCGTGATGCCGGACACCTCGCCGGCGGTCAAGGTCGAGGGCACCAGGTCGTTCGGCGCCGAGGTGCTGCTGGTGTCGCCGGAGGAGCGGGACACGGTGCCCGGCGAGCTGGCCGAGCGGCACGGCTACGTCTGGGTGCCGCCGTACGACGACCCGTTCATCATCGCGGGCCAGGGCACCGTGGGCCTGGAGATCGCCGAGGACGCCCCGGCGGAGCTGGACACCGTCCTCGTCCCCGTCAGCGGCGGCGGGCTGATCTCCGGCACGGCGGCCGCGCTCAAACTGACCCGTCCGGGCGTGCGGGTGATCGGTGTCGAGCCCGAGCTGGCCGCAGACGCCCGGGAGAGCCTGCGGACCGGCGAGCGGGTGGCCTGGCCGGTCGCCGACACCTACCGGACCGTCGCCGACGGGCTGCGCACCCCCTCGGTGGGCGAGCTGCCCTTCCAGCACCTCACCGCCTACGTGGACGACATCGTCACCGTCACCGAGGACGAGATCCGCGCGACGGTGGCGCTGCTGGCCCGGCGCGGCCGGCTGGTCGCCGAGCCGTCCGGCGCGGTCGCCCCGGCGGCGTACTTCCACCGGGCGGCCGAGACCGGCGGACGGCACACGGCCGCCGTGGTGAGCGGCGGGAACATCGAACCGGCGTTGCTCGCGGAGCTGCTCGCGGACTGAGCGCCACAGGGGCGTACGCTCGTTCCGGCAAGGAATCGAAGTCGGAGGAGGCGGGGCACCGCATGGACGCAGGGCTCAAGCGCGAGCTGGAGGCGAAGGTCTACGCGGGTGAGCGACTGACCCGCGAGGACGGGATCGCGCTCTACGAGAGCGACGACCTGGCCTGGCTGGGCGGCCTGGCCCACCACGTGCGGACGCGGAAGAACGGCGACGTCGTCCACTTCAACGTCAACCGCCACCTCAACATGACCAACGTGTGCAGCGCGTCCTGCGCCTACTGCTCGTTCCAGCGCAAGCCGGGCGAGAAGGACGCGTACACGATGCGCATCGAGGAGGCCGTCCGCCTCGCCAAGGCGATGGAGGTGGACTCCCTCACCGAGCTGCACATCGTCAACGGTCTCCACCCGACCCTCCCGTGGCGCTACTACCCGCGTTCGCTGCGGGAGCTGAAGGCGGCGCTGCCGAACGTCTCGCTGAAGGCCTTCACCGCCACCGAGATCCACTGGTTCGAGCGGATCAGCGGCCTGCCCGCCGACGAGATCCTGGACGAGCTGATCGACGCCGGCCTGGAGTCGCTCACCGGCGGCGGCGCGGAGATCTTCGACTGGGAGGTCCGCCAGCACATCGTCGACCACGACACCCACTGGGAGGACTGGTCGCGGATCCACCGCCTCGCCCACAGCAAGGGCCTCAAGACGCCGGCCACCATGCTGTACGGCCACATCGAGGAGCCCCGCCACCGGGTCGACCACGTGCTGCGGCTGCGCGAGCTGCAGGACGAGACCGGCGGCTTCCAGGTCTTCATCCCGCTGCGCTACCAGCACGACTTCCACGACTCCAAGGACGGCGTCGTGCGCAACAAGCTGATGGCCCGTACCGAGATGGCCACCGGCGCCGAGGCACTGAAGACCTTCGCGGTCTCCCGGCTGCTCTTCGACAACGTCCCGCACGTCAAGGTCTTCTGGGTGATGCACGGCGTCACCACCGCCCAGCTGGCGCTCAGCCACGGTGCGGACGACATGGACGGCTCGGTGGTCGAGTACAAGATCACCCACGACGCGGACAACTTCGGCACCCCGAACAAGCTCGGCCGGGACGACCTGCTGGGCCTGATCCGCGACGCCGGTTTCCGGCCGGTGGAGCGCAACACCCGCTACGAGGTCATCCGCGAGTACGACGGTCCCGACCTCGGCCGTCGCGAGACCCCGCAGGCGATGCGCCTCTGACCCCGCGGCCCCTCCGGGGCCCTCCGCGACCGGCGGTTCCCGCCGTCGCCACCCGGTCGCGATCCCGTCGCCCGGGCCGCCCGCCGGCCCGGGCGACGGCTTCTTCACGGGCTCGACACAGACCCCGGGTTTCCCAACGGGGCCTCGGTTTGGCAGGATCGGCCGCATGTCCGGTTCCGATCGCTCCACCGCGTACCCGTCGTACGAGCCGGTGTACGAGGTGCCGCAGCAGCCGTACGGCGGTCACCAGCAGCCGTTCCCGCAGCCGTTCCCGCAGCAGTACGAGGCGCCGCACGCGGGCCCGTACGGGGACCAGGACGTTCCGGGCGGCGTGCCGTCCGGGTACCGGAGCCTCGCCGAGTACGACGTCTACGACCAGCCGTTCCAGGCGTCCCCGGCGGAGCCGGAGGACCTGGCGGCCGGACCGGAGCCGTCGGCCCGGCCCCGGTCGGTGCCCGCTCCCGCCGCGGCCCCCGCCGGGTCCCGGGCGGCCGCCCGGGGTCACCGCCGCAAGCCCAAGAAGAAGCGCACCGGCCGGGCCGTCACCGCCGGCACCGCCCTGCTGCTCGCCGCCGCCGCGGGCTGGTACACGGTCGGCCAGGACGCCGCGAGGACGGGCGTGACCAGCGCCGACGGCCCCGGCCCGGACGCCGTCGCCGCCCCGGACCGCTCCACCGCCCAGGCGGTGACCGACCAGGCCTCCCCGACCGCCGCCCCCGCCGCCCCGGCCGCCGACGCACGGCACACCGAGGAGCCCGCCGCCGACCGCAGCGAGGCCCGCGCGGACGGCTCGGTGGCCGCCATACCTGGCCTCGGCCCCGGCTTCGCCGCCCGGATACCCGCCGAGACCACCCAGGTCGTCTTCGCCTCCGGCGAGGGCAAGGACACCAACAAGGCCGTGGTCACCCTCTGGACCCGCACCGCCGAGGGCCGCTGGCTGGCCGGCGAGACCTGGCAGGGCCACAACGCGTTCAAGGGCTGGACCACCGACCACAACGAGGGCGACCTGCGCAGCCCCATCGGCGTCTTCTCGCTCACCGACGCCGGCGGCCGCAAGGCCGACCCGGGCAGCAAGCTCCCGTACGACAAGGACGCCAACTTCGTGGTCTCCGGCCGGGGCTTCGCCGGCGAGCAGCTCGCCGGTTCCTTCGACTACGTGGTCGCGATCGACTACAACCGGGTGCCCGGCAACTCCCCGCTCGACCCGCGCCGCCCCAACGGCTCGACCAAGGGCGGCGGCATCTGGATCCACGTCGACCACGGGGGCCCGACGCACGGCTGCATCTCCGTCCCGGAGGAGAAGATGGCGCAGCTGATCCGGACCCTGGACCCGGCCGCCCGCCCGGTGATCGTGATGGGTGACGCCGCCTCGCTGGCCGTCTGAGCACGTCGTCCGGGGCCCGGCCGGCCCCGTCGGTGTCCCGCGGCGGCCCGGGTACGCCCCAGTCGCCGCAACGGTCCTTGTCGGTCTCCTACAGCATCCCGGCACGGATCCTGTAGCCGGTCACGCCCGACTGACCAGCGGGTAACCGGGTTGAGTGGGCAGTATGACCGGTTCGCGCATCGTGGCACTCGGCCACTACCAGCCCCCCAAGGTCCTCACCAACGACGACCTGGCGAAGCTGGTCGCCACCGACGACGAGTGGATCCGCAGTCGGGTGGGCATCCGGACGCGCCACATCGCCGAGGGCGAGACCGTGGTCGACCTGGCCACCGAGGCGGCGCAGAAGGCGCTGGCCAACAGCGGGCGGTCGGCGGCCGACGTCGACCTGGTCGTGGTCGCCACCTGCACCGCGGTGGAGCGCAGTCCCAACACGGCCGCCGCCGTCGCCGCCCGCCTCGGCGTGCGCGCGCCCGCCGCCTACGACATCAACACGGTCTGCTCGGGCTTCTCGTACGCGCTGGCCACCGCCGACCACGCGATCCGGGCCGGCGCGGCGCGGCTGGCGCTGGTGATCGGCGCGGAGCGGATGTCGGACACCATCGACTGGACCGACCGGTCCACCTGCGTGATCTTCGGCGACGGCGCCGGCGCTGCGCTGGTCGAGGCCCAGGAGGAGGGTGCCGAGCCGGGCATCGGCCCGGTGGTCTGGGGCTCGGAGCCTGAGCGGGGCGACGCCGTGGTGATCACCGGCTGGGATCCGGTGATCAGCCAGCAGGGCCAGTCGGTGTTCCGCTGGGCCACCACCCAGATCGCCCCGCTGGCCCGGGAGGCCTGCGCGAAGGCCGGTGTCGACCCGTCCGAGCTGAAGGGCTTCGTGCCGCACCAGGCCAACCTGAGGATCATCGACGCGATCGCGTCCCGGCTGGGCATCACCGACGCGGTGGTCGCCCGGGACGTGGTGGACTCGGGCAACACCTCGGCCGCGTCCATCCCGCTGGCCTTCTCCAAGCTGGTCGAGCGCGGCGAGCTGGCGCCGGGCGACCCGGTGCTGCTGTTCGGCTTCGGCGGCGGCCTCGCGTACGCGGGCCAGGTGGTCCGCTGCCCCTGAGCGGGCGGGAGCGGCCCGGAGCGGGCACCGAGAGCCCCTGGACCGGCCCGAGGCCGTCCGGGGGCTCCGTCGTGTCCCCGGGGGCTCACCGAGGGCCTGCCGGGGCCTGTGGGGCCTTGCTGGGGCCTCCCGGGGGCCCGGTAGGGCCGGCCGGGGCCCGCGGTGGCCCGGTGAGGGCCCGGGGCCCGGTCGGGCCCGGGAACACGTATGCCGGTGGGCGGGCACCCCAGCACGGGGTGCCCGCCCACCGGCATGTCGTGGCGCGCTGCGGACCGTCGGCGGACCTCCCCCGAGGACACGGCCGCCGTCCGTCGTACCCCGGACAGGAGGCCGGGGCCGCGCGAAGCGGAAGGGTGGGTGGAGTGGATCGGTCTACTTGGGCGCCTTCTTGCCGGTGACACCCAGGTACACCAGGGGAGCGAGGTTGGGCTTGAGGTCCTTGACCTTGACGCCCCAGGAGGTGAAGGCCTTCTGGTGCTCGGCCGCGGAGGCGAGCAGCGAGACCAGTGACCCGGCGACCGCTGCCGGATCCAGTGACTTGTCGGCCTGGCCCTTCGCCTGGAGTTCCTTGACGGCTTCCGTGAGTGGCTTGGCGACCGCGTTGAGGACGGTCATGCGGATCTTGAAGAACCGCTTGTCCCCTTCGGCGGCACCGAGCGTGACCACTCGGAGAATGGCGTCGTTCTTGCGCCAGAAGGCGAGGAATCCGTCGACCAGTTCTTCCGAAGTGGCCGTGCCGGACTTCCCTGCCCAGGACTTTCCGGCCACCAGCTCTTTGAGGGTGTCGGCGTCCTTGGCCATTTCCTCGGCGATTTCGAGGACAGCGCCCTCGACATCCGGGAAGTACTGGTAGAAGGTCGCGGGGGAGGTACCCGCCATACGGGCGACGTCGATGACCTTGACGTCCCGATAGGGCGACGTGCTGAGCATCTCGCGGAGGCAGTCGAGCAGCTTCTGCCGCGTCTCCTGTCCGCGTCGCCCGGCGACGCGACCGTCGACGGTGCGAACTTGTCCTGTCATGCCGTCAGCTTACCGTGGCACGATCTTGGCGCGATTCGGTGATGCGACTATTACTCCGCACGGGGGTTGGTATAGGCGCCTGAAGCACTTCGGACGGATATTCATCCCGCCCCCGGAGGCGTCTTTGGCGCCCCCCCGTGTGCTTTTGACGCCACAGGGTGACGACCCCTCCGCTGAGGGGTGGTCGAGTAACTGAGCGTGACGATTACGGTTCGGGTGTGACCTGCCCCGCTCGGGGGCTCCGGGCGTGTCGGCGGCAAGCCGCGGCCGGAGCGGACGTCAGAATCCGGCCGTTCCTGCGGCACTGACCGGGCAGTGGGCCGCCGGACCGGCACTGAACGCCGGTGGGCGGGGGAGGTTGGAGTTGCACCCGGCGGCATTGGACAATCAGGTCCGGCACCACGCGGCGGGTGTCCGGCACCACGCGGGCGGTGCGGAAACGGGGAGGTGGCAGCGGGTGGACCAGCTGACGGCGCACGATCCGAGGCGAATCGGGCCCTTCGAGGTACTGGGGCGGCTCGGCGCGGGCGGAATGGGCCTGGTCTACCTGGCGCGCTCCGCGTCCGGCCGGCGGGTGGCGATCAAGACCGTCCGGGGGGAGTTGGCGGAGGACGAGCTGTTCCGGGTCCGGTTCGCCCGGGAGATCGAGGCGGCCAAGACGGTCGGCGGGTTCTACACCGCGGCCGTGGTGGACGCGGACGCGGACGCCCGGGTGCCCTGGCTGGCCACCGCCTACGTGCCGGCCCCGTCCCTGGAGGACCTGGTCACCGACTGCGGGCCGCTGCCGGCCGGGGCGGTGCGCTGGCTGGTCGCCGGCATCGCCGAGGCGCTGCAGTCCATCCACGCGGCCGGGCTGGTCCACCGCGACCTCAAGCCCTCCAACGTGCTGGTGGTCGAGGACGGCCCCCGGGTGATCGACTTCGGCATCGCCGCCGGCGTCTCCAGCACCCGGCTGACCATGACCAACGTGGCGGTCGGCACCCCGGCGTACATGTCGCCGGAGCAGGCCCGGGACAGCAGGGGCGTCACCGGCGCCAGCGACGTCTTCTCGCTCGGGTCGCTCCTGGTCTTCTGCGCCACCGGCCACCCGCCCTACCGGGGCGCGAACCCGGTCGAGACGGTGTTCCAGCTGCTGCGCGAGCAGCCCGACCTCTCCGGCCTGCCGGCCGAGCTGGTCGACCTGGTCCGGGCCTGCATGCGGCCCGCTCCCGAGCACCGGCCGACCCCGGAGCAGATCCAGGCCGAACTGGCCCCGCACCTGTTCTCCCGGGACGACGCCTCCGGCGAGGCCGGGGACTGGCTGCCGCCCAACGCGCTGGCCATGATCGAACGCAAGCGCGGTCGCCGGCAGCCCCCGCCGGTCGTCGTGCCGGCCGCACCCGTGCAGCCGCCCGTCGCCCCGCCGGTGCCGCAGCCGCACCACCAGGTCCCGCCGCAGGGTCACGGGCAGGACGACCCGCGCACCCGGCCGGGCGGGCGTCACGCCCCGCCGCAGGCCGGGCCGGTGCACACCACGCCGCTCGGCCAGGACCCGGAGCCGGCCACCGAGAAGCTGGCCGCGCCCCGCCGCCACCGCGCGCCGGTCGCCGAGGAGAGCGCCGTCGAGGTGCGGCTGTCCGGCGCCTCGGTGCGGATAGGGCCCGGGCCGCGCGCCGAGCAGGCCGGCTCGGGCGCGGCGCCGGCGGAGACCGACTGGGTCCGCCGGATCACCCCGCCCCCGGCCCGGGCGGCCCGCTGGCGGCCCTGGCGGTTCCGGATGTCCAACGACGTCTGGGGCACGCCGGTGGTCGCCGACGGCACCCTGTTCGTCTCCAGCTTCGAGGTGCACGCGCTGGACATCGCCTCCGGGCAGCGCCGCTACAAGACCCGGGACGTCGCCTGGGCGCTCGCGGTGGACGCCGGCCGGGTGCACGCCGCCGACGGCCCCCACCTGTACACGGTGGACGTCGCGGACGGCGCCGAGCGCTGGCGGCACTCGCTCGACGGCTGGGTGTACTCGCTGGACGCCGCCGACGGCGTGCTCTGTTGCGGGATCCGGGGCGGCGGCGTGCAGCTGCGCTCGGCGGCCGGCGGCGCCGAGCTGTGGCGCGCCGACGACGCCCAGCAGGACTACGAGAACCCGCAGTCCGGCCCGGCCCTGGTGGGGGGCGCGGCCTACTACTACGGCGGCGGGCGGCTGCGCTGCGTCGACCCGCGCGGCGCCGGCCTGCGCTGGTCGGTCCCGGTCGGCGAGGACGTGCCGTCCCGCCCGGCCGAGCGCGCCGGGGTGCTGTACGTGACGGCCGGTACCCGGGTCTACGCGCTGGACGCGGCGAGCGGTGCCGAGCGGTGGCGGTTCGAGGCCCCGGTGGTGCTGTTCACGCCGCCCGTGCTGGACGCCGACGCGGTCTACGTCGCCGACTACCTCGGCACGGTGTACGCGCTGGACGCGGCCACCGGGCGGGACCGCTGGCGCGCGGCCACCGGCAACCGGCAGGGCGCCGAGCCGGTGGTGGTCGGCGACGGCATGGTGCTGGTCGGCAGCGGCGAGGTGCTGTACGCCTTCGAGGCGGCCACCGGGCGGGAGCGCTGGCGGTACGCGGCCCGGGGCGAGATCGTCGGCTCCCCGGCCGTCGCCGACGGGCTGGTCCACCTCGGCAGCCGGGACCACTCGCTGCACACCCTGGACCTGGCCGGCGGCCGGCTGCGCTGGGAGCTGGGGACCAAGGGAGAGCTGACCGGCTCCCCGGTGGCGGTCGGCGGGAAGGTGTTCGTCGGCTCCAAGGACCGCTGCGTCTACGCGCTGGACGCCTTCTACGGGACGGCGGTGCCCTCGCACTGACCCGGTGAGCCCGGTGAGCCCGGTGCGCCCGGGAGGGCCGCGCCCGGGGGCCGGGTCTCGGCCTCGCGGCCCTGGGCCCGGCCTAGGGCCGGCGGCGGGCCTCCGGGTGGCGCGCGCACCAGCCCTCCCAGGCCGAGGCGACCATCTCCTCGACCCCGTGGCGCGCGGTCCAGCCCAGCTCGCGGTGGATCAGGTCGGCCGAGGCCACCACCCGGGCCGGGTCGCCGGCGCGGCGCGGGGCGTACTCCGGAGTGGTGTCGTAGCCGGTGACCCGGCCGATGACGTCCAGCACCTCCCGGACGCTGACGCCCTCGCCGCGGCCGATGTTGAGGACCAGGCGGGTCTCGCCCGCCGGGTCGGCGGAGAGCCGCCGGGCCGCCGCCACATGGGCCGAGGCGATGTCGGAGACGTGGATGAAGTCGCGCACGCAGGTGCCGTCGGGGGTCGGGTAGTCGGCGCCGAAGACCCGCGGGGCCAGGCCGGCGGTGAGCCGTTCGAAGACCATCGGGATCAGGTTGAGGACGCCCGCGTCGGAGAGCTCCGGCGAGGCGGCGCCGGCGACGTTGAAGTAGCGCAGCGAGACCGTGGACAGGCCGTGCGCCCGGCCGGCGGAGGAGACCAGCCACTCGCCGGCCAGCTTGGTCTCGCCGTACGGGTTCATCGGCGCGCAGGGGGCGGACTCGGTGACCAGGTCGACGTCCGGCATGCCGTAGACGGCGGCGGAGGAAGAGAGGAGGAAGCGCCGCACCCCGGCGTCGACGACCGCCTCCAGCACGGTCTGCAGGCCGGCCAGGTTCTCCCGGTAGTAGTGGAACGGCCGCTCGACCGACTCTCCGACCTGCTTCTTGGCGGCGAAGTGCAGCACCCCGCGCACGTCGTGGCCGTGCAGCGCCGCGTCCACGGCGGGCCGGTCCAGCGTGGAGCCCTCGACGAGGACGACCCCCTCCGGCAGCCCGCTGCGGTTCCCGGTGCTGAGGTCGTCCAGCACCACGACCCGCTCGCCCGACGCCACGAGCTGCTGCACCACGTGGGTGCCGATGTATCCGGCACCACCGGTGAGCAACCAAGTCATGCCCGAGATCCTAGGCGTTCCCGCTCCCTCGGTACGCAGCGGGCGAGTCGGCACGGCTATTCGGACATTTCGGTGAAATGCTGACAAAGATCTCTGCGCCATGTCCGTGTACCGAGGGAGCCGGAGGCCGTCACCGTGAACCGCAAGAAGGAGCCCACCCGTCCGATCCCGGCCGGACCGCGTCCGACCGGACCGAAGGCGTTCGCCGGGAGGCCGCTCGCTCCGGGTGCGGTCGCCGCACTGACCGCCCTGGCGCTGGCCGCTCCTGCGCTGGCCGGGTGCAGCAGCGGTTCCTCCTCGTCGTCCACCTCCTCGGCCTCCTCCTCCGCTCCCTCGTCGTCCCCGTCGGGCGCCCGGGCGGGCGGCGCCAACCAGCTCCAGGACGACTACCAGCGGGTGATCAAGGACGTCCTGCCCTCGGTGGTGCAGATCACCACCGCCAGCGGCCTCGGCTCCGGGATCGTCTACGACGACAAGGGCGACATCGTCACCAACGCCCACGTGGTCGGTTCGGCCACCACCTTCGCCGTCACGCTGGTCAACAGCAGCAAGCCGCTGGACGCCACCCTGGTCGCCAGCTACCCGGAGTCCGACCTCGCGGTGATCAGGCTGAGCAGCCTGCCGGGAGGTCTCAGGCCGGCCGCCTTCGCGGACTCCACCAAGGTCGAGCTGGGTCAGATCACCCTCGCCATGGGCAGCCCGCTCGGACTCTCCAGCAGCGTCACCCAGGGCATCGTCTCGGCCACCGGCCGGACCGTCTCCGAACCGAGCGGCGGCGGCTCGCCCGGCGCCACCATCGGCAACATGGTGCAGACCTCGGCCGCGATCAACCCCGGCAACAGCGGGGGCGCACTGGTGGACCTGAACAGCCGGGTGATCGGCATCAACACCCTCGCCGCCACCGAGCCCGAGGCCAACGGGGCCGCCGCCCCCGGCATCGGCTTCGCCATCCCGGCGTCCACCGTGACCGGCATCGCCGACCAGCTGATCAAGGACGGCAAGGTCACCAACTCCGGTCGCGCCGCGCTCGGCATCACCGCCCGGACCTTCTTCGACCAGAGCTTCCAGCCGGCGGGCGCCGCCGTGGTGGCCGTCGCCCCCGGCGGCCCGGCCGCCTCCGCGGGCCTCCAGCCCGGGGACGTGATCACGAAGATCGGCGACACCGAGGTCACCTCGCTGAACTCGCTCACCACCGCGCTGGCCTCGCTCGCCCCGGGCAGCAAGGTCACCGTCACCTACACCCGGGACGGCCGGAGCGGGACGACCGAGGTCACCCTCGGCACCCTGGAGACGCCGTAGGGCGTCCCCCGAGCCCCCGGGCGGCGGTCGGCCCGTACACCGCGCAAGGGTTCGCGGGCCGCCGCCGTCCGGGCACCAGTCGTCCGGGCACCGGCGCAACCGGGCCCCGTCGCCGAGAGGCGACGGGGCCCGGTCGGGTTTCCGGCCGGAGGTTCCCGCTCAGCGCCGGGCGGTGCGGGTCCGCCAGGGGAGCTCGATCGTCACCGTGGTCGGGCCGCCGTGCGGGCTCTCCACCAGGAAGACGCCGTCCACCGCCTGGATGCGCTCGGCCAGGCCGCCCAGGCCGCTGCCCGGGTAGGGCGCGGCGCCGCCCTTGCCGTTGTCCTGGACCAGCACCATCAGCTGGTCGCCGGCCCGCCAGACGTCCACCGTCGCGGAGCGGGCACCGGAGTGCTTGGAGACATTGGTCAGCAGCTCGCTGACGGTGAAGTAGGCGATGCCCTCGACCGCCGAGTCAGGCCGCTCGGCCGTTCCGTCCCGGCCCTTCAGGTCGACGTGCACCTTGACCCCCTCCGGCACGGTGCAGCGGGCCGCCACCGAGGAGAGCGCCGCGTCCAGGCCGCGGTCGGTGAGCACCGCCGGGTGGATGCCGCGGGCCAGGTCGCGCAGCTCCTGGAGGGCGATCTTCACCTCGCCGTGCGCGTTGCCGACCATCTTCGCGGCGGCGGCCACGTCCTCCGGCGACTCGGTCTCCTGCAGCCGCTCCTTCGCCATGCCGAGGTCCATCGCCAGGGCCACCAGCCGGGCCTGGGCGCCGTCGTGCAGGTCGCGCTCGATCCGGCGCAGGTCGGCGGCGGCGGTGTCGACCACGGTGCCGCGGTCGTCCTCCAGCTCGCGCACCCGCTCGGAGAGCGCCCCCCGGTAGAGCAGGGTCTCCACCAGCATCCGGTCCACCTCCGACTGGTAGCGGACCACCCACGGCAGGACCGGCCAGCCGACCAGGACGCAGACCAGCGTCAGGGTGAAGCTGAGGATGCCCCAGGGCAGCATCAGCACGTAGTAGAGGGCCGAGCGCCAGGAGAGCGCGTCGGTCAGCTGGGCGATCGCGAAGCCGGTGATTCCCGGGCGGCGGCGCTGCACCGGCTCCGGCTCGTGCACCCCGGAGTTGTACAGGGACCGGGCCCGGCGGCGGGCGAACCCGCCCATGGCCCGGCAACCGGCCAGCCCGGCGGCGAGCAGCGGCAGGCCGATCACGGTGACCGACAGCCCCAGGCCCACGGAGAGCGTCACGATCGTGAAGACGAACCCCGCGATGCCGATCGGCAGGTTCAACAGCAGCTGCCCGACCTGCCGCCACATCCGCGCGCCGTACAGCGGGGCGCGCTCCGCCGGCACGTCCCGCTCCTTCGTGCCGTCCGCGGCTCGGCGGTGCAATGGCTTCATCTCGGTCTACCGTCCCTCTCGGTCGAGCTGGTGATCCAAGCTTCGCCGGTCCGGGGCGCACGATGCCATGGGGGTGATACGTCTTCCCGGGCGGGGGTTATCCCCACCCCGTCCGAGGTGGGGCGGCGATACCGGGCGTCCACCGGATGTCCACCGGCCGTCTTGCGGATCGGGCAGGGTACGGGGTACCTGTGCGGTGCACTTAGACTCACGCTCTGGCGATGGTTATGAGCGTGTAAAGAGACGTCGTAGAACTGCCCTGCGGGCGGTTTCCACGGCCGATGTGGAGGCGAGGGCATGGAGGGGCAGCAGGCGGCTGTCGCCGCGGCCGACCCGGCGGCCGGCAGCGGCTACTTCGACGCGTACGCCGCGATGGGCCTGCTCGCCGTCGTCGGCGTGCTCTTCGTCGTCGTGGCGTTCACCGCGAACCGCCTGCTGCGGCCGGTGGTGTACTCGCCCGAGAAACTCCTCGCCTACGAGTGCGGCGTGGACCCGGTGGGGGAGGACTGGGCGCACACCCAGGTCCGCTACTACGTCTACGCCTTCCTGTACGTGATCTTCGCGGTCGACGCGATCTACCTGTTCCCGTGGGCGACCGTCTTCGCCTCCGCCGGCTACGGCGCCGGGACGCTGATCGAGATGTTCGTCTTCATCGGCTTCCTCGCGGTCGGGCTGCTCTACGCCTGGAAGAAGGGCGTTCTGGAATGGACGTGACGCACACCCACCCGCACGGGCACGGCGCCCCGGACGGTCCGGTTCCGCTGGGCGTGCCCGACCCGTCGCGCCCCGGCGCCGCCGCCGAGCGGCGCAGCATCGGCCCGCTGGCCCGGCTCGCGCCGGACCCGGTCAAGGTCGTCCTCAACTGGGGGCGGCGCTACAGCCTCTGGTGCTTCAACTTCGGCCTGGCCTGCTGCGCGATCGAGTTCATCGCCGCGTCGATGGCCAAGCACGACTTCATCCGGATGGGCGTCATCCCCTTCGCGCCGGGCCCCCGACAGGCCGATCTGATGATCGTCTCGGGGACGGTGACCGACAAGATGGCGCCCGCCGTCAAGCGCCTCTACGAGCAGATGCCCGAGCCGAAGTACGTCATCTCCTTCGGCGCCTGCTCCAACTCCGGCGGCCCCTACTGGGACTCCTACTCCGTCACCAAGGGGGTCGACCAGATCATCCCGGTCGACGTCTACGTGCCCGGCTGCCCGCCCCGTCCGGAGGCGCTGCTCCAGGGCATCCTCAAACTGCAGGAGAAGATCGCCGCCGAGTCGCTGCCCGGCCGCTACACCGCACCCGCCGCGGCGCTCCGCCGCCCGCTGGTGGCCGGGCCCGGTTCCGCCGAGGGAGGGGCCTCATGACCACGGCCGAGCAGTACGCGGCGTCGGTCGGGGAGTGGGCGACCGGCGCCGAAGCGTACGGGCTGATCACCGTCGACGTCCCCGCCGAGCACTGGATCGAGGCGCTCACCGCCGCCCGTGACACGCTGGGCCTGGGCTTCTTTGACTGGCTGAGCGCCGTCGACGAGCTGGCCGAGGGCTTCTCCGTGATCGTCCACCTCGCCTCCGTCGACGCCCCGGGCGTCCGCCACCTGGCGCTGCGCACCCGGGTGCCGCGCGAGAAGGCCGCCCTGCCGACCGCCGTGTCCGTGTACGCCGGTGCCGCCTGGCACGAGCGCGAGACGCACGAGATGTTCGGCATCGGCTTCCCCGGACACCCCTACCTCGCCACCCTGCTGCTGCCGGACGGCTTCGAGGGGCACCCGCTGCGCAAGGAGTTCGTGCTCGCGGCCCGGGTCGCCAAGGCCTGGCCGGGCGCCAAGGAGCCGGGCGAGTCCGACCACGGCGACGGGCCGGCGCGGCGCAAGATGCAGCCGGCCGGTGTGCCGGACCCGAACGAGTGGGGTCCCCTCAAGGGCACCCTTCCGCCGGTCGCGGAGCGGCCCGCGCGGGCCGCGCGGGCGGCGGGCGCGGCCCGGACCCCGCGTGCTGCCGGGGCTGCCGGGGCTGCGGCCCGTGCCGCGGGTGCGTCCGCCGAGGGCGGCGCGGCCGTGCGGGCGGACCGGCCGCGGCGGACCAGGACGGTCGACGACGGTTCGGTCAGCCAGGCCACGGAAGCAGTGACGGAGGCGGTGGCGGAACCAGCGACGGACGCGGCCGGGGCGGCTGCGCCGCCGGTGCGGGCGGACCGGCCGCGCCGGGTCCGGTCGGTCTCCGACGGCTCGGTGAGCCAGGCGGCCGGCGCGGGACCGGAGGCCGACGCGGCGGGGGCCACCGGGGCCGCTGCCGCGCCCGCTCCGGAGGCGGTCGCCCCGGAGGCCCCGGCTTCCGAAGCTCCGGCTCCCGGAAGTGCCGCTCCTGCGGTCGCCGGTGAGGAGCGGCCCGGACGCCCGGCGCCCGCGCGGACCAGGTCCGCCGACGCGCCGTGGCACAACCCGGTGCCGGCCCACGACGACTCCCCGAAGGCCCCCGACGCGGACAGGTCCGCGGAGCCCGAGGCGCCCACGAAGCCGGAGTCCGGCGCGCCGGCCGCGGCGGGCGACCCGAGCGACGACCCGAGCGGCGACCCGAGCGGGAAGAGCGACGACGGCGGGACACCGGCCGAACCGGCCGGCCAGGACGGAGACAGCGCGTGAACCTGCTCGACACGGCGCTGCGCTGCGTCGCCACGCTGGTCGTCTTCCTCACCTTCCCCCTGCTCATCGGCCAGACCGAGCACAAGGTGATGGCGCACATGCAGGGCCGCCTCGGCCCGATGTACGCCGGCGGCTTCCACGGCTGGGCGCAGCTGGTCGCGGACGGGGTCAAGTTCGCGCAGAAGGAGGACATCGTCCCGGCCGGCGCGGACCGGCGGATCTTCCAGCTGGCGCCCGCCGTCTCGTTGCTGCCGTACCTCTTCGTGCTGCTCGCGATCCCGGTCGGCCCGGACGGCTTCGTCGGTCAGGCGGTCGACGCCGGACTGTTCTTCGTCCTCGCCGTCATGGGCGTCGGCGTGATCGGCAAGCTGATGGCGGGTTGGGCCTCGGCCAACAAGTTCTCGCTGCTCGGCGGCCTGCGGACGGCCGCGCAGCTGATGTCGTACGAGCTGCCGATGGTGCTCGCGGCGGCGTCCGTCGCGATGGCCGCCGGGACGCTGTCGCTGCCCGGGATCATGGACGCCTGGGAGTGGTACTGGATCCCGTGGCAGATCATCGGCGCGTTCGTCTTCTTCGTGGCCGGTCTGGCCGAGCTGCAGCGCCCGCCGTTCGACATGCCGATCGCCGACTCGGAGATCATCTTCGGCGCGTACACCGAGTACACCGGCCTGCGCTTCGCGCTGTTCCTGCTCTCCGAGTACGTGGGCATCCTGGTCGTCTCCGCGCTCACCGCGGTGCTCTTCCTGGGCGGCTGGCACGGACCGCTGCCGGACCAGCTCGGCTGGCTGTGGACCATCCTGAAGACCTTCGCGCTCGCCTTCGTGGTGATCTGGCTGCGGGTCACCTACCCCCGGTTGCGCGAGGACCAGCTGATGCGCCTCGCGTGGACCGTGCTGATCCCGCTCGCCCTCGTCCAGCTCGCCCTCACCGGCGTCATCAAGGTGGCGATCTCATGAGCTTCCCCGGCGCCGGCCTGGCCAAGGGCCTGGCCGTCACCCTGCGGACGATGACGAAGAAGACCGTCACCGCGCAGTACCCCGAGGTGCAGCCCGACCTCCCGCCGCGTTCGCGCGGCGTGATCGCGCTGCTGGAGGAGAACTGCACGGTCTGCATGCTCTGCGCCCGCGAGTGCCCGGACTGGTGCATCTACATCGACTCCCACAAGGAGACGCTGCCGGCCGCCGACCCGAACGCCCGTGCCCGCACCCGCAACGTGCTGGACCGGTTCGCCATCGACTTCTCGCTCTGCATGTACTGCGGGATCTGCATCGAGGTGTGTCCGTTCGACGCGCTGTTCTGGTCGCCCGAGTTCGAGTACGCGGAGACGGACATCCTGGAGCTCACCCACGAGCGGGACCGGCTCCGGGAGTGGATGTGGACCGTACCGGTGCCGCCCGCGCTGGACCCGGCGGCCGAGGAGCCCAAGGAGATCGCCACCGCGCGGAAGGCCGCGGACAAACTGGCCGCCGCCGCTGCCGCGGCACTCGAACAGGGGGGTGACGCGCAGTGAGCGCCGCCACCCTGCTCGCCGCGACCGGGTCGCTGGACCCGGCCGCGCGTTCCTTCCTCTCCCCGACCGGGGTGGAGATCGTCTTCCTGCTGGTCGGCATCGCGGTGCTCGGTTCGGCCGTCGTCGCCGTCACCACCAAGCAGCTGGTGCACGCCGCGCTCTGGCTGGTGGCCGCGCTCGGCGGGCTGGCGGTGGAGTTCCTGCTGCTCACCGCCGAGTTCATCGCCTGGGTCCAGGTCCTGATCTACCTCGGTTCGGTGGTCGTGCTGGTGCTGTTCGGGCTGATGCTCACCAAGGCGCCGATCGGGCGCTCGCCGGACGCCGACTCGGGCAACCGCTGGGTCGCCCTGGTGGTGGCGCTGGCCTCGGGCGGCACCCTGGTGACGCTGGTCGTGGACGCCTTCCGGACGTCCTGGATCGACCTCGGCGCGGGCGGTGGCTCCGCGGCGGTGACGGGCGCGAGCCTGTTCCGGACGTGGGTGCTGCCGTTCGAGGCGCTCTCGGTGCTGCTGCTGGCCGCGCTGGTCGGCGCGATCGTGCTGTCGCGCGGCGGCGGACGCCGGGTGCCGGTGCCCCGGGCCGGGCGGATCCGGGCCGGCAAGCCGGTGGGTTCCAACGGGACGGTCGCCGCGACCGCGCCGAAGGCCGCCCCCGCGGTTCCGGCCGTCGAGGCTGCCGAGGCCGCCACGGCCGCCCCGGCCGTCGAGGGCGCCGCCTCCGCTCCCGCTTCCCCTCCGGCCTCCGCTCCGACCACCCCCGAGCAGGAGGGCTGATGCACCTCGCCTACCCCGCCGTCCTCGCCGCGCTGCTGTTCAGCGTCGGCGTGTACGGCGTGCTCGCCCGGCGCAACGTCATCCTGGTGCTGATGTCCGTCGAGCTGATGCTCAACGCCGTCAACCTCAACCTGGTCGCCTTCGACGTCTGGCTGCGCGACTCGTTGCACGCCGGCCAGGCGCTGACCCTGTTCACCATCACCATCGCCGCCGCCGAGATCGGACTCGGGCTCGCCGTCGTCCTGCTGCTGTTCAGGGCCCGGGGCACCGCGGACATCGACAAGGTCACCACGCTGGGCGACCCGGCGGAGTCCACCGCCGACATCGAGGAGGCGCCGGTCGGAGCCGAGGCGCTGAAGGGCCGGGCCGCCGCATGAACCTCGCCCTGCCCGCCCTCGTCCCCGCCCTGCCCGCGCTCGGCGCCGCCGCCACCCTGGCCGTCGGCAAGCGCGTCCCCGGTCTGGCCAGGCCGCTGGCGATCGTGCCGGTGGCCGTCTCGGCCGTGCTCGCCCTGGTCGTCGCGATCCAGCTCGGCAGCGGTCAGTCGCTGGACGTCGCCACCCGGCTCACCCCGACCGGTGGCCCGGACATCGCGCTCGCCTTCCACCTGGACGGCTACAGCTCGCTGATCTCCGTGCTGGTCGGCCTGGTCGCCACCTGCGTGCAGGTCTACTCGACCGCCTACCTCAAGGACGACCCCCGCTACCCCTCGTACGCGGCGCTGGTCTCGCTCTTCACGGCGGCGATGTTCCTGGTCGTCTACTCCGGCGACCTGATCGTGCTGCTGGTCGGCTGGGAGATCATGGGCATCTGCTCGTACTTCCTGATCGGCCACCACTGGGAGACCCAGGACGCCCGCTCGGCCTCGCTCAAGGCCTTCCTGGTCACCAAGCTCGGCGACGTCCCGTTCCTGTTCGGCATCTTCCTGCTCGGCGCCGACGCCGGGAGCTTCCGGATCGAGGACGTGCTGCGGGCCGCCGCCGACGGACAGCTCGGCCACCCCACGCTGACCGCGCTGCTGCTGCTCGCCGGTGTGGCCGGGAAGAGCGCGCAGTTCCCGCTGCACACCTGGCTCCCGGACGCGATGGCCGGCCCGACCCCGGTCTCGGCGCTGATCCACGCCGCCACCATGGTCGCCGCGGGCATCTACCTGGTCGCCCGGCTGCTGCCGGTCTTCCTGCTCTCCGGCGCGGCGCTGGTCGTGCTGGCGGTGATGGCGGCCGTGACGATGATCGGCTCGGCGCTCTGCGCGCTCGCCCAGGACGACCTCAAGCGGGTGCTCGCCTACTCGACCGTCGGCCAGCTCGGCTACATGGCCGGCGCGCTGGCCAGCGGCGACCGCGAGGCGTCCGTCTTCCACCTGGTCAGCCACGGTGCCTTCAAGGCGCTGCTCTTCCTCGCCGCCGGCGTGGTGATCCACGCCGCGCACACCAACTCGATCTCCGTGATGTCCCGGATGCCCGGGCTGCGCAAGCGCGTCCCGGACGCCTACTGGACGATGGGCATCGCCCTGGTCGCCCTGGTCGGTCTGCCGCCGTTCTCCGGCTTCTTCAGCAAGGAGGCGGTGCTGACCGCCGCCGAGCACGCCGCCAACGGCGAGGCGCTGACCAACGGCGTCGGCCCGGCCTCGGCCGTGCCGCAGGCGGCCGGGTGGATCGTGCTGATCTCGGCCGGGCTCACCGCGCTGCTCACGGCGGCGTACGCGACCCGGATGTTCCTGGTCGCGTTCCACAGCCCGGCCACCGCCGGGGCGCCGGCCACGGCCGTCGCCGCCGGTGCCGCCGGTGCCGGGGTCTCGGCGCCGACCGCCGCGGGGTCCTCCGACCACGAGGCCGGTGCGCCGTACTCGCCCGAGGTGGACGAGGCCGACCCGGCCACCGCCGAGCCGCCCGCGATGCGCTGGCCGCTCTGGGTGCTGGCCGTCCCGACCGTGGGCTTCGGCGTCGCCGGCCTGCGCTCGGACTGGCTGCCCGCACTGCTCGACGGCGGTTCGCTGCGGCCCTCGGCGGTCACCGCCGTCACCGGCACCGGCCTCGCCGTGGTCGGCATCCTGCTGGCGTACGGGGCCTGGCGCTCCGCCACGGCCCGGCTCGGCGCCGGGCAGCCCGCCCCCGCGGCGGCGGGCCGGGTACCCGAGCAGGCCGGATCCCCGGTCGCCGAGGTGATCGCCGCCGATCCCGGACGCGCCCTGCTCGGTCCGCTGTTCGACCCGGCCCGGCACGGCTTCGGCGTCGACCGGCTCTACGGAGCGCTGTTCGTCCGCCCGGTGGCCGCCGCCGCACGGCTGGTCCGCTTCCTCGACCGCGAGGTCGTGGAGACCTACGTACGCGGCAGCGGGGTCGGTGCCAACCTGCTCGGCCGGGCCGTCCGGCTCGCGCAGACCGGCAACGCGCAGACGTACCTCAGCGCGCTGCTGGCCGGCGTCGTCCTGCTGGTCGTCCTGGTGGCGGTGTAGCCGGATGAACCAGCCGATCCGTCCCACCCCGTCGACCGCAGCCCGTAGGAGCCCCCGATGAACGCGGTCCTCATCGCCCTCCTGGCCCTGCCGGTGCTCGGCGCCGCGCTCACCCTGGCGCCGGTGTTCGGCACCGACCCGGCCGCCGCCGACCGGCGCGCGCTGCGCTTCGGCACCGTGCTGACCGGCGTCGTCCTGCTGCTCACCGTCGTCCTGGCGGCCGGTTTCGACCACGACGAGCCCGCCCGGATGCAGGCCACCACCGACGTGGCCTGGATCCCGGCCATCGGCGTGCGGTTCCACCTCGGTGTGGACGGCGTCTCGCTCCCGCTGATCGTCCTGACCTCGCTGCTCACCTTCCTCTGTGCGCTGTACTCGGAGCGGCGGCTGCCGTCCGGCGAGGGCGTGCCCTCGGCCCGCTCCTTCGTCGGGCTGTTCCTCCTCCTCGAAGTGGGCATGCTCGCCACCTTCGCGGTGCTGGACCTCCTGCTCTTCTTCGTGGCCTTCGAGATCGTGCTGATCCCGATGTACTTCCTGATCGCCCGCTGGGGCACCGGGGCCAAGGTGCCGGCCGCCAACCGGTTCATCCTGTACACGCTGCTCGGGTCGGCCGTGATGCTGCTCGGCTTCCTGCTGGTCGGCGGCAAGGCCGGAACCTTCGACATGCAGGCGCTGGCCGCCGCCCACGGCTCGGGCCTGAGCCACTCCACCCAGGTGATCGCCGCCCTGGCGATCATGGTCGGGCTCGCGGTCAAGGCCCCTGCCTGGCCGCTGCACAGCTGGCTCCCGGACGCGCACACGGCGGCCCCGACGGTCGGCTCCGTGCTGCTCGCCGGCGTGCTGCTGAAGATGGGGACGTACGGCCTGGTCCGCGTCCTCCTCCCGGTCGTCCCCGACGGCACGGCGACCCTCGCCCCCTACCTGGGCGCCTTCGCCGCCGTCGGCATCGTCTACGGCTCGCTGGCCTGCCTCGCGCTGGCGCGGCCCGGCGCCAAGGGCGACCTCAAGCGCCTGATCGCCTACTCCTCCGTCGGCCACATGGGCTTCGTCCTGCTGGGCATCGCCTCCCTCACTCCGGTGGGCGTCAACGGCGCGCTGTTCGCCAACATCGCCCACGGTCTGATCACCGGTCTGCTCTTCTTCCTGGTGGGCGCGATCAAGGACCGGTACGGCACGGCGGACCTCGACACCCTGGCCGGTACCACCGGCGCCGCCCTGTACGGACGGGCACCGCGGATCGGCGCGCTGCTCGCCTTCGCGGCCGTCGCCAGCCTCGGCCTGCCCGGGCTGGCCGGCTTCTGGGGCGAGCTGCTCGCGATGTTCGGCGCGTTCGACCCGGCCGAGGGCCTCTCGCGTCCCGCGTTCGTCACCTACATGGTCCTGGCCGGTCTCGGCACCCTCCTCACCGCCGCGTACCTGCTGATCGTGGTCAGGCGGGTCTGCATGGGCGACCCGAAGCAGCCCGCACCGGTGGCCGAACTCGCCGACCTGCGCCCGTACGAGGCCGTCAGCTGGACGCCGCTGGTCGCCCTCACCCTGCTGGCCGGTCTCTGGCCCGCTCTCCTGCTCGGTCTCTCCGAGCCCGCCGTCAAGCACCTCCTCGGGGGTGGCTGACCATGCTCGGCACCCAGCTGAGCGCCCAGCTCCTCGGCGCGCAGCTCAGCACGCAGCTCGGCACGGGCAGACAGCTCGGCGCCGCGACCGGCACCGCACTCGGACCTCACTCCACGGGGCAGCCCACTGTGACCTCCCTCGCCGTAGCCAACCCGGGCAGCCTGATCCAGTCCGTGGACTGGGTGGCGATCGCGCCCCCGCTGATCGCCGCGCTGGCCGCCCTCGCGGTGCTGGTCACCGACCTCTTCCTGCCCGAGCGCCACAAGCGGCTGCTCGGCCGGCTCACGGCCGGCGGACTCGCCCTGGCGCTCATCGCGCTCCTCCCGCTCGTCGGAGGCTCACCCCGAGCCACCTTCTGTGCACAGAACGTAACAGGGGTCACTGACAACGCGGGCTGCTCGTACGTCGCCGACCACTTCGCCCTGGTCTTCCAGCTGCTCGCGCTCGGCGGCGCGCTGATCGCCGCCCTGCTCTCCGCGCACACCGTGGAGGACGAGAAGCTGCCCGGCGGCGAGTACTGGTTCCTGCTGCTCTCCAGCGCCGCCGGCGCCGCCCTGCTGCCCGCCTCCCGCGACCTCGCCACCCTGGTGATCGCCCTGGAGGTGGCCTCGCTGCCGGCCTTCGCGCTGGTCGCGCTCCGCCGGGACGGCCGGGGGGCCGAGGCCGCGCTCAAGTTCTTCCTCTCCTCCGTCACCGCGACCGCCGTGATGCTGCTCGGCGTCGGCTTCGTCTACGCCGCGAGCGGCAGCCTGCACCTGGGCGCCGTCGCCACCGGCCTGGAGCACGCCCCCGCGCAGCTGAAGCCGCTGGCCCAGGCCGGCGCGGTGCTCACGCTGGCCGGCTTCGCCTTCAAGGTCGCCGCCGTCCCGTTCCACTTCTGGGTGCCCGACACCTACACCGGCGCCCCGCTCCCGGTGGCCGGCTACCTCTCGGTGGTCGGCAAGGCGGCCGGCCTCGCCGGGCTCGCCCTGGTCACCACGATCGCCTTCCGCCCGTACGCGCACACCTGGGGCCTGGTGCTGGCGGTGCTGGCGGCCGTCACCATGACCGTCGGCAACGTGGGCGCGCTGCGCCAGCGGTTCGACACCCGGTTCAGCGCGGTGCGGCTGCTCGCCTGGTCCTCGGTCGGCCAGGCCGGGTACCTGCTGGTGCCGCTGGCCGCCGCCGGCTACGCGCCCACCACGACCGACCCGCTGGGCGCCACCGCCGCGTACGCGCTGATCTACGGCGTGGTCAACCTCGGCGCCTTCGGCGTGGTGGCGGCGGTCGGCCGCCGGGCCGGGACCAGCGTCGACGACTTCCGCGGCCTGTTCGCCCGCAGGCGCTGGACGGCGCTGGCGCTGGCCTTCTTCCTGCTCTGCCTGGCCGGGCTGCCGCCGGGCGTCATCGGCCTCTTCGGCAAGGTGGTGGTGTTCCGCGCCGCCGTCGACGCCGGGCTGGGCTGGCTGGCCGCGGTGATGGCCGTCAACGTCGTCGTCGCCCTGTACTACTACCTGCTCTGGACGGCGCGGCTGTTCGCCCCGGCGGAGGCCGCCGGGGAGGCACCGGCCGCCTCCGAGCGGAGGCTTCCGGTCACCCTGACGGCCACCCTGGGGCTCACCGCCTCGGCGGCGGTGGTGCTGTCGGTGGCTCCGCAACTGGTGCTCCAGGTGGTCGGCGGCTCGCTGTTCTGAGGCGGGTGGGGAAGCCCCGGTACGTCTGAGCTGGTCCTCCGGTCGGGTGTCGCGCTGGTCACAAGGGAACAAGGCCCCGGGCCCCACCCGTTGACCGGGCAAGAGGGACGAGGCAGAAAGGGCTTCCCCACGCACCATTGGAGGGCCAGCCGTGCACCGCCGGCACAATGGACTGAGGACCGCCGCCCTGCTCGGCGGCCTCTCGGCGCTGATCCTCGTGATCGGCAGCTTCTTCGGCCGGACGGGCCTCGTGGTCGCCCTGGTGGTCGCCCTCGGCACCAACGCCTACGCGTACTGGAACAGTGACAAGCTCGCCCTGCGGGCCATGCGGGCCCGCCCGGTGAGCGAGATCGAGGCACCGCGGCTCTACCGGATCGTCCGGGAGCTCTCCACCTCGGCCCGCCAGCCGATGCCCCGGCTGTACATCTCGCCGACCCCGGCCCCGAACGCGTTCGCGACGGGCCGCAACCCGCGCAACGCGGCGGTCTGCTGCACCGACGGCATCCTGCACCTGCTCGACGAGCGCGAGCTGCGCGGCGTCCTCGGCCACGAGCTGAGCCACGTCTACAACCGCGACATCCTGATCTCCTCGGTGGCCGGGGCGCTCGCCTCGGTGGTGATGTTCCTGGTCAACTTCGCCTGGCTGATCCCGTTCGGCCGCGGTGACGACGACGACGGGCCCGGCCTGTTCGGGATGCTCGCGATCATGATCCTGGGACCGCTGGCCGCCTCGCTGATCCAGCTGGCCGTCAGCCGCTCCCGGGAGTACCAGGCCGACGCCGACGGCGCCCGGATCACCGGCGACCCGCTCGCCCTGGCCGGTGCGCTGCGGAAGCTGGACGCCGGGACCCGGCAGCTGCCGCTGCCCCCCGAGCCGCAGATCAAGACCGCCAGCCACATGATGATCGCCAGCCCGTTCCGGCCGGGCGAGGCCGGGACGAAGCTGTTCTCCACCCACCCGCCGATGGCCGAGCGGATCGCCCGCCTGGAGCGGATGGCAGGCCGCCGGGACTGACCCCGCGGGGGGCCGCGGGGTCCCCGGGTCCCCGCCGCGGCGGGGACCCTCCGGGCTCAGCCGGTCGTCTCCTCGTACGCCCGCCGGAGCCGCCGGACGCCCTCCGCCACCATGGCGGGGCTGTCCGCGGCCGCGTAGCTGAGCCGCAGGTGCGGGGCCGGGGGCTCGGCGGGGTGGTACGGGCGGCCCGGGGTGACCAGCACGCCGGCCCGCAGGGCCGCCGCGGTGAGCACCGTCTCGTCGGTGCCGTCGGGGAGCCGCAGCCAGAGGTGGTAGCCGCCGAACCGGTGCGCGCCCAGCAGCCCGGGCAGCTCGTGGCGCAGCGCCGCCACCGCGGCCCGCCGACGGTCCCGCAGCTCGGCGCCGAGCGTGCGCAGATGGCGGGCCCAGCCGGGGTCGGCCACCAGTTCCAGGGCCGCCTCCTGGAGCGGCCTGGGCACGAAGAAGCTGTCCACCACCTGGGTGGCGCGCAGCCGTTGCAGCGCCGGGCCGCGCGCGGTGAGCGCGCCGATCCGCAGGTTGGGCGAGGTGGCCTTGGTGAGCGAACTCAGGTGGACCACGATGCCGTCCGGGTCGTCGGCGGCCAGCGGGCGTGGCAGCGCCGGCGCGTCGGCGTGGACCAGGCGGCGGGCGAAGTCGTCCTCGATCACGAAGGCGCCGGCCGTCCGGGCGATCCGCAGCACCTCGGCGCGGCGATCGGGGGAGAGCACCGCGCCGGTCGGGTTCTGGAACAGCGGCTGACAGAAGAACACCCGGGCCCGGGTGGCGTCGAAGGCGGCCGCGAGCAGGTCGGGGCGCACGCCGTCCCCGTCCACCGGGACGGGGACCGGCCGCAGCCCGGCAGCCCTGGCCACGGCGAGGGCGCCCGGATAGGTCGGAGACTCGACCAGTACGGGGGCGCCCGGGGAGGCGAGCGAGCGCAGGGCGATGGTGAGAGCGCTCTGGCCGCCGGCCGTGATCAGCACGTCGCCCGCGCCGAGCGGGCCGCCGCTGCCGCCGATGTCCCGGGCGAACCAGGCGCGCAGCTCGGTCAGCCCGTCCACCGGCGGGCGGTCCCAGGCGCCGGGCCGGCGTCCGGCCCGGGCCAGCGCGGCGGCGAGCAGGCGCTCGGGCTGGAGCGAGGCGTTCGGGTAGCCGCCGTTGAGGTCGAGCACGTCGGGCCGGGGGACGTTCAGCATGGCGAACATCGGTCCGGCGCCGACGTCGCGCGGGCCGGCCTCGGCGCTCAGCGCGACCTCCTGCCAGGAGAGGTCGCCGGGGCGGGCGGGCGGCGGGGCGTGCGGGTGAGCGCCGTCGGACGCCGCGGTCGGCGCGGTCGCGGAGGTCCGGAAGACGCCGGCGCCGGGCCGGGAGACCACCAGGCCCTCCGCGGCCAGCACGGCGACCGCCCGGGAGACCGTTCCCGGGCTGACCTGGTGCCGCTCTGTCAGGACCCGGCTCGACGGCAGCTTCCGCCCTTCCGGGTAGCGCTCTACTTCCCGGCGCAGTCTGTCGGCGAGTTCGACCACACTGCTACGCTCGTTCATGAAGACACAAGATAGCGCTACGCATCGTGTGGCGGTAGCAGCGAAGCCCGCGACGAGCCACCCGGTCGGCCCCACCGGCCCCGGTCCCGGAAGCGCGGCACCCGCCGTCGGCGTCACCGGCACCGCCCTGGCGGCCCTCGGTGTCCTCTCCTTCTCGTTCAGCTTCCCCGCCACCTCCTGGGCGCTGACCGGCTTCGGCCCGTGGACGGCCACCGGGCTGCGCGGCCTGCTGGCGGGCCTGCTCGCCGCACTCTGCCTCGCCGCCGCCCGCGTCCCGGTGCCCGAACGGCGGCACTGGCCCGGCCTGCTGGTGGTCTCGGCCGGCTGCGTGCTCGGCTTCCCGCTGCTCACCACGCTCGCGCTGCAGAGCTCCTCGACCGCGCACTCCGCGGTCGTCATCGGCGTGCTGCCGCTGGCCACCGCGTCGGTCGCCGCGCTGAGGGCGCGCCGGGCGTCGGGCCGGTCCGGTGGCACCGGCGCGGCGAGCCGTCCGTCCCGGACCTTCTGGTGCGCGGCGCTGGCCGGCGCCGCGGCGGTGCTGGGCTTCACGCTGGTGCAGAGCCACGGGCGGCCGAGCGTCGCGGACCTCTACCTGTTCGCGGCCCTGCTGGTCTGCGCGGCCGGGTACGCGGAGGGCGGCCGGATCTCCCGGGAGATCCCGGGCTGGCAGGTGATCGGCTGGGCGGTCGTCGTGGCGCTGCCGGTCACCGGGCTCATCACGGCGGGAGCGCTGGCCGTCGAGCCGGTCGGCTTCGGGGCGAAGGCGGTGGCCGGGCTCGCGTACACGGCGGCGGTCTCGCAGTTCGGCGGGTTCGTCCTCTGGTACCGGGGAATGGCGGAGATCGGCGTGCCGAAGGCCAGCCAGCTGCAGCTGGCGCAGCCGCTGCTGACGCTGGTCTGGTCGGTGCTGCTGCTGGGCGAGGAGCTGCCGGCGGCCGCACCCGTCACGGCCGTGGCGGTGCTGCTCTGCATCGCGGTCACCCAGCGGTCCCGGACGTGAGACCGGGGCGTGAGGCCGGGGTGCCCGGGCCCGTGGTCGTCCCGGGCCCGGGCGACCGGGATCAGGAAGCGGTGCGCTCGGGCCGGTAGACGCAGAGGGCCCAGATGATGAAGACGTCCAGCGCGATCACGGTGATCGACCAGAACGGGTAGTACGGCATCGCCAGGAAGCTGTCGGCGGCGCTCACCGCGGTGAGGAAGACGCCGGTGTACCGGGCCCAGGCGGCGCCCTTGAGGACGAACGCGCCGACCACCGCGACCAGCGCGCCGACGACGATGTGGATCCAGCCCCAGCCCGTGAGGTCGAACCGGAAGACGTACCGGGCGGAGCTCAGGAAGACCTCGTCCTCGTTGACCGCCATGATGCCCCGCAGCACCTCCATGATGCCGTTCAGGAGCATCAGGACACCGGCGAAGACGACGAGGCCGGGCGCCCAGTCGCTGAACCGGGTGGCCGAGGCCGGTGGCGGCGGCGCGCCGGTGCCGGAGCGCCAGGGCGGCGGCTGATCGGGAGGGGTCGACGTGCTGCTCATGGGTTCCTCCAGGGCCGGACGCCGGGGCCGGACAGGCGTTCGGAGAGGCGTCCGGATCTCGACCGTCCACCTCCGGCCGGTGCCGGGCAACCGGACACGCCTGTTCGGGTGACCCGTGCCGCACCGGCCCGCACCGGCCCGCACCGGCCCGCACCGGCCCGCACCGGCCCGCACCGGCCCGCACCGGCCCGCACCGGCCCGCACCGCCCGGCACCGCCGTACCCGGCCGGCGGTGGAACGCCCGCGAACCACCGCACCGGCGGCACGCCTGACCGGCGCGGACACCGGCGGCGACCGGGCTCCCTTTACCTGCTCGTTAGGATGACCGGCATGGCAGAGGACACCAACACCCCGACGGCCGGGGACCCGCGGGCCCGGCGGCGCGGCCAGGGCGAGCTGGAGGCGCAGGTACTGGCCGTGCTCCAGCAGGCGCCGGGCCCGGCCACGGCCGGATGGGTGCAGGAACGCCTCGACGGCGACCTCGCGTACACCACCGTGATGACCATCCTCTCCCGGCTGCACGCCAAGAGCGCCGTCTCCCGGACCCGGTCCGGCCGCTCCTACCTCTGGCAGGCCGCCTCCGACGCGGCCGGCCTCGCAGCCCTCCGGATGCGCCGGGTCCTCGACGGCGAGGCCGACCGGGACGCCGTGCTCGCCAGCTTCGTGACCGCACTGCTCCCGCACGACGAGGAACTGCTGCGCACGCTGCTCGACAGTGCCTCCGCGCCCGATCTGCCGCCGACGGGCCCGGCGGCGCCCGGCCCGTCGGCGACCGACCGCGAGAGCTGAGCCCGGGAACCGACCGTGGGCGTCTTCGTCTTCCTCCCGCTCGTCCTGCCGCTGACGGCGCTGCCGATCGCGCGCCTCACCGAGCAGCACCTCCACCCGCGCGGCGCGGCCCGCCTGCTGACCGGGATCAGCATCGTGATGGCGCTGTGCAGCGCGCTCTGCCTCGGCCTGATCGGGGTCGTCGGCACCGCGCAGATCCCCGGCAACCCGCTGCCCGACAGCTGGTCCGACCCGGAGGTCCGGGCGGCCCTGCCGTACCACGAGACGGTCGGCACGGCGGCGCTCCTCGTCCTCGCGGTGGTGTTCGCGGCCCTGGTCCGGACGGTCGCCCGCCACCTGCGGATCCGCGCCCGTGCCCGGCGCGCGCTCGGCCGCGCGCTGCCCGGCGCCTCCGACGTCGCGCTGCTCCCCGACTCCGCCCCGTACGCCTACGCGCTGCCCGGCTCCCTCCGTTCGCCCGGACGCGTGGTGGTCTCCACGGGCATGCTCGCCGGTCTCGCCGACGACGAGCGCGCCGCCCTGCTCGCCCACGAACGCGCCCACCTCGCCCACCGGCACCACCGCCACCTGCTGGCCACCCAGCTGGCCGGCTGCGTCAACCCCTTCCTGCGCCCGCTCCAGCGCGCCGTGGCCTACAGCGCCGAACGCTGGGCCGACGAGGAGTCCGCCCAAGCCGTCGGCGACCGGCGGATCACCGCCCGCGCCGTGGCCCGCGCCGCCCTCGCCTCCCACCGGGCGCCCGCCTACGCGGCCTTCCCCGCCTTCGCCGCGCCCGGTCCCGGCCCGGTGCCCCGCCGCGTCGCCGCCCTGCTCGGCCCCGTCCCGAGCTCCCGCAACTGGCCGCCCGCCCGCACCCCCGCCGGGCTCGCCGCCCTCGTGGCGGCCCTCGGCACCGCCGCCTCGGCGGTGTCCGCGCTCAACGCGGCGGTGGCCCTGCTCCTCGTCCTGAAGGCCGTCACCCCGCTGTAGCGGCTCCGCCCCGCCCGGTGCGGAGGGTGACGAGTCGACGGACCGACGGGTCACGGATGGCTCCCACCGGTAGCGGTTCGTGTGCGCACGTGTCGGAATGGTGACAGCCGGTGTTCACCACCGGGCCGAAATCCAACGCCTCGAAAGGGCTCTTCCATGCGCACCATGCACCGCATCCTCGCCGCCACCGCCGTCGTCCTCCCGCTCGCCGTCTGCGGCGCCACCGTCGCCTCCGCGGACGCCGCGGGCGACGCCGTGCCCGTCGCCCACTTCGACAAGGGCTCCTTCGCGGTCGGCCCGGACGGCAGTGCCCTGCACCTGACCAGCGTCCACTTCGGCCCCGACGGCGCCAGCTACTTCGACGGCATCCTGGTCATCGGCCAGCACGGCGTCGCGGGCACCTTCACCGACACCGGCATCGGCCTCGGCGACTGACGGCCCCGCCCCTGCTCCGCGCCGCCCGGCCAGCCCGGGCGGCGCGGAGTGCTTTCCGCGGCGGCGTAGACACGGGTCACAGCGGGCATGGCTGGTCATAGGGGTCGACCGTCGACCGTGAGAGGGTGCCAACCATGAAGGTGATCGGCTTCGTCCTGAACGTCCTCTGGTTGATCTTCTGCGGCATCTGGATGGCGATCGGCTACGTGATCGCGGGAATCATCTGCTGCGTGCTGATCATCACGATCCCGTTCGGCATCGCCGCGTTCCGGCTGGCGGGGTTCGTCCTCTGGCCGTTCGGGCGCAAGGCGGTGGAGCGGCCGGACGCGGGGGCGCCGTCCTTCGTGGGCAACGTGATCTGGCTGGTGTTCGCCGGGTGGTGGCTGGCGCTGGCGCACCTGATCACCAGCATCCCGCTGTTCATCTCGATCATCGGCATTCCGTTCGGGTGGGCGAACCTCAAGCTGATCCCCGTCTCGCTGATGCCGCTCGGCCGCGAGATCGTCCCGAGCGACGAGCCGTGGGGCGCGCGGTAGCCGGAGCACCGACGCACGTCACCGGGCCGGCGAGGGCGACACCCTCGCAGGCCCGGTCGTACGGGGTCAGGCGGCGGCGAGGCCGGCGAGGGCGGTGCGGGCCGCGCTGAGGGAGGTCGCGGCGAGGGGGCGGTAGGGGGTGAGGGCGGGGACGTCGTCGGCGCGGGTGAGTTCGGCGTGGACGAAGCTCAGGTGTTCGGCGGGGACGCCGAGGTTGTCGAAGTACGCCCGCAGGTAAGGGGTCTGGAAGTCGAAAGCCTCGCGCGGGGTGCCCGGGCCGTAGGCGCCGCCGCGGGCGGTGACGACGACGACCCGGGTGGCGGCGAGCAGGCTGCGGCCGGTGACGGGGTCGCTGAAGGCGCCGGGGAAGGTGACCCGGTCGATCCAGGCCTTGAGCGCGGCGGGAACCGTGAAGTTGTACATCGGGACGCCGAGCAGGAGGGTGCCGGCCGCCCGGAGCTCGGTGATCAGGGGAAGGGTGAGAGACCACTCGTCCCGTTCGCCGGGGGAGGCGGCGACGGCCCGGACGTCGGCGAGCGGGACCGTGCCTCGGCGTTCGACGCGGACGCCGAGGGCGGCGTAGGCGGATCCGATCGGCGGGACCGGATCGGCGGCGAGGTCGCGGTGACGGTAGCCGGCGGTGCCGTGGCGGGCCTGCCAGGTGCGGGCGAAGCGGGCGGTCAGCCGGCGGCTGACGGACTCGCCGGGCGGACTCGCGCTGCAGTCCAGGTGGAGCAGGGTGGCGGGGACGGCGGGGGTGGCGGTCATCGGGAGGCTCCTTGTCACCTCGGTGGAGCGGGGATCGTCAACCCTGTGACGGGGCCGTGCGAGGAAAGGTGACCGATGGACGGGCGCGAGGAACTGGCGGTGCTGTTCGAGGCCGAGCGGGGGCGGTTGCGGTCGGTCGCGCAGCGGATGCTCGGCTCGACGGGGGAGGCCGAGGAGGCCGTGCAGGAGGCCTGGCTGCGGTTGGAGCGGGCGGACGCGGCGGCGGTGGAGAACCTCCCGGGGTGGCTGACCACGGTCGTCTCGCGGATCTGCCTGGACGTGCTGCGGGCGCGGGCGCGGGCGGGGGCCGGGAGGCGGGAGGCGCACGTCGAGGAACCGGTGGTGGAAGGACCGGAGGCGGAGGCGGAGCTGGTCGAGGAGGTGGGCCGGGCGATGCTCGTGGTGCTGGACCGGCTGGGGCCGGCCGAGCGCGTCGCGTTCGTGCTGCACGACGGGTTCGCGGTGCCGTTCGAGCAGATCGGGCCGGTCGTCGGGCGGACGCCGGTGGCGGCGAAGAAACTGGCCAGCCGGGCCCGGCAGCGGGTCCGGGGGACGGCGGGGGCGGAGCCGGCGCCGCCGGCCGGGCACCGCGCGGTGGTGGAGGCGTTCCTCGCCGCCGCGCGCGGCGGCGACCTGGACGCGCTGCTCGCGGTCCTGGCGCCGGACGTGGTGCGCCGGGCCGACCCGGCGGCCCTGCCCGCCGGGCGTCCGGCGGTGGCGCGCGGTGCGCTCGCCGTGGCCCGGGAGACCCGGGTGATCGGGCAGCGGGCGCGGTTCGGCGTGCCGGTGCTGGTGGACGGCGGGATCGGGGTGGCGATCGCGCCGGGCGGGCGCCTGTGGCTGGTCCTGCTGATGACGGTCGCGGACGGGCGGGTGGCGGGCTTCGAGGTGGTCGCGGATCGGGCGCGGCTCGCCGGGACGGAGATCACGCTGTTGCCCTGACCGCAGCCGCTCGGCAGCCGCCGACCACAGCCGACCGCGGCCGCCGACCGCAGCTGCCGCCGGCCTGGTGCCGTCAGCGGGGGACGTCGGCGAGCCGGACGATCATCTTGCCGGTGTTGGCGCCCCGGAGCATGCCGAGGAAGGCCTCGACGACCCGGTCGAAGCCCTCGACGACCGTCTCGTCGGGCACGACGGCGCCGGAGCGCAGGTGCGGGACGAGGAAGTCGTACAGCTCGGGGCGGGCGTCGAGGTGGTCGCGGACCAGGAAGCCCTCCAGCCGCAGGCTCTTTCCGACCACGTCGAACAGGTTGCGCGGGGCGGGCGGCGGCGACTGGAGGCGGTTGTACTGGGCGACCGCCCCGCACCAGGCGATCCGGCCGTGGTCGCGGAGGGCGGCGATGGCGGCCTCTAGGTGGTCGCCGCCGACGTTGTCGAGGTACACGTGCAGGCCGTCGGGTGCGGCCTCGCGGAGGCGGTCGGCGATCGGGGCGTCGTGGTAGTCGAAGGCGGCGTCGAATCCGAGGTCCTCGGTGAGGTGCCGCACCTTGGCGGCCGAGCCGGCGCTGCCGACGATCCGGCTGGCGCCGAGGAGGCGGGCGATCCGGCCGGCCGCCGTACCGACCCCGCCGGCCGCCGCCGAGACGAAGACCGTCTCGCCCGGCTGGAGCCGTGCGACCCGGGTCAGGCCGACCCAGGCGGAGAGGCCGGTGCCGCCGAGGATGCCCAGGTGGGCGCTGAGCGGGACGCCCGCGAAGTCCGGGAGGACCGTCGTCTCGGCGGCGGTGACCACCGAGAGGGTGCGCCAGGCCCGGCGGTGGTGCACGAGGGCGCCGACGGGGAGGACCGGCGTCCGGGACTCGACCACCCGGCCGAGGGCGCGGCCCTCCAGCGGGGCGTGCAGCTCCCAGCTCCCGGTCGCGTCCATCTCCTCGCGCATGTACGGGTCGACGGACTGGTAGACGTTCTCGACCAGGGCCTCGCCGTCGGCGAGGGGCCGGACGGTCTCGTCGAGGAAGGTGAAGTTCTCGGCGCTGGGGGGCGACGGTGGGGCGGGAGACGAGGTGGACGACGTGGGCGACGGGGCGGGGCATGGTGGGCTCCGGGATCGTTGGGGCGGTGATGATCACCGTAGGGAGGCGGGGCGGAGCCGGGCAGGGGGCAGCGGCGATGGGTGGGTCGGTTCCATGAGCGGAATCGATGGAAGGCGGGTGGGGAGGTAGGTTCGGCGGTGTCGACGGGTGGCCCGGGACGAGCGCCAGGGCTGACTGCCAGGGCCGAGGGATCAGGACCGAGGGTCGGGGCCGAGCGTCAGGACCGAGGGTCGGGGCCGAGCGTCAGGACCGAGGGTCGGGGCCGACCGACCGGGCTGAGTGGCAGGAGTGAGTGGCAGGAGTGAGTGGCATGGGTGAGCCGGGTCCGGACCTCGCCCCGCACGAGTTGCGGGTCCTGGTCGCGGTGGAGGAGGCGCAGGGGTTCACGGCGGCTGCCGCGCGCCTGGGTACGAGCCAGTCCGCCGTCTCGCACGCCGTGCGCACCTGCGAGCGGAAGCTCGGCGCGGTGCTCTTCGACCGCGGGCGCCACGGCGCACGCCCGACCGAGGCGGGCGTACGGGCCGTCGCGTACGCCCGGAGGGTTCTGCGGCTGCTCGCGGCGATGGGTCCCGAGGTGCGGGCCGCGGGGGCGGGGGACCACGCCGGGGCGGTCACCGGGCCGCTGCGGATCGCCGCCTTCCGCAGCGTCGCCGCGCACCTGCTGCCGCCCGTTCTGGCCCGGCTCACCGCCCGCCACCCGGGGCTCACGCCGCAGGTCCGGATCGTCCGTGAGATCGGGCGCGGCACGGCCGGCGAGGTCGCGGACGGCCGTGCCGACCTCGGGCTCGCCACCCTGGACGCGAGCGTGCCGCCACCGGTGCCCGGACTGCTCTCCGTCCGGCTCTTCGAGGAGGAGTACGCGCTGGTGCACCCGGTGGGCCACCCGGCACCGCACGGGCTGCCGCTGGTCGACTGGGACGAGAACTGCGGCTCGTACACCCGGGACTGGTGGGACCGGCAGGACTGGATCCCGCCCGCGACCATCGACGTCGAGGACGACACGGTGGCCGTCTCGCTCGTGTCGCAGGGGTTAGGGATGGCGATCATGCCCCGGACCGCCCTGCTCGGCGCCCCGGCCGGGCTGGCGCTCACCGACCTCGGGCCGCGTCCGCCGAGCCGCCACGTCGGATACGTGACGACGCCGGAGCTGGCGGGCACGGCGGCGGTGCGTGCGCTGATCCGGGAGCTGCGCGGCCTCACCCTGCCGGCGGGCCTGGTCGCGGTGTGAGGACGGCGGCCCGGCCCGGGCCGCCGCCGACCGGGGGTGGGGGCGGGGCCGTCCCCCGACCGGCCGGACGGGCGGCCCGGCGGGCAGTGGCTCAGCGGCTCAGCGGGCGGCGGCGGTGACCGGGCGGGAACGCAGGGCCCAGGCGGTGGCCGGGGCGGCGCAGAGTGCCGCGAGCAGGACGGCGCCGGCGGCGACGAGGCCGACCGGCCGCCAGGGCAGGACCCACGGTGACGGCGTGCCGAGCAGGGCCGCCGCGCCGTGCATGGTGCCGAGCTGGACGGCGGTCACCGCGCAGCCGAGGACCGCGCCGACCGCCACCACCAGCACCGACTCGGCGGTCACCAGCCGCACCACCTGGGCCCGGCCGGCACCCGCCAGGCGGAGCAGGGCGAGTTCGCGACGGCGGTCGGCGGTGGCCGTCAGGATCGTGTTGGCGAGGGCGATGCCCGTGTAGACGAGGGCCAGACCGAGCACCAGCACCGTTCGCAGCCAGGCCGTCCGGGCCTTGGCGGGCGCGGTGGCGGCGAGCCAGTCCTCGCGGCCGAACACCGTCGCGCCGGACGCCCGTGCGGCGGTCCGTACCTGTTCGGCGGCACGTACCCGCTCGGCGTCGGCGAGGTGGTCCAGGCGCACCTCGATCCGGTCGGTGCGGGCGCCGGGCGCGTTGGCGGCGGTGACGTACAGCCCGTTGTCGCCGAGGCCGTCGCGCAGCACGGCGGCCACCCGCAGGGTCGCCCGGCTGCCGTCGGCCCGGACCACCGGGACCGGCTCGCCGATCGTCGTGTGCCCCCATTCCGCCGGCAGGACGAGGGAGCCGTCGTCGAGGTCGGCCGGAGAACCGGCCAGCAGGGGCAGCCGGGCGAGGGCGGCGAGCCCGGCCGGGTCGGCCACCCGCGCCTCGGAGCGGACCACCACGCCGTCCGGCTCCACCAGCGAGAGGCGGGTCGGACCGGTGGGGGACAGGGTCACGCCGGGGACGGCACGCAGGGCGTCCGCCGTCGCGTCGGGTGCGCCGCCGTCGGCGGGGACGACGACCAGGTCGGCGGCGGTACGGGCGCGGGCCTCGGCGGAGCGGGCGGCGCTCACGGTGTCCAGCGCACCCGCCAGCGAACCGGTCAGCGCCACCGACACCAGCACCGGCGCGGCCACCGCGCCGGTCCGGCGGAGCGCGGCGGCGGCGTTGGCGCGGACCAGCCGCCCGGCGTACCCGGTGAACCGGGCCGGGGCGAGCCGGCCGAGGGCGCGGACCAGGGGAGGGGCGAACAGCGGGGAGAGCAGGCCGCACGCGGAGATCAGCCACATCGGCTGCGTGGTGTAGGTCTTGCGGTGCAGCAGGTCGACGGGGTCGGTGGCGAGCGCGGCGGCGGTGAGGACGGCCGCGGTCAGCAGCAGGCCGAGCCCGGTGACGAGGCGCCCGACGGTCAGCACACCGGCGTCGAGGTCGGCCGTGCGCAGGGCGTCCAGCGGGCCGACCCGGCCGGCCCGGCGGGCGGCCACCGCGACACCGCACAGGGCGACCAGCAGGCCGGTCCAGAACGCGGTGAACAGGGGCCAGCCGGTCGGGCCGAGGGCGAAACCGGGCGGGGCCATCCCCACGCCGGCCAGCCGGCGGAGCAGCACCGGCGCCCCGAGCCGGCCGAGTGCGCAGCCGGCGGCGGAGGCGACCGCGCCGAGCAGCAGCGCCTCGGCCAGCACAGTACGGCGGACCTGGGCGGGGGTGGCACCGGCCAGCCGGAGCAGACCCAGCTCCCGGCGCCGCTGGGCGACGGCGTAGGAGAACGTGGACGCGACGACGAACGCCGAGACGAACGCGCTCACCCCGCCGGCGGTGCCGAGGGCGGCGACCAGCGAGACCAGCTCCTCGCCGCCCGGGCCGCCGGGGGTGCCGAGCGCGGCGGCGAGGCCGAGCAGCATGACGGCGGTCATCGCGACGCCGAGGGCGAGGGCGAGGAAGGCTCCGAGGAGGGAGATCCAGCGTGCCTTCAGGGACTTGAGCGCGATCCGCAGCATTCTCATGGGGTCCAGCGAACCGCCGCGGGGTGGTGCGGGGCAGCAGGCCGGGGGCCACTCCGGGAGGTAGGGCGGGCCCTACCCGTAGGGGGAGCGGGGGATGGCCGCACCGGACGTCGGGCCCGCCGACTTCCTGTGCGGGGGCGGGGCGAGGCGGGGGCGGGGCGAGGCGGGGCCGGAGCGAGCGGGGCCGGAGCGGGCGAACGGTAGGCCTGGCCCTACCGACGGCCCGCCGCCCGGGTGCCTAGGGTGGGCCGCTGGTGCAGCCGGACCGGACCGGCGCGGGGCAGGGGGAGTCGGCGCGGTGGACGGGGTGGCGGACGGGTCGGTGGGTGGGCCGGTGGACGGGCGGCCGGCGGGCGTGCGGGGGCAGGTGGCGCGGCCCGGGTTCCTCCGGTCGTCGGCGCCTTGGCGGGCGGCGGCGTACCTGCTGACGACCGGGCTGACGGGGCTGCTGCTCTGCGGCGGGCTCCTGGTGGCCGGGGTGGCCGCCGGAGTGCTGGCGGTGCTGCTGGTCGGGTTGCCGCTGCTCGCCGCGCTGGCGCTGGTCGGGCTGCCGGTCGCGGCCTGGGAACGGCGGCTGGTCCGGCTGGTGGCGGACGCGCCGGTGCCGGATCCGCACCTCGTCCCCGACCGCCCGGGCCTGGCGGCCTGGCTGCGGCTGCGCTACCGCGAGCGGGCGACCTGGCGCGAACTGGGCTTCGCCCTGCTCGCCGCGTGCGTGCTCTGGCCGATCGACCTGACCGTGGCCGGCTTCGCCCTCGCCGTCCCCGGGTACCTGCTGGCCGCACTGCCGATGCTCCTGCTGGACGGCGAGCAGGTGAACGTCCTCAAGCTGTGGCAGGTCCACTCCCCGGTGGTGGCGGGCCTGTTCGGGCTGGCCGGCCTGCTGCTGGCGCCCCTGCTCGGCTATCCGCTGGCGGCGGTGGCCGCAGCCCGCGCGGCGCTGGTGCGACTGGTGCTCGCACCGGGCGGGCAGGACCGTCGGATCGGTGAACTGGTCCGCTCCCGGGCCCGGTTGGTGGACGCCTTCGAGGCGGAGCGGCGCCGGATCGAGCGCGATCTGCACGACGGCGCCCAGCAGCGGTTGGCGGCCCTGCGGATGACGCTCGGCCTGGCCCGGCTGGACGCGCCGCCGGACGGTCCGCTGGCCGCGAGGCTTGCCGAGGCGCACCGGGAGGCGGGAGAAGTGCTCTCCGAGCTCAGGGAGTTGATCAACGGGATCCACCCGCAGGTGCTCACCGACCGGGGTCTGCCGGACGCCTGCGCGGACGCCGGCGACCGCTCGCCGATCCCGGTCACCACCCGCTTCGCGCTGCCCGGGCGGCTGCCGGCGCCGGTCGAGTCGGCCGGTTACTTCGCCGTCGCCGAGGCGCTCGCCAACGTCGCCAAGCACAGCGGCGCGAGCGCGGTGACCGTCGACGGACGGTACGCCGACGGCCGGTTGACCATCGAGGTGGCGGACGACGGCCGCGGCGGCGCCGACCCGTCGGGCGGCAGCGGGCTGACCGGGCTGGCCGACCGGGTCGCGGTCGTGGACGGCACACTGACGGTGAGCAGTCCGCCCGGCGGACCGACCCTGGTGCGGGTGGAGATCCCCTGCACCCCGGCCCCGGCCCCGTCCGCGGCGCCGGCCGACGGAGGAGCAGGACGATGAACGAGCAGGCAACCGGCGCGCTGAGGATCGTGGTCGCCGAGGACGGCGTGCTGCTGCGCGAGGGGCTGGTCGGCCTGCTGGCCCGGTTCGGGCACGAGGTGGTGGCCGCGGTCGGCGACGCCGAGGCGCTGCGGACCGCGGTCGGCACGCATGCGCCGGACCTCGTCGTCACCGACGTCCGGATGCCGCCGGGCCAGACCGACGAGGGACTGCGGGCGGCGGTCGCCCTGCGCGAACGCCGCCCGGGACTGCGCGTCCTCGTCCTCAGCCAGTACGTGCAGCACTCGTACGCGGCGGAGCTGCTCGACTCCGGGGACGGCTCGGGCGTCGGCTACCTGCTGAAGGACCGGATCGGCCAGATCGAGGAGTTCGTGGCCGCGGTCGCCACGGTGGCGGCGGGCGGCACGGTGGTCGACCCGGAGGTGGTCCGGCAGCTGCTGCGCCGCCGCCGGGACCCGTTGGAACGGCTCACCCCGCGCGAGCGGGAGGTGCTGGCGCTGATGGCGGAGGGCCGGTCGAACGCGGCGATCTGCCGGGAGCTGGTGGTGTCGGACGCGGCGGTGGGCAAGCACATCGGCAACATCCTGATGAAGCTGGACCTGCCGCCCGCGGAGGAGTCGCACCGCCGGGTGCTGGCGGTGCTGCGGTTCCTCCGGGGGTGACGGGCCCACCGGGAGGGCGCCCCGTCCGGTCAGGCCCCGTCCGGGCGGGGGCCCGGGTCCGGGGCGGGCGAGACGGCCTCGCGCAGCTTCGCGAACTCCGCCGCCAGCGCGTCCAGGGTGTAGTGGGCGTTGAGGCCGCTGGGGTTGGGCAGCACCCAGACCTCGGTCCCGCCGATCGACTCCTCCTGCCGTCCGATCGTCACGGTCCGCCGCCCGAACGCCGTCCGGTACGCGCCGATGCCGAGCACCGCCAGGGCCCGCGGCTCCAGCCGCAGCACCCGGGCGGTGAGCGCGGCGCCGCCCTCGCGCAGCTCCTCGGCGGTGAGCTCGTCCGCCTTGGCGGTGGCGCGCGGGGCGACGTTGGTGATGCCCAGCCCGAGGTCGAGCAGCCGGCGCTGCTCGTCCGGGCCGAACTGGTGCGGGGTGAAGCCGGAGCGGTGCAGCGCGGGCCAGAAGCGGTTCCCCGGACGGGCGAAGTGATGGCCGGTGGCGCCCGACCAGAGACCGGGGTTGATGCCGCAGAACAACACCCGAAGGCCGTCGGCGGAGACGTCCTCGATGGTGGTGCCGCGGGCGGCGGACAGCTGTTCCGCGGTCGGCTTCGTCGGGCGCGCGGGCTTCTCCACGGCGGGCGTCTCGGTCATTCGTCCAGTCTGCCGGTGGTGGCGGGCGCCCCGGCCGCCGGGGCGCCCGCCACCCCTGCCGACGTCCGGGCGGGTGCCGCCGACCCGGCCCCGGCGGTCGCCGGGACCGCCGCGCGGGTCGCCGCCAGGGACCGGGCCCGCCGCCGTGTCCGCAGCCACTGCACGCCGTACACCACCGCCGCCGCGTACGCCCAGCCGACGAAGACGTCCACGATGAAGTGCTCCGCGCCGTACACCAGGGTGAAGGTCATCGCGAGCGGGTACGCGACCAGCAGCATGCGCAGCCGACGGCCGGCCGTCGGCCAGAAGAAGAAGAGCAGCATCGCCGGGTACGCCGAGTGCAGCGAGGGCATCGCGGCGACGTCGTTGGCGAACCGGCTGCCGTTCTCGAAGATGGACCCGGCCCGGGGGAGCCCGCTCTCCGTCAGCACGTCCGACACCACCCGGGTCAGCGCCGGGAGGTGGCCCTCCTGGGAGGCGAGCCACGGGGGGACGGCCGGGTAGAGGATGTACGTCGCGAAGCCGGCGAAGGTCAGCGCGAGGTAGCAGGTGAGCAGGTGCCGGAACCGGTCGTGGCGACGGCGCCAGAGGACCGCGAGCACCACGAAGACCAGGAAGAAGTGCGACATGTAGACGGCGACCGCCGCGTAGTCGTACCAGTGCGGCGAGCCGGGTGTGTACAGCCCGTGCTGGAGCCGGACGGTCAGGGTCTCACCCAGGCCGATCAGTTCGTCGGCCCGCTGCTGCGGCCACAGGTACGGGCCCCACGGGGTGTGCGCGCCGTAGCCCCGCAGCAGCGAGTACGTCCAGACGACGGCCATCACCGGCACCCAGTCGCGCAGCACGAGCAGGAAGCCGCGCGGGCCGTGGCCGCTGTGCACGGCGGCGGCCAGCAGCGCGCCGATCAGCCAGAGGAACACCACGTCGTTGGAGTACGGCAGCCCGTAGGCGCGGACGTACCAGAGGAGGGCGAGCAGGTAGAGCGGCCACGCCAGCAGCCGGATCCGGGACAGGGCACCGGGGCGGGCACCGGTCCGGGTGCCGGTCGCCGGGCGTAGCCGCCCGGCGCTCGCGGGAGGGGACGGCGGCGCCGGTCGCAGCATTCTGGTCATGCCGGTCGAAGCTAGCAAGGCATTCTTGGAGAACTCTCGGTGCGAACGGCCGTCCTTTCAGGTAGACCTCAGAAATGCCCCGTGCGGCGGAACGGCGGGCCCGCGGAGCGGGGTCCCGGTCGTTCGGGTGTTCGTACACCCGGCTCCTCCGGCGCACGGGTGTTCGGCGGTGGGTGCGCGAGGGCGGTCCGGGGTCGGGGTGGTCGGGAGCCCCGGGGCTTCGGAGGTTCGAAGCCCCGGAGGTTCAGGACACGATGCCCAGCTCGTGCGGCGTGTTGTTGAACCGCCGCCCGGCCTGCTCGGTGACCGTCACGATGTCCTCGATCCGCACCCCGAACCGGCCCGGCAGGTAGACGCCCGGCTCGATCGAGAAGCACATGCCGGGGACGAGCGGCTGCTCCTCGCCCTCGACCAGGTACGGCGGCTCGTGCGTGGTGATCCCGATGCCGTGGCCGGTGCGGTGGATGAAGTACTCGCCGTACCCGGCCTCGGTGATGACCCGTCGGGCGATCCGGTCGATCTCCTGGCAGCTCACCCCGGGCCGGACCGCCTCGAACGCCGTCTGCTGCGCCTCCCGGACGACGTCGTGGACCTTCCGCACCTCGGCCGGGACGTCGGTGCCGAGATGCACGGTCCGGGTGGTGTCGGAGCCGTAGCCGTCCTTGAGACCGCCGAAGTCCAGCACGACGGTGTCACCGGACTCGATGACCCGGTCACCGGCCTCGTGGTGCGGGTCGGCGCCGTTCGGGCCGGAGCCGACCACGGTGAAGTCGACCTGGCTGTGCCCGTACTGGATGAGCAGCGCGCTGAGGTCGGCGGCCACGTCGGTCTCCCGGCGCCCGGCGAACTCGACCTCCAGGATGCCCCGGTAGGCGGCGTCGGCGGCGCCGCCGGCCGCGGCGAGGCGCTCCAGCTCGTCCGGGCCCTTGACGGCGCGCAGCATCGGCAGGGTCTCGGTGAGCGAGGTCCAGCCGGTGCCGGGCAGGGCGGCCTGGAGGCCGAGCAGGTGCATGGCCCAGGCGTTGTCGGAGATGCCGTACCGGCCCGCCCGGTCGAGCAGCGGGGCGGCGGTGGCGTACGGGTCCTGGCCGTCCGTCCAGTCGAGCAGCCGGACGGCGGGGGCGCCGGCCGCCTTCTCGGCGTCGGGGCGTTCCAGCACGGGGACGATCAGGGCGGGCTCGTGCCCGGCGCCGAGGACGAGGGCGGTCAGGCGTTCGGTGATCGCGGTGGGCTGGTACCCGGTCAGGTAGACGAGGTCGGGGCCGGGGGCGACGACCAGGCCGGCCAGCCCGGCGGCGGTGGCGGCCGAGGCCGCCCGGTCGAGGCGGGCTCGGTAGTCCTCGGTGGTGAAGGGTCGGGGCATGCGAGGTCTCCTGGTGGGGGCGAACGCTCCGGGGCGAGCGCTCCGGGGCGGTCGGAGCCCGGGCGGTCGATGTCCGGGGGGTGCGGTGTCCGGGGGTGCGGTGTCCGGCCGGGGCTCGACCGCCCGGGCCGGCGTCAACTCCGTTACGGCCTGGGCGAGTCGGCGTAGTGCTTGAGGAACAGCGCCTCCACGTGCGCCATGTGCTCGATCTCGCCGGGGTCGACGCTCTCGTTGGGCGCGTGGATCAGGCAGCGCGGCTCCTCGACGCCCATCAGGATGATCTCCGACTCCGGGAAGGTCCTGGCGAACACGTTGCAGAGCGGGATCGAGCCGCCCTGGCCGAGGAAGGAGAGCGGTCGTCCGTAGACCTCCTGCGCGGCCTTGTCGAGCGCCGCGTACGCGGGCCCGCCGGTGGCGGCCCGGAACGGCGAACCGGTGCTCTCCGGGGCCACCTCGACGTGCACGCCCCAGGGCGCGGCGGTCTTCAGGTGCGCGACGAGGGCCTCCTGCGCGGCGTGCGGGTCCGTACCGGGCGGGACGCGGAGGCTGACCCGGGCCCGGGCGGTCGCCGGGACGGCGGCGGCGGAGCCGACCACGGGCGGGCAGTCGATGCCGAGCACGGTGACGGCCGGGCGGGCCCAGAGCCGGTCGGCGACGCTGCCGGAACCGGTCAGCCGGACGCCGTCCAGGACTCCCGCGTCGGTGCGGAACTGCTGCTCGTCGTAGCCGACGCCGCTCCAGCCGCCGGTGCTGTCCAGGCCGTCGATCCGCGTGCCGCCCTCGGCGTCGCGCAGCGTGTCGAGGACGCGGATCAGCGCGGCCAGCGCGTCCGGGGCCGGACCGCCGAACATGCCGGAGTGCACGTCGCCCTTGAGCGTGGCGACCGTGACCACCACGTTGGTGAGGCCGCGCAGGGAGGTGGTGGCGGTGGGCACGCCGACCGACGCGTTGCCGGTGTCGCAGACCAGCAGGGCGTCGGCGTGCAACTCGCCCGCGTGCGGCGGCACGTAGGCCTCCAGGCCGCCTGTGCCCTGCTCCTCGGACCCCTCGACGACCAGCTTGATGCCGACCGGGAGGTCGTCGCCGAGCGCCCGCAGCGCGGTGAGGTGCATGACGATGTTGCCCTTGCAGTCGGCGGTGCCGCGCCCGTACCAGCGGCCCTCGCGCTCGGTCAGCTCGAACGGCGGGGAGGTCCAGGCGGCGTCGTCGAGCGGGGGCTGGACGTCGTAGTGGCTGTAGAGCAGGACGGTCGGTGCGCCGGGCGGGGGCGGACGGTGGCCGACCACGGCGTGGCTCCCGTCCGGGGTCTCCTCCAGGTGGACGTCGCGCAGCCCGGCTTCACCGAAGGCGGCGGCGACCCACTCGGCGGCCTGGCGGCACTTCTCCGGCGGGTACTGGCGGGGGTCGGCAACGGAGGGGATGGCGACCAGTTCGGCCAGGTCGGCCTTGGCGCGGGGCATCAGGGCGGCGATCCGGCCGGCGAGTTCGTCGGTCATGGGTTCGGCTCCTTCCGGGGCAGGTGGGGCGGCCGGCTGTCGGGTCCGGTCGGGTGCCGGCGGGTCGGTGGCCGGCGGGTCGGTGGCCGGCGGCTCAGGTGCGCGGCTCAGGTGCCGGCGGGTCGGTGGCCGGCGCTGTCGGGCGTCAGTTGCGCACGGTGTCGTGGAGCTTGAGGTCGTCGATCTTGTCCTTGATGGCGGAGAGCTTGTCCGGGCAGTAGACCGAGAGCACGATCGTCTCGGCGAGGATCACCTCGCGGTCGGAGAGCACCGGACGCTGGCCGGGGCCGCCCGCGCCGTTGGACATGCCGTGCTTCCACTGCGCCTGCGTCAGCGAGCCGGCCGGGTCCTGGCAGACGGCGCCGCCGTCCTCGCCGAGGGTGTGCACGATCTGGCTCTGGGAGGGCACCGGGTAGCCGGCCGCGCCGAGTGCCTCGGAGAGCTGTTGGGCCTTGCGGTTGGCCTCGTTGGTGGAACGCAGCTGGGAGTAGGTCAGGAGGCCGGTGACCAGCATGGCGACCAGGAGGACGATCGCGCCGATGTAGATCCAGCGGTGCTGGGAGGCCATCAGGCTGCGGGTCATGACGCACCTCCGGGGGTACCGCCGGTGCCGGGTCCGTCGGGTCCGGTGCCGGGTCCGTCGGGTCCGTCGTCGGGTCCGGTGCCGGGTCCGTCGGGTCCGCGGGGGTCGTCGTGGGCGCTGCCGGGGCCGACGTGGTCCGCCGGTCCGCCGCCGTGGGGCCGGTTGCCGGCCGACCTCTCGGCGGCCGACCGTTCGGCGGAGGACCTCTCGGCGGCCTCCACCTCGGCGAGTTCCGCCTGCGCGTCGGGCGAGCGCCACTCGGGCTTGCGCAGCCGCAGGAACAGGTACGGGATCACCAGCCCGAGCAGGGCCAGACCGCCGCCGACGATCACCACGTACGACCAGACCGAGCCGCTGCCGAACTGCGAGGAGGGGACGAAACCGATCGCCATCGCGGCGGCCGAGGCGATCAGGCCCGTCACCGCGATCGGCACCAGCGCCGGCGCGCGGTAGCCGCGCGGGTGGTCGGGCTGGGTGCGGCGCAGCCGGATCGCGGCGGTGAACATCAGCAGGTAGACGATCAGGTACACCTGCGTGGTGATCACCGAGAAGATCCAGTAGGCACTGGAGACGTTCGGGATCAGCGCGTACGCGAGGGCGATGACGGTGGTGACCACACCCTGGGTGACCAGCAGGTTCTGCTGGACCCCCTCCCCGTTGAGCCGCTGCAGGAACGGCGGCAGGTAGCCCTCCTGCCGGGAGATCATCAGCAGGCCCTTGGACGGTCCGGCCAGCCAGGTGAGCATGCCGCCGAGCGAGGCGGAGACCAGCGCCACTGCGATCACCGGGGTGAGCCAGCCGATGTGGAAGTACTGGAAGAACGAGTCGAAGGCCTGCATCACGCCCGCGGTCAGGCTGAGCTCGCTGGACGGCACCACCCAGCTGATCGCCAGCGCCGGCAGGATGAAGATCGCCAGCACCATCCCGGAGGAGGTGAACATCGCCCGTGGGAACTCCTTGGCCGGGTCGCGGAGCGAGGAGACGTGCACCGCGTTCATCTCCATGCCGGAGTAGCTGAGGAAGTTGTTGACGATCAGCACCAGGCTGGCCAGACCGGTCCACTGCGGGAACAGGTGCGCGGCGTTCATCGGCGCGGCGGAGGGGTTGCCCTGGCCGAGGAAGACCAGACCGAGCACCACCAGCAGCACGCCGGGGATCAGCGTGCCGATCACCAGGCCCATCGAGGAGAGGCCGGCCACGGCCTTGGTGCCGCGCGAGGAGACCCAGACGCCGGTCCAGTACAGCACCATGATCACGATCGCGGTGTACAGGCCGTTGCTGGCGAGCGCCGGGTTGACCACGTAGGCGATGGTCGACGCCACGTACGCGAGCAGGGACGGGTAGTAGAAGATCGTCATCGCGAACTGGCACCAGACGGCCAGGAAACCGAGCGGCTTCGACAGGCCCTCCGACACCCAGCGGTAGACACCGCCCTCCCAGCCGGACGCCAGCTCGGCGGAGACCAGCGCGGTCGGGAGCAGGAAGACGACCGCCGGGAGGAGGTAGAGGAAGACGCACGCGAGGCCGTAGACCGCCATCGTCGGGGCGGAGCGGAGGCTGGCCACCGAGCTGGTCGTCATCAGGGCGAGCGTCAGCCAGGACATCCGGGGCGCGCTCGCGAGCCTGGTCGCGACCGCGCCGGTGCGCTGCCGGGTGGCCGGGCCGGTGCCGGCGCCTCCGGGACCCGCTCCGCCCGGTCCCGATCCTCCCGGCCCGCCCGTACCGGGACTGCCACGACCGGACGAGGGCACGTCCATGGAACTCATCAGTCCTCCTCGGGGCCCGGCGGGTCTGGTTCGGCGGGCCTGGTCCAGCAGCCCGCCCCGGGGATGGCCCCGGGGCGGGCCGTACCCGGCCAGTTCACCCGGTTGCCGGTGAGGCCGCATGCGGCGTGCACCCGCACGGGTGATCGACTCTCAGGGGTGGGCGGAGGAGTGCGGCCGGCCCGCCGTCCGGTTTTCGGGTCGGCGGACCGGTGGGGCGGTGTACCGGTGGGCGGTGTACCGGTGGTCGGGCGAGGCGGTGGACCGGCGGGCGGGGCGGGGGTCGCCGGGACCGGCGCCCAGGCCACCGCGAGCAGCAGCACGCCGGGGCCCGCCGGCCGGTGCAGCCGGCCCACCAGGAACGCGCCGGCCAGTGCCCCGACGGCCTACCCGGCCGGCGCCGACCCGATCCCGCCGCTCGACGTACCCTGCCCGCGCGGGATCACCATCACCGGCAGCAGCATCGCGGTGGCCGCCACGTCGAGGACCAGGACGACGGCGAGGGTCGGGCGGAGGAAGGCGTTGGCGGCGAGGAAGCGGAAGCCGGCGAGGGCACCGCCGTCCTTCTCCGGGGAGTCCTGCCCCGGGGGGGCTCGCGTCCGCCGCTTCCGGGCGGTTCGGGAACCGGGCCAGCAGGGCCAGCAGAGCCGAGGCCAGCGTGAGCAGCGAGGCGAGCGCCGTCCCGACGAACGGTGCGCCCCGGCCGGGCCCGAACAGTGCCCCCGCCGACGGCGGCCCGACCAGCCCCGCGCCGCTCATCCGCGCCTCGTCCTGCGCCGGCGCCTGCCTCAGTTGCTCGGGCGGGACGACCGAGCGCAGCGCGAGCAGCCGGACCGGACCGCTGTACGCGACGGTCGCGCCGATCACGACGGCCACCGGACAGGGTGTGGACGAGGGGCGGCCGGTCCAGGGCCATCGCCGGCGGGACGCTCGCGGAGGCGAGCAGCCGGGTGCCGTCGGCGGCGATCAGGATCCGCCGGCGGTCGTACCGGTCGGCGACCGCGCCGCCGTGGACCCCGAGGGCGACGGCGGTGCCGACCTGGAGGGGTCGACTTTCTCCACCCCGCAGGAGGGCTCGGTCGGCCTCCCCGGTCTGTTCTCGCACGTCACGCTGCGGCTCAGCCCCGAGCGGCTGGTCCGGCTCCGGGCCCAACTCAAGGACGTGTACGACGAGTTGCACACCGAAGGGTAGAGCACGTCGGCGGATGCGGGGGAGGTGGCCGCCTTCGCCCTGCTGTACGGGGTCCGGCCGGACGCAGCCGTCCCGGCCGGGTCGGCCGATCCGTCGGAGCCTGCCGGTCCCTCGCCGGCCGGCTCTCGAAGCGGTACCCGGCCGGGCACGGAATCGTAAACGCCGGGCGCACTGTCAGTGCCATGGTTCAGGATGACTGAATGTCATACGAACTTCAGGCGCTGATCGGCTCGGCGGAGCTGGTCGCAGTGGCGGCCGCCGAGGTTCCGGCGGCCCGCCCCCGACCGCTGGCCCAGGGGTTGGCGATGATCCCGGCGACACCAGCCTTCCTGGCCTCGCTGCGACTCGGCGGGCAGGAGTCGGCGACCACCGGAGCCGTCGGCTTCGCCTGGTTCCCGGACGGCCTCGAACGCAGGCTCGCCGCCTGGTCCAAGGCCGGCCCGATCGCCTGCGTCGAGGCGAACTTCTTCGGCGGCACCGGCACCCAGCGCGCCGCCGTCTGGGCCGACGGCCGGCTCGACCTCGGCCCGCTCACCGGTGGCGAGTTCGAACCCACGCCGCCCGAGGGCAGTCCGATCTCCCGCGTCCTGCGCAGGCTCGGGGCCCGGGTGGAGGACGCCGCCCACCGCGACGAGTTCGACGCCGTCGGCCTCGGCGAGCACCGCAGCACGGCCTCCTGGGCGTCGGCCCGCTGACCCGTCACCCCGGGGAGCGGTCGGCGCCGACCGCCTGACGGCGTGTCGCCGCCGGTCGCCGCGTGTCGTGCACCGTTCGGCGTACACGCGGTGGCTGGGCCAACTGGCCTGCCCCACGGTGTGAATCAGGCATTTCGCCTGATTCGTACCGAGAGGAAAGCATCACCCATGCGTGCCACCTGGATGGCCACCGCGCTGACCGCAGCCCTTGTGCCGGCTCCGATCGCCACGGCGACCTCCGCCACCGCCGCCGGCAACGGAGCCGCGGTCGCCCCCGCCCACGTCAGTACCTTCGCGGTCCCCGTCGACCTCCCCCTGCCCGTCCCGGCCGCCGCCGCGGTGCCCGGTGCGGCGGCCCTCCCGTCCCTGCCGGATCTCTCGACGCTGTTCGCCCTGCCGGCCATCCCGGCGGCCCCGGTCGCTCCTGCCGTCCCGGCCGCTCCCGCGGTCCCCGATCCGACGGCCGCCCTCGGCGGAGTCCTCCAGCTGGTCGACGGCCTGCTCTCGACCGTCGCTCCGCTGCTCAGGGCGCCCGACCTCGGGCCCCTCCAGCAACTCCTCGCCTCGCTGGAGGCGACTGTTCAGGCCCTGATCGGCCAACTGCCCGCGCCCCCAACGGTGACGGCCCCCGTCCCGCCCCCGACCGTCGACCCCCCGGCGACCCCGACCGTCCCGCCGGCGGACCAACTGGCCTTCCTCAAGGCCCAGGCGCAGGCCCAGGTCCAGGCCCTCCTCCAGGCCCGCCCCCTGCCCGGTGTCGTCGCTCCCCACTGACGGCGCCCGCCCGCACGACGGCGGCCCCGGTCGCGAGCCGCAGCTCGCGACCGGGGCCGCCCCGTCGCCGGTCCGCCGTCCCTCGGGGGTCAGCGGTAGTTCACGTACTGGACCGCGAAGTCCAGGTCCTTGCCCTTGAGCAGGGCCTGGACGGTCTGCAGGTCGTCGCGGCTCTTCGAGCTCACCCGGAGCTCGTCACCCTGCACCTGGGCTTTCACGCCCTTGGGGCCCTCGTCCCGGATGATCTTCGCGATCTTCTTGGCATCGTCCTGGGAGATGCCCTCCTTCACGTCCGCGAAGATCTTGTACTCCTTGCCGGACAGCTGAGGTTCCTTGGTGTCCAACGCCTTCAGCGACAGACCGCGCTTGATGAACTTGCTCTGCAGCACGTCCAGGATCGCCTTGACGCGCTCCTCGCCGTTCGCCTTCATCTCGATCGTCTCGCCGGAGCGGCTGATCTCGGCGCCGACGTTCTTGAAGTCGAAGCGGGTGGCGATCTCGCGGGAGGTCTGGTTGATCGCGTTGTCGACCTCCTGCCACTCGACCTTCGAGACGATGTCGAAACTGGAGTCGGCCATGGGTGTTGGTCTCCTTGATGCTCTGCCTGCACTGACACGGCGTGCCCCACCGGGCGTCCGCCGCCCCAGCCTATCCAGCCCACCCCCGCCCTCGCCCCCGACCGCCACGCCGCACCACGTGATCACCCGCCGCCCAACCGGGTGGCGAAGCACCCCCTTCCATCGGGTAAGGTTTACCCAGTCGAACGGGGCAAGCCCCGGGCGGCAAAACATCCTGGCTGGTTGCCCGAGCGGCCAAAGGGAGCAGACTGTAAATCTGCCGCGCAAGCTACGCAGGTTCGAACCCTGCACCAGCCACAGGATTGAGAACGGCCCGTGATCAGCGGAAACGCTGATCACGGGCCGTTCTTCGTTTTCCGCGATCAGGAGGGCCCGGGGGAACGGGTCGGCCGGAGCGTCAGGAGCAGGGTGGCGGCTGCAGGGGTGTCGGGGGCGGTGTGGGTGGGGGTGGGGTGGGCCGGGGGGAGTGGTGGGGGCGGGGTGGGGGTGATCCAGACGGAGCGCAGGCCGGTGGCGTGGGCGCCCCGGAGGTCGGTGGCGGGGTTGTTGCCGACCATCCAGTCGGCGGCGGTCAGGGTGCGGCCGAGGCGGGTGGCGGCGAGGTGGAAGATCGCGGGGGCGGGCTTGCGGGCGCCGGCCTCCTCGGAGACGCAGACGGCGTCGACGGCGGGCAGCAGCCCGGTGCGGGCGAGTTTGGCGCGCTGGATGTCGGTGGAGCCGTTGGTGACGACGGCGATGGTCCAGCCCGCGTCGCGGAGGGCGGCGAGGGCTTCGGGGACGCCGGGAATCAGGTGGGTGCGGGCGGCCTCCTGGGCGACGTGTTCCTCCCAGAGGGTCGCGCCGGAGCGCGGCAGGCCGTAGTGGTCGGCGATCCGGGCGAAGCCGGCCGGGGACCGGTCGGCGCGGAGGAGTGCGAAGACGGTGGGGGCGGCTTCGGCGGGGAGGCCGTGGGCGGCGCAGAAGCCGGGTGTCCAGGCGTCGGCGCCGCCGTCGCGTTCGACCAGGGTGTGGTCGAGGTCGATCAGGAGGAGAGGACGGCGGGGGCGGAGCCCGTCGCGAGATGGCGACGTGAAGTGATTTTTCATGTGCGGAGGGTAGTGGTCGGCGTCGGTGCCACTATTGCGAATGGCTTGCAATTACCTCGGCCAAGCAGCAAAGTGGTGGGGCAGGGGTGGGGTCGGGCCGTTCAGCCTCCCCGCTGAGAAGCCCCGGTCGTGCGGAAGCGCGCCGGGAGTCCTCCGTAAGAGCTGATCGTCTTCCCAACCGGCGCCCGCCGGGACAGCGGTCCGCCCACCCCGCCTCTCGTCCCCACCGCGTCAAAGGCGTGTCAAGGCTGCGCGCCGGAGCGTCAGGAACGCGTAGGGGGCGGCGGCGTACGGGTGCGCGGCCCGCAGGATCGGACCATCCGATCGACTGCGGAGGTCCCGCCCGATGTCCAGCCCCGTCACTCCGGCCGTCGCCGTCGTGCCCGAGCAGCCCGAGCCGTCCGAGCAGCCCGAGCCGTCCTGGCGGTCCGGACCGCCAGGAACGGATGCCGCCGGCGCGGACGCCGACCGTCACCGGCTCACCGCCCTCGGCGGCCTGGCCGCACTGTCGTTGGACGCGATGGCCTCCGTGGCGTACGGGCCCGAGTCGATCGTGCTGGTGCTGGCCGCGGCGGGGGCGTACGGGCTGGGGTTCACGCTTCCGGTGACGGCGGCGATCGCGGTGCTGCTGGCGGTGCTGGTGGCTTCGTACCGGCAGGTGATCGCGGCGTTCCCGGACGGCGGCGGTTCGTATGCGGTGGCCAAGGCGCACCTGGGGCGGCGGACGGCGCTGACCGCCGCGGCCTCGCTGGTGATCGACTACGTGCTGAACGTGGCGGTGTCGGTGACGGCGGGCGTGGCGGCGCTGACCTCCGCCGTACCGGGCCTGTACGGGGACCGGGTCTGGCTCTGCCTGGGCGTGCTGGCGCTGGTGACGGCGGTGAACCTGCGCGGGATCGCCGAGTCGGCCCGCTGGTTCATGGCGCCGACCGCCGTGTTCGTGGTCTCGATCCTGACGATCGTCGTGGTGGGCCTGTTCCGTGACGCCCCGGTGAGCACGGCGGCGGCCGAGGGGCACGCCTCGGTGCTGGCCGGCAACGCGACCGCCGTCGGGGCGCTGCTGCTGCTCAAGGCTTTCGCGGCCGGCTGCTCGGCGTTGACCGGCGTGGAGGCGGTGGCGAACGCCGTGCCGTCCTTCCGCACGCCCGGCGTGAAGCGGGCCCAGCACACCGAGGTCGCACTGGGTGCGCTGCTCGGCGTGATGCTGATCGGACTGGCCGTGCTGATCGGCCGCTTCCACCTCCAGCCGGTGGAGGGCGTCACCGTCCTCGCCCAGCTCGCCGACGCCTCGCTCGGCCACGGTGCCGGCTTCTACCTGGTCCAGTTCGCCACGGTGGTCCTGCTCGGCCTGGCCGCCAACACCTCCTTCGGCGGGCTGCCGGTCCTGCTCCACCTGCTGGCCCGCGACAACCACCTGCCGCACGTCTTCGCCCTGCGCGCCGACCGCCAGGTGCACCGGCACGGCGTGCTGTTCCTCGCGGCCGTCTCCGCGGTGCTGCTGGTCGGTTCGGGCGGCGACGTCAACAGCCTGGTGCCGCTCTTCGCGATCGGCGTGTTCGTCGGCTTCACGATCTGCCAGGTCGGCATGGTCCGCCACTGGGTGCTGGAGCGGCCGGCCCGCTGGCGGGCGAAGGCCGCGCTGAACGGCTTCGGCGCCCTGCTCACCGCCGTGGCGGCGCTGGTCGTCACCGGCACCAAGTTCACCGAGGGCGCCTGGGGCATCTGCCTGGCCCTGCCGCTGCTCGTCCTGCTCTTCGAGGCGGTCCACCGCAGCTACGCACGGATCGGCGAGCGACTGGAACTCGGACGCGTCCCCGGCCCGCTCACCCCGCAGCGCAGCCTCGTCCTCGTGCCCGTCACCGCCATCACCCGCCTCACCCGCGACGGCCTCTCCGCCGCACTCTCACTCGGCGACGAGGTCCTCGCCGTCACCGTCGTCCACGACCCGGCCGAGGCCGAAGCCCTGCGCCGGGACTGGGAACTGTGGCAGCCCGGCGTACCGCTGGTGGACATCCCGGACGGCCACCGCCGCCTCGGCCCGCCGATCGCCGAGTTCGTGAACCGCCTGGCCGCCGAACGCGCCTACGACCGGCTGACCGTCCTGATCCCCGAGGTCGAACCGGCCCGTCCCTGGCAGCGCGCCCTGCAGAACCGGCGCGGCGCGGTCATCGACCGGGCGCTGCGCCGGCACACCGACGCGGTGGTCTGCCGGCTCCGGATGCGGATGTGAGGGCTCGCCGTGTGGCGGTGAATTGCGGAGATAGTGGGTATTTGTCCGAGCCGATCGTCATATCTTGACGATGTCTTAACGGCCCCCCACCGTGCTCCCCGAATGCCCTCCGAACGCCCCCGCGCCACCTGGCGTGCCGCGCCCGCAGCGGCCCCGACCTGCGGGAACGCCCCCGCCGATCGGAGATGCCGGGCGTTCCGGACACTCCTCGGAGGCCCGTTCCGCGCCGGCCGGACGCGCTTACGCTCGCCCATGTGTTCAACGTGCCCCAGGCGCTCAAGCGCCTAGTGATCGGCAGAGCCATGCGCAGCGAGGAGCTGGGCGAGACGCTGCTCCCCAAGCGGCTGGCGCTGCCGATCTTCGCTTCCGACCCGCTCTCCTCGGTCGCCTACGCGACCCAGGAGATCCTGCTGGTGCTCACCGTCGGTGGCGCCGCCTTCCTCTCGCTGACCCCGTGGGTCGCGGCCGGTGTGGTCGCCCTGATGGCGGTCGTGGTGATGTCGTACCGCCAGGTCGTGCACGCCTACCCGAGCGGCGGCGGCTCGTACGAGGTGGTCTCCCGGAACCTGGGCGCCAACTCGGGCCTGGTGGTGGCCGCCTCGCTGCTGGTCGACTACGTGATGACGGTCGCCGTGTCGGTGGCCTCCGGTGTGGACAACATCATCTCGGCGCTTCCCTCGCTCGCCGACCACCGGGTCGAGCTGGCGGTCGGCTTCGTCGTGCTGCTGATGGCGGGGAACCTGCGCGGAGTGCGGGAGTCGGGCAAGGCCTTCGCCGCGCCGACGTACCTGTTCATCGGCGGCATCCTGCTGATGGTGGTCACCGGGCTGGTCCGGGCCGTGCTCGGCGACGCACCGGTGGCGGCCAGCGCCTCGTACGGGATCGTGCCGGAGGACGGCAAGGACACCCTGGCCGGACTGGGACTGCTGCTGCTGGGACTGCGGGCGTTCGCCTCCGGCTGCACGGCGCTGACCGGGGTCGAGGCGATCTCCAACGGCGTGCCGGCGTTCCGGGCACCGAAGTCGAGGAACGCCGCCGCCACCATGGCCGTGATGGGCACCACGGCCGTGGTCATGTTCGTCGGCATCACGGCGCTGGCGCTGGTGTCCGACGTCCACATCGCCGACGACGCCTGCCACCTCACCGGGTTCCCCGGCGACTGCACGACCGCGCCCCAGCAGACCGTGATCGCCCAGCTGGCGGCGGCGGTCTTCGGCGGCGACGGGAGCGTCCTCTTCTACGCGATCCAGGCGGTCACCGCGCTGGTGCTGATCCTGGCGGCCAACACCGCGTTCAACGGCTTCCCCCTGCTCGCCTCGATCCTGGCCGAGCACCGCTACCTGCCCCGGCAGATGCACACCCGCGGTGACCGGCTGGCCTTCTCCAACGGCATCATCGCGCTCGCGGTGGTGGCCGGCGGGCTGCTCTGGCTGTACGACGCGGACGTCACCAGCCTGATCCACCTCTACATCCTGGGGGTCTTCACCTCCTTCACGCTGTCGCAGATCGGCATGGTGCGGCACTGGAACCGCACCCTGGAGACCGAGACCGACCCGGCGGTCCGGGGCGGCGCCCTGCGGTCCCGGGTGATCAACTCCTTCGGTGCGGTCACCACCGCGCTGGTGCTGGTCGTCGTGCTGCTGACCAAGTTCACCCAGGGCGCCTGGCTGGCCGTGGTCGCGGCGGCGGTGCTCTGGGTGATGATGCGCGGCATCCGGCGGCACTACGACGGCGTCGCCGAGGAGCTGGCGGTGGACGACCCGGACGCCGAGTCGGTGCGGCCCTCCAAGGTGCACGGCATCGTGCTGGTGTCCAAGGTGCACAAGCCGACCCTGCGGGCGCTCGGCTACGCCGAGGCGTTCCGGCCGGACTCGCTGGAGGCGCTCACCGTCGCCGTGGAGCCGGACGCCACCGGCGAACTGGAGCGGCAGTGGCGGGAGCTGGCCGTGGCGGTGCCGCTGAAGGTGCTGGACTCGCCGTACCGGGAGATCACCCGGCCGGTCGTCCAGTACGTGCGGGAGTACCGCCGGACCGGCCCGCGCGAGGCGGTGGCGGTGTTCATCCCCGAGTACGTGGTCGGGCACTGGTGGGAGCACCTGCTGCACAACCAGTCGGCGCTCTGGCTGAAGAGCAGGCTGCTCTTCACCCCGGGGGTGATGGTGATCAGCGTGCCGTGGCAGCTGACCTCGGCCGGCCGGGCCGACCACCCGTCCCGCCGGGCGCCGGGTGCGGTCCGGCGCGGCGAGCCGGCGGTGCGGTCGGAACGGGAGAAGCTGCCGGCGCCCGAGCACGCCTGACGCACGCGGGCAGGGGGGCGGCAGGAGCACAGGAGCACAGGAGTACGGGAGTCACCCCACGGGCCCCGGACGGCATCGGCCGTCCGGGGCCCGTGGGGTGACCCGGCACAGCGGCCCCGGACGTGACCCCGGACGTGACCGGCTGCGACCCCCTACGCACGGAGCCCCGGCCCCGCCGCCTCCGGGCCCGTATGGAGCCCGTCAACAATCGAACGTACGCCGTATGGAGGGCGTCAAGAACGCCGTTGACGCACCGTGAGGGCGGTTGGCTGGCGTAGCCGGCCCGCCGCCGGTGCCGCGCCCCGCCCCTTCTACGCAGGCCGCGGCCACCTCCGAACCACTGTGGTGGAGCCCATGTCCGATCTCATCTACGTCGGTGTCACGGTCGCCGTGTTCGCCGTCATCGCCCTGATCGCGCGGGGGGTGGAGAAGCTGTGAGCGCCGAGAACGTCGCAGGTCTCATCGTGGCCGTCGCCCTCGTCGGCTACCTCGTCGTGGCGCTGATCTACCCGGAGAAGTTCTGACATGAGCTCCACTCTCGCGGGCTGGCTGCAGGTCCTCGCCCTGGTGGGCGCACTGGCCCTGTGCTACCGGCCCCTGGGCGACTACATCGCCCGGATCCTCACCACCTCCCGGCACCTCAGAGCCGAGCGCGGCCTGTACAAGGTGATCGGCGTGGACCCGGACGCCGACCAGCGCTGGTCGGTGTACCTGCGCTCGGTGCTGGCCTTCTCGGCCGTCTCGGTGCTCTTCCTCTACGGCCTGATCCGCCTCCAGGGCCACCTCCTGCTGAACCTCGGCGTCGAGCAGATGCCGGGCCACCAGGCGTGGAACACCGCGATCTCGTTCGTCGCCAACACCAACTGGCAGTCCTACAGCGGCGAGGCCGCGATGGGGCACGTGGCCCAGATGGCGGGTCTGGCGGTGCAGAACTTCGTCTCCGCGGCCGTCGGCATCGCCGTCGTCGCCACCCTGATCCGGGGCTTCACCCGCAACCGGACGGACCGGGTCGGCAACTTCTGGGTCGACCTGACCCGGATCAGCCTGCGCCTGCTGCTGCCGGTCGCGGTCGTCTTCGCCCTGGTGCTGGCGGCGACCGGGGTGGTGCAGAACTTCCACGGCTTCCACGAGGTGGCTGCGCTGGTCGGCGATCCGCAGTCGGTCCCGGGCGGGCCGGTGGCCTCGCAGGAGGTCATCAAGCTGCTGGGCACCAACGGCGGCGGCTTCTTCAACGCCAACTCGGCGCACCCGTTCGAGAACCCGACGGGTCTGAGCAACTTCCTGGAGGTCTTCCTGATCCTCCTGATCCCGTTCGCGTTGCCGCGGGCCTTCGGCCGGATGGTCGGGGACCACCGGCAGGGCTACGCGATCGTCGCGGTGATGGGTCTGTTCTGGGCGGCGTCGGTGGCGCTGATCACCTTCTCCGAGTCGCAGCACGCCGGTTCGGCGATGCAGGCGGCCGGCGGGGCACTGGAGGGCAAGGAGCAGCGGTTCGGTATCGCGGCGTCCGGTCTGTTCGCGGCGTCGACGACGCTGACCTCGACCGGTGCGGTGAACTCGTTCCACGACTCGTACTCGGCGTTCGGCGGCGGGTTGACGATGTTCAACATGATGCTGGGCGAGATCGCGCCCGGCGGTGTGGGCTCGGGCCTGTACGGGATGCTGGTGCTGGCGATCGTCGCGGTGTTCGTGGCCGGTCTGATGGTCGGGCGCACCCCGGAGTACCTGGGCAAGAAGCTCGGCGGGCGGGAGATGAAGTTCGCCTCCCTGTACATCCTGACCACGCCGACGCTCGTGCTGGTCGGTACGGGTGTGGCGATGGCGCTGCCGGGTCAGCGGGCCGGGATGCTCAACTCGGGTGCCCACGGCTTCTCCGAGGTGCTGTACGCGTTCACCTCGGGCGCGAACAACAACGGCTCGGCGTTCGCCGGCATCACGGTCAACACCGACTGGTACGACACCGCGATCGGCCTGGCCATGGTGTTCGGCCGGTTCCTGCCGATGGTCTTCGTCCTGGCCCTGGCCGGCGCGCTCGCACAGCAGCAGCCGGTCCCCGCCACCCCGGGCACCCTGCCCACCCACAAGCCGCTGTTCGTGGGCCTGCTGTCGGGCGTCGTCCTGATCGTCGTCGGCCTCACCTACTTCCCGGCCCTGGCTCTCGGGCCGATCGCGGAAGGTCTCTCCTGATGTCCTCCACCCTGACCGAGAAGCCGGCCCCCCGGCCGGAGGCGCCCGCCGAGGCGCCGCACAGAGCGGCCGGCGGCCTGCTCGACCCGAAGGTGCTCCTCGCCGCCCTGCCGGACGCGGTGAAGAAGCTCGACCCGCGCGTGATGGTCAAGAACCCCGTCATGTTCGTGGTCGAGGTCGGCTCCGTCGTCACCACGGTCTGCGCGATAGCCGACCCGTCGGTGTTCGCCTGGTCGATCACCGTCTGGCTCTGGCTGACCACGGTCTTCGCCAACCTGGCCGAGGCCGTCGCCGAGGGCCGTGGCAAGGCGCAGGCGGACACCCTGCGCCGGACCAGGACCGACACCGTGGCCCGGCGGCTCACCGGCTGGCCCGCGGGCCGGGGCGAGGAGGAGGTCCCCGGTGCGTCGCTGCGCCTGGGCGACCACGTCGTGGTCGAGGCCGGCCAGATCATCCCCGGTGACGGGGACGTCGTCGAGGGCGTCGCGAGCGTCGACGAGTCGGCGATCACGGGCGAGTCCGCGCCGGTGATCCGCGAGTCGGGCGGAGACCGCTCCGCCGTGACCGGCGGCACCAGGGTGCTCTCCGACCGGATCGTGGTGAAGATCTCCTCCGAACCCGGAAAGACCTTCATCGACCGGATGATCGCCCTGGTCGAGGGCGCCGCCCGGCAGAAGACGCCGAACGAGATCGCGCTCAACATCCTGCTGGCCTCGCTGACCATCGTGTTCCTGGTCGCGGTCGTCACCCTGCAGCCGATGGCCACCTACGCGGGCGCCCCGCAGTCGATGATCGTGCTGGTCGCCCTGATCGTGGCGCTCATCCCGACCACCATCGGCGCGCTGCTCTCCGCGATCGGCATCGCCGGCATGGACCGGCTGGTCCAGCGCAACGTGCTGGCGATGTCCGGCCGCGCGGTCGAGGCCGCCGGCGACGTCAACACCCTGCTGCTCGACAAGACCGGCACCATCACCCTCGGCAACCGCCAGGCCGCCGAGTTCCTCCCGGCCGCCGGCGTCACGGTCGAGGAGCTGGCCGACGCGGCGCAGCTCTCCTCGCTGGCCGACGAGACCCCCGAGGGCCGCTCGATCGTCGTCCTCGCCAAGACGCGGTACGGCCTGCGGGCCCGCGCCCAGGGCGAGTTGGCGCACGCCACCTGGGTGCCGTTCACCGCCCAGACCCGGATGTCCGGCGTCGACCTCGACGAGCCCGACGGTCCGCACCAGGTCCGCAAGGGTGCGGCGGGATCGGTCACCACCTGGGTCACCGAGAACGGCGGCACCGTCGGCCGGGACGTCGCCGAGCTGGTCGACGGCATCTCGGCCGCCGGCGGGACCCCGCTGCTGGTCGCCTCCAAGGCCGGCCCCGCGGCCCCGAAGGCCCTCGGCGTGATCCACCTCAAGGACGTGGTCAAGGAGGGCATGCGGGAGCGCTTCGACGAGCTGCGCCGGATGGGCATCAGGACGGTCATGATCACGGGCGACAACCCGCTGACCGCCCGGGCGATCGCGGAGGAGGCGGGCGTGGACGACTTCCTCGCCGAGGCCACCCCCGAGGACAAGATGGCGCTGATCAAGAAGGAGCAGGCCGGCGGCAAGCTGGTCGCGATGACCGGCGACGGCACCAACGACGCCCCGGCCCTCGCCCAGGCCGACGTCGGTGTCGCGATGAACACCGGGACCATGGCGGCCAAGGAGGCCGGCAACATGGTCGACCTCGACTCCAACCCCACCAAGCTGATCGAGATCGTCGAGATCGGCAAGCAGCTCCTGATCACCCGCGGCGCGCTCACGACCTTCTCGATCGCCAACGACGTCGCGAAGTACTTCGCGATCATCCCGGCCATGTTCGCGTCGGTGTACCCGGGCCTCGACAAGCTCAACATCATGGGCCTGCACAGCCCGCAGTCCGCGATCACCTCGGCGATCGTTTTCAACGCCCTGGTCATCGTCGGCCTCATCCCGCTCGCCCTGCGCGGGGTGAAGTACCGCCCCTCCGACGCCAGTTCGCTCCTGCGTCGCAACATCGGGGTCTACGGCCTCGGCGGGCTCGTCGTCCCCTTCGCCGGGATCAAACTGATCGACCTGGTCGTCCAGTTCGTCCCCGGCCTGAGCTGAGAGAGGAGAACCCCCGTGTCCAAGCCCCTGCCCACCGCCGTGCGCACGCACCTCACCGCCCTGCGGATGCTGCTGGTGATGACGGTGATCCTCGGTATCGCCTACCCGCTGCTGGTCACCGGCATCGCCCAGGCCGCCTTCCCCGACAAGGCCGACGGCTCGATCGTCAGGGTCGACGGCAAGGAGGTCGGCTCCGGCCTGCTGGCGCAGAGCTACGACCTGCCCAAGCAGAACCCGGACGACCCGGACGAGGTCGCGCTGCCGGACCCGAGGTGGTTCCAGCCCCGGCCCTCCGCCGGCGGCCACGACCCGAAGAGCTCCGGCGCCTCCAACCTGGGCCCCACCAGCGAGGACCTCGCCGCGACGGTCGAGGAGCGCCGCAAGGCCGTCGCCGCGTTCGACGGCGTCGACCCGGCGAGCGTCCCGGTGGACGCCGTCACCGCCTCCGGATCCGGCCTCGACCCGCACATCTCGGTCGCCTACGCCGAGCAGCAGGTCGACCGGGTCGCCAAGGCCCGTGGCAACGTCTCGCCCGAGCAGCTGAACAAGCTGGTCGAGAAGTACACCGAGGGCCGCTCGCTGGGCTTCCTCGGGGAGCCGGGCGTGAACGTGGTCCGACTCAACGCCGCGCTGGCGCAGCAGAAGTGAGCGCGGAGGGCGTGCGGACGCAACGCGCGCCGGCCGACCGGCCGGACCTGTGAGACTGGCCGACCCGGGCCGGGGCACTGCCCCGCGCCCGGGTCGGCCGCCGTCCGTCCCGGCCCCGGGAACCGCCCTCGTCCCGGCCCCCCCGGAACCGCCCCGTTCCGGGGACCGCCCCCGGCCACCCTCGCCCCTGACCTCACCTTCGCCCCCGCCCCCCGCCCCCGAAGCCGCCTCGTGCGCAGAAGACGAAAGAGCAGCGCCCATGGTCCGCGACCTCGCTCCCGGCACCGGCCACCGCCGAGGCCGGCTGAGGGTCTATCTCGGCTCCGCCCCCGGTGTCGGCAAGACCTACCGGATGCTGGACGAGGCGCGGCGCAGACAGGACCGCGGCGCGGACGTGGTGGTCGGCTACATCGAGTGCCACGGCCGCCGGCACACCGAGTCCATGCTCGCCGGTCTGGAGGTCCTCCCGCGGGTCCACCGCTCCTACCGGGAAGGCGACTTCGAGGAGATGGACCTCGACGGCGTGCTCGCCCGCGGGCCCGCCGTCGTCCTGGTCGACGAGCTGGCCCACACCAACGTCCCCGGCGGCCGGCACACCAAGCGCTGGCAGGACGTCGAGGAGCTGCTGGACGCCGGGATCGACGTCATCACCACCGTCAACGTCCAGCACCTGGAGTCGTTGAACGACGTCGTCCAGAAGATCACCGGCATCCCGCAGCGCGAGACCGTCCCGGACGAGGTGGTCCGCCGGGCCGACCAGATCGAGCTCGTCGACATGGCCCCGCAGGCACTGCGCCGGCGGATGGCCCACGGCAACGTCTACAAGGCGGAGAAGGTGGACGCCGCGCTCTCCCACTACTTCCGGGTCGGGAACCTCACCGCCCTGCGCGAACTCGCCCTGCTCTGGGTGGCCGGGCGGGTCGACGAGGGCCTGCGCGACTACCGGGCCAGCCACGACATCGACCGCGTCTGGGAGGCCCGCGAGCGCGTCGTGGTCGCCCTCACCGGCGGCCCCGAGGGCGAGACGCTGGTCCGCCGCGCCGCCCGGATCGCCGACCGCACCGCCGGCGGCGACCTGCTCGCCGTCCACGTCACCCGCAGCGACGGCCTGGCGGGGGCCTCGTCGGGGGAACTCGCGCAACAGCGGCAGCTGGTCGAGAACCTCGGCGGCAGCTACCACGTGGTGGTGGGCGACGACATCCCCACCGCGCTGCTCGCCTTCGCCCGGGCCCACGACGCCACCCAGCTCGTCCTCGGCACCAGCCGGCGCGGCCGGACCACCCGCTTCCTGACCGGCCCGGGAATCGGCGAGACCACCGTGGACGCCTCCGAGGACATCGACGTCCACATGGTCACCCACGAGTTCACCGGCCGCGGCCGACTGCCGTCGCTCGGCCGCCGCCACTCCAGGCGCCGCACCGTCACCGGCTTCCTCGCCGGGCTGGTGGTGCCCTGGCTGATCACCGCCGGACTCTCGCAGTCCCACGACACCGTCAACCTCACCACCGACGCGCTGATCTTCCAGCTCGGCGTGGTCGTGGTCGCCCTGCTCGGCGGGGCGACCTCCGCGCTGGTGGCCTCGGTGGTCGCCTCGCTGCTGCTCAACTACTTCTTCATCCCGCCCGTCCACGCCTTCACCATCGGCGAGACCAACAACATCATCGCCCTCACCGTCTTCGCCGCCGTCGCGCTGACCGTCTCCACGGTGGTCGACCACGCCGGCCGGCTCACCGCCCGGGCCGCCCGGGCCACCGCCGAGGCCGAGACGCTCTCCACCCTCGCCGGCAGCGTGCTGCGCGGAGCCGACGCCCTGCCCGCCCTGCTGGAGAAGTCCCGCACCGCCTTCGGCATGCACGCCGTCGCCCTGCTGGAGCGCACCGGCGGCGAGGTGCTGGCCGCCTGCGACGGCGGGGGCGAGCCCGAACCCGGACAGCCGGCCGAGGCCACCGAGGTCCCGGTCGGCGCCGACGCCGTCCTCGTCCTCACCGGACGCCGGCTGCCCGCCGCCGACCAGCGCGTCCTCACCGCCTTCGCCGCGCACGTCGCCGCCGCGCTGGAACGCGACCGGCTCGCGGTGGTCGCCGCCGAGGTCGAACCCATCAAGGCCGCCGACCGGATGCGCACCGCCCTGCTCGCCGCGGTCAGCCACGACCTGCGCACCCCGTTGGCCGCCGCGCTCGCCTCGGTCGGCTCGCTGCGCAGCCCGGACGTCGAGTTCTCGCCCGAGGACCGGGCCGAACTGCTGGCCACCGCCGACGAATCCCTGGTCAAGCTCACCCGGCTGGTCGACAACCTGCTCGACATGAGCCGCCTCCAGGCCGGCGCGCTCACCCTGCACCTCGCCGAGACCCACGTCGACGAGATCCTGCCGCGCGCCCTCGACTCGCTGCCCGACCCGTACGCGCCCGTCCAGCCGCTGGACCTGGAGAACGTGCCGCCGGTCCTGGCCGACCCGCCGCTGCTGGAACGCGTCCTCGCCAACGTGATCGCCAACGCGCTGCGCCACAACGCGCCCGGCGCGCCGGTCCTGGTGGCCGCCAGCCATCACCGGGGCCGGGTCGAGGTCCGGGTGATCGACCGCGGCCCCGGCATCGCCCCCGAGGATCGCGACCGGGTCTTCCTGCCGTTCCAGCGCCTCGGCGACACCGACAACACCACCGGCGTCGGCCTGGGCCTCGCGCTCTCCCGCGGCCTCGCCGAGGCCATGGGCGGCAGCCTGGAGGTCGAGGACACCCCCGGCGGCGGCACCACCATGCTGCTCACCCTGCCCGCCGCGGGGCCGTACGGGCCCGACGGGGGCCGTCCGGACGAGACCGGGCCCGGCACGGGGGAGCGGCACCCGGGAGGGGTCCCCGCATGAGCGAGATCCTGGTCGTCGACGACGAGCCCGCCCTGCTGCGGACCCTGCGGATCAACTTGAGCGCCCGGCAGTACGCCGTGCGGACCGCCGCCACCGGCGGTGAGGCGCTGGACCGCGCCGCGCACACCGCCCCGGACGCCGTCCTGCTCGACCTCGGCCTGCCCGACCTGGACGGCATGGAGGTCATCCGGGGCCTGCGCAGCCGCAGCGCGGTGCCGATCATCGTGCTGTCCGGCCGCTCGGGCGGAGCCGACAAGGTGAACGCGCTGGACGCCGGCGCCGACGACTACCTCACCAAGCCGTTCCTGATGGAGGAGCTGCTGGCCCGGCTGCGGGTGGTGCTGCGCCGCCCGCGGGCCGGCCCGCCGGCGCCCGTGCCGGTGCTGGTCGGCGACCACACGGTGGACCTCGCCGCCACCACCGTCACCGGTCCGGACGGTCCGGTCCGGCTCACCCCGACCGAGTGGCGGATCCTGGCCCTGCTGCTGGCCAGCCCGGGCCGGCTGGTGCCGGGCCGGCGCATCCTGCGCGAGGTCTGGGGGCCGGACCGGGAGCTGCGCGGCAACTACCTGCGGGTCTACCTGGCGGGGCTGCGCCGCAAGCTGGAACGCGATCCGGCGCGCCCGCGCCACCTGATCACCGAACCCGGGATCGGCTACCGGTACGAGCCCTGAGGCCCGCGCGGTGCGCGGGCGGCGTCAACGAGCCGTCAGGAGCGGACCTCCGGGCGTCAGGAGGGCGTCAGGAGGGGTCGGTGGGGGCGGTTCGCGGGCGTAGCGTCAGCGGTGAGGAAGCGGCCCCGCTCCATGTGGGGGATGCCTGGGGCCGCTTCGCCGCCTCGGCGGCCAGTGTGGGGGAAGGGGCGCGCGGTCGACACTGCGCGCCCCTGCCGGCTGTTCGGAGCAGGGCGACCGCCCCTGCCCGGGCGCCCGCGCTGCGGCCGGTCACCCCCCGCCCGCGCTGCCCGACTGCCGGGGCAGCGCCAGCGCCACCGTGTCGGCGAACTCCCGCACCGCGCTCGTCCGGCTGACCACGCGTCCGCTGTGCACCACCAGCCGGCTGTGCCCGCCGGCCAGCGCCCCCGCCAGGCTGTCGCCGCGGACCGCCAGCAGCTCGGCCGGGAAGCCGGCGTCCACCCGCACCGGAGGCAGCCCGAGCGCCGCCCGCGCCTGGTTGGACACGGTGTCGTACGCCGCGTCGGGGCTCAGCACCCCGCCCGCCGCCAGCAGGTACGCGGCCTCCAGCGGATCGGCCCGACCGACCGGGTTGGCGCCGTCCCGCAGCGAGCCGCTGCCCGCCACCAGTGGCACCCGCGCCTCCACCAGCTCGCGCAGCACCGAGTGCCGCAGCCCGACCGCCGGGCCCTCCAGACCGGAGCAGCCGCCGTTCTGCGGCAGGCAGACCACCCGGACCCCGCTGCTGGCCAGCACCGCCGAGGCGCCCGGCGCCAGCGACCCGCACGGCCCCAGCACCACCCGCGGCCGCAGCGGTCCGAGCGCCCCGGCCAGCCGGGCCAGCTGTCCCGGGTCGGCGGCCGTGGTGTGCAGGTCCACCGGGCAGTCCGCCTCCCGGGCGGCCTCCAGCAGCACCTGGACGAAGCCCGCCGGGTCCGGGTCCAGTTCGGGGCAGCCGCCGGCCGCGGTGGCCCCCAGCTTGAGCGCGTCCCGCAGCTGGGCCCGGCCGTCCGCGCCGGCCCGGCCGGTGAGCAGCCGGGGCATGGCGACGGCCTGCAGATCGGCGAGGCCGCGCAGCGCCTGGCGGGCGGTGAGCACCGCCTCCAGCCGGCGCAGCCCGTGCACGTCGCCGATCCGGACGTGGGTGCGCTGGGCGGTGGCGCCGTAGCCGAGCGAGGTGAGCGCGGCCTCGGTGACCCGCCGGGTGAGGTCGGAGGGCGTCTCCGGCGGAGGGGCGGGCAGCGCGGCGGAGAAGGCGACGTCGTAGTGGGCGTGCACCTCGGCGGGGGCCGGCAGCAGCAGGTAGCCGCGGAGGTCGATCCGGGCGCCGGTGGTGACGGTGGGGGCGCCGGGCAGGGCCGGCAGCGGGCCGAGACCGCCGGAGGTGCCGACGGCCTGGATCCGGTCGCCGCTGATCCGGACGTCCACCACCCGGCCGTCGGCCAGCCGTGCGTCGGTGAGGAGCAGGACGGGGCCGTGCCCGAGCGGGTTGGCCGCCGGGCCGGGTCCGGGCTGCGGCCCGTCGGCGGCTGCGCTGTCCATCGCCCGGCTCCCTCTTCGTGCCGGCCCGGCCCGCTGTCCACGGCCCCGTCCCGGTTCCGATCAATGAGCGACGAGCCTACGGCGGGCAGGGGCGGGGCGCAGGGAGGCGGGCAATAGTCGTATCGGGTCGGGCCGCGGCCCGACCGGGCCGGTCGAACGCGCTGCCTTCGATCGCTCGCCAGTGCAGGCCGTCCACCTGCGGACTTCGCCGCGGGATACGGATTTCACCTCTGGGCGCGGAACGTGTAATCTCTTCCTCGTTCGCCCCTATAGCTCAGTCGGTAGAGCGTCTCCATGGTAAGGAGAAGGTCTGCGGTTCGATTCCGCATGGGGGCTCTGGTGAGAGAGGACCGGCCTCGGCCGTGTTCAGGATCACCGTGGCGGTGTAGCTCAGTTGGTAGAGCAAGCGGCTCATAATCGCTGTGTCACCGGTTCAAGTCCGGTCACCGCTACTCCGCGTAGTCGGTCGGGAGATCGCACTCCCGGTCGGCTACTCTTGTCTTTGTTCTCATTCATTGTTGTACAAGGAAGGCACTCCCGTGGCTGCCACCGATGTCCGCCCGAAGATCACGCTGGCCTGCGTGGAGTGCAAGGAGCGGAACTACATCACCAAGAAGAACCGGCGTAACGACCCGGACCGTCTTGAGATGAAGAAGCACTGCCCCCGCTGCAACTCGCACACCGCGCACCGCGAGACCCGTTGACCCTGTTGCAGGGCGCCGGGCCTGTGTGAACCAGGTCTACGACTCCGGGCCGCAATCCTCATTGGGTTGCGGTCCGGAGTTTTTTTGTCATCCAACGCGCTTCCGAGGAGTTGCCCGTGGCACTCGACCCCTCCTTCATCGGGCGGACGTACCCGCCCACCGAGCCGTACGAGGTCGGCCGGGAGAAGATCCGCGAGTTCGCCGCCGCCGTGGGCGACGCCAACCCGGCGTACACCGACCAGGAGGCGGCCAAGGCGTTCGGTCACCCGGACGTGATCGCCCCGCCGACCTTCCCGTTCATGCTCACCTTCCGGGCCGCCGCCCAGGTGGTCCAGGACCCCGAGCTGGGCCTGGACTACAGCCGGGTCGTGCACGGGGACCAGAAGTTCGTCTACACCCGCCCGGTCCGGGCCGGTGACCGGCTGACCGTCGAGGTCGCCATCGACAACATCAAGTCACTGGCGGGCAACGACGTCCTCACCGTGCGTGGCGAGGTGTCGGACGAGACCGGCGAGCACGTGGTGACGTCGGTCATGACGCTGGTGGCCCGGGCCGCCGACGAGAAGACGGGGGAGTGAGCCCGATGGCGATCAGCTACGACGAGGTCGAGGCCGGCACCGAGCTGCCCGCGCAGTCCTTCCCGGTGACCCGCGCCACACTGGTGCAGTACGCCGGAGCCTCGGGCGACTTCAACCCGATCCACTGGAACGAGAAGTTCGCCCTGGAGGTCGGCCTGCCCGACGTCATCGCGCACGGCATGTTCACCATGGCCGAGGCGATCCGGGTGGTCACCGACTGGGTCGGCGACCCGGCCGCGGTGGTCGAGTACGGCGTCCGCTTCACCCGGCCGGTGCCGGTGCCCAACGACGGGGTCGGCTCCGTGATCGAGGTCACCGGCAAGGTGGCCAAGCTGCTGGACGACCGCAGGGTCCAGGTCGACCTGGTGGCGACCTACGGCGGCCAGAAGGTGCTGGGCATGTCCCGGGCCGTCGTCCGGCTGGCCTGATCCTCCGGCCGGCCCGACCCTCCGGCCCGAACGGGCGGGGTGCGTACGGGGGCCCCGTACGCTGGGGGGCGTGCTGGAAGAACTCGACGCCCCCCTCGCCCCGCTGACCACCCTCCGGCTCGGCGGCCCGGCCCGCCGCCTGGTGACCGCGCACACCGACGACGAGGTGGTCTCGGCCGTCCGCGCGGCCGACGCGGCGGGCGAGCCGCTGCTGGTCCTCGGCGGCGGCTCCAACCTGGTGATCGGCGACGCCGGCTTCGCCGGCACGGTGCTGCGGATCGCCACCGCCGGCTTCGCGCTGGACGGCACCGCACTGGAGCTGGCCGCCGGTGAGGTCTGGGCCGACGCGGTGGCCCGGACGGTCGACCACGGGCTGGCCGGCGTCGAGTTCCTGGCCGGCATCCCCGGCTCGGCCGGGGCCACCCCGGTGCAGAACGTCGGGGCCTACGGCCAGGAGGTGGCCCAGACGATCACCGAGGTGGTCGCGTACGACCGCCGGTCCGGCGAGGTGCTCGCCCTCACCGGCGCCGAGTGCGGCTTCTCCTACCGGCACAGCCGCTTCAAGGCCGAGCCCGACCGCTACGTGGTGCTGCGGGTCCGCTTCGCGCTGGAGGACGCCGGCGGGCAGTCCACCCCCGTCCGCTACGCCGAGGTCGCCAAGCACTTCGGGGTGGCCCAGGACGAGCGGGTCGGACTGCGCGAGGCGTACGAGGCGGTGCTGGGCCTGCGCTCCGGCAAGGGCATGGTGCTGGACCCGGCGGACCACGACACCTGGTCGGCGGGCTCCTTCTTCACCAATCCGGTGCTGGACCCCGAGCAGTACGCCGTGTTCCTGGCACTGGCCGCCGAGCGCGAGCTGACCGCCCCCGCCTACCCGGCGCCGGACGGCCGCACCAAGACCTCGGCGGCCTGGCTGATCGACAGGGCCGGGTTCGGCAAGGGCTACGGCAGCGGCCCGGCGACCCTCTCCACCAAGCACACCCTGGCGCTCACCAACCGGGGGGCCGCCACCACCGAGGACCTGCTGGTGCTGGCCCGGGAGATCCGGGACGGCGTGCGCGCCGCCTTCGGGGTGGAGCTGGTGAACGAGCCGGTGATGGTCGGCGTCACCCTCTGAGGCCCCCCGGGAGCTCCGGGCTGACTCCCCGGGGTGACTCAGCCCGCCAGCCAGGCGTCGACGTCCGCGAGCAGTTCCTTCCGCACGCTCTCCGGCGCGCACGAACCGCGCACCGACTGGCGCGCCAGTTCGGCCAGTTCGGCGTCGGAGAAGCCCAGGACGTCGCGGGCCAGGCCGTACTGGTCGGCCAGCCGGCTGCCGAACAGCAGCGGGTCGTCGGCGCCGAGCGCCAGCGGCACCCCGGCGTCGAACAGCCGTCGCAGTGGGACGTCCTCGGGCCGCTCGTAGACGCCGAGCGAGACGTTGGAGGACGGGCAGACCTCGCAGGTGACCTGGCGGTCCGCCAGCCGTTGCATCAGCCGGTCGTCCTCGGCGGCCCGGACCCCGTGGCCGATCCGGCCGGCGCCCAGGTCGTCCAGGCAGTCGCGGACCGACTCCGGTCCGGCGAGTTCGCCGCCGTGCGGGGCCGCGAGCAGTCCGCCCTTGCGGGCGATGTCGAAGGCCCGGTCGAAGTCGCGGGCCAGGCCGCGCCGCTCGTCGTTGGAGAGGCCGAAGCCGACCACGCCCCGGTCGGCGTACCGGACGGCGAGCCGGGCCAGGGTCCGGGCGTCCATCGGGGACTTCATCCGGTTGGCCGCGACCAGGACCCGGATACCGACCCCGGTGGCCGCGGCGGCCTGCTCGACGGCGTCCAGGATCAGTTCCAGGGCGGGGATCAGCCCGCCCAGCCGGGGCGCGTACGAGGTCGGGTCGACCTGGATCTCCAGCCAGCGCGAGCCGTCCCGCCGCTCGTCCTCGGCGGTCTCCCGGACCAGGCGGCGGATGTCGTCCTCGTCACGGAGCACCGAGCGGGCGGTGTCGTAGAGGCGCTGGAAGCGGAACCAGCCGCGTTCGTCGGTGGCCCGCAGGCTCGGCGGCTGGTCGGAGCTGAGCGCCTCCGGCAGCCGGACGCCGTGCCTGTCGGCCAGTTCCAGCAGGGTGGCCGGGCGCATCGAGCCGGTGAAGTGCAGGTGCAGGTGGGCCTTGGGCAGGTCCCTGACGTCTCGCGGGTTCAGCAGGCGTTCCATTCACGAATCCTGCCGTACGGAGGGCCCGGACGGGAACCGCCCCCTTCACATCCCCCGAAGGGGTGAAAAGGGGGCGGGCCGGGAGCCGGTGCCGTCAGTCGCGGGCCTCGGCGAGCAGCTTCTGGATCCGGCCGACGCCCTCGGCCAGGTCGGCGTCGCCCAGCGCGTAGGAGAGGCGCAGGTAGCCCGGGGTGCCGAAGGCCTCGCCGGGGACGACCGCGACCTCGGCCTCGTCGAGGATCAGGGTGGCCAGCTCGCCGGAGGTCTGCGGGCGCTTGCCGCGGATCTCCTTGCCCAGCAGGCCCTTGACGGACGGGTAGACGTAGAAGGCGCCCTCGGGCTCGGGGCAGACCACGCCGTCGATCTCGTTGAGCAGCCGCACGATGGTCCGGCGGCGGCGGTCGAAGGCGGTGCGCATCTCGTGCACGGCCGAGAGGTCGCCGGAGACGGCGGCGAGCGCGGCCCGCTGGGCGACGTTGGAGACGTTCGAGGTGGCGTGCGACTGCAGGTTGGTCGCGGCCTTGACGACGTCCTTGGGGCCGATCACCCAGCCCACCCGCCAGCCGGTCATGGCGTAGGTCTTGGCGACACCGTTGACCACGACGGTCTTGTCGGCGAGCTCCGGCAGCAGGGCCGGCAGCGAGGTGAACTCCGCGTCGCCGTAGACCAGGTGCTCGTAGATCTCGTCGGTGAGCACCCAGAGGCCGTGCTCCAGCGCCCAGCGGCCGATCGCCTCGGCCTCGGCCCGGGTGTACACCGCGCCGGTCGGGTTGGACGGGGAGACGAAGAGCACCACCTTGGTGTTCTCGGTGCGCGCGGCCTCCAGCTGCTCGACCGAGACCTTGTAGCCGGTGGTCTCGTCGGTCACGACCTCCACCGGCACGCCGCCGGCCAGCTGGATCGACTCCGGGTAGGTGGTCCAGTACGGGGCCGGGACGATGACCTCGTCGCCCGGGTCGAGGATCGCCGCGAACGCCTCGTAGATCGCCTGCTTGCCGCCGTTGGTGACCAGCACCTGGGAGGCGTCCACCTGGTAGCCCGAGTCACGGAGCGTCTTGGCGGCGATCGCCTCCTTCAGCTCCGGCAGTCCGCCGGCCGGGGTGTAGCGGTGGTTCTTCGGGTCACGGCAGGCCTCGACGGCCGTCTCGACGATGTAGTCCGGGGTCGGGAAGTCCGGCTCGCCGGCGCCGAAGCCGATGACCGGACGGCCGGCCGCCTTCAGGGCCTTGGCCTTGGCGTCGACGGCGAGCGTGGCGGACTCGGCGATCGCGCCGATCCGGGCGGAGACGCGCCGGTCGGCGGGGCGGACGGAACTGTCGGGCTGCGGGGTGGAAGCGCTCATGCCTGCATGGTCGCAGACGGCACACGGCCCGGGCATGGCGGTTTCACGATATGTACGGGGCCGTCCACATGGCGGCCCGGAAAGAAGAGGTTCGACCAAACACCCCCCGACCACGTACACTCACTGCTCGACGGACACCGAGCCGACCGGAACGCTCGCCACCTGTACCTGGGGCGGCGGGAGATGCGGTAGGTTGGTGGTCGCTACTGGAGCCGAAAAGCTCCGTAGGGCAATAGCTCAATTGGTAGAGCACCGGTCTCCAAAACCGGCGGTTGGGGGTTCAAGTCCCTCTTGCCCTGCTGCTTGATCCGTACTCAGCCCGTTCGCTCCAAAGAGCGAGCGGGCTTGATGCGGAGAGGGCACCGAACAGCACCGCTTTAGCCGGCCGCTCGTGCCCTACCCGGGTACGCAGGTGATGCTCGGCAGGACCCGGATTCAGGTGAGGACGAGTGACGGAGACCACGGGCTCCACCGCAACGCCTGAGAGCGGCAACCCCGAGGGGGCCGACGGCGCTGCCGAGACCACGCCTGCGGAGGGCGAGTCCCGCCGCAAGCGCTCTGGCGAGAAGAAGTCGGGCAAGCGCGGCAAGAAGGGCCCCTTCGCCCGGCTCGCGCTGTTCTACCGGCAGATCATCGCCGAGCTGCGCAAGGTCGTCTGGCCGACCCGCAGCCAGCTGGTGAACTACACCACGGTCGTGGTCGTGTTCGTCGTGATCGTGATGGCGTTCGTCTCCGGTCTCGACTACGGCTTCTCCAAGCTGGCCCTCTGGATCTTCGGCTGACGGAACCGCCACACCTTTGAAACAGCTTCCCGACCCGGGCCGGTCCTCGGCCCGGGTCGAGCTGTCTGCGTCGGAGGTACGGGGCCGCTACCGTTGACTCGGTACTGTTGAAGTCTCCGAGGCGAACTTCCGGCGCCCGCGAGAGCGGACCGGCACCGGGAACGCCACGGAGCGCGCCACCTTCACCATCTCCAGGAAAGAAGCAGCCACCGTGTCTGACTCCCCCCTGTACGACGCCGACGAGACCGTCCGCGAGGCGGATGTCGCCGCCGAGCTGGACGCGGCCGAGCTGGCTGACGACGTCGAGGCCGCCGAGCAGATCGTGGACGCCGCGGACAGCGACGAGGACGAGGCCGAGGCGCACGACGAGGTCGAGGCCGGTGAGCCGGCCGAGGAGGCCGCGCTGCACGAGGAGTCCGACGAGGAGCTCGCCGAGGAGACCGAGGCCGCAGCCGAGGACGAGGCCGTGACCGAGGACGAGGCCGTGACCGAGGACGAGACCGAGGCCGAGGCCGAGGAAGCCGTCGAGGTCGACCCGGTCGCCAAGTTCCGCGAGGACCTGCGGTTCATGCCGGGCGAGTGGTACGTGATCCACACCTACGCCGGCTACGAGAACCGGGTGAAGCAGAACCTGGAGCAGCGCGCCGTCTCGCTCAACGTCGAGGAGTACATCTTCCAGGCCGAGGTGCCGCAGGAGGAGGTCGTCCAGATCAAGAACGGCGACCGCAAGACCATCCGCCAGAACAAGCTCCCCGGCTACGTCCTGGTGCGCATGGACCTCACCCCGGAGTCCTGGGGCGTCGTGCGCAACACCCCCGGCGTCACCGGCTTCGTCGGCAACGCCTACGACCCGTACCCGCTGACGCTGGACGAGGTCGTCAAGATGCTCGCCCCGGACGTCGAGCGCCAGGCGGCCAAGGAGGCCGGCAAGCCCTCCCCGGTCAAGCCCAGCGAGATCCAGGTCCTCGACTTCGAGGTCGGCGACTCGGTCACCGTCACCGACGGTCCGTTCGCCACCCTGCAGGCGACCATCAACGAGATCAACCCCGACTCGAAGAAGGTCAAGGGTCTGGTGGAGATCTTCGGCCGGGAGACCCCGGTCGAGCTCTCCTTCGACCAGATCCAGAAGAACTAGTCCCAACCGTCCGCGGATTCGGGGCAGGGCCGACGGCCCTGCCCCGAATCCGTTTTGGTCCAGCGACGCCGAGGCGTTAGCCTGGTCCGATGTGTGTGCTGGCGACTGGGTGTCGCCCCGGTTCCGCACACACCAGCAATCACCTCTCGGAAGGACCCGGAGAGACATGCCTCCCAAGAAGAAGAAGGTCACGGGGCTTATCAAGCTCCAGATCAACGCCGGTGCGGCCAACCCGGCGCCGCCGGTCGGCCCCGCGCTGGGCCAGCACGGCGTCAACATCATGGAGTTCTGCAAGGCCTACAACGCTGCGACCGAGTCGCAGCGCGGCATGATCGTGCCGGTGGAGATCACGGTCTACGACGACCGTTCCTTCACCTTCATCACGAAGACGCCGCCGGCCGCGCGCCTCATCCTGAAGGCTGCGGGTGTCGACAAGGGCTCTGCCGAGCCGCACAAGACCAAGGTCGCCAAGCTCACGGCCGCCCAGGTCCGCGAGATCGCCACGGTCAAGCTCCCCGACCTGAACGCCAACGACCTGGACGCCGCGTCGAAGATCATCGCCGGCACCGCCCGGTCGATGGGCATCACGGTCGAGGGCTGATCACCCTTCTCGTCCATGTGGTAGGGCCTGCGCGGCCCGCACATACCACGACTCCATTCCCCATTCAGGAGCAGCAGTGAAGCGCAGCAAGGCTCTGAAGGCCGCGGACGCTCAGGTCGACCGCGACCGCCTTTACGCCCCCCTCGAGGCCATCCGCCTCGCCAAGGCGACCAGCACCACCAAGTTCGACGGCACCGTCGAGGTCGCCATGCGTCTGGGCGTCGACCCGCGCAAGGCGGACCAGATGGTCCGCAGCACCGTGATCCTCCCGCACGGCACCGGTAAGACCGCTCGGGTCCTGGTCTTCGCGACCGGCGAGCGTGCCGAGGCCGCGCGTGCTGCGGGCGCCGACATCGTCGGTTCCGACGAGCTCATCGACGAGGTCGCCAAGGGCCGCCTCGACTTCGACGCCGTCGTCGCCACCCCGGACCTCATGGGCAAGGTCGGCCGCCTCGGCCGCGTGCTCGGTCCCCGTGGCCTGATGCCGAACCCGAAGACCGGCACCGTGACCCCGGACGTGGCCAAGGCCGTGAACGAGATCAAGGGCGGCAAGATCGAGTTCCGCGTCGACAAGCACTCGAACCTGCACTTCATCATCGGTAAGGTCTCCTTCACCGACGAGCAGCTGGTCGAGAACTACGCCGCCGCGCTGGACGAGGTGCTCCGCGCCAAGCCGTCCGCCGCCAAGGGCCGGTACATCAAGAAGACCGCGCTCTCCACCACGATCGGCCCCGGCATCCTCGTGGACCCGAACCGCACCCGGAACCTCCTCGTCGAGGAGGACCCGGCCGCGCTCTGATCGCAGCCGTAGTCCGTACGGCGGGCCCGCACCCCTTCGCCGGGGGTGCGGGCCCGCCGTCGTTTCCCGATCGAGATCCCGCCAGTGGGGAACTGTTGCGCGGTCCGTCGTACGCTCGGCCGGACCGATCACGCGCCCCGACCGGGGCCGCATCCCAGCCCGACCGCCGGAGTGTGCCGTGCCGTCCGCCCCCCGCCCCGCCGTCAAGGGCGCGGCCCTCCTCCTGCTCGCCGCCGGTCTCACCGCGTGCAGTGTGCTGGCCGTCTCCGGGGAACGCACTCCGGACAGCGGTCGACCCACCGTCCGGCCGCCCCGGGAGGTGCTGCTGTCGGCCGCCCAGCGGCTGGACGACGTCGGCGGCGCGCGGGTCCAGCTGGTCGAGGAGGGACCGGCCGGGCGGAGGAGCGCGAGCGGGACGGTCTCCTGGGGCGCGCACGACGCGGCCGACCTGACCGTGACCGACGAGCTGGGCACCGGCCGGCTGAGCGGCCGGGACGGCGTCCTGGACCTCGGGTACCCGGGCGCGGCGCCGAAGCGCGCCGAGCGGGCCGACGCCGAGTCGCTGGACTCCCGCGCGAGCGCCGCCGGCCGGGGCGGCTGGGCCGGCGGGTGGATGACCGGCCTGGTCTCCAACCCCGGCGGGCAGATGCACTCGATGGCGCTGGCGGGCAAGCTCAGCTCCCTCGGCGGCGAACAGCTGAACGGCGGGACCGTCGCCCACTACCGGGGCACCGCGTCGGTCGAGGACTTCTTCGCCGCCGACGAGGGGCTGGGCCCCGAGCGGCTGGCCGCGGTGGTCGGGTACCACCGGCAGCGCGGGGTCACCGGCGTCGGCTACGACTTCTGGGTGGCTCCGGGGGACCGGCTGCTCCGGGTGCGGTCCACCTTCCAGGGCACCGCCGGGGCGGTGGTGACCACGACGGAGGTCGCCGAGCCGGTCGAGCCGGTCGCGGAGTCGGGCTCCGCCGAGCCGGGGGCGGGGCCGTCGGCCGTGCAGCCGTCGGGTCCGGAACCGGTTCCGGGGCCTGCTCCGGGCTCCGCTCCGGCGGCCGTCCCGGTCGGCTGACGCCGCGTCGCAGGGGGGCGCCGCCGGGCGCGCGGGCGCCGGGTGGCAAGGTGGCGGGGAGAGGGCGGCCAGGGAGCGCGGCCGCCGGGGCGGGAACGGTACGAAGGGGAGACGGGGATGGCGGTGCGGCAGCGGCTGGCGGCGGCGGTGGCCGTCGCGGTGCTGGCGGGCGGCCTGACCGGTTGCAGCGGGTCCGGCGGCCCGGCGCCGGGTCCGTCCGCTTCCGGCGCCGCGACCCCGACCCCGAGCAGTGCCTCGCCGACCTGGCCGGCCAGGCCGACCGACCGCTCGCCGCACGGCGTGCTGCTCTCCGCCCAGCTGGCCATGCAGACCGCCCGCCGGGCCAAGGTGAGCTACCGCCTGGGGGCGGACGCCGGCTCGGGCCCGCTGTTCTGGCAGCCGAAGACCGCGCTCCAGGTCAAGCGGTCCACCCCGGCCGAGGCCGAGCAGCTGATCGTCGTGGACACCGTCGCCTACCAGGGCGGGGACGCGGCCACCGCGGCCCGGCAGGGCGGGCGGCACTGGGAGCGGTTCGCCGTGGCGCCCGGCCCGGACGGGCACCGGGAGGTCCCGTACGCGGGGCTGATCGACCTGCTCAACCCAGTGGTGGCGCTGGCCGCCGCGACCGCCGACGGTGTCACCGCGCAGTACGTCGGCGAGGAGAAGTTCGAGGACTCCACGGTCGAGCACTACCGGGCCGTCACCGACGCCGCGCGCTACGCGGCGGCCCAGACCCAGCTCGGCCAGGCCCGCCGGGACGGCCTCCGGGCCGCGCTGGCGCCCGGTGGCTCGTCCTCGCTCACCCTGGACCTCTGGCTGAACGACAAGGACCAGCTGGTCCGGCTGCAGCGGACCGGCGCCGGGGAGAGCGGCCGGGTGGACGACTCGGTGCTCTACACCGATCCGGGCGGGGCGCTCTCGGTGCAGGCGCCGGCGGAGGCGGACACCGTGGACGTGGGCATCCGGAGCATCTCGCCGTTGAGCCGTTGAGCCGTTGAGCCGTTGAGCCGTAGGGCCGTAGGGCCGTAGGGCCGTTGAGCCGTAGGGCCTTGGGTCGAGGGCTGTCGCGCCGCGGGACCGCCGGCCCCGGGCCGGCCTGCGGCTTCGGGCAGATGGGCGATTTGCCCCGGGCGGCGGTGTCCCGCTACTGTGGCGGAAGCCAAAGACCGCTGGTTGTCGCCGTGGGCCCGCGAGGGACCGCGCGACCGAAGGATCTGCGCTTCACGCGCAGGCAGCCCGCGCAGGATTGTTTGGAGCTTGGACTTCCGGCCCGTGCGCCTCGTGCACACGTCCGTCGAGGTCGTACTGAGCCCCGTGCGCCTGCGCACCGGGGCTCTTCTGCATTTTCCGCAGGGGGATCCCTTCCGTCCAGTGGTCCACGGCTGAATGGTCGACTTTCGCGGTCGGCCGGACTTCGACATCACGGAAGGAGGCGTAAGCCTATGGCTAGGCCCGACAAGGCTGCTGCCGTCGCCGAGATCACGGAGCTTTTCCGTGGCTCGAACGCGGCGGTGCTGACCGAGTACCGCGGTCTCACGGTGAAGCAGGTTAAGACCCTGCGTCGCTCGCTGGGCGAGAACGCCCAGTACGCCGTGGTGAAGAACACGCTGACCAAGATCGCGGCCAACGAGGTCGGGATCACGGAGCTCGACGACCTGTTCGCCGGTCCGACGGCTGTCGCCTTCGTCACCGGTGACCCGGTGGAGTCGGCGAAGGCTCTGCGTGACTTCGCCAAGGACAACCCCGCTCTCGTCATCAAGGGCGGTGTCCTTGACGGTAAGGCGCTGACCGCCGACGAGATCAAGAAGCTCGCGGACCTCGAGTCCCGCGAGGTGCTGCTCGCCAAGCTGGCGGGTGCCCTGAAGGCCAAGCAGTCCCAGGCTGCCGCGCTCTTCCAGGCCCTGCCGTCGAAGCTCGTCCGCACGGTGGACGCGCTGCGCGACAAGGTCGAGCAGGGCGGTGCCGGTACGCCGGCTCCCGCCGCCGAGGACGAGGCCGCCGAGTAATTCGGCAGGCTCACGCCTCGCTGCGGGCCCGTACGCCCGCCAACCCGTACATCCGGCACCACCTGCCGATTTAGTGGAAGGACGCCAATCATGGCGAAGCTGTCCCAGGACGAGCTGCTCGCGCAGTTCGAGAACCTGACCCTCATCGAGCTGGCCGAGTTCGTCAAGGCGTTCGAGGCGAAGTTCGACGTCACCGCCGCCGCCCCGGTCGCCGTCGGCATCGCCGGCCCGGCCGTCCCGGCCGAGGTCGTCGAGGAGCAGGACGAGTTCGACGTCATCCTTGAGGGTGCCGGCGACAAGAAGATCCAGGTCATCAAGGAGGTGCGCACCCTGACCTCCCTCGGCCTGAAGGAGGCCAAGGACCTCGTTGACACCGCTGGTGCCAAGGTCCTGGAGAAGGTTGCCAAGGACGTTGCCGAGAAGGCCAAGGCCGCCCTTGAGGGTGCCGGCGCCAAGGTCACCGTCAAGTGATCTCGCGCCCCCTCCTCTGAGGGGGCCTGAGGCCGGGCCGATCACCCTTACGGGTGGTCGGCCCGGCCTTTTCGCGTTCCCGGCCCAGGACGGCCCACAGGCCCGCGGAGCGCCGGCCGGACGGGGCGTACACCGGAGTGGCCGAACGTCCACTCGGCACTGTCGGTGCGGGCGGGTATGGTGATCGCTGTCATCGCCTGACGCTCCCACCACGGCTTCTGTAACGCCGGGGGGCCCACGGCCGATGGACGGGTCGAGGTCCGCAGCCGGAGGCGGGCCCTTGACGAACCGGACGGGTCGCGCGATTCTCAAGGCGCGAGTCCGACCCGGTTGGTCCGCCGCTGGATGCATAACCAGTGGCTCCGGCGGGAAGTGACTCCACGTGAGTCCTGGGCCCGGCAAGTCCGGGCCGATGCAGTACCCGTCGGGCGTTCGCGTCCGACGGCAACCGGGAGGAGTCTCCGATTCGGTCTCCGAATCAGAGCTGGACAGCAGTGTCGCCATTGGCTACACTGTCCCTTTGCGCTGCCTGTTAGCTGCTCCGTGACTCGTCGCCCGGAGTATGCGTTGCCCTGAAGGGGTCTGGCATCGCCTCCGCAAAGCGGCTCTGACCTGGGATTCACTCCCGGGCGGAGGCCGGCGGCGAGGAGGCGGGACCAAGCCCAGCCAGGCCCGGCTGGTACGCGCGTAGTGAGCTCCGAGCCCTCGGAAGGACCCCCCTCTTGGCCGCGCCGCGCAACGCCTCGAACAATTCCGCCGCATCCACCGCCCCGCTCCGCGTCTCGTTCGCGAAGATCAAGGAGCCCCTCGAGGTACCTAACCTCCTCGCCCTGCAGACCGAGAGCTTTGACTGGCTGCTCGGCAATGCGGCCTGGAAGTCCCGGGTCGAGGCGGCGTTGGAGAGTGGTCAGGACGTCCCCACGAAGTCCGGTCTGGAGGAGATCTTCGAGGAGATCTCCCCGATCGAGGACTTCAGCGGGTCGATGTCGCTGACCTTCCGCGACCACCGTTTCGAGCCGCCGAAGAACTCGATTGACGAGTGCAAGGACCGCGACTTCACGTTCGCGGCCCCGCTCTTCGTCACGGCCGAGTTCACCAACAACGAGACCGGTGAGATCAAGTCTCAGACGGTCTTCATGGGCGACTTCCCGCTCATGACCCACAAGGGCACGTTCGTGATCAACGGCACCGAGCGTGTCGTCGTGTCGCAGCTGGTCCGCTCCCCGGGCGTGTACTTCGACTCCACCCTGGACAAGGTGTCCGACAAGGACATCTACTCCTGCAAGGTCATCCCCTCGCGTGGTGCCTGGCTGGAGATGGAGATCGACAAGCGCGACATGGTCGGTGTCCGCATCGACCGCAAGCGCAAGCAGTCCGTCACCGTGCTGCTCAAGGCGCTCGGCTGGACCAACGAGATGATTCTCGAGGAGTTCGGCGAGTACGAGTCGATGCGCGCCACCCTGGAGAAGGACCACACCCAGGGCCAGGACGACGCGCTGCTCGACATCTACCGCAAGCTGCGTCCGGGCGAGCCGCCGACCCGCGAGGCCGCGCAGACGCTTCTGGAGAACCTCTACTTCAACCCGAAGCGCTACGACCTCGCCAAGGTCGGCCGGTACAAGGTCAACCGGAAGCTGGGCAACGCCGAGTCGCTGGACTCCGGCGTGCTCACCGAGCCCGACATCATCGGTGCGATCAAGTACCTGGTGAAGCTGCACGCCGGCGAGGTCGAGTGGAGTGACGAGACCGGCCGCGACATCGTGGTCGAGGTCGACGACATCGACCACTTCGGCAACCGCCGCCTGCGCAACGTGGGCGAGCTCATCCAGAACCAGGTCCGTACGGGTCTCGCCCGTATGGAGCGCGTCGTGCGTGAGCGCATGACCACCCAGGACGTCGAGGCGATCACGCCGCAGACCCTGATCAACATCCGGCCGGTCGTCGCCTCCATCAAGGAGTTCTTCGGCACCAGCCAGCTGTCGCAGTTCATGGACCAGACGAACCCGCTGTCGGGCCTGACCCACAAGCGCCGTCTGTCCGCCCTCGGCCCCGGTGGTCTCTCCCGTGAGCGCGCCGGCTTCGAGGTCCGTGACGTGCACCCCTCGCACTACGGCCGCATGTGTCCGATCGAGACCCCGGAAGGCCCGAACATCGGTCTGATCGGGTCGCTGGCCTCGTACGGCCGGGTCAACGCGTTCGGTTTCATCGAGACCCCGTACCGCAAGGTCATCGAGGGTGTCGTCACCGAGCAGGTCGACTACCTCACGGCCGACGAGGAGGACCGCTACGTCATCGCGCAGGCCAACGCCCCGCTGACGGCGGAGCTGACCTTCGCCGAGCCGCGTGTCCTGGTCCGCCGCCGTGGCGGCGAGATCGACTACATCCCGGGCACCGAGATCGACTACATGGACGTCTCGCCGCGCCAGATGGTGTCGGTCGCGACCGCCATGATCCCGTTCCTCGAGCACGACGACGCCAACCGCGCGCTCATGGGCTCGAACATGATGCGCCAGGCGGTGCCGCTGCTGAAGAGCGAGGCCCCGCTGGTCGGCACCGGCATGGAGTACCGCTGCGCCGTCGACGCCGCGGACGTCATCACGGCCGAGAAGCCGGGTGTCGTCCAGGAGGTCTCGGCCGACTACGTCACCGTGGCCAACGACGACGGCACGTACACCACGTACCGCGCCGCCAAGTTCACCCGCTCCAACCAGGGCACCGCCTTCAACCAGAAGGTGCTCGTGGACGAGGGCGCCCGGGTCGAGGCCAACCAGGTGCTGGCCGACGGCCCGTGCACCGACGAGGGCGAGATGGCCCTCGGCAAGAACCTGCTCGTGGCGTTCATGTCGTGGGAGGGTCACAACTACGAGGACGCGATCATCCTGTCGCAGCGCCTCGTGCAGGACGACGTCCTCTCCTCGATCCACATCGAGGAGCACGAGGTCGACGCCCGTGACACCAAGCTCGGCCCCGAGGAGATCACCCGGGACATCCCGAACGTCTCCGAGGAGGTCCTCGCCGACCTCGACGAGCGCGGCATCATCCGCATCGGCGCCGACGTCGTCACCGGCGACATCCTGGTCGGCAAGGTCACCCCGAAGGGGGAGACCGAGCTGACCCCGGAGGAGCGCCTGCTCCGCGCGATCTTCGGTGAGAAGGCCCGTGAGGTCCGCGACACCTCGCTGAAGGTGCCGCACGGTGAGTCCGGCAAGGTCATCGGCGTCCGCGTCTTCGACCGCGAAGAGGGCGACGAGCTGCCCCCGGGCGTCAACCAGCTGGTCCGCGTCTACGTGGCCCAGAAGCGCAAGATCACCAACGGTGACAAGCTCGCCGGCCGTCACGGCAACAAGGGCGTCATCTCGAAGATCCTGCCGGTCGAGGACATGCCGTTCCTGGAGGACGGCACCCCGGTCGACATCATCCTCAACCCGCTGGGTGTCCCGTCCCGAATGAACCCGGGACAGGTCCTGGAGATCCACCTCGGGTGGCTCGCCAAGCAGGGCTGGGACGTCTCCGGTCTCGCCGACGAGTGGGCCCAGCGCCTGCAGGCGATCGGCGCCGACACCGTCGAGGGTGGCACCAACCTCGCCACCCCGGTCTTCGACGGCGCCCGCGAGGACGAGATCACCGGCCTGCTGGACAACACCACCCTCACCCGTGACGGTGAGCGCCTGGTGAACTCCACCGGTAAGGCCCGGCTGTTCGACGGCCGCTCCGGCGAGCCGTTCCCGATGCCGGTCTCGGTCGGCTACATGTACATCCTCAAGCTGCACCACCTGGTCGACGACAAGCTCCACGCCCGCTCGACCGGCCCGTACTCGATGATCACCCAGCAGCCGCTCGGTGGTAAGGCGCAGTTCGGTGGTCAGCGCTTCGGTGAGATGGAGGTGTGGGCCCTTGAGGCATACGGCGCGGCCTACGCGCTGCAGGAGCTCCTCACCATCAAGTCCGACGACGTTCTCGGCCGTGTGAAGGTCTACGAGGCCATCGTCAAGGGCGAGAACATCCCCGAGCCCGGCATTCCCGAGTCCTTCAAGGTGCTCATCAAGGAAATGCAGTCGCTCTGCCTCAACGTGGAGGTGCTGTCCTCGGACGGCCAGTCCATCGAGATGCGGGACTCCGACGAGGACGTGTTCCGCGCCGCCGAGGAGCTCGGCATCGACCTGTCCCGGCGCGAGCCGAGCAGCGTCGAAGAGGTCTGACGGAGGCTGGGCCGGCCCGGTGACGGGCCGGCCCGCCCCCAGGCCCCCCTCAGACCACATGAACGACTCTCGACTTACGAAAGAGGGCTTGACGACCAGTGCTTGACGTCAACTTCTTCGACGAGCTCCGCATCGGCCTGGCCACCGCCGACGACATCCGCCAGTGGTCCCACGGCGAGGTCAAGAAGCCGGAGACCATCAACTACCGCACCCTGAAGCCCGAAAAGGACGGACTCTTCTGCGAGAAGATCTTCGGCCCCACCCGGGACTGGGAGTGCTACTGCGGCAAGTACAAGCGCGTCCGCTTCAAGGGCATCATCTGTGAGCGCTGCGGCGTCGAGGTGACCCGCGCCAAGGTGCGCCGTGAGCGGATGGGCCACATCGAGCTGGCCGCCCCGGTCACCCACATCTGGTACTTCAAGGGTGTGCCGTCCCGCCTCGGCTACCTGCTCGACCTGGCGCCGAAGGACCTCGAGAAGGTCATCTACTTCGCCGCCTACATGATCACCTGGGTCGACGACGAGCGCCGCCAGCGCGACCTGCCGTCCCTGGAGGCGCACGTCTCGGTCGAGCGCCAGCAGATCGAGAACCGTCGCGACTCCGACCTCGAAGCCCGCGCCAAGAAGGCCGAGACCGACCTGGCCGAGCTGGAGGCCGAGGGCGCCAAGGCCGACGTGCGCCGCAAGGTGCGCGAGGGCGCCGAGCGCGAGATGAAGCAGCTGCGCGACCGCGCGCAGCGCGAGCTCGACCGTCTCGACGAGGTGTGGGCGCGCTTCAAGAACCTCAAGGTCCAGGACCTGGAGGGCGACGAGCTGCTCTACCGCGAGCTGCGCGACCGCTTCGGCACCTACTTCTCCGGCTCGATGGGCGCGGCGGCCCTCAAGGACCGCCTGGAGACCTTCGACCTGGCGGAGGAGTCCGAGCGCCTGCGCGAGATCATCCGCACCGGCAAGGGCCAGAAGAAGACCCGCGCGCTCAAGCGCCTCAAGGTCGTCTCCGCGTTCCTGCAGACCACCAACAAGCCCAACGGCATGGTGCTGGACTGCGTCCCGGTCATCCCGCCGGACCTGCGTCCGATGGTGCAGCTGGACGGTGGCCGCTTCGCGACCTCCGACCTGAACGACCTGTACCGCCGCGTGATCAACCGCAACAACCGCCTGAAGCGGCTTCTCGACCTCGGCGCGCCCGAGATCATCGTGAACAACGAGAAGCGCATGCTCCAGGAGGCCGTCGACGCGCTGTTCGACAACGGCCGTCGTGGTCGCCCGGTCACGGGCCCCGGCAACCGCCCGCTGAAGTCCCTCAGCGACATGCTGAAGGGCAAGCAGGGTCGTTTCCGTCAGAACCTGCTCGGCAAGCGAGTCGACTACTCGGCCCGTTCGGTCATCGTCGTCGGCCCGCAGCTCAAGCTGCACCAGTGCGGTCTGCCCAAGGCCATGGCGCTGGAGCTCTTCAAGCCGTTCGTGATGAAGCGCCTGGTCGACCTGAACCACGCGCAGAACATCAAGTCGGCCAAGCGCATGGTCGAGCGCGCCCGCCCGGTCGTGTGGGACGTCCTCGAAGAGGTCATCGCCGAGCACCCGGTGCTGCTGAACCGTGCACCCACCCTGCACCGCCTCGGCATCCAGGCCTTCGAGCCCCAGCTGGTCGAGGGCAAGGCCATCCAGATCCACCCGCTCGTCTGCACCGCGTTCAACGCGGACTTCGACGGTGACCAGATGGCCGTCCACCTGCCGCTCTCCGCGGAGGCGCAGGCCGAGGCCCGCATCCTGATGCTGTCCTCGAACAACATCCTGAAGCCGGCCGACGGTCGCCCCGTCACCATGCCGACCCAGGACATGGTGCTCGGTCTGTTCTTCCTCACCTCGGACCGGCCGAAGGTCAAGGGCGACGGTCGTTCCTTCTCCTCGACCGCCGAGGCGGTCATGGCGTTCGACGCCAAGGAGCTGGACGTCCAGGCCGTCATCGACGTCCGCCTGCCGATCGGCACCGTCCCGCCCCGCAGCTGGACCCCGCCGGTCGACGAGGACGGTCAGCCGGCCTGGTTCGAGGGCGAGTCCTTCCGCCTGCGCACCACCCTGGGCCGCGCGCTCTTCAACGAGCTGCTGCCCGAGGACTACCCGTTCGTCGACTACGAGGTGGGCAAGAAGCAGCTCTCCGCGATCGTCAACGACCTGGCGGAGCGCTACCCCAAGGTCGTCGTCGCGGCGACCCTGGACAACCTGAAGGCGGCCGGTTTCCACTGGGCCACCCGCTCGGGTGTCACCGTCTCGATCTCGGACGTCGTCGTCCCGCCGCAGAAGGCCCAGATCCTCGAGGGCTACGAAGCGCAGGCCGAGAAGATCCAGAAGCAGTACGAGCGCGGTCTGATCACCAACGACGAGCGCAAGCAGGAGCTCATCGGCATCTGGACCCGGGCGACCAACGAGGTCGCCGAGGCGATGAACGCCAACTTCGAGAAGACCAACCCCATCTTCATGATGGTGGACTCGGGCGCTCGAGGAAACATGATGCAGATGCGCCAGATCGCCGGTATGCGTGGTCTGGTGTCGAACGCGAAGAACGAGACGATCGCCCGTCCCATCAAGGCGTCGTTCCGTGAGGGCCTCACCGTTCTCGAGTACTTCATCTCGACCCACGGTGCCCGTAAGGGTCTGGCCGACACCGCTCTCCGTACCGCCGACTCCGGTTACCTCACCCGTCGTCTGGTCGACGTCTCCCAGGACGTCATCATTCGCGAGGAGGACTGCGGTACCGAGCGCGGCCTGAAGCTGGCGATCGGCACCGTCGGTGCCGACGGCGTCCTGCGCAAGACGGACGACGTCGAGACCAGCGTCTACGCCCGCATGCTCGCCGAGGACATCACGGTGGACGGCAAGCTCCTTGCCACCGCCAACACCGACCTCGGCGACGTGCTGATCGACGAGCTGATCCGCCACGGCATCAGCGAGGTCAAGACCCGTTCGATCCTGACCTGCGAGTCGGCCGTCGGCACCTGCGCCTTCTGCTACGGCCGCTCGCTGGCCACCGGCAAGCTGGTCGACATCGGTGAGGCGGTCGGCATCATCGCCGCCCAGTCCATCGGTGAGCCCGGTACCCAGCTGACCATGCGTACCTTCCACACCGGTGGTGTGGCCGGTGACGACATCACGCAGGGTCTGCCGCGTGTCGTCGAGCTCTTCGAGGCCCGTACCCCCAAGGGTGTGGCCCCGATCTCGGAGGCGCAGGGCCGGGTCCGCATCGAGGACACCGAGAAGACCCGCAAGCTGGTCGTCACCCCGGACGACGGCACCGACGAGATCGCCTACCCGGTCTCGAAGCGTGTGAAGCTGCTGGTCGGCGAGGGCGAGGCGGTCGAGGTCGGCCAGAAGCTGACCATGGGTGCCACCAACCCGCACGACGTCCTGCGCATCATGGGCCAGCGTGCCGTCCAGATCCACCTGGTCGCCGAGGTCCAGAAGGTCTACAACTCGCAGGGCGTGTCGATCCACGACAAGCACATCGAGATCATCATCCGGCAGATGCTCCGCCGCGTGACGATCATCGAGTCGGGCGACGCCGAGCTGCTCCCGGGCGAGCTCGTCGAGCGCGGCCGCTTCGAGCAGGAGAACCGTCGCGTGGTCTCCGAGGGCGGTCACCCCGCCTCCGGCCGTCCGCAGCTGATGGGTATCACCAAGGCCTCGCTGGCCACCGAGTCCTGGCTGTCGGCCGCCTCCTTCCAGGAGACGACCCGGGTCCTGACCGACGCGGCGATCCACGCCAAGTCGGACCCGCTGCTGGGCCTCAAGGAGAACGTCATCCTCGGTAAGCTCATCCCGGCCGGTACGGGTCTGCCCCGCTACCGCAACATCCGGGTCGAGCCGACCGAGGAGGCCAAGGCCGCGATGTACTCGGCCGTCGGCTACGACGACTACGACCTGTCGCCCTTCGGCGCCGGCTCCGGCCAGGCGGTCCCGCTGGACGACTACGACTACGGCCCGTACACCGGCTGAGTCCACGGTTGAACCGCAGGGCGGTCACCCCTCACGGGGTGGCCGCCCTGCGGCGTTCCCGGGGGCTTCCCGGGGCTTCTGGCGCCTGATCTCCCGCCCGGTGCGGGCCCGTGCTGCGGGGCGGTCGGTCCCCGGTGGGTGGCCGGCGGGTGGTGTTTTCGGGGGCCGGGGGAGTCCGGTTAGGTTTCCCGGCCGTGGTCGCGTAAGGTCGTGTTTACCGACGCGGGGTGGAGCAGCTCGGTAGCTCGCTGGGCTCATAACCCAGAGGTCGCAGGTTCAAATCCTGTCCCCGCTACTGAATCGAAGGGCCCGGAGGCACATCGCCTCCGGGCCTTTCGGCGTTTTGCCCTCCTGCGAGGGGCCGGGGGAGTCCGGTTAGGTTTCCCGGCGGTAGTCGCGTAAGGTCGTGTTTACCGACGCGGGGTGGAGCAGCTCGGTAGCTCGCTGGGCTCATAACCCAGAGGTCGCAGGTTCAAATCCTGTCCCCGCTACTGAATCGAAGGGCCCGGAGGCACATCGCCTCCGGGCCCTTCGGCGTTTCCCCGTTTCCCCGTTTCCTCCGCCCTCCCTCCTGCGGGGGAGGGCGGGAAACGGGTCGGGCGGGGGAAGCGGGGGCGGGGGCCGGCGCGGCAGGCTCGGGGCGTCGGCAACGGACGTGGACGAGAGGGTGTCGGGGATGGGTGCGAAGCGGGCGTTGGGGGCCGTGGCGATCACGGGGGCGGTGCTGCTCGGGTCGGTGGGGTGCTTCTGGGACGAGGACGAGCGCCGGACGGTCTCCTACGGGGTGGCCGAGCCGGTGCGGGAGCTGGTGGTCGAGGGGCGGACCGGGGGGATCGAGGTCCGCGCGGGGGACACGGTGCGGGTGGTCGAGAAGCAGAGCTACCGCGGCCCCGCGCCGGAGACCCGGCACGAGGTGCGGGACGGCACGCTCAGGCTGGCGTACGACTGCTCGGACTGCGGGGTGGGCTACGAGGTGACCGTGCCGGCCGGAACGGTGGTGCGGCTGAGCAGCGAGACCGGCGGGATCCGGCTGCACGGGCTGGCCGGCGAGGTGGAGGCCAAGGTGGGCACCGGTGGCGTCCAGGGGACGGCGCTGACCTCGCCGACGGTGCGGGTGAGCGCCGAGACCGGTGGTGTCGAGGTGGCGTTCGCGGCGAGCCCGACCACGGTGGAGGCGCGGTCGGTGACCGGCGAGGTCAGGGTGCGGGTGCCGGGCGGGGAACCGTACGCGGTGGACGCGGAGGCGGTGACGGGCGAGGTCGAGGTGGCGGTGCCCCGGCAGGCCGGCGCGCCGCGCACCATCTCGGCGCGGACCGACACCGGGGGTGTGGTGGTCACCGATGCCTGACCGCGTGGTGCGGGACGCCGGCCGGGGCGTGCTCACGCTGCTGCCGGTCGGGCATGATCTTCTCCGCGGGGTGGGCCTGCCCGCGGACGGGGGAGGTGTCACGGTGGGGCGAGCGGTGCGCTGGCGGGCGGGGCTGGCCGGGGTCAACCCGTACGTGGTGGACGGCCTGTTGACGGTCGGCTCGGCGGGGGTCTCGCTCTGGTCGGTGTACCACGACGACACGGCGTGGTCCTGGTGGGCCTATCTGCTGGCCCTGGGGACGGCCCTGCCGTTGCCGTGGCGGCGGATCGCCCCGGTCACGGTGCTGGCGGTCAGCGGCGGGGTGTCGGCGGTGCTCTCGGTGCTCGCCCACTCGGCGATGCCGCAGCTGCCGTTGTACGCCGTGGTCACCCTCTACACGGTGGCCGACCGGGCCAGGGACGGGCAGCGCTGGGCCGTGCTGGCCGTGGTGGTGGTCGCCAACGTGGTGGGGACGCGGTCGCCGAACGGCATGCTGTTCTCGCTGCTGACCTCGGTCGGGGCGTTCGTCTTCGGCTCGCTGGTGCGTGAACTGCGGAGGCTGGCGCAGGTGGAGTCGGAGCGGGCGCGGGAGGCCGGGCGCCGGGCGGCCAGCGACGCGGCGCGCGCGGTGGCCGAGGAGCGGGCCCGGATCGCCCGGGAGATGCACGACATCCTGGCGCACGCCGTCTCGCTGATGGTGATCCAGGCGGAGGCGGGGCCGGTGGTGGTGCGCTCGGACCCGGAGCGGGCGATCAGGACCTTCGACACCATCGCCGACTCCGGGCGGGACGCCATGGTGCAACTGCGTCGGGTGCTCGGCGTGTTGAAGGAGGAGGGGGCGGCGCCCGAACTGGCGCCGCAGCCGCGGCTGGCGGAGCTCGCGGCACTCGCGGAGCGGGTGCGTACGGCCGGGCTCTCGGTCGATCTCGACCTCGGACGCGTCGGCGGTCCGCTGCCGGCGGACGTGGAGGCGGCCGCGTACCGGATCGTGCAGGAGGCGCTGACCAACACGGTCAAGCACGCGGGCGCCTCGCACACGCTGGTGCGGGTGGTCCGGGAGGGGGAGGAGCTGGCGGTCGTGGTCTCCGACGACGGGCGCGGTGTGCCGTTGCCGGCCGGCCGGGCCGCGAGCGGCTGGTCCGGGGGGCGCGGGCTGGTCGGCATCCGGGAGCGGGCGGCGGCCTGCGGCGGCCGGGCCGAGGCCGGTCCCGGGCCCGACGGCAGGGGTTTCCTGGTGAGCGCCCGGCTGCCGTTGGGGGCGTCCGGGCTGGTGGGCGGAGTGGGCGGAGTGGGTGGATGAAGCCGATCCGGGTGGTCGTCGCGGACGACCAGGAGCTGGTGCGGGCCGGGTTCGGGATGATCCTGGACGCGCAGCCGGACATCGAGGTGGTCGCCGAGGCGGGCGACGGCGCGGAGGCGATCGAGGCGGTCCGGGTGCACGGGCCGGACGTGCTGCTGCTGGACGTCCGGATGCCGGTGATGGACGGGCTGGAGGCGGCCCGCCAGGTCTGCGCGGAGTACCCGGAGACGAAGGTGATCATGCTGACCACCTTCGACGCCGACGACTACGTCTTCGACGCGCTGTACGCGGGAGCCAGCGGGTTCCTGCTGAAGGACGTCCGCCGGGACGACCTGGCACACGGTGTGCGGATGGTGGCGTCCGGAGAGGCGCTGCTGGCGCCGTCGGTGACCCGCCGGCTGATCGGCGAGTTCGCCGCCCGGCGGCCGGGCGGCGCGGAGCGGGCGGTACGGCCGCCGTCCGGGCTGCTGGAGCAGCTGACCGGGCGCGAGCGGGAGACGCTGCGGCTGCTGGCCCGGGGGCTCTCCAACGCCGAGATCGCCGCCGAGCTGGTGGTGAGCGAGCACACGGTGAAGACCCATGTCAGCAATGTGCTGGGCAAGCTGGGTCTGCGTGACCGGGTGCACGCGGTGGTGTTCGCGTACGAGGCGGGCGCGGTGGTGGCGGGCGAGGGCTGACGGCTCCCCCGCGCGGGGGAGGGGCCGGATTCGCCGGTGCGGGCGATCCGCGACGAGGGCGGCGGCGGACAGGATCCGGGGTGGCGGAACAACGACGGCCCCAACCTCGGGAGAGCACCCATGGACACCTCGACGCTCGGTCGCGTCACCCCGTTCGCGGTCATCGGCGGACCCGTTCTGATGGCGCTGTACGGCGGCATCCGGCTGCTGGACGGATCGCGTGACCCCGGTGCGGGCTGGCTGGTCGGTCACGGCCTGATGCTGGCGGGGCTGGTGCTGTTCGCACCGGTGCTCGTCGCGCTGGAGCGGCGGCCGGCGCCGCACCGCACGGCGGCGGGCAGGGTCGCGGCGCGCGCCGCCCTGGGAGTGGCGTCCGCAGGGCTGGCGGCGTCGGTCGTGCAGATCGTCATCGACCTGTACGTGGGGGCGGTGGCCGTCGACAAGGCGGACCAGCACCGGCTGTTCGACAGCGTCCAGAGTCATCCGGGGGTGGTGCCGGTGGTCTACTCGGTCGGTCCGGTGCTGTTCTACGTCGGTCTGCTGGCGCTGCTGGTGGCCGGCGCGGTGGGCCGGGCGCGCACGCTGCGCTGGTGGAGCCCGGTGCTGGTGCTGGCCGGGACGGTGCTGACGGCGGCGGACCTGGCGCTGATCCCGGTCGCTGCGGGCTGCTACCTGGTGGCGCTGGCTCCGTTGGCGGGCTTCGGCGCCGGCGCCGGGCGGCCGGTCGTGGCCTGAGCGGGCCTGAGCGGGCCTGAACGGGGCCTGAACGGGGCAGGCCGGGGCGCGGGCCTGCGCGCGACCTGGGGCGGATATCGGTGGCGGGCCGGCGAGGAGTGGCCGTACCGTCCGGGGCATGAACGCGAAGCGCCCGCTGATCGCCGTGCTCACCGGCGCCGGCATCTCGACCGACTCCGGCATCCCCGACTACCGCGGCCCGAACGGACTCTGGCAGCGCGATCCGGAGGCCCCGCGGCTGGTCACCATCGGCCCGTACACATCGGACCCGGACGTTCGCCGCCGGTCCTGGCTGATGCGCGCCGAGGTCGGCGCGCTGGCCGCCGAGCCGAACGCCGGGCACCGGGCGCTGGTCGACCTCGAACAGTCCGGGCTGCCCGTCCGGGTGCTCACCCAGAACGTCGACGGGCTGCACCAGAGGGCCGGCCAGTCCCCCCGCAAGGTGCTCGAACTGCACGGCACCGCACAGGAGGTGCAGTGCATGCGGTGCAAGGTGGTGGGCCCGGTGGCGGAGGCGCTGGACCGGGTGGCGGCGGGCGAGCCGGACCCGGCCTGCCGGGCCTGCGGCGGGGTGCTGCGGCCGCGGACCGTCATGTTCGGCGAGCAGCTGGACCCCCAGGTGATCCAGCAGGCCGACGCCGTCAGCAAGGCCTGCGACCTGTTCCTCGCTGTCGGCACCAGCCTGCAGGTCTTCCCGGTGGCCGAACTGCCGTACAGCGCGCTCGGGAACGGGGCCCGGCTGATCGTGATGAACGGCGAGCCGACCCCGTTCGACGAGGTCGCCGACGAGGTGATCCGCGAGCCCATCTCCACCGCGCTGCCGGACCTGGTCCGCCGGCTGGTGGCCCGGTACGTCTGAGACCTCCGACTCGCCCGGGCCCCGGGGGCCCGGGCGAGTCGGTGACGAACAGGTATCCACTGGACGAACTGCCCAGTCCCGCAGGGTGGTTCTGCGCTACGCTGCGGCACGGAGCGGCGTGGCCGGATTCCGGCCACCGGGGGGAGGCTGCGCGGGCGGCTCCGCCCGCGCACCGCACCGGCCACGGGCGTTCACCCCCGCGGCGGCGCGCACCGAAGGAGCCCTCATGACGTCAGGTCGACTGCTGGACCGTCGTGCGATCGGGGGTGAGCTGCGCGCTCTGGCGGCCAGGCCCGGCCTGGTGGGTCGTCAGGAGGAGCTCAAGGAGCTCGGGTTGGCGATCTCGGGCACCGGCGACCTGGACCAGTGGGCCGACCTCGACCTGGTGCAGAGCTTCGTCCGGCCGGAGAGCGTCCGGGCGGCGGTCCGGCCGCGGCCCGAACCGAGGTTCTGGTCCTGGCTCGAAGTCGCCCTGGGTGGACTGGTGTTCGTCCCGCTGCTGGTCACCTGGGCCGGCCTGATGCAGGCGACCAGCGCCTACCAGGCCCTGATCGGTGCGGATGCGGCGCAGGCCGCCCGGCCGTTCCTCCAGCTCTGGCAGACCGGCTTCGAGGGCCGGCTGGCCGGCTGGGCCACCTTCGGCGACATCGCGCTGTCCGCCACGCTGTTCATCGCCCTGCTGCTGGTCTTCTCCGTCGCGCACGGCGTCCGCAGGGCCGGGACCGAGCGCCGCGAGACCGGGGCGGTGCAGGAGGCGGAGGAGCTGCTGGCCGAGCTGGCCCCGGTGCTCACCCGGGCGCAGCTGGTGCTGAACGAGCGCCGCCGGTCCTCGCCGCAGCGGTTCGTGGCCGAGCTCACCGGCGCGGCGGAGACCCTGGAGCGGCTCGGTCGGCAGGCCGCCGACACCCAGCGGGACCTCAGCGATGCGGCGCTGGTGGTCGAGCGGTCGGTGACCGGGGCCAGGGAGCGGCTGGCCGAGGTGGGCGCGGCGGTCGACCCGCTGCGGCAGGCGGTCGACGGGATCGAGAAGGCGGTCGACGGCGTGGGGAAGGCCGTGCGGGACAGCGGCGAGAAGCTCGCCGGGACCGTCCGGGACGGCGCCGCCGCCACCGACGACCTGGTCTGGCGCGGCGGGCAGCAGGCGGCCGACGCCGCCGATGCCGTACGGCGGGCCACCGAGCGGGTCGGCGCCGAACTGTCCGACGCGGGCGAGCGGGTGGAGGACGCGGTGCGGGACCTCGCGGTCGCCCAGCGGGGGTTCACCACCGGCGCGGAGACCGTCGCCGATGTCGGCGGGCGGCTGCTGGAGCAGCTCGACGGGCTGGCCCGGGAGGTCGCGTCGATGGCCGACCGGGTCACCGCGGCGGCCTCGGCGGCCGCGGCCGCGGCGGCGCGGGTGGACGCCCGGGACGAGCGGCGGGCCCCGGGCCCGGGAGCACTGCTGGTCAGGACCGTGTCGGAGCCCGGACCGGGCGCGGGCGGCACCCGCTCGCGCCCCTCGGACCCGTCGGACGCCCCGGGGACGCCGGCGCCGGGCGTCTCGGACGCGGTCGCGGTCGCGGACGAGCGGACGCTGCTGGAGCTGGACGAGGTGCCGGTGCGGCAGGCGGGCCGATGAGGGACCGGTTCCGAACCGGGCGGCCGCGCGTCCGGAGCGCACACCTCGCGGGCTGGCTCTTCGCGGACCTGCTGCTGGTTCTGGCCCTGGTCGCGATGGGCGACCAGGGCGACCCGGTGGCGGCCGCGCGCGCCACCGCGACGCCCGCGCCCGCGCCCGCGGCCACGGCCACGGCCGACGCGAGTGCCACCGCCTCCGAGACACCCCGGCCGACGCCCACCCCCACCGGCCCGCGCGGGGTGGAGCACGACGCGGTCACCGTCGACGTCACCGGGGACTCCTCCGACACGGCCGGCCTGGTGGCGCAGATCCGCGCGGCCACCGAGCGGTACGCCGGGCGCCAGGCCGCGGTGGTGCTCACGTTCGGCAGCAACCGCGACCCGGGCGCCGGACAGGCGTACGCGCACACCGTCAACGGGCTGCTCGCGCAGGCCCGTCCGGAGATGTTCCGGGGCACCACCACCCGGGACTTCATCTCGCTGACGGACAACCCCCGGCACGCCTCGCTGGAGATCTACTTCTACACCGGCTGACCGGGGCCCCGGCCGTCCGGTCCGGGCCCCGTTCCGAACCGTGCCCCACACCTGCTGTGAACTGCGAGACCAAGGAGAAGTGCCGTGCAGATCCTCCCGTTCTACGCCGTGTGCGACGAGTCGGGGTCGATGAGCGCCGACGTCGACACCCTCAACAAGGCCCTGTTCAACCTCCACCAGGAGATCAGCACCAACCCGACCATCTCCGACAAGACGCGGTTCGGGCTGATCGGCTTCTCCACCGACGCCAACGAGCTGCAGCCGCTGGTCGATCTGAGCGACCTGGACGAGCTGCCCGCCCTGGAGGCCTCCGGCCTGACCTCCTTCGGCAACGCCTTCACCCTGCTCCGGCAGTCCATCGAGCGGGACGTACAGCAGCTGAAGGCGGAGGGCCACGACGTCTACCGTCCGGTGGTCTTCTTCCTCTCCGACGGCGTGCCGACCGACTCCGACTGGGAGCAGCCGTACCAGGACCTGCTCGCCGCCGCGTTCCGGCCGCACATCATCGCCTTCGGCATCGGCCAGGCGGACCGCACGGTGATCGCGCACGTCGCCACGTTCAAGGCCTTCATGCAGGAGGAGGGGTCGGCGGACCCGGCGGTCGCGCTGCGGGAGTTCGCGGCCAGCCTGACCCGGTCGATCGTCCGCTCGGTGAGCGGGGCGACCGCGGCCGGGCAGGGCATGAGCCTCCAGGTCGACGACCACGTGCCCGGGTTCACCGCCGTCTCGCTCGACAAGCTCTGAGCGGGGTCGCCAGGTGAACCCGTACGACAATCCGCAGGGCAGTCCGTACGACAACCCGCACGGCAACCCACAGGGCGGTCAGGGCCCGGAGCCCGTGTCCGAGCGGGCCTTCGACCCGATCGACGTCGCCTCGTCCGTCTACGAGCACGGCTGGGGGCCGGGCCCGGTCGCCCCGGCCCCGGCCAGGCCCGTGCCGTCCACCCCGGTGCCGTTCCTGCCGCATCCGGCCACCACCGGGCCGGACGCGGCGGGGCAGCCCGGCCGAGACCGGCCCGCGGCGCCGCCCGGCGTGCCGCCGGCACCGGCGGCGGGAGCGTCCGGCCCGGTGCCGGTGTTGGGCGAGGAACCCGGCGCCGTCCACCACGTCGGCCGCAAGCCCCCGGCCTACACACCCGAGCCGACCGGCATCGCGGACGTCGGCGCCGACCTCTACGCGGGGACGCTGCCCGACACCGTGGTGGACGGCGGCACCTTCGGCCCGGTCACCGTCCGGGCCGCCTCCGTCCGCGGCGACTCGCACCGCTACCGGGGCGAGTGCCGCCAGGACGCCGTCCTGGTCACCCGGGCCGGTGACCTGCTGCTGCTCGCGGTGGCCGACGGCGTCGGCTCCCAGCAGCACTCCCAGCGCGGTTCCAACGGCGTCCTGCGGCTGCTGGCCCGGCAGGTCGCCCACAAGGCGGAGACGCTGCTGGCCTGCCTGCGGATCGGGGCCGAGGCCGACTTCGCGGTGCTCATGGGGCAGATGGTCGCGGCGGTGGCGGGCGAGCTGGCGAAGGACGCGGGGCAGTGGGGCCTGGACCCCAAGTCGTACGCGACGACGCTGCGCGCCCTGCTGGTGCCGGCCGACGCGGACGTCGCCGCCCGCGGCTTCGTCTCGGTCGGCGACGGCGGCCTGCTGCGCCTGCGGGAGGGCGGCTGGACCAACTGCGAGCAGGACGAGGACGACGGCGCGCTGATCAGCACCCGGACCCACTGCCTGCCCGAGGCCTACGAGCAGACCCGGGTCCGGTTGATCACCGACACGCGCCCCGGCGACCTGCTGGTGCTGTGCACCGACGGTCTGGCGCTGCCGTTGCTGAAGGAGCCCGACCTGCAGGACTTCCTCGCCGACCGGTGGGGCGGCCCGGACGTCCCCGGCCTGGCCGAGTTCCTCTGGCAGGCCCAGGTGAGGGTGCGCAGCTACGACGACGACCGCACGGCCGTCTGCCTCTGGGAGGCCGCCCGGTGAGCGCCCCGGACATCGCCACGGCGCTGGCCGGCGGGGCGGACGTGGAACTCGCGCTGCTGGCGGTGGGGGCCGAGGCCGGGCGCGGTGGCCAGGGCCTGGTGCAGCGCCTGGCCGGCTACCCGGGCCTGCTGTTCAAGCGTTACCTCGACCCCGGGAAGGTGCACGGCCCGGCCCTGGCCGAGCTGGTCGCCCTGCGCCTCGCACTCCCCGGGGAGGAACGGGACCGGCTGGACGCGCAGGCCGCCTGGCCGCTCTGCCGGGTGGTCGACGGCCCGGGCTGCGTCGGGTTCCTGATGCAGGAGGCGCCGGCCGCGATGTCCTGGCAGACGGGTGCCGGCGGGCGCAGGCTCACCGAGGCGCAGTACCTCTTCTACCCGGAGAAGCCCGCGACCCAGGGCGTGGTCCGCCCGGACCCGGAGCAGCGGCTCGCCCTGGTGCTGGAGCTGGCCGGGCTGATCGAGCGCCTGCACCGCTGGGGGCTGGTGATCGGTGACCTCTCGCACGCCAACGTGCTCTGGTCGGTGGTCCCCGAGCCCGCCGTCCATCTGCTCGACTGCGACGGTATCCGCCGGGTCGGGGCGGCGCCGGTCCTGGAGCAGACCGACACGCCCGACTGGGCGGACCCGCTCTCCCCGCACGGCAGCAGCGCCACCGTGGACAGCGACCGCTACAAGGCGGCCCTGCTGTTCGGGCGGACCCTGGCCCAGGACCCCTACCTCACGCCGGGGCAGCCGTTCGAACCGCTGCCGGACGTGCTGACGGACCGGCAGCTGGCGACGGTCCGCCGGATCTGGGAGCAGGCCGGCGGGCCGTACGGGACCAGGCCGGACCTGACCGCCTGGCTGCTGGCGCTCGGCGGCCGGGGCAGCATCCCGCTCGGGGCCGGCGGTCCGGCCAGGGCCGCCCGCCCGGTCGACGAGCGGCTGTTCGACGGTCGGGCCCCGCGGGGCAGCATCCCGCTGCGCCGCCCGACCTGACGCGGGCGGGCCGGAGGCCGGCGGGCCGCACGGGGGGCGTAGGAGGAGGGCCCGTACGAGGAGGGCCGCACGGGGGAGGGGACGGGGGAGGGGACGAGGGAGGGGACGAGGGAGGGGACGAGGGAGGGGCCGGACATCGGAGGGGCCGGAGGCCGGACGGACTGCATGCGTACGATGATCCTTCCGGCTTCCCCTCACGGCCTGGAGTGATCGACCGATGACGACGACACCGAAGTTCGACCCCTGGTCGGCGGAGTTCGTGGCCCACCCGTACGACGCCTACGCCGACCTGCGCGAGCAGGCCCCGGTCACGTACTACGAGCCGACCGGGCAGTGGCTGGTCTCGCGGTACGAGGACGTCAGCGCCCTGCTGCGGGACCGCCGGCTCGGCCGGACGTACACCCACCGCTTCAGCCACGAGGAGTTCGGGCGGCCCCTGCCCGACCCGGCCCACGAGCCGTTCCACACCCTCAACGACAACGGCCTGCTCGACCTGGAGGCGCCCGACCACACCCGGATCCGCCGGCTGGTCTCCAAGGCCTTCACCCCGCGCATGGTCGAGGGGCTCCGCCCGACCGTCCGGCGGCTCGCCGGCGAACTGGTGGACGGCCTGCTCGCGGCCGGCGGCGGCGACCTGATCGGAGCCGTCGCCGAACCGCTGCCGGTCGCGGTGATCGCCGAGATGCTCGGTGTCCCCGAGGCCGACCGGCACCTGCTGCGCCCGTGGTCCGCCGACATCACCGGCATGTTCGAACTCAACCCCACCGAGGAGGCCGCCCGCCGGGCCGTCACCGCGAGCGTCGAGTTCTCCGACTACCTGCGCGCCCTGATCCGCGAACGCCGCGCCGCCCCCGGCACCGACCTGATCAGCGCGCTGATCCACGCCCAGGAGGGCTCGGACGCGCTCAGCGAGCAGGAGATGATCTCCACCTGCGTGCTGCTGCTCAACGCCGGCCACGAGGCCACCGTCAACACCACCGGCAACGGCTGGTGGGCGCTGTTCCGCAACCCCGGGGAACTGGCCCGGCTGCGCGCCGACGTCGACGGGCTGCTGCCCACCGCCGTCGAGGAGCTGATGCGCTGGGACACCCCGCTGCAGATGTTCGAGCGCTGGGTGCTGGAGGACGTCGAGGTGCGCGGGGTCACCGTCCCGCGCGGCTCGGAGGTCGCCCTGCTCTTCGGCTCGGCCAACCGCGACCCGGAGCGGTTCACCGACCCGGACCGGCTCGACCTCGGCCGCGCCGACAACCCGCACATCACGTTCGGCGCCGGAATCCACTTCTGCCTGGGCGCCCCGCTTGCCAGACTGGAGCTCACCGAGTCGTACGGCGAGCTACTGCGCCGGGCGCCGGGCCTGCGGCTGGTCCGCGAGCCCGAGTGGCGCCCGGGCTACGTGATCCGCGGGCTCAAGGAACTGCTGGTCGAGGTCTGACGGTTCGGCCGACGGCCGGGCGAGGGGGAGTGCATCGTGGGCAGGGGCAAGGCGACGGGCGCGCTGCTGGGGCTGGCGATCGGCGACGCGATGGGCAGGCCGACCGAGTTCGAGGACATCGAGCAGATCGCCCGGCAGTGGCCCGACTGGCGGGAACTCCCCCTGCCGGGCCGGGCGCTGATCACCGACGACACCCAGATGACGCTCGCGCTGGCCCGCGGCCTGCGGACCGCCCTGGAGACCGGTCCGCTCACCGCGGCCCGGCTGGAGCCGCCGGTGCGCGAGGAGTTCCTCGACTGGTGGCGTTCGCCGGACAACAACCGTGCCCCCGGCAACACCTGCCTGGCCTCCTGCGCGCGGCTCAGCACGCCCGGCCGCCGGTGGCAGAGCGCGAGCGACACCGGTTCCAAGGGCTGTGGCGCCAACATGCGGGTCGCTCCGCTCGGCCTGATCCGCGAGCCGGCGCCGGCCCAACTGGCCGGCGCCGCCCAGCTCCAGTCCGGGCTCACCCACGGCCACCCCACCGCGCTGGCCGCCAGCGATCTCACCGCCTTCGCCGTCCGCGAGCTCGCCGAGGGCCTGCCGCCGGCCGGCCTGCCCGCCGTGCTGCGCGCGTACGCGCTGGCCAACCGCACCCGGTACGACCGGTCCTGGCTCGGCGACCTCGCCGACCACGCCCAGGACAGCACCCCGGAGGCGTTCATCGCCCGCGGCTGGGACGACTGCCTGGCCGTCCTCGACCGGCTCACCGCCGCGCTCGCCGCACCCGACGTCGAGGCCGACCCGTGCCTGGCCACCGGCGAGGGCTGGATCGCCGAGGAGGCGCTCGCCACCGGACTGCTCTGCTTCCTGCTGCTGCCGGACGACCCGGTGGCCGCCGTCCGCCGGGGCGCCTACTCCTCGGGGGACTCCGACTCGATCGCCTGCCTGGCCGGCGCCTTCGCCGGGGCGCACCTGGGCGCGGACGCGTGGCCCGCCGAGTGGGTGGAGCGGATCGAGCACCGGGACGAACTGCTGGAGTTCGGCGCGCTCTGGGACTGATCCCGGCCCCGCGGCCGGCGGGGCCCGTGGAACCGCCTCGGGCCCCGCCGCGTCGAACCGGCACCGAGGCGCGGGCACCGGCCCGCGCCGCCGACCCATGGGACGAGGCCAGTCATGTCCGTCCGTACCCGCCGCCCGGCGGTGTTCCTGCTCTGCTGCACGGCACTGCTCGCCGGCTGCGGCTCCACCGGAGGCGGCCAGGTCGTGATCCGCGCCTCCTCCCCCGAGTCGCTGCCACCGGCCGATCCCGCCCAGGTCGCCGCGACCGCCGCCGCCACCGGCGCCTTCGGGCTGGACCTGCTGCACGCCCTCACCGCCGACCCCGCCGAGACCGGCCGCAACCTGGTGCTCTCGCCGTCCGGCCTGGCCACCGCGCTCGCCATGCTGCTGCCCGGCACCCGCGGCACCACCGCCGACGAGCTCGCCAAGGCGCTGCACACCGAACTCACCCCGCAGCAGTACGCGCTCGCCACCGGCGCCCTGAACCGTCCCGTCCCGGCCAAGGACGGGCTGGTGCTCAAGCAGGCGGACGACGTCTGGGCCCAGCGGGACTTCCCGCTCGACCAGCGGTACCTGGGCGTGCTGGCCGCGGCCTTCGGCGCCGGGGTGCACACCGCCGACTTCCGCAAGGACCCGGAGGGCGCCCGGAAGACCGTCAACTCCGCCGTGGAGAAGGCCACCGAGGGCCGCGTCAAGGACCTCTTCGGCCAGGGGTCGATCAACCCCGACACCCGGCTCGCGCTCACCGACGCGCTCTACCTCAAGGCCGAGTGGGCCACCCCGTTCAAGGCCGGGCGCACCACGGACCGGCCGTTCCACCGCCTCGACGGGTCCGCGCCGGCCGTCCCCACCATGGGGCAGAGCGGCTCGCTCCGCTACGCCGAGGGCTCCGGCGGCATCCTCGGGGAGCCCTGGCAGGCCGTCGAACTCCCCTACGCGGGCGGCACGCTGGCGATGGACCTGGTGGTGCCCGCGCAGGGCGGCTTCGAGGCCTTCCGCAAGGGCCTGGACCAGGCCCGGTTGGAGATGATCCTGGGCTCGCTCGACGAGCGGACCGTCGACCTGACCCTCCCGAAGTTCCACTTCGACACGGCCAACGAGCTGAAGCCCACCCTCCAGGCGCTCGGCGTCAAGGCCGCGTTCGGGCCGGGTGCCGACCTCTCCGGCATCCCCGGCGCGGGCGCGACCGAGCCGCTCAGGGTCGGCACGGTGGTGCAGAAGGCCACCGTCCAGGTCGACGAGGAGGGCACCGTCGCGGCGGCCGGCAGCGGGGTCGGCGTCGAGGCGATGGCCGCGCCGATGCCGAAGGACCCGGTGCAGCTGGACATCGACCGGCCGTTCCTCTTCCTGATCCGGGACACCGCCACCGGCCGGCCGCTCTTCCTCGGCCAGGTCACCGACCCGCAGGCCAAGTGAGCACGGCCCCCCGGGCCCCGGCGCCGCCCGCGCGGCCCCGGCTCACCAGGCCGGGTAGCGGTCCCCGAGGGCCGGGTGGCCCGGTTCGCGGCTGCCGAACAGCACCAGCAGGTCGTCCGCCACCCGCAGCAGCGTCTCCCGGCCCTCCACCGCCTCCGTCCAGTCCGTCGACAGCGCCGAGGCGCCGTACGCCGCACCGACCAGGTTGCCGCAGACCGCACCCGTGGAGTCGCTGTCCCCCGAGTGGTTGACCGACAGCAGCAGCGCCGTCCGGGCCGGCTCCGGACCGGAGGTCCCCGCCAGCAGGCAGTACACCGCGATCGCCAGGCACTCCTCGGCGATCCAGCCCAGCCCGACCCGCTCCACCGCCTCCGCCGACGGCTCGGCCTCCTCGGCCACCCGCACCGCCCGGGCCAGCGCCTGGACCGTCTCCTTGGACGCCGGCCACTCCCGGGTCTGCTCCACGACCTCGCCGACCGCCGCCCACGGCTCCACCCCGGCCGCCAGCCGCTCCACCAGCGACGCGAACGCGCCGGCCGCCAGGTAGCCGGTCGGATGCCCGTGGGTCAGCTGCGCGCACTGCGCGGCCAGCCCGAACGACTGCTCGGCACCCAGTCGGGCCAGCCCGAACGGCGCCGACCGCATCACCGTGCCGCACCCCTTGGAGTGCGCGTTGATCGGCCCCGGCTGCCCCAGCGCGGCCGGCGCCTCGAAGGACGGGTGGTACTTCATCCCGGTCAGACAGGCGTCACCCGGGGCCCGCCGCGCGTACAGGAACGGCTCGCGCAGCAGCCAGCCGTCGTACGGGCGGGCCAGCGGGCTCCGGTCCGGCGCGCCCTGCTGCTGGGTCAGCAGCCACCGCCGGTAAGCGCCGTGCACGGCCTCCGGCACCGAACCGCCACCGCCCGACCAGCCCCGGACGAAACCGCGGATCAGGCCCTCGGCGGTGAACAGCGTCATCTGGGTGTCGTCGGTCACCTCGGCGACCAGGCCGCCGCCCGGCAGGCCGGTCACCCCGGCCGGGCCGTACCGCTCACGGATCTGGTACAACCGCAGGAACTCCACCGGCCAGCCCAGCGCGTCCCCGATCGCCCCGCCGACCAGCGCTCCGCGCACCCGGTCCCGGAACCCCGGCTGTTCGCCCACCGTCACCGTCGTCCCCCTCGCTCGTCGCCGCCCACTGCGGGTGGTGCTCGCCGCGGGTGGTGCCCGCGCCGGGCCGTGCCCGGGCCGGTGTCCGTTCTATCAGGGCCCGTCCGGTCAGCCCCGGATCTCCCCGGCCCGGCCGTGCAGCGCCGCCCGGTCCGCGGCGGCCCGGCCCGCCGCCCAGCCCTCGCCGTCGCTCACCCGGACCCGCTGCGAGACCAGCTTCGGGAACATCCGGCCCACCTCCTGGTCCACCGCCGCCGAACGGGCCGCCAGCGCGGGCAGCAGCCGCTCGTCCGGCACGAGCTGCTCCTCGGTGCCGTCCGCCCGCAGGTGCCGGCCGGCCGCCGCGTCGCTGGTCGCCCGCTCGGTCGCCTCGGTCAGCCGCTCGCGGATCCGCGCCGCGTACGCCACCAGGAAGGACTGCCGGAACGCCTTGGTGCGCGAGGCGCCGTCCAGGTGCTGCCGGGAGCCGGCCTTCTGCATCGCGTGGGTGGCCTGCACCAGCAGCGAGGTGTACAGCAGCTCCACGCCGTCGAGGTCCGCGTCGAAGCCGATCAGGGTGCAGAAGCCGAACTCCTTCGCCCACACCACCCGGCACCGGTTGGCCGCCGCCACGGCGTCCAGCAGCATCGTCTTCGGGACCTCGTAGGGGTTGTCCACCCCGATCCGCAGGGCCCCCGGGGCGTTGCGGTCCGCACCGTCGACGGCCAGCAGCGCTTCGTCGATGCTGTGCTGCGCCATCAGCTGCTGGGCCTTGGCGGTCAGCGCCTCGGCCTCCTCCGGGTACTCGGTGGACTCGGCCTTCGCCAGCAGCGCCCGGATCCGCGACAGCATCCGCGGCTCGCCGGTCACCGGCCCGGGCCGCTCCCGCCGGACGGCGTACCCGACCTGCCCCGGCACCGGCCCGACCGGGGCGATCGGCGGCAGCCGGCCCCAGATCCGCAGCAGCTCCAGTACGGCGGTGGCGAGCGCGAACCGGTCCAGCCGGTGACGCTGCGCGAAGGCCTCCAGGTACCGCTCGTCGTCCGGCCACCAGGCCGCCGTCTCCAGCTCGCGCAGCTGCTCCTGCCAGCGCCGGTCCGGTGCGGCCGCGGCGTGGCGGCGCCCCTCGGCGGAGATCAGGTCCACCGCCAGCGCCAGGTGCACCGGCTTCAGCTCCCGCCGGACCACGCGGGCCAGGTCGGCCGGGCGCCAGCCCGCCGACCAGCACCGGCCGACGGACGTGTCCGCGTACCCGAGCACCGCCCGGCTCACCGCCGGCCACTGGCCGGCGGAGGCCGCCAGCAGGGAGGCCCCGGTGTCCAGCGCGAGGTCGAGGCCGTCCTCGGGCGCCGTGACCACGGTCGCCACCGCCCGCTCCAACAGTGCCCCGGCACCGCCGTCCGCCGCGGTTCCGCCGTCCTGCTTGCGCCTGCCCACGCCACTCCCACTCTCCGTAGCGCGATCCCGCGCCTCCCGCCCATGATGCCTGAGTGGGTCGACCTGGCCCCGGTGCGAGCAGGGCGGGCCGGCGTGACGGAACGTCAAGGCTGCAAGTCTGAATAGGTTTAAGAGGCGGAAAGGGCGATGGACAGGGGTTCCGCCCCTGGCTACGATCATCGGTAGTACGAGCCCTCCGGTGGTTGTGCACGGCCGGTGCCTGGGAAACGTCCCGGGTGCCCCTGTCCACTGGGCCCCGCACTGGTCTGGTGAACGGCGTCGGATACGCCGTTGCCCGATCGAGAGCGGGTCCGACCGCGTCGTCGCCGGGGTGATGCAGCGCGTTGATGAGCCGACGTGTACCCGGGTGCGCCTGAGCACGGGGTGGGGACCGACAAGCCGTTGTCGGGAGAAGACCAACAGGCTCCTGAGCAGGTGCTCCAACCATGAACCGCGAGCCGGTCAGCCGGCGCTTCTACCTCGACGACTCGGGCGACCTCAACCGGGGCATCGTGCTCTACGGCTGGATCGCCGTGGCCACCGTATTGCTGCCGGAGCTGGAGCAGCGGATCCGGTGGTTCCGCGGTGAGCTCCTGCACCGCTACGGGATCCCGGTCGACTACGAGCTGCATGCCCACAAGTTCGTCGTGGGCCGGGGGCGCCCGGGCGGCAGGGACCTGTCGGGGATGGAGCGCAGGCGGGCCACCCAGGCGATGCTCGACTTCCTTGCCGGACTGCCCGGGGTGACGATCGGCTCGGTCTTTCGCGACGGGCTGTTCAAGTCCGACCGGCGCCAGGTCGCCGAGACCTTCGCCGGCGCGCTGCGGCGGATCGACGCCCAGCTCGTGGCGGAGAACGAGTACGGCGAGCTGGTGATCGACGGCAACGGCACAGACCCGCTGTACCAGCAGGTCTTCGACCAGGTGCGGCCCGCGCGCATTGCCGGGCTCGCGTTCGCCCCGGCGCACGAGAACCAGTGGCTCCAGTTCGCCGACCTGGTGGCGTACCTCGCCTTCCAGGGTCTGGTGCTGGCGCCGAACCGGGTCCACCTGCACCACCGGTACCGGGATCAGCTGCCGAAGGCGCACGGCCCCGAGCGGGTCTGACCCGTGCCCGGAAACGACGAAACCCCGGCGCGAGGCCGGGGTCCGTAACAGCAGACCTGACGACAACATCAGCAGTCGCCAAGACCGCAAGGCCACTGTACCGCCGCCGACCGGCCAAGGCCATGCCATAGATCCCAGGACTACTCACCAGAAAGCCAGAAAGGCGAAGGTAAGACTGTGACTGTGCCCATCGAATTCAAGGAGCCGGCCCAGGCTGAAGGCCACATCGGCCGACTGTCGCTCCCAGGGCCGAGGGGACCGGAAAGCCTGAGGTTCATCCTCAAAGGCGAAGAAGTCACCATCAGCGGCTTCGAGCGCCAGCTCCCGGAGCCGTCCTCGGCCAGCTCCCGGGGGAAGCTGGTCAAGGCGGGCCTCGCCGACTCCGGGACGGCGCTCGATGAGGACGGCTGGCACGCGGTGGCCCGCGCCGTCGTTCACCCCGAAGGCGTCGCCGCACAACTGCGAACCCAGACGGGCCTGGCTTCGGCGCTGATCGAGGAGCACGTCGAGGGCGCCACCCTGCGGTCGATTCACGCGCGGGTATGGCTCACCGAGCTGTTCCCGGGTCTACAGCCCAGGACGGGGCAGGAGTCCCTGCCGATCGCGGATCCGGCCGTCCGGGGCATGCTGGAGGAGTCCGCCGGAGAGGGCGCCCCCCGCCCGCTGGCCACGGTGTCGTACGTCTACCGGGATCTGCAGCACCTGCACGACCATCTGCGGCAGACCATCACCTACACGCGGAGAGCCAACCCGAACCCCTACGACCAGTCGATCCTCGCGCGACGGATCACCCGTGCGGTGATCGCGCACCCGTGTCGGCTGGAGTTCGAGGACGACACCGAGCCGATCCACGTGCTGGTCGTCCGGGACGGCATCACCCGCATCACCAGCGCCTGGGCGCTGCTCGCCGGGGACGACGCCACTCCGGACGAGATCGCGCGGCTGGCTTCGGAGTGCCTGCTCGCGGAGAAGCCGACCCGCCGGGGCAGCGCCGAAAGGAGCCTGAGCCAGCGCCAGTCGCTGGGGCGCCAGGAGCAGCTCGACCACCTTCGGGGCGAGTTCCTGAGGGGGCTCGACGAGACGCCGTCGGACCGTGCGGTCAGGATCGGACAGACCCTGGTCGTCCCGGCGCAGATCGCGGTCGGTCTCCAGGCGTACCCGGGCGGTGCACTCCCGGAGGTGGAGCTGTTCGACGACGCGGTGCGCAGCATCCTCGCCTCGGTCCATGTGGAGTTCAAGGGCTGGGACGCTGCCGCACAGAACGTCGAGGTGGGCTCCCGCGCGCTCCGCCGCGTCGTCCTGTCCGGCCAGGTACAGACGGACATAGGCGCGGCAGACCTCTCCGACATCGTGGACCTGGCGGTGGGCAGGATCAAGGTCGAGGCCCTGCCGACGGTGTTCAGGGACAAGGCGATTCCACCCACGGCGCTGTGGCGGGCCGTCTACCTGGTGCATGCGTTGACCAGGCCGTCGCTCTACCGGGAGGTCAAGCGGCACGCCATGGACATCAAGGGCACGCGTGCCATGAAGTTCATCGGCTACGCGGAGCTGCTGGGCCCGATCGTGGACCTACCGTGGCGCGGGGCGAAGAAGGCGGTCCTCCAACAGGCACGTAACGCCTGGGCGAACGGTGGAGTGATCACCGCCGACGTGCGGGGTTCGTGGGAGCCGGTGCCGACGGAGCGGCTCACCGAGTTGGTGCCGGCGGCACTGGCCGGTGACTTCGACGCGCGGATGACGATCACGGTCGCCGGTGGCATCGCCCTGATCACGGACAAGTTGCTGACGCGGAACGTGGGCTCCGCGGTGGGGCGCACGGTCCCCTTCAGGGCCGACGTCCACGCGGTGATCGCGGACCTGTCGCGACAGGGGAACGAGGCGGGCCTCTGGCTGCTGGCCCATGCGGCCGACAGATTCGAGGCCGACCGCCAGGCGAAGAACTCGCTGACCGATGCGCAGCTGACCCGGGTGACCGACCTGACCCCGTACTACACGCACGTCAGGATCGACGTGTCGGCCTCGGACAAGGTGGCGAGGGACCCGGGTGGCGCCGAGCTCGCGTTGGACCAGTACGCGGTCGTGGCGACATCTGACGTCAGCAAGGCGGAGAAGGCGCAGCAGGAGCTGAGCGACTCGGCGAACGACGGCAAGGAGCTGTCGATCGACGAGCGGGCCGCCATCGAGCGGGCCGGCCTCCTGCGGGCCCTCCAGACCGCCAACGACCGGCTGAGCGCACTGACGGCGCTCACCCAGGGCACCACATTGGAGGGGTTCGGCTCCAAGGACGAGTGGGATCCGCTCTACAAGCTCTCGTCGAAGTTGCTCCACGCCATCTACAACGGCGGCACCACCCTGGTCGGTACGGAGGTGTTCGAGGAGAACGAGGAGAGCGAGGAGAACGAGGAGTGACGACCGCGGGGGGCGGGGCGGGTGGACTCCTCACCCGTCCCGCCCCTCCGCGTCAGCGCTCGACGGTCTTGGCGAGGATCTCCGGGAGGCGTTCCAGCAGGCGGCCGGCGGCGAGGCGCAGGCCGAGGGCGGCGACGAGGGCGCCGTAGGCGGGTCCGACCAGGAGGACGGGCCAGGTCGGGCCGTCGGCGGCCAGCGCCCAGCCGAGGTAGCCCGCGACCGGGGAGGCGAGGACGGCGCTGCCGAAGATCGAACCGAAGCTGTTGACCATCACCAGCCCGCCCTGGCCGGGCGCCGCGTTGCGCATCGGGTTGTTGTCGGCGGGCATGGTGTACGGCGCGAGCACGCTGAGTACGGAGCCGATCGCGATGCCGCTGCCGAGCAGGGCGAAGGCCACGCCGGTGGCCGCCGGCAGACCGGCCCAGTCGCCGCTGACCGCCGCCAGGGCCGGCGCGAGCACGAGGGTGATCGGGACGGCGTAGGAGAGGACGGCGAAGGCCCGGCCGCGCAGCTCGTCCCGGGCGTCGGCCGGGGTGAGCAGGGTGGCGGCGACCATCCAGAACGCCGACCCGTCCATGCCGAACAGGTTGAGCATCTGCAGACCGAGGAACATCCCGGCCATCGCCACCAGGTAGACCGTCGCCCAGCCCTGGACCACCGACAGCACGCAGATCACCAGGGTCATGCCGATGCTGGTGAAGACGGCGGCCTTCGCCCGCGGCTCCCGCCAGGCGTACCGCAGGTGACGCTGCATCACCGCGCCGACCCGGCCGCCCGGGAGGAAGCGCGCGCCGCGCGCACCCTGGACGGCGCGCACCACCTCCAGGGTGGAGGCGTCGGCGGTGACCATCAGCTGCTGGAGGCTGGAGCGCCACCAGCGCAGCAGCAGCACCAGCAGGCCAGCGGTCGCCGCCAGCTGGAGCAGCGCCAGGCCGTACCGGCCCTCGCCTGCCGTGCGGGCCGCGTCGACGGCGCCGACCGGCGGCACCCAGCGCAGCACCGAGGCGACCGGTGCCAGCGGGCTGAGGTCGAGGCCGTGCTCGCCGGCCTTGCCGAAGACGCTCTGCGAACCGACGTTGGCGATCTGCACCAGCAGGGCGAAGAGCAGCCCGCCGAAGATGGCGAAGTCCTTGCCGCGCCGGCTGGAGAGCAGCCGGGCGTTCCCGGCCGCGACCGAGCGGGACAGCACGACCACGGTGAGTACGGCCAGCGGGACGCCGACCGCACCGGCCACCGCCGACGCCATGCCGTCGGCGCCGGAGAGCGCGGCCCCGGTGAGCAGGATCAGGCTGACCAGCGGGCCGGGCCCGATCAGTGAGGCCAGCACCGAGCCGCGGAGCAGCGGGGCGGGCCGCAGCGGGAGCATGGTGAGCCGGGTCGGGTCGGCGCTCTCGTCGCTGGAGAACAGGAACAGCGGGATCGCGGCCCAGCCGAGGGCGAGCGCGCCGGCGAGGACGACACCCGCGTCGCCGGCCGAGCCGGCCTCGGTGGGGCGGTCGAGCAGGGCGAAGGCGACCGCGATCCCGGCGGCGAAGAGCACGCCGAGGACGGCGCCGACGACGTACAGGGCGGCCCGGCCGCGGCTGCGGCGCAGGCCGTTGCGGAGCAGTCGGAGCTTGAGCGAGACGAGGGTCCGGACCACCGTCCGGTCGTCGGGCACGCCGCCCCGGACGGACGGGGCGGCGGGGACGGCGGCGGGGACGGCTGCGGGGGAGGAGCTCACCGCTCGCCCCCGCCGAGCCAGTCGAGGGAGCGGCCGTCGTCCTCGCGGACGCCGATGAGGTCGAGGAACGCCTCGTGCAGGCTGCGCCCGCCGCGGACGGCGTCGAGCGGGCCGTGGGCGATGACCTGGCCGGCGCTGATCACGGCGACCCAGTCGCAGAGCTGCTCGACCAGCTCCATCACGTGGCTGGAGAAGACGACCGTGGAGCCGGCCGCCGCGTACCGCTTGAGCACGCCGCGGATGGTCTGGGCGGAGACCGGGTCGACGCCCTCGAAGGGCTCGTCGAGGAAGAGCACGTCCGGGTTGTGCAGCAGTGCGGAGGCGAGGCCGATCTTCTTGCGCATGCCGGTGGAGTAGTCGGCGACCAGCTTGTCGGCGTGGCCGGTCAGGTCGAGCACGGCGAGCAGTTCCTCGGCCCGGCGGTCGACCTCGGCGCCGGGCAGGCCGCGCAGCCGGCCGTTGTACTGCAGCAGTTCGCGGCCGCTGAGGCGCTCGAACATCCGCAGGCCCTCGGGGAGGATGCCGATCCGGGACTTGGCCGCGACCGGGTCGGCCCAGACGTCGGCGCCGTGGATCAGGACGGTGCCCTGGTCGGGGCGGAGCAGACCGGTGGCCATCGACAGGGTGGTGGTCTTGCCGGCGCCGTTCGGGCCGACCAGCCCGATGAACGCCCCGGTCGGCAGCTCCAGGCTGAGCCCGGCCACCGCGGCCTGGCTGCCGAAGTGCTTCCACAGCCCCCGGACGGAGACGGCGGAGGGAGCGGCCGGGGGAACGGGGGAATCGGGGGCGGGGGACGGCGGCGGCGCTGACGCCTGCATGGTGGCCCTCTCTGCTGGTGGGCGGGCGGTCGGGTCCATGATCGTTCCATGATCGACATCGGTCCGACGACAGCCTGCCACCGTCCGGGCGGCCCTGTCCCGTGTGCGGACGTTCCGGGCGTGTCTGGGCCGAACGGGTGAGGCGGGGCCGGGTCCGGCCGGGCCCGTGCAGGGGCGGAGTCGAATAACCGGAAGGTGGCAACTACTCAGGGCCCCCGTTCGTCCTGCACTATGAGGACCAGTGGGCGTGCCGATGCACGCAGGGGCGCCGGGAGGTGGCGGATGGCCGTTCAGCCGTGGGGCGAACCGGGGTACGGGGCCGGGGGGCGCCAGCCTGCCGTCTCGGCGCAGGCGGCGATGCGTGCCGCGCACGCCGACCGCGAGCGGACGGTGGACGTGCTGAAGGCGGCTTTCGCCGAGGGGCGGCTCACGGCGGACGAGTACGGCGACCGGTTCACGGCGGCCAGCACCGCGCAGACCTACGGGCAGCTCGCCCAGCTGGTGGCCGACCTGCCGTCCGGTCCGATGGTGGCCCCGGCGCACCTCGCCGGGCCGGTCGTGCCGCCGACGTTCCTGATCCCGCAGCCGCTCCCGCCGCAGCGCCGGACCAACGCGGTGGCGGTGACCTCGCTGGTGCTGGGCCTGCTGTGCGTCCCGACCGGGGGCATGCTCGGGCTGCCGGCCGTGATCACCGGCCACATCGGCCGCCGGCAGGTGCAGGAGCGGAACGAGGAGGGTGACGGCATGGCCGTCACCGGCCTGGTCTTCGGCTGGCTGTCGATCGCGTTCTGGATGCTGCTCGGCGTGATGGTGGTGCTCTTCGGCGGCTGACCGCCCGCGGGGCGGCCGGAGGCCGCTCCGGTGGCGACGGTTCCCGCGATGTGGTAGAGCGGCAGGAGGAGGGTCCGACACCGGGCGGCCGCGTGCGGGACATCCCGGCGACACCCGGCCGACGGCCACGACCTGCGGCGTTGCATTTGTTTTGACCGAGCCCGATGCGCTAGGTACGCTCTGACCTTGTGCCTGGGGTGTCCCCGGGTCCTTGTGCGTGCATGCACACCGGCCGCCGCGCCGAGCCGGAGCGCTTTCCAGTGCCCCGAGCGTAGAGCGCCGCCGCTGTACATCAGCTCATGGGATTCCGTGTCGGAATAGCCCAACACACCCGACCGCGTGGGTCGACCACGCGGCTGTGTGTGCAGGGAACACCGCAGGTTAGTTTCACCAAGCCTTGGCACACAGAAAACGGAGAAACGGTGCCTACGATCCAGCAGCTGGTCCGAAAGGGCCGGCAGGACAAGGTCGAGAAGAACAAGACTCCCGCGCTGAAGGGTTCCCCGCAGCGCCGTGGGGTCTGCACGCGTGTGTACACGACCACCCCGAAGAAGCCGAACTCGGCGCTTCGTAAGGTCGCCCGTGTGCGCCTCACCAGCGGGATCGAGGTCACCGCTTACATTCCGGGCGAGGGCCACAACCTGCAGGAGCACTCCATCGTGCTGGTGCGCGGTGGTCGTGTGAAGGACCTTCCTGGTGTCCGCTACAAGATCATCCGCGGTTCGCTCGACACCCAGGGTGTCAAGAACCGCAAGCAGGCTCGCAGCCGCTACGGCGCCAAGAAGGAGAAGTAAGAATGCCTCGTAAGGGCCCCGCCCCGAAGCGCCCGGTCATCATCGACCCGGTCTACGGCTCCCCTGTCGTCACCCAGCTGGTCAACAAGATCCTGCTGCACGGCAAGCGCTCCACCGCCGAGCGGATCGTCTACGGCGCCCTTGAGGGCGTCCGTGAGAAGACCGGCTCGGACCCGGTCGTCGCGCTGAAGCGTGCGCTGGAGAACGTCAAGCCGGCCCTCGAGGTCAAGTCCCGCCGTGTCGGTGGCGCGACCTACCAGGTTCCGGTCGAGGTCCGTCCGGGCCGCGCCAGCACCCTGGCGCTGCGCTGGATGGTCGGCTACTCGCGCGCCCGTCGCGAGAAGACCATGACCGAGCGCCTGATGAACGAGATCCTCGACGCCAGCAACGGCCTGGGCGCTTCCGTGAAGCGTCGCGAGGACACCCACAAGATGGCCGAGTCCAACAAGGCCTTCGCGCACTACCGCTGGTAGTCCGTACCCCGTCACTAGACAGAGAGAGAACGAGCCACCATGGCTGCAACCTCCCTTGACCTCGCCAGGGTCCGCAACATCGGGATCATGGCGCACATCGACGCGGGCAAGACCACCACCACCGAGCGGATCCTGTTCTACACCGGTGTCTCGTACAAGATCGGTGAGGTCCACGATGGCGCTGCCACCATGGACTGGATGGAGCAGGAGCAGGAGCGCGGCATCACGATCACGTCGGCCGCGACGACCTGTCACTGGACGGTCGACGACGTCGCCAACACCATCAACATCATCGACACCCCGGGCCACGTCGACTTCACCGTCGAGGTGGAGCGTTCGCTGCGCGTGCTCGACGGTGCCGTGACGGTGTTCGACGGTGTCGCCGGTGTCGAGCCCCAGTCCGAGACCGTGTGGCGGCAGGCTGACCGCTACGGCGTCCCGCGCATCTGCTTCATCAACAAGCTGGACCGCACGGGCGCCAACTTCTTCTTCTGCGTGCAGACCATCGTGGACCGCCTCGGCGCCACCCCGCTGGTCATGCAGCTCCCGATCGGTGCCGAGGCGGACTTCCAGGGCGTTGTCGACCTGGTCCGCATGAAGGCGCTGGTCTGGTCCGCCGAGGCGGCCAAGGGTGAGATGTACGACATCGTCGACATCCCGGCCGAGCTGCAGGAGCAGGCGGACGAGTACCGCACCCAGCTGATCGACACCGTCTCCAACGTGAGCGACGAGATCATGGAGCTCGCCCTCGAAGAGGCCGAGATCCCGGTCGAGCTGCTCCAGGACGCGATCCGCAAGGGCACGCTGAACTCGGACTTCACCCCGATCTTCTGCGGTACCGCGTTCAAGAACAAGGGCGTTCAGCCCCTGCTCGACGCGGTCGTCAAGTACCTGCCGTCGCCGCTGGACATCGAGTCCATCGAGGGCACCAAGCCCGGCGACGACACGGTCAAGATCTCCCGCAAGGCCTCGGACGACGAGCCGCTCGCCGCGCTCGCGTTCAAGATCATGTCGGACCCGCACCTCGGCAAGCTCACCTTCGTCCGGGTCTACTCGGGCCGCCTGGAGTCCGGCACCTCGGTGCTGAACGCCGTGAAGGGCAAGAAGGAGCGCATCGGCAAGATCTACCGCATGCACGCGAACAAGCGTGAGGAGATCGACTCGGTGGGCGCCGGCGACATCATCGCCGTCATGGGCCTGAAGCAGACCACCACCGGTGAGACGCTGTCCGACGAGAAGAACCCGGTCATCCTGGAGTCCATGGACTTCCCGGCCCCGGTCATCCGCGTCGCGATCGAGCCCAAGTCCAAGGGTGACCAGGAGAAGCTGGGCGTTGCCATCCAGCGTCTCGCCGAGGAGGACCCGTCCTTCCAGGTCAACACGGACGAGGAGACCGGCCAGACCATCATCGCGGGTATGGGCGAGCTGCACCTCGAGGTGCTCGTCGACCGTATGCGCCGTGAGTTCAAGGTCGAGGCCAACGTCGGCAAGCCGCAGGTCGCGTACCGCGAGACGATCCGCAAGGCCGTCGAGCGCATCGACTACACCCACAAGAAGCAGACCGGTGGTTCCGGTCAGTTCGCCAAGGTGCAGATCGCGATCGAGCCGCTCGAGCAGGCCGAGGGCTACGAGTTCGTCAACCAGGTCACCGGTGGCCGCGTGCCGCGGGAGTACATCCCGTCGGTCGACGCCGGCTGCCAGGAGGCCATGGAGTTCGGCATCCTCGCCGGCTACCCGCTCCAGGGTGTCCGCGTGAAGCTGCTCGACGGTGCGGCGCACGACGTCGACTCGTCCGAGCTCGCGTTCAAGATCGCCGGCTCGATGGCCTTCAAGGAAGGCGCCCGGAAGGCCTCCCCGGTCCTCCTGGAGCCGATGATGGCCGTCGAGGTCACCACGCCCGAGGACTACATGGGCGACGTGATCGGCGACATCAACTCTCGTCGTGGCCAGATCCGGTCCATGGACGAGCGTCACGGTGCCCGCGTCGTCACGGCGCTGGTGCCCCTCTCCGAGATGTTCGGCTACGTCGGTGACCTGCGCAGCAAGACCTCTGGTCGCGCGAGCTACTCGATGCAGTTCGACTCGTACGCCGAGGTTCCGCGGAACGTGGCGGACGACATCATCGCCAAGGCCAAGGGCGAGTAGGGACCGGCACCTGCCGGCTCCCTGTTCGAGGCCGCCGTACGTCCCGACGATCGGGACGACAGCGAACCCTTAGGCTATTAGGAGGCAATCCGGGAGAATCCGGTCGGATTCTCCCGGGGCCTCCGGCCCCCACCCGCGGGACGGCATGGAGTGCCTCGGCGCTCCGTACCCAACCCGATCAAAGACCAACTGACGTCAGCACGGCGTACAGAACTGTCCTCAGGAGGACTGCAGTGGCGAAGGCGAAGTTCGAGCGGACGAAGCCCCACGTCAACATCGGCACCATCGGTCACATCGACCACGGTAAGACCACTCTTACCGCGGCGATCACCAAGGTGCTGCACGACGCTCACCCGGACATCAACCCCTTCACGCCGTTCGACCAGATCGACAAGGCGCCGGAGGAGCGGCAGCGCGGTATCACCATCTCGATCGCGCACGTCGAGTACCAGACCGAGGCGCGTCACTACGCCCACGTCGACTGCCCGGGTCACGCGGACTACATCAAGAACATGATCACCGGTGCGGCCCAGATGGACGGTGCGATCCTCGTCGTCGCCGCCACCGACGGCCCGATGCCGCAGACCAAGGAGCACGTCCTCCTGGCCCGCCAGGTCGGCGTCCCCTACATCGTCGTCGCCCTGAACAAGGCCGACATGGTGGACGACGAGGAGATCCTGGAGCTCGTCGAGCTCGAGGTCCGTGAGCTCCTCTCCGAGTACGAGTTCCCGGGCGACGACCTGCCGGTCGTCCGCGTCTCCGCGCTGAAGGCGCTGGAGGGCGACAAGGAGTGGGGCGAGAAGCTCCTCGGCCTGATGGCGGCGGTCGACGAGGCCATCCCGACCCCGGCCCGCGCCGTGGACCAGCCGTTCCTGATGCCGATCGAGGACGTCTTCACGATCACCGGTCGTGGCACCGTCGTCACCGGTCGTATCGAGCGTGGCATCCTCAAGGTCAACGAGACTGTCGACATCATCGGCATCAAGGAGACCAAGACCACCACCACGGTCACCGGCATCGAGATGTTCCGCAAGCTGCTCGACGAGGGCCAGGCGGGCGAGAACGTCGGTCTGCTCCTCCGTGGCATCAAGCGCGAGGACGTCGAGCGCGGCCAGGTCATCATCAAGCCCGGCTCGGTCACCCCGCACACCGACTTCGAGGCCCAGTCCTACATCCTGTCGAAGGACGAGGGTGGTCGTCACACCCCGTTCTTCAACAACTACCGCCCGCAGTTCTACTTCCGTACCACGGACGTGACCGGCGTCGTTACCCTCCCCGAGGGCACCGAGATGGTCATGCCGGGCGACAACACCGCCATGACGGTCGTGCTGATCCAGCCGATCGCCATGGAGGAGGGCCTCAAGTTCGCCATCCGTGAGGGTGGCCGCACCGTCGGCGCCGGCCAGGTCACCAAGATCCTCAAGTAATTGACGATCTGACCTGCCTGTGACCCACAGGCGATCCGAAGGGCCCCGCACACCTCAGGGTGTGCGGGGCCCTTCGGTCTTAACCCTGCGCTCATCTTCTCTCACGGAGCGCTCACAGGCTGCTGCTATTCTCGGGCCACGAACCAGCCCCAGCAGCGGAAAGCGGGAGCACCTCATGCCAACGGCGCCCCAGTTGTCGGTCGTGATGCCGATCTACAACGAGCAGGAAGCGCTCCCGCTGACGGTCGAGCGCCTCCGCCCGATACTCGACGCCCTCGACGTCACCTACGAGGTGGTCGGTGTCGACGACGGCAGCACGGACGTCACCCCGGTGCTGATGCAGAAGATCCGCCAGGACTGGCCCGAGTTCCGCATCGTCCGCTTCGCGCGCAACTCCGGTCACCAGGCCGCGCTCACCGCCGGGATCCACCGGGCGCTGGGGGACTACGTGGTCAGCATCGACGCGGACCTCCAGGACCCGCCGGAGAAGATCCCCGAGATGCTCGCACTCGCCCGCGAGCAGAACCTGGACATCGTCTACGGGGTCCGCGGCGACCGCGCCACCGACACCCGCTTCAAGCGGCGCACCGCCGGCGCCTACTACTGGCTCATGCGCAAGCTCGTCGGCAAGCGGATGCCCAGCCAGGCCGGCGACTACCGGCTGCTCAGCCGGGCCGCCGTCGACGCCCTCAAGTCCCTCCCCGAGCACCAGCCGGTCTACCGGCTGCTCGTCCCCTGGCTCGGCTTCCCCAGCGGCGAGGTCGTCTACGTCCGCGAGGAGCGGGTCGCCGGGGCGACGCACTACCCGTTGTCCAAGATGGTGCGGCTGGCGATCGACAGCATCACCAACTTCTCCGCAAGTCCCCTGCGGCTCGCCACCTGGATGGGCCTGCTGAGCTTCCTGGTCTGCATAGGGCTCGCCGTCTACACGGCGTTCGCGTACGCGCTCGGCGCCACCGTGCCGGGCTGGTCGTCGCTCTTCATCGGGATGCTCTTCATCGGTGCCGTGCAGCTGATCTGCGTCGGTCTGCTCGGCGAGTACATCGGGCGGATCTACTCGGCCGTGCAGGCCCGCCCCGCGTACTTCGTCGGCTACGACTCGGCCGAGGACGAGTGGCAGGAGCGGTCGCGATGACCTCCACAGGGGAACGGATCCGGTCGCAGCGAACCGTGTCGAGCCGCCCGGGGCGGCTCCGGTGCGCGGCACGGAGGACGGAACGGACAGCATGGGCACCACCAACAGCACGGCGTCCTCGGCCAGGTCCCGGGACGGTCGCCCGCCGGGCGGGGCGAGTGCTTCCGCGTCGCTGACGGCGGGCCGCCGCGACTCCCCTGCCCCGGCCGGGCTGCGGCGGTGGGCGCCGGCGGTGGCCTGCTACCTGTTCGCGGTCGCGCTGCTGCTGGCCACGGACACCCCGCCGGGCGACATCGCCCGCTACACGGGCTACGCGGCCTGGGGCGTGCTGCTTCCCGGCACGCTGGTGTTCCGGGCGCTCCGCCGCCGCCCCCACACCCTGGTCGAGGACCTCGTCCTCGGCGCGGTCACCGGCCTCGTGCTGGAGCTCGGCGCGTGGGTCCTGCTGGTGCCGCTCGGCCTGCAGAGGTTCGCGGTGGCCTGGCCGCTGCTGGTGGTGGTGCCCTTCCTGGCGGTGCCCGGCCTGCGGCGGCACTGGCGGCCGGCCGGGTACCGCCGGCCGGCGGAACGCTGGTCCTGGGCGACGGCCGGCGTGGTGGCCCTCTCCTTGGCGTACTACTACGAGGTCTTCCTCGCCCGGTTCCCGATCCTGCCGGACAGCGAGACCAGCCGGCAGTACGGCGACCTGCCCTACCTGCTGTCGCTCGCGGGGAACGCCAAGTACAACGTCCCGCCGACGCTGCCGCAGGTGTCGGGGGAGCCGCTGAACTACCACTGGTTCACCTTCGTCCACATGGCGATGGGCGATCTGGTCGGGCACATCGACCTGTCGGTGGTCGAGATGCGGCTGATGGTCCCGGCTCTGGGCGCGCTGGGGATCCTCGCCGTCGCGGTGGTCGCCCACCGGCTCGTGGGCCGGCCCTGGGCCGGCCCGGTGGCGGCCCTGCTGGTGTTCGCGGTGGGCGAGTTCACCGCGGCGTACCCCAACAACGTGGGCAGCTGGACCTTCGGGGCTCCCGCGGTCCGGCTGATGTCGTTCGCCAGCCTCTCCCTGACGTACAGCCAGCCGCTGCTGATCGCCCTGATCGGTGCGGCCGGCGACCTCCTGAGGCGGACCCGGGAGGGCGACGGGGGGATCCCGTCGTTCGGCCGCGGCGCCTACGTGCTCGCCGCGCTGTTCGCGCTGGCCTCCAGCGCGGCGAAGGCCAGCACGCTTCCGGTGGTCCTGGGCGGTCTCGGCTTCGCCGGGCTGATGATCCTGATCGGGACGCGGCGCGTCCCGTGGACGATCGTCGGCCTGGGGGCGATCATCGGCGCGGCGCAGCTCTTCGCGACGGCCGCCGTCTTCGACTTCCAGAGCTATGCGCTGGAGGTCGTCCCGTTCGGCAACGTCCGGGGGTACTGGGCGGATCCGGACGGTTCCCGGCCGGCGGCGGTGCAGGCCGGGCTGGTCGCCGCGATCCTGGTCGCGTTCGTGCTGAACCACCACCTCAAGGCGGCCGGGATGCTGCCTCTGCTGTGGCGCAGCCGGCTGGACCTCGCTCCGGTGCAGTGGTTCCTGCTCGGCGGCGCGCTGGCCGGGCCGGCCGCCTACCTCGCGGTGAACGGCTTCAACGCCAGCTACTTCACCCTGGCGGGGCTGCCCTTCGCCGCCCTGCTCTCGGCGTGGGGGTACTGCGAGACCTTCGAGCGGGCGGCGCTCCCGCGCCGTGCGGTGCTCCTGCTGGCCGCCGCGGCGGCGGTCCTGGCCGGAGCGCTCACCCTCACCCTCTACCGGTACTCGGACGACTGGAAGGCGTTCGCGGCCCGGCCGTTCGACGGTCCGGCAGGGGAGCCGCCGTACGTCAAGCTGCTGCCCGCGCTGGTCGCGGCGGCGGCGCTGGCCGGGCTCGCGCTGGCCGGCGGCCTGCTCTGGCGGCTCGCCGGCCGGGCGGTGCCGGCGCTGCGGCGCCGCGGCGGCGTCGTGCTGCTGACGGCGGTGCTGGCGGTGGGTGTCCCGGCGACGGCCCTGGACGTCCTCCAGGCGCGGAAGGTGCACTGGGAGGGCTCGTGGATCCTGCCGGAGACGCAGGTCCAGGCGGCCCGCTGGGTCCGTGAGCACAGCGGGCCGCGGGACGTGCTCGCCACCAACAGCCACTGCTGGCAGTTCGAGGACTACGCGGACAGCGCCTCCTGCGACAACTACCGTTCGTACTGGTTGAGCGCCTACTCCGAACGCTCGGTGCTGATCGAGGGCTGGGCCTACGCGCCCCGGTTGATGGCGACCGCGGCCGGAGCCGTGTCGGCCACGACGGGCTTCTGGGACGAGGCCCTGTTCAGGCGCAACGAGGAGGCGTTCTACCATCCGACGGCGGACACCCTGCGACGGCTGCGCGACGACGACCCCCGGCTCCGGTACCTGGTGGTCCACCGCAAGGCCGGGGCCGAGTCGCCGCGGCTGAAGGACCTCACCAAGCAGGTGTTCGACAACGGCCGGGTGGCCGTGTACGAGCTCTCCTGATCCGACGAAGAAATCATGGGCATCCAGATGGTCTCCACCGACAAGCCGACCGTGCCGGCGCAGGACGGTCCCGCGGCGGCGCGGCCGGCCGGGACGGTCCGGCGCCAGATGCCGTCCTTCCTGGTGATCGGGGTCCTGAGCACCCTCTTCTACCTGGGGCTGTACGTCGTCGCGCGGCAGTTCGTCGCCCCGCAGGCGGCGAACCTGATCGCGCTCGCGGTGAGCGCGGTGGCCAACACCGCGGCCAACCGGCGGTTCACCTTCGGGATCACGGGTGCCGAGGGCGCCCTGCGCCACCAGCTCCAGGGGGCGGTCGCCTTCCTGATCGGCCTGGGTCTCAGCGCCGGGGTGCTCGCCCTGCTGGACCTCGCGGCGCCGGACGCCTCGCGCACGGTCGAGGTGGCGGGCCTGGTGGTCGCCAACGGCCTGGCCACCGTCCTGCGCTTCGTGCTGATGCGGATCTGGGTCTTCAAGGAGCGGAAGGGCTGACCCGGTCGGCGGTCGGCGGTCGGTGGGCGCTCCGGCGCGACGGTTCAGCTGCCGGCCTTCGCGGGCCGGGCTCCCTCCGCGGAGCCCCGCGGCCCCGGGGCCCAGTTCCGCAGCCGCATCGCGGGCTCCTCGACGACGTGCCAGGAGAAGGCCGCCAGGGCCAGTGTCGCGGTCATGGCGGCCGCGAAGAAGCCCAGGACGCCGAAGCGCGCGAAGCCGAGCAGCGCGGCCGCCTGCTCGACCGGGAACCCGTAGATGTACACGCCGTACGAGTAGTCGTGGCGGCGTCCGACGGCCTGGAACCGGCGGGGCAGCCGGGCCGCCGCCCAGAAGAGCAGGTACACCAGGGCGGGGTGGCCGAGCACGGGATAGCCGCGCCAGTACAGCGTCCCGGCCAGGACGATCCCGGCGGCCAGCGCCAGCCGGTCGTCCACCGGGATCCGGTCGGCCCACAGCCGGAGGCCGGCGCCCAGCAGGAAGACGAACCCGAGGTGCACCAGCAGGTACCCGCTGAGCTGCCCGAGGACCGGGACGGCCACACCGGGGCCGACGAGCGGGGAGCCCGGGGACGGGAGGTCGGCGAGTCCTCCGGCGATCAGCAGCCAGAGCGCCAGCGCCAGCGCGGGGACGACCAGCCGGCCGCGCAGCAGGCCGAGCGCGGCCAGCAGGCCGGCGAGGGCGTAGCAGAGGATCTCGTACTTCAGGGACCACAGGGCGCCGTTGAGGCTCCGGTCGAAGTTGGTCGACCGGCGGATGCCCTCGGCCAGCACGCCGGAGATGTCCCAGCCGGCCGCGGGCGAGGTGCTGCCGAGGCTGCTCAGGTAGCTCAGCGGACCGTCCGGGCGGTTCCAGAAGCCCGTCAGTGACCCGTGCTGGAAGAGGTAGAGCAGCGGTACGAGGGCCAGGGCACAGACCAGCAGCGAGCCCCAGAGCCCGGGCAGGATGCGCAGGGCCCGGTGCCAGGCGAAGCGGAGGGGCGACAGGGCCGCGGCACTGCCGGTGATCATGAAGCCGGAGAGGGCGAAGAACCCGAGGACGGCCGACTTGCCGAAGTCGGTCTGGTGACCGCTCCAGTTCCAGAGGGGGTCCAGCCGGCCCCAGCCGAGCGGGTAGACGTGCGAGACCACCACCGCGACCGCGAGCAGCAGGCGCACGGCGCCGAAGCTGTTGGCCCGACCCGTGCAGAGGTCGGCGAGGGTGCCGTGCGGGCGGAGCAGTGCGCGCAGTGTCGTGCCTTCCCGTTCATTGGGTGGCGCGGGCGCGGTGCCCGGACCCGGTGGGGCCCGGGCACCGCGCCCGTCGGGGCCGGTGGCCCGCTGAGTCTCGTACCGCCGTACTGCCGTGCTGCTTGCCGTGCGGGGGTCAGGCCGAGGAGGCGACCTGGGCCTGCCAGAGGTCCCGGACGGCCTCGCGCAGCGTGCGCCGGGGCTCCCACCCGAGCTGCTCGCGGGCGACGGTGACATCGAGCTGCTGCCACTCGGTCTCCGGGCCGGTGCCGTCCGGCGCGGGGACCTCGGTGATCTCGGTGGGCACCCCGCTCTCCTCGATCAGCAGCTCGACGAGCAGCCGGGCGGAGGAGGCGGTGCCGGTGCCGACGTTGACCACCGGCGGGAGGACGTCGGCGCGGGCGGCGATCAGGACGGCGTCGAGGGTGTCGGTGAGGTCGACGAAGTCGCGCTGGGCGGTGAGCGGCTGGAGGGAGAGCTGCGCGGTCTCGCCGGCCAGCCGGGCGGCGTCCAGCTTGGCGGCCATCACGCCGAGCAGGCTGTGGCCGGGCTGGCCGGCGCCGACGACGTTGCCGAGCCGCAGCGAGACCGCGTCCAGCCGGCCGGCCTCGACGGCCCGGACCAGGGCCTCGGTGGCGGCGAGCTTGAGCTTGCCGTACTCCATCACCGGGGCGGCGGGGTCGCTCTCGCGCTGGCCGGTGCCGACCGGTGCCATGCCGTACTCGTGCACGGTGCCGAGGTGGACCAGGCGGGCGGGGGAGGCCATCGCGGAGACCGCCTCGATCAGCCGGTCCACCAGGACGACGTTGGCCTGGTACATCTGCTCGTCGTTCAGGCCCCACATGCCGCCGGCCGCGTTGACGACCGTGTCGATCCGCTCACGGTCGAGCAGCGCGGTGAGGTCGGCGGCGGCGTCGGAGGAGATGTCGAAGGCGACGAACCGGCCGGGGGCCGGCACCGCCGGCGCCTTGCGGGCCAGGCTGACGACCTCGACGCCCTGCTCCAGCAGGCGGGCGCCGAGCACCCGGCCGATGAAGCCGGTGCCGCCGAGGACGGCCACCCGGGAGGGGGTCGTGTGCGGTGCGGTCATTGCGGAGATCTCCCAGGGGACGGTGGTGAGCGGGGGTCAGCGGGGGCGGGCGGCCGTGCTGGTGGCGTTGCGCAGCAGGGCCTTCGCCCCGTCCCACTGGCCGGCGCGCATCGCGCCAGGGACCAGGGTGAGGGCGTGGATCCGGGCCGACAGGTGCATCCGGGACGCCTTGGCGGCCCGCGGCCAGCCGTGTGCGTCGAGGCGGTCGGCGGCGTCGAGGAAGTACCGGCGGGCCTCGGTGAAGCGGGTGCCGCTGAAGGCCGACGAGGAGGAGATGCTGACCGCGTGCCGGCGGTACTGGAAGGCCCGGACGTCGTCGACGACCATCTGCTCGCCGGCCTGGAGCAGGTCGATGACGAGCGCGAGGTCCTGGATGATCTCCAGGTTGTCGCGGAAACCCATGGTCCGCACGGCGTCCGTGCGCCAGCAGATCGACGGGAAGTACAGCCAGTTGCCCTTGAGCAGGCTGACCGCCAGGTCCTCGCCGCCCCGCAGGGTGCGGCCCTGCTGCTTGGGCGCGTAGATCCGGCGCTTGGCCTCGTCGGCGAGCGAGCTGCTGGGCTTGCCGTCGCCGTCGATGACCTGGACGCCCGGCTGGATCATCGCGACGCCGGGGTACTGGGCCAGGATCGAGCGGATGGTGGCGACGTAGTTGGGGAGCATGATGTCGTCCGTGCCCATGAACATCATGTACTCGTGCTCGGCCATGCCCAGGCACTTGCGGTAGTTGCCGGTGACGCCGAGGTTCTTCTCGTTGCGGAAGTACCGGACCCGCGGGTCGTCGAGCTCGGCGAACCACTCCGGCACGCCGGGCTCCCGACCGTCGTCGACGACGGTCAGCCGCCAGTCAGGGTCGGTCTGGGCCAGCACACTGCGCACCGCTGCCTGCATCAGCGCGACGTCGCCGTAGTACGGAAGCAGGATTTCCAGAGTGGTCATGGTGGAGGCACATCCGCTGGTCGGAGTCGGGGCCGGAACAGGGCAGGGACCCTGTGGCTGGCCCATCATACTGAGCCCGTCCGCGCCCCTCCGCCGGGCCGAGCGCGGGCTGCGGGCCGGGCCGCGGCCCCGCGGACGACGATGCCCGGGCCCGCCGCAGAGCGGTGGACCCGGGCATCGGAGGGTCTCAGCGGTTGCGCAGGCCCTCGGTGAAGGCGAGGCACTTCTCGTAGTCCGGCAGCAGGCCGCCGGCGATCGCGTCGGCCAGCGACGGGGCGGCGTCGTCACGGGCGGACAGCTGCGGGGCGTCGGTGGGCCACTCGATGCCGAGGTCCGGGTCGAGCGGGTGCACCGCGTGCTCGCCGGTCGGGTTGTAGGTCTCGGAGCAGACGTACGACAGCGTGGCGTCGTCGGTCAGCGCGCAGAAGCCGTGGCCGAATCCCTCGGGGATGTAGACCGACTTGCGCTCGACGTCGTCCAGGCGGACGAACTCCCAGCGGCCGAAGGCGGGGGAGCCGACCCGCAGGTCCACGACCACGTCGAGGACGGCGCCGCGGACGCAGCTGACGTACTTGGCCTGGCCGGGCGGGACGTCGGCGAAGTGGATGCCGCGGACGACGTCCTTGGCGGACACCGACAGGTTGCCCTGGGCGAGGTTCAGCGGGTGGCCGACGACCTCCTCCAGCCGGTCGAAGCGGTACCACTCCATGAACAGGCCGCGCGGGTCGCCGTGCTGCTGCGGGGTGACCTCGAAGGCGCCGGGGAGGGAGAGCTCGCGGAACTTCACCGGGCGTTCTCCTCGTCGAGCAGGGCGATCAGGTAGTCGCCGTAGCCGCTCTTGCACAGCGGCTCGGCGAGTTCGCGCAGCTGCGCGTCGTCGATCAGGCCGGCCCGCCAGGCGGCCTCCTCGATGCAGCCGATCTTGAAGCCCTGGCGCTCCTCGATGACCCGCACGAACTCGGAGGCCTGGACCATCGAGACGAAGGTGCCGGTGTCGAGCCAGGCGGTGCCGCGGTCGAGGATGGTGACGTGCAGCTCGCCGGTCTTGAGGTACTCCTCGTTGACGGCGGTGATCTCCAGCTCGCCGCGCGCGCTCGGGCTGAGGCCCGACGCGATCTTGACCACGCGGTTGTCGTAGAAGTAGAGACCGGGCACCGCGTAGCGCGACTTCGGCTGGGTGGGCTTCTCCTCGATGGAGATGACCTGGCCGTTGTCGTCGAACTCGACCACGCCGTACGCGGTCGGGTCGGCGACCGGGTAGGCGAAGACCATGCCGCCGTGCGGCGAGGTGCGCTCCGCGAGCCGGGTGCCGAGGCCGCTGCCGTGGAAGATGTTGTCACCGAGGATCAGCGCGACGGGCTCGTCGCCGATGAAGTCGGCGCCGAGCACGAAGGCCTGGGCGATGCCCTCGGGCTTCTCCTGGACGGCGTACTCGAGCTTGAGGCCGAACTGGGAGCCGTCGCCGAGCAGGCGCTGGAACTGCTCCTGGTCCTGCGGGGTGGTAATGATCAGGATCTCGCTGATACCGGCCATGACCAGGGTCGACAGCGGGTAGTAGATCATCGGCTTGTCGAAGACGGGGAGGAGCTGCTTCGAGACTGCTCGGGTCAGCGGCCACAGACGTGACCCGGTACCGCCCGCCAAGAGAATTCCACGCATGCGCGCAGCTTATGTGAGGTGCGGAGCCTGCTGCTGACCCGGGGCGATGGCCCCGGGGTGCACCGGTAGACTGCCCGCACTATGCGCATCCTCGTTACCGGCGGCGCCGGCTTCATCGGTTCAGAGTTCGTCAGGCAGCTGCTGAGCGCCGACGCAACGGATCAGATCACCGTCTTCGACAAGCTCACCTACTCGGGCGTCGAGGCCAACCTGGCGTCCGTCGCCGGTCACAGCGGCTACACCTTCGTGCGTGGCGACATCTGCGACGCGGACGCCGTCGACCAGGTCATGCCCGGCCACGACGTGGTCGTGCACTTCGCCGCCGAGTCCCACGTGGACCGGTCCATCGAGGGCGCGGGCCCGTTCGTGGTCACCAACGTCCTGGGCACCCAGGTGCTGCTGGACTCGGCCAAGAAGCACGGTGTCGGCCGCTTCGTCCACGTCTCCACCGACGAGGTCTACGGCTCGATCTCCGAGGGCTCGTGGACCGAGGAGTGGCCGCTCGCGCCCAACTCCCCGTACTCGGCCTCCAAGGCCGGCTCCGACCTGCTGGCGCTCGCCTACCACCGTACGCACGGCATGGACGTGGTGGTCACCCGCTGCTCCAACAACTACGGGCACTACCAGTTCCCGGAGAAGGTCATCCCGCTGTTCACCACCAACCTGCTGGACGGCAGGAAGGTGCCGCTGTACGGCACGGGCGGCAACATCCGCGACTGGCTGCACGTCTCCGACCACTGCCGCGGCATCGAGCTGGCCATGCGCAAGGGCCGGTCCGGCGAGGTCTACAACATCGGCGGCGGCACCGAGATCACCAACAAGGAGCTCACCGAGCTGCTGCTCCGGGCCGCCGGCGCCGACTGGTCCATGGTCGAGCCGGTCGCCGACCGCAAGGGCCACGACCTGCGCTACTCGCTGGACATCACCAAGATCAGCGAGGAGCTCGGCTACACCCCGCAGGTCCGTTTCGAGGACGGCCTGGCCGCCACCATCACCTGGTACCGCGAGAACCGCGCCTGGTGGGAGCCGCTGAAGGCCAAGGCCTCCCTGCGATGACGAACCCGGTGGCCAAGCTGCTGGGGGCGCTGCCCCCGGGCGTGCGGCTCGTTCTCGGCGGCACCGTCGTGCTCGGTGTCTCGTCGTACATCTTCCTGGCGCTTGCCGGGCACAGCTTGGACACCACCCAGGTCGCGGGCGTCAACATGCTCTGGACCGTGGTCATGTCCGTCGGGTACGGACTCTTCTCCCCGGTCGAGTTGGAGCTCAACCGCCTGGTCGCGGCCCGCGACGTGGCCGGTCGCGGGCCGGGTCCGGCGATCCGGCGCGTCCTGCTGGCCACCGTCGTGGTGCTGGCCGTCGTGCTGCTGGTGGTCGCCGCCGCGGCCCGGCCGATCGCCGACCGCTTCTTCTCCGGTGACCTCTGGCTGGTCGCCGGCCTCGGCGGCGCCCTGGTGGGCCTCGCCGTCAGCTCGGTCGCCCGCGGGGCGCTGGCCGGGCTCGGCCACTTCGGCGCGTACGGCGCCCAGCTCGCGGTCGACGGCGGGCTGCGGATCGGGCTGGCCGCGCTGATCCCGCTGTTCGGCACCCACTCGCCGCTGGCGTTCGCGCTGATCCTGGTGATCTCGCCGCTGGCCGCCTCGGTGATCGGGATGCGCAAGGTGTTCGCCGACCGGCGCGGCGGCCCGGCCCCGGCCTGGCGCGACGTGACCACCGGTCTGGGCCTGCTGACCGGGTCCACCCTGCTCGCCCAGCTGATGGTCAACGCCGCGGTGGTGAGCGTGGGTTCGCTCTCGCCCTCCTCGAAGGCGCTGATCGCCGCGCTCGCCAACGCCGTGGTGCTGGCCCGCGTCCCGCTGTTCGCCTACGCCGCGATCCAGGCCTCGCTGGTCTCCTCGCTGTCCGGCGCTGCCGCCGCGGGCAACCAGGCGGAGTTCCGGAAGGTGCTGCTGCGGACCGGCGGCATCGTCGTGCTGATGTGCACGGCGGCCGGTCTGCCGACGGTCGTCCTCGGGCCGTGGGCCATCCAGGTGCTGTTCAAGGCGCAGGACGTGCTGGGGTCGACCGACTTCCTCTGGCTCGTGCTCGGCACCCTCTGCTACATGCTGGCGACCGTGTTCGGTCAGGCGCTGCTCTCGCTCGGCCGCCACCAGCGGCAGCTGCTGGCCTGGCTGGCGGGTACCGCCGTCCTGGTCGCGGTGACCCTGTCGCCGGGCGAGATCGCGACCCGGGTCGAACTCGGGTACCTGGCTGGTGCGGCGGTGAGTGCGGCTGCCATGCTATGGGCGCTGGCCCGTTCCCTGTCCGCTCCGGTCGTTCCCTCGGCGCGGGAGCGGGCGACCCCGGCAGCACGCCAGTCGTCAGAGGTGTGACACCCCTCGGCCCCGCCCAGCACCCCCGGCGGCGGTCATTCGTTCACGCCATGCCTTTAATATGTCTTTTCCTTGGCCACGCCACTGCCGCTGAAAGGCGCAACCAGTCGTGCAACTCACCGTCATCACTTCGATCACCGGCGTGCTGGTGGTCGTCTACATCCTGGAGCTGCTGCGTCGCCAGCAGCTGCGGGAGAAGTACGCGGCTATCTGGCTCGCGATCGGCGTCATCGTGGCGCCGCTCGGGTTCTTCCCCACGATCCTGGACTCAACCGCGCGCCGGCTCGGTATCGCGTCCGGCGTGAGCCTCGTGCTGTTCGCCGGCTTCGTCCTGGTCCTGCTGGTGTCGCTGCACCTCAGCTGGGAGGCCTCCCGGCTGGAGGCGGAGACCCGCACCCTGGCCGAGGACGTGGCGATGATGCGCGCCCACCTGGCCGAGCACCACGGCTTCCCGATCGCCGGTGCGAACCAGCAGGCGAGCGGCTCGACCAACCCCGAGGTGAGGGCATGATCGACGGCAAGCGGGTACTGATCATCCTTCCCGCCTGGAACGAGTCGGAGGGCCTGCCCAAGATCCTCCGCGAGATCCAGCAGAAGCTCCCCGGCGTGGACACCCTCGTCGTGGACGACGGCTCGGTGGACAACACCGCCGCCGTCGCCGCGGCGTCCGGCTCCCGCGTGGCGCAGCTGCCCTACAACCTCGGTGTCGGCGGCGCGATGCGGTTCGGTTACCGCTACGCCCACCTGCACGACTACGACGTCGCGATCCAGTGCGACGCCGACGGTCAGCACGACCCCGCCTACGTCCCCGCCCTGCTGGCCAAGCTGGACGAGGCGGACCTCGTCATCGGCGCCCGCTTCGACGGCGAGGGCAGCTACAAGGTGCGCGGCCCGCGCAAGTGGGCGATGAAGCTGCTGTCGGTGGTGCTCTCGCGCATCACCCGCACCCGCCTGACCGACACCACGTCGGGCTTCAAGGCGTGCAACAAGCCGCTCATCGAGTTCTTCGCGCAGTGGTACCCGGTCGAGTACCTGGGTGACACCATCGAGAGCATGGTCGGCGCGGCCCGCTGCGGCTTCGTCGTGCGCCAGGTGCCGGTCGCCATGCGCGAGCGCACCACCGGTACGCCCAGCGCCTCGCCGGTCAAGGCCATGATCTACCTGTCCCGCGCCGGTCTGGTGCTGCTGCTCGCGATGATCCGCCGGATGCCCGCGCACCTGAAGGCGATCCAGCCCGCGAGCCGCCAGGCCGCCCGTCGCCCCGAGCTCGTCGGCCGGGCCTAGGGCCTGGAAGCACCGGCACGAGGACAGTGACCGGGTTCCGGCCCCGCCGCACCACGCGGCGGGGCCGGACTCGTTCCCGGGCCCGGTGCGCCGCCCTGCCGGTGCGGCCGGCTCCGCGCGCCGGAACGCCTCGGGCCCGGTACGCGGGTGCGTACCGGGCCCGAGGCGTCGGTGCGGGTGTCCGGCCGGTCAGCGGGCCGCGTGGACCCCACCGGCGGTGGTCGCCGTGACCCCGACCCCGCCGAGGGGCGCCGGGGCGGTGGTGCCGACGGGAGCCGCTGCCGGGGCCGCCGTGCCGGCCGTGCCCGGACCGGCCTTCGGGGGCCGGCGCAGGCCGAGGTCCTTGAGCTTGAGGGCGGGCTTCTCCACCAGGAACCAGGAGCAGAGCGCCGCGAGGAGCGCCAGCGCCACCGACAGGGCCGTGTAGACGGCGTAGCCGTGGCGGTTGACCTCCCAGAGGGTCAGGCACTGCTGGATCGGAAAGGCGTAGATGTAGACGCCGTACGAGAGGTCGACCTTGGTGCCGACCTTGGTCAGCGGGCCGGGCATCCGCGCGGCCAGGACGAGCAGCACGTAGGCGAAGGCCGGCAGGCCGATCACGGTGAAACCGCCGTAGTGGGCGGTGGCGAGGACGACGCCGAACGCCAGCACACCGGCGACCGGGTTGATCGGGAGGCGCTTCTTGTAGAGCTCGGCGACCGCGCCGAGGCCGAACATGAAGCCCACCGGCAGCAGCATCTCCATGCTCAGCCAGTCGAGGAACGGGAAGCGCCAGCCCTGCAGGTCGGTCGGGGCGTAGAGCGGCAGGCGCAGCCGGTCGAAGTCCACCGCCATCGACACCAGGTAGGCGTACATGCCGGCGACCAGCAGGGCCACCGCCCAGCGGGCCCGGTGGAGGATCCCGAGTGCGGCGAGCGCGGCGACCGCGATGTAGCAGAACACCTCGTAGGAGAGCGACCAGACCGAGCCGTTGAAGGCGGTCGGGTGCGGGTTGTGGTCCAGCAGGCCGGAGACGCCCCACTGGCCGACGCCGATCCCGTAGTTGGCCTTGAGGTAGGACCACGGCCCCTGGGGGTGCGACCAGAAGCCGTCGAGCCGGCCCTGGTGGTACGCGACGAGCGGCGCGATGACGAGCGCCGTGACCAGCAGGCAGACCCAGAGACCGGGAAGGATGCGGATCGCCCGGTTCCACATGAACCGGCCGGTGCTCAGCCGCATACCACTGCGGGTGATCAGCAGGCCGGAGAGGACGAAGAAGCCGGCGACCGCCATCGCGCCGACGTTCGTCTGGCCTTGCGCCTGGTCGTAACCGAGGTCGTGCTTCCCCATGCCGAGCGGCATGGCATGGGCGAAGATCACCGAGAGCGCGAGGACGAGACGCAGCAGTCCGAAGCCGTTCTTGCGTCCGAGCGCCTCGGACAGCGGGGGGCAAGCCAGCAAGGCGGGCCGCTTGCGCTGAGTGCGTGACATGTGTGGAGGCTCCGGGCCGGTAGGTGAGCCAGGCGGCCCCGGGTGTCGGGGGCGGCCCTGGGGTCGGTGGCGAGGGATTGCACGAGTGGCTGTTCCCAGCTTATCGGGGCCGTTTTCGAGCCGTGGGGGCGCGGCGGCGTGGCGACCACTCGGCGGTCACGTTATGACACGCCTGCGGCCTGTGGCTACCATGAGCGTCACGCTGGGTGTGGTATGTGAACGGGCCGGATGCGATCGGTCCGTGTACGCCGCGACCGGGAAGCGCATGACCTGGTGCGCCACTTGTTAGCGTGACCTCCGCAGCCGGCCCGTTCGGACGAACGGTCCGGCGGAGTGGGCCGCGGTCGGGCCGGGCGGTCTGCCGAAATCCTATGCGGAGCCGGACTAGGAAGAGTCGGAGTTCAGTGCAGACTTCAGCGGAAACTGTCGAGGAGCACCGGGACGGTGCTCGGACGGGCGGACAGCCGGTCGCCGCGTCCCGGTCGACGGGTCTGACGGCCCGGGCTGTGCAGCGGTTCGAGGAGGCCCGCGGCCGGCGGTGGTTCTGGCCGGCCGCCCTGGTGGTCGGGTACGCCGTCGAGGTCGCCTTCCGACTGGTGCTCGTCCGCCACCTGAGCTACCCCTCGGTGCATGCGGACGAGGACTCCTACCTCGTCCTGGCCCGTGTGCTCGCCGGACGCCAGACCACCGAGATGCCGGTCGGCGTGGTGATCCCCGGGGGCTACCCGCTGCTGATCTCCCCGGCCCTGCGGCTCTCCGACGACCCGGCGATGGCCTACCACCTGATCATGGGGATCAACGCGCTGCTCAACGCGCTGGTCTTCCCGCTGGCCTACCTGGCGCTCCGCCGCCTGGGGCTGCGCCGACTGCTGGCGTACGTGTTCGCCGGGGTCACCGCGCTGCTGCCACCGGTGATCTTCTACTCCGAGTACGTCATGGCGGACACCGTCCTGCCGGTGCTGATCCTGGCCTGGCTGCTCTGCATGCACGGCTGGCTGAGCGACGGCCCCACCAAGCACCGCTACTGGTACGCGGCCGGCACGGGTGCCGCCGCCGCCTACTCGCTGGCGACGCACGACCGCGGCGGCGTCGTGGTGGCCCTGACCGGAGTGGTCTTCGTCGGCGTCCTGCTGCTGCGCTGGGCGCCGTGGCGGACCACCGTGGCGGGCCTCGGTGCGCTGGGTGCCGGCGTGCTCTTCGCCAAGGCGCTGTCCTGGTGGCTCAACCGCCAGTTCGAGGTGGAGCCGAGCAAGGTCGGCTCGTACCTGTGGGACGGCCTGAAGAACCCCGACATCCTGCAGCGCACGCTGACCAGGACCACCGGGCAGATCTGGTACTTCATCGTCTCCACCTGGGGCATCGGCGGCCTGGCGGTCGTCACCTGCCTGTTCGCGCTCTTCAGCAGCCGCTTCCCGCGCCCGCACCGGATCGTCGGCGGCGTCATGGTGGCGCTGCTCTTCGGCACCGCGCTGGCCTCCGCCGCGGCCCTCCCGGACGACGCGCGGATCGACAACTGGGTCTACGCCCGCTACCTGTCGTACCTGGTCCCGGTCGCCTTCGTGGCCGGCGTCGCCGTCCTGGCCCGGTTCGGCCGGCGCAGCCTCGGCTACGCGGTGGCCGGCACGGTCGGCCTGACCCTGCTCCTCGCCCAGCTGGTGATCTGGTCGGCGGGCTCGCAGCTGTACAAGCAGGTCTTCATCGGCTGGGGCATGCCGGACGTCCTGTTCCTGGCCAGCGACTGGAGCAAGCTGAACATGATGCGGTCGACGACCGCGGCGTTCATCATCCTCGGCGCGGTCGTGATGCTCCTGCTCGCGGGCGGACGCAAGGTCCTCTGGGCGGTCGGCCTCTCGCTCGCGCTGTTCGCCGGGTTCGCGACGACCACCATCACCGAGCAGATCACCGACCCGTACACGTCCTGGCGCAAGACCTACGCGACCGGCTTCACCAAGGCCGCCGGCATCAAGCCCAAGGACAACGTGGTGCTCGCCTGGGACCTCGACGGCAGCACGCGGATGGCCCAGGCCTACGAGGTCTACCTCGGCCGGGTCTGGTACCGCGACCCCCGCTGGCAGCCCGTCCCCCCGCAGGCGAACGTGATCGTCACCCCGCTGCCGGAGGAGGGCAAGGCGCCCGAGGCCTACTGGCACGACCACCCGGAGCAGTGGTACGTCGAGCGGGTCAACAAGGGCCAGGGCTGGATGGTCTGGCGCAAGCACTGAGCGTCACGCGGTCCGGCCGCCGCGTGACCTTCGCGCGGCCGGGCCGTGCGGTCGGGGCCGGTGGGGGAGACCCCCACCGGCCCCGATTGGCTTTACGGCTGCTCCATGTGGCAGTATGTCCAAGTTGCTCGGTTGAGTGCCGATGCTGCGCGCCTCCCGCCGGGAGGACTGGAAGCGAGTCCCATGTACTCGTCGTTCCCGTGATGGCCGTTCATGTGTTCACGGACAGTGTGTGGACACAGTGGTGTGAAGTCGACACCGCGGCAGCTGCGGGGCGAAAGTACGGGAATCTTCCGGGAAGCGTGAGCGGGGCCTCAACGCGGGCGTCCACGGAACCGACGGGTTCCACCGACCACAGCTGATACCGACGGAGTGATTCGCCGGTTTTTTGCAAGCGCGGGCGCGACACGCCCGAGCGCGGGGGTCGGAGGACGACCGTGCAGTGACTTATGACAAAAGGACTACAAGGTAGCCATGGCGGGACAGAAGATCCGCATCCGGCTCAAGGCCTACGACCACGAGGTCATCGACTCCTCGGCGAAGAAGATCGTCGAGACGGTGATCCGAACTGGTGCGCAGGTCGCAGGCCCGGTGCCGCTGCCCACTGAGAAGAACGTGTACTGCGTCATCCGCTCGCCGCACAAGTACAAGGACTCGCGCGAGCACTTCGAGATGCGTACTCACAAGCGTCTGATCGACATCCTCGACCCCACGCCGAAGACGGTTGACTCGCTCATGCGTCTCGACCTGCCGGCTGGCGTCGACATCGAGATCAAGCTCTGAGAGGCGCACCGAAGATGGCTAAGCAGATTAAGGGCATCCTGGGCGAGAAGCTCGGCATGACCCAGGTCTGGGACGAGAACAACCGGATCGTTCCGGTGACCGTCGTCAAGGCTGGGCCCAATGTCGTGACCCAGGTCCACACCGCCGACAGCCCGGCCGGCTACGACGCCGTGCAGATCGGCTTCGGCGAGATCGACCCCCGCAAGGTGAACAAGCCCCTCGCGGGCCACTTCGCCAAGGCCGGCGTCACCCCGCGTCGTCACCTGGTCGAGCTCCGTACGACGGACGCGTCCGAGTACACCCTCGGCCAGGAGATCACCGCGGAGCTGTTCGAGGCGGGTGTCAAGGTCGACGTGACCGGCACCTCCAAGGGCAAGGGCTTCGCCGGTGTCATGAAGCGCCACAACTTCCGGGGCCTCGGCGCCGGTCACGGTGTGCAGCGCAAGCACCGCTCGCCCGGCTCGATCGGTGGCTGCGCCACCCCGGGTCGTGTGTTCAAGGGCGTACGGATGGCCGGCCGGATGGGCCACGAGCGCGTGACCACCCAGAACCTGACCATCCATGCCGTTGACGCGGAGAAGGGGCTGCTCCTCATCAAGGGCGCAATCCCGGGCCCGAACGGCGGCCTCGTCCTCGTCCGCACCGCGGCGAAGGGGCTGTGAGGATATGAGCACCATTGACATCCTGTCGCCCTCGGGCGACAAGACCGGCAGCCTGGAGCTTCCGGCCGAGATCTTCGACGCGAGGGTCAGCGTTCCGCTGATGCACCAGGTCGTCGTGGCGCAGCTCGCTGCGGCCCGTCAGGGCACCCACAAGACCAAGACTCGTGGCGAGGTCCGCGGTGGCGGCAAGAAGCCGTACCGCCAGAAGGGCACCGGCCGCGCCCGTCAGGGCTCGACCCGCGCCCCGCAGTTCGCCGGCGGTGGCGTCGTGCACGGTCCCGTGCCGCGTGACTACTCGCAGCGGACGCCCAAGAAGATGATCGCCGCCGCCCTCCGCGGTGCGCTCACCGACCGGGCCCGCCACAACCGCATCCACGTCGTCACCGACGTGATCGCGGCCGAGGCGCCGTCGACCAAGGCCGCCAAGGGTCTGTTCGGCAAGATCACCGAGCGCAAGAACATCCTCCTCGTCGTCGAGCGTGCCGACGAGCTGGGTCTGAAGAGCGCCCGCAACCTGCCGCACGTGCACATCCTGGACGCCGGCCAGCTGAACACCTACGACGTGCTCGTCTCCGACGACGTGGTCTTCACCCAGGCCGCCTTCGAGCGTTTCGTGGCGGGTCCCGCCGCGTCCGCCAAGGCCGTGGCTGCTGAGGGCGAGCTCGAAGGGAGCGCCGCCTGATGGCTGCAGAGATCACGAGCAAGACGTTCACGGACCCCCGTGATGTCCTGGTGAAGCCGGTCATCTCCGAGAAGAGCTACTCGCTCCTCGACGAGAACAAGTACACGTTCGTCGTGTCGCCCGGTGCCAACAAGACCCAGATCAAGCAGGCCGTCGAGGCGGTCTTCTCGGTCAAGGTCGAGTCCGTCAACACGCTCAACCGTCAGGGCAAGCGCAAGCGCTCCAAGACGGGTTTTGGCAAGCGCAAGGACACCAAGCGCGCCATCGTGACGCTGGCTGAGGGCAACCGCATCGACATCTTCGGTGGTCCGACCTCCTGACGGAGGCCGTGATCGTCGATCAAGACGAGGACGAAAATGGGTATCCGCAAGTACAAGCCGACTACGCCGGGCCGCCGTGGCTCCAGCGTGGCCGACTTCGTCGAAATCACGCGGTCCACGCCGGAAAAGTCGCTGGTTCGCCCCCTGCACAGCAAGGGCGGCCGTAACAACGCCGGTCGGATCACCGTTCGCCACCAGGGTGGCGGTCACAAGCGCGCCTACCGTGTGATCGACTTCCGTCGTCACGACAAGGACGGCGTGCCGGCCAAGGTCGCGCACATCGAGTACGACCCGAACCGCACCGCGCGCATCGCGCTCCTGCACTACGCGGACGGCGAGAAGCGCTACATCATCGCTCCGCGCGGCATCGCGCAGGGTGACCGGGTCGAGAACGGCGCCGGCGCCGACATCAAGCCCGGCAACAACCTGCCGCTTCGCAACATCCCGGTCGGTACGACCATCCACGCGGTGGAGCTGCGTCCCGGTGGCGGTGCCAAGATGGCCCGCTCCGCCGGTGCCGGCATTCAGCTGCTGGCGCGTGAGGGCAAGATGGCGCACCTGCGCATGCCCTCCGGTGAGATCCGCCTGGTCGACGCGCGCTGCCGCGCGACCGTCGGCGAGGTCGGCAACGCCGAGCAGTCGAACATCAACTGGGGCAAGGCCGGCCGTATGCGCTGGAAGGGCGTTCGCCCGACCGTGCGTGGTGTGGCCATGAACCCGATCGACCACCCGCACGGTGGTGGTGAGGGTAAGACCTCCGGTGGTCGCCACCCGGTCTCGCCGTGGGGCCAGAAGGAGGGTCGTACCCGTCGCCCGAAGAAGGCGTCGGACGCTCTCATCGTGCGCCGCCGCAAGACCAACAAGAAGCGCTAGGAGCAGGTCAGATGCCGCGCAGTCTCAAGAAGGGCCCCTTCATTGACGGCCACCTTCTCAAGAAGGTGGACGCGCAGAACGAGGCGGGTACCCAGAACGTCATCAAGACCTGGTCCCGTCGCTCCGTGATCTTCCCGGCCATGCTCGGCCACACGATCGCGGTGCACGATGGCCGTAAGCACGTCCCGGTGTTCGTCACCGAGTCGATGGTCGGCCACAAGCTCGGCGAGTTCGCGCCGACGCGTACCTTCCGCGGTCACGTCAAGGACGACCGCAAGTCGAAGCGTCGCTAGTCGCCAGCGAGATTACCGACTCAATGACTTACACCAGCAAGGGGACAACCATGGAAGCCAGGGCCCAGGCGCGGTACATCCGCGTCACGCCCATGAAGGCCCGCCGCGTGGTGGACCTCATCCGTGGCCTGAACGCCACGGAGGCCCAGGCGGTCCTGCGTTTCGCTCCGCAGGCCGCGACCGTGCCGGTCGGCAAGGTGCTCGACAGCGCCATTGCCAACGCCGCGCACAACTACAACCACTCCAACGTGGACGACCTCGTCATCAGCGAGGCGTACGTTGACGAGGGCCCGACCCTGAAGCGGTTCCGTCCGCGTGCCCAGGGCCGTGCCTACCGGATCCGCAAGCGGACCAGCCACATCACCGTGGTCGTCAGCAGCAAGGAAGGGACCCGGTAATGGGCCAGAAGGTTAACCCGCACGGGTTCCGCCTCGGCATCAGCACGGACTTCAAGTCCCGCTGGTACGCCGACAAGCTGTACAAGGACTACGTCAAGGAAGACGTCGCCATTCGTCGCATGATGACGAAGGGCATGGAGCGCGCCGGCATCTCCAAGGTCGAGATCGAGCGCACCCGCGACCGCGTCCGCGTCGACATCCACACCGCGCGCCCCGGCATCGTCATCGGTCGCCGTGGCACCGAGGCCGACCGCATCCGCGGCGACCTCGAGAAGCTGACCGGCAAGCAGGTCCAGCTGAACATCCTCGAGGTCAAGAACCCCGAGCTGGACGCCCAGCTCGTGGCTCAGGGCGTCGCGGAGCAGCTGTCCTCCCGCGTGTCCTTCCGCCGTGCCATGCGCAAGTCGATGCAGGGCACCATGAAGTCCGGCGCCAAGGGCATCAAGGTCCAGTGCTCCGGTCGTCTCGGCGGCGCCGAGATGAGCCGTTCGGAGTTCTACCGCGAGGGCCGTGTGCCGCTGCACACCCTGCGCGCGAACGTCGACTACGGCTTCTTCGAGGCCAAGACGACCTTCGGCCGTATCGGCGTGAAGGTCTGGATCTACAAGGGCGACGTCAAGAACATCGCCGAGGTCCGCGCTGAGAACGCCGCTGCCCGCTCGGGCAACCGTCCGGCCCGTCCCGAGGGTGGTCGTCCCGCCCGCGGTGGCGAGCGCCGTGGTGGCGAGCGCGGTGGCCGTGGCCGTCGTCCCGCCGGTGCCGAGGCTCAGGCCCCGGTCGCCGCCGAGACCCCGGCTGCCGAGAACACCGGAACGGAGGCCTGACCGCAATGCTGATCCCCCGTCGGGTCAAGCACCGCAAGCAGCACCACCCCAAGCGCCGCGGCGCTGCCAAGGGTGGCACCGAGCTCGCCTTCGGCGAGTACGGCATCCAGGCCGTCACCCCGGCCTACGTGACGAACCGGCAGATCGAGTCCGCTCGTATCGCCGTCACCCGTCACATCAAGCGTGGCGGCAAGGTCTGGATCAACATCTACCCGGACCGTCCGCTCACCAAGAAGCCGGCCGAGACCCGCATGGGTTCCGGTAAGGGTTCGCCCGAGTGGTGGATCGCGAACGTGCACCCGGGTCGGGTCATGTTCGAGCTGTCGTACCCCAACGAGAAGGTGGCTCGTGAGGCGCTGACCCGCGCAGCTCACAAGCTCCCGATGAAGTGCCGGATCATCCGGCGCGAGGCAGGTGAGAGCTGATGTCGGCCGGCACCAAGGCTGCTGACCTCCGCGAGCTGGACAACGAGGGTCTCGTTGCCAAGCTCCGTGAGGCCAAGGAGGAGCTGTTCAACCTCCGCTTCCAGGCGGCGACCGGGCAGCTCGACAACCACGGACGGCTCAAGCTGGTCCGTAAGGACATCGCGCGGATCTACACCCTGATGCGCGAGCGCGAGCTGGGCATCGAGACGGTGGAGAACGCCTGATGACTGAGAACACCAACGAGACGCGCGGTTTCCGCAAGACCCGTGAGGGCCTCGTCGTCAGCGACAAGATGGACAAGACCGTCGTCGTCGCCGTCGAGGACCGCGTCAAGCACGCGCTGTACGGCAAGGTCATCCGCCGTACGAACAAGCTGAAGGCGCACGACGAGGCGAACGCCTGCGGCATCGGCGACCGAGTCCTCCTCGCGGAGACCCGCCCGCTGTCCGCGACGAAGCGCTGGCGCGTCGTCGAGATCCTCGAGAAGGCCAAGTAACGAAGTTGATGCGGTACGGCCGTATGTGCACCAGGTCCCTCGCGGGCGCTGGTGTGAGCAGCGGCCGGCCCGTCAGCTCTCGTTGACGATCAGGAGAAAGCTGTGATCCAGCAGGAGTCGCGACTGCGTGTCGCCGACAACACGGGCGCGAAGGAAATCCTTTGCATCCGCGTTCTCGGTGGTTCCGGTCGCCGCTACGCCGGTATCGGGGACGTCATCGTCGCCACCGTCAAGGACGCGATCCCCGGCGGTTCGGTGAAGAAGGGTGACGTCGTCAAGTGCGTCGTCGTCCGTACCGTGAAGTCGCGCCGTCGTCCCGACGGTTCGTACATCCGGTTCGACGAGAACGCCGCTGTCGTTCTCAAGAACACCGACGGTGACCCCCGCGGTACCCGCATCTTCGGCCCGGTGGGCCGCGAGCTGCGCGACAAGAAGTTCATGAAGATCATCTCGCTTGCGCCGGAGGTGCTCTAACCCATGGCGAACAGCATGAAGATCAAGAAGGGTGACCTGGTCCAGGTCATCACCGGCAAGGACCGCGGCAAGCAGGGCAAGGTCATTCAGGCCATGCCCGCCGAGAACAAGGTCCTGGTCGAGGGTGTGAACCGGGTCAAGAAGCACACCAAGCCGGGCCCGGGTACTCAGGGTGGCATTGTCACCGTCGAGGCCCCGGTGCACGTCTCCAACGTCCAGCTGGTCGTGGAGAAGGACGGCAAGAAGGTCGTCACCCGCGTTGGCTACCGCTTCGATGACGAGGGCAACAAGATCCGCGTTGCCAAGCGAACCGGTGAGGACATCTGATGTCTGAGACGTCTGTTGAGAAGGTGACCCCCCGTCTCAAGGAGCGTTACAACTCCGAGATCAAGGGTCAGCTGCAGGAGCAGTTCTCGTACGAGAACGTCATGCTGACGCCCGGCCTGGTCAAGGTCGTCGTCAACATGGGTGTCGGCGAGGCCGCCCGTGACAGCAAGCTGATCGAGGGCGCGATCCGCGACCTGACCGCGATCACCGGTCAGAAGCCGGCCGTGACCAAGGCTCGCAAGTCCATCGCGCAGTTCAAGCTGCGCGAGGGCCAGCCGATCGGCACCCACGTCACCCTCCGTGGTGACCGCATGTGGGAGTTCCTGGACCGTCTGGTGTCGCTGGCTCTGCCGCGTATCCGTGACTTCCGCGGTCTCTCCCCCAAGCAGTTCGACGGCCGTGGCAACTACACCTTCGGTCTGACCGAGCAGGTCATGTTCCACGAGATCGACCAGGACAAGGTCGACCGTCAGCGCGGTATGGACATCACCGTCGTGACCACCGCTCAGACCGACGACGAGGGCCGGGCGCTCCTGCGCGCTCTGGGCTTCCCGTTCAAGGAGGCGTGAGCCAATGGCGAAGAAGTCCCTCATCGCGAAGGCCGAGCGGAAGCCGAAGTTCGGCGTCCGGGCCTACACCCGGTGCCAGCGCTGCGGTCGTCCGCACTCGGTGTACCGCAAGTTCGGCCTCTGCCGTGTGTGCCTCCGTGAGATGGCCCACCGCGGCGAGCTGCCGGGCGTGACCAAGAGCTCCTGGTAGTCCAGGACCTCGCGGTAACGCCATAGCGAAGCAGGTGTGCCCGATCCCACAGTGCCCCGTTTTTGGGGCTGCGTACGGAATCCCGTAAGGTAGTGAGGTCGGGCCCCCTGTCGCGGGAGCTCCATAGCTGCCGTCGACCCTCTTCGGAGGGCTCGCACCCAGTCTTACGACGCCGCAGGTCCCCTGCGTCTGTGCCCCCGCCGCACTCCTCGGAGTGCGGCGGGGGGACCTGGCGCGGAGAAACCACGGCGAGAGAGGCCTGAGGCCATCATGACCATGACCGACCCCATCGCAGACATGCTCACGCGTCTGCGTAACGCGAACTCGGCGTACCACGATTCCGTGGCGATGCCGGCCAGCAAGATCAAGGCGCACGTCGCCGAGATCCTGCAGCAGGAGGGGTACATCTCCTCCTACAAGGTTGAGGAGCCCGTCGAGGGCGAGGTCGGCAAGAAGCTGACCATCGAGCTCAAGTTCGGCCCCAACCGTGAGCGCTCGATCGCTGGCATCAAGCGGATCAGCAAGCCGGGCCTGCGGGTCTACGCAAAGTCCACCAACCTGCCGAAGGTGCTCGGCGGCCTGGGCGTGGCGATCATCTCCACGTCCTCGGGTCTCCTCACCGACAAGCAGGCTGCCAAGAAGGGCGTAGGCGGAGAAGTTCTCGCCTACGTCTGGTAATTCGGGAAACGGAGGTACAGCAATGTCGCGCATTGGACGGCTGCCCATCCCGGTTCCCGCCGGCGTGGACGTCACCATCGATGGCCAGGCGGTCTCGGTGAAGGGCCCGAAGGGCTCCCTCACCCACCACGTCGCCGCGCCGATCGAGATCGGCAAGGGCGAGGACGGCAACCTGCTCGTCACCCGCCCCAACGACGAGCGTCTGTCGAAGGCCCTGCACGGCCTTTCCCGCACGCTGGTGGCGAACATGATCACCGGCGTGACCGCGGGCTACCGCAAGTCGCTGGAGATCAGCGGTGTCGGCTACCGAGTTCTGGCGAAGGGCTCCAACATGGAGTTCCAGCTGGGCTACAGCCACCCGATCCTGGTCGAGGCCCCGGAGGGCATCACCTTCGTCGTCGAGTCGGCCACCAAGTTCCACGTGGACGGCATCGACAAGCAGAAGGTCGGCGAGGTCGCCGCAAAGATCCGCAAGCTGCGCAAGCCCGACCCGTACAAGGCCAAGGGCGTCAAGTACGCGGGCGAGGTCATCCGCCGCAAGGTCGGAAAGAGTGGTAAGTAAGCGATGAGCGTCTCTGTCAAGATCGGCAAGGGCAACGCCTACAAGAGCGCCGCTCGCAAGCGCCGCGCGATCCGCGTTCGCAAGCGCGTCGTCGGCACCGAGGTGCGTCCGCGCCTCGTCGTGACGCGCTCGAACCGTCACATGGTCGCCCAGGTCATCGACGACGCGCAGGGTCACACCCTGGCGTCGGCGTCCACCCTCGACGTGTCCATCAAGGGCGCCGAGGGCGACAAGACCGAGCTGGCCAAGAAGGTCGGGAGCCTGGTCGCCGAGCGCGCCAAGGCTGCCGGCATCGAGTCGGTCGTCTTCGACCGCGCGGGCAACCGGTACGCCGGCCGCATCGCCGCCCTGGCGGACGCGGCCCGCGAGGCCGGGCTCGACTTCTAAGCCGCTCGTCGGCTCAGTCGACGGACGTAATCGAGAGAGGTAATTCCAATGGCTGGACCCCAGCGCCGCGGTAGCGGCGCCGGCGGCGGCACCGGCGGTGGCGAGCGGCGTGACCGTAAGCGTGACGACCGGGGCAACGCCCCCGCCGTCGAGAAGACCGCTTACGTCGAGCGTGTGGTCGCGATCAACCGTGTCGCCAAGGTTGTCAAGGGTGGTCGTCGTTTCAGCTTCACCGCGCTGGTCGTGGTGGGCGACGGTGACGGCACCGTAGGTGTCGGTTACGGGAAGGCGAAGGAGGTTCCGGCCGCCATCGCCAAGGGTGTTGAGGAGGCCAAGAAGAACTTCTTCAAGGTCCCCCGTATCCAGGGCACCATCCCGCACCCGATCCAGGGCGAGAAGGCTGCCGGCGTCGTGCTCCTGAAGCCGGCTGCCCCCGGTACCGGTGTTATCGCCGGTGGCCCGGTGCGTGCCGTGCTGGAGTGCGCCGGTATTCACGACATCCTGTCGAAGTCGCTCGGCTCCGACAACGCGATCAACATCGTGCACGCCACGGTGGCCGCTCTGAAGGGCCTCGTGCGCCCCGAGGAGATCGCCGCCCGTCGTGGCCTGCCGCTGGAGGACGTGGCTCCCGCGGCTCTGCTGCGGGCTCGTGCTGCAGGGGTGAGCGCCTGATGGCTCGCCTGAAGATCACGCAGACCAAGTCCTACATCGGCAGCAAGCAGAACCACCGCGAGACGCTGCGCTCGCTGGGTCTGAAGCGCATGCACGATGTGGTCGTCAAGGAGGACCGTCCCGAGATCCGCGGGATGGCCCAGACCGTGCGTCACCTCGTCACGGTCGAGGAGGTGGACTGAGATGGCTGACTCGCCGATCAAGGTGCACAACCTGCGTCCCGCCCCGGGTGCCAAGACCGCCAAGACCCGTGTCGGTCGTGGTGAGGGCTCCAAGGGTAAGACCGCCGGTCGTGGCACCAAGGGCACCAAGGCCCGCTACCAGGTTCCGCAGCGCTTCGAGGGTGGCCAGATGCCCCTCCACATGCGCCTGCCGAAGCTGAAGGGCTTCAAGAACCCGTTCAAGATCACGTTCCAGGTTGTCAACCTCGACAAGCTGGCCGAGCTCTACCCGCAGGGTGGCGAGGTCACTGTCGAGGACCTGGTCGCCAAGGGCGCGGTTCGCAAGAACTCCCTCGTCAAGGTGCTCGGCACCGGCGAGATCTCGGTCGCCCTGCAGGTGACGGTCGACGCCGTCTCCGGCTCGGCCACCGAGAAGATCACCGCCGCCGGCGGTACCGTCACCGAGCTCGTCTGAGCCCGCTGACTTCGTGAGCCCCGCACCTCCCCTCAGGGAGGTGCGGGGCTTGCGCCGTTTCCGGCCGCGCCCTTTCCCGGCGGTCCGGATTCCGGTGATCCGCCCTCGTTCTTTTGTGTGGCAAAACCGGGCATCCCGTACCCCATGAGTGGGGGAGGGACGGTACGCGCTTCTTTCGAGTGGCCGCGCACTGTTAGAGTCCGTGGAGTTCCCTTGTAGGCTGCGCGTAGGCTCGCCTGTGCCGTCTGTACGGGGGCCCGTACCGCCCAAACTCCCATTCAGGACCGACCCTCCCGCCGACGACGCGCGGGAGGCGCAGGAGGCACCGTGCTCAGTGCGTTCGCGCGGGCGTTCCAGACGCCCGACCTGCGCAAGAAGCTGCTGTTCACGCTGGGCATCATGGTGCTGTTCCGGCTGGGCTCGCACATCCCTGTTCCAGGGGTGGACTTCCAGGCGGTTCACGCCTGTATCAAGGAGACCAAGAACAACGGCCTCTTCGGACTGGTCAACCTGTTCAGCGGTGGCGCGCTCCTCCAGCTGACGATCTTCGCCCTCGGCATCATGCCGTACATCACGGCGAGCATCATCCTCCAGCTCCTCACGGTCGTGATCCCGCGACTCGAGGCGCTGAAGAAGGAGGGCCAGGCCGGTACCGCGAAGATCACGCAGTACACCCGGTACCTGACCATCGCGCTCGCGGTGCTCCAGGGCACCGGCATCGTGGCGACGGCCTCCAGCGGCGCGCTCTTCTCCGGCTGCGTCTACGCCAACCAGATCGTGCCGGACACCGGGGTCTTCCGGATCGCCGTGATGGTCCTGACCATGACCGCCGGCACCACGGTGATCATGTGGCTGGGCGAGCTGATCACCGACCGCGGTATCGGCAACGGCATGTCGCTGCTGATCTTCACCTCGATCGCCGCGCAGTTCCCGACCTCGATGTGGGCCATCAAGGGTTCCGGCACCATCGGCGGTGGCTGGGTCGAGTTCCTCTCCGTCATCGCGATCGGCGTCATCGTTGTGATGCTCGTCATCTTCGTCGAGCAGGCGCAGCGGCGGATCCCGGTGCAGTACGCGAAGCGGATGATCGGCCGCCGGGCCTTCGGCGGCACGTCGACCTACATCCCGCTGAAGGTGAACCAGGCCGGTGTCATCCCGGTCATCTTCGCCTCGTCCCTGCTGTACATCCCGGCCCTGGTGGTCCAGCTGACCAACAGCCAGTCCGGCTGGGCGGTGTGGATCAACCAGCACTTCGTCCGCGGTGACCACCCGGTCTACATGGCCACGTACTTCCTGCTGATCGTCTTCTTCGCCTTCTTCTACGTCGCCATCTCCTTCAACCCCGAAGAAGTTGCCGACAACATGAAGAAGTATGGTGGGTTCATCCCGGGTATCCGGGCCGGCCGCCCGACGGCCGAGTACCTGAACTACGTGCTCACCCGCATCACGTGGCCGGGTTCGCTCTACCTGGGCCTGATCGCGTTGATCCCGATGATCGCCCTGGTCGCCTTCGGACAGCAGACCAACTTCCCGTTCGGCGGCACCAGCGTCCTCATCGTCGTCGGCGTCGGACTCGAAACTGTGAAGCAGATCGAGAGCCAGCTCCAGCAGCGCAATTACGAAGGGTTCCTCCGCTGATGCGTATCGTCCTCGTCGGGCCTCCCGGGGCCGGGAAGGGTACTCAGGCGCACTTGCTCGCCAAGACCCTGTCCATTCCCCACATCTCCACCGGCGACCTCTTCCGCGCCAACATCGGCCAGGGCACCCCGCTGGGTGTCGAGGCCAAGAGCTACATGGACGCGGGCCGGCTGGTGCCGGACGAGGTCACGATCGGGATGGCCAAGGACCGGATGCTCCAGGAGGACGCCGTCAACGGCTTCCTGCTGGACGGCTTTCCGCGCAACCTTGGCCAGGCCAAGGCGCTGGACGAGTTCCTCACCGAGCAGGGCATCGCGCTCGACGGCGTGCTGGACCTGGAGGTCCCCGAGGACGAGGTGGTCCGGCGGATCGCCGGCCGTCGCCTCTGCCGCAACGACGGCGGCCACGTGTTCCACGTGGACTACAACGCGCCGAAGACCGAGGGCGTCTGCGACGAGTGCGGCGGCGAGCTGTACCAGCGTTCGGACGACACCGAGGACAAGGTGCGGACGCGGCTGGAGGTCTACCACACGGAGACCGAGCCGATCATCGACTACTACCGCCAGCAGGGCCTGATCGCGACGATCCCGGCCCTCGGCAAGGTGGACGAGGTCACCGCCCGCGCGATCGAGGCGCTGAAGCAGGACAGCTGAGTTTTTTGAGCGGCGTACCTACGGCCGCGTTGCCCTTCCGGGGCAGCGCGGCCGTAGGTCGTCGTACGGTGGAACGAGTGCACGGCCGCCCGGCAAGGACCGCGCGGGAGACCAAGGAAGGCGTGACCAGATGGTGGAGATCAAGACCTCCGAGCAGATCGCGAAGATGCGAGCGGCCGGACTGGTCGTCGCCGAGGCGCTCAAGGCGTGCCGCGAGGCGGTAGCCCCGGGTGTGACCACCCAGGAACTCAACGACATCGCCGACAAGGTCATCACGGACCACGGCGCGACCTCCAACTTCCGCGCCCACCACGGCGGACTCTGGTTCCCCGGTGTGATCTGCGCCTCGGTGAACAACGAGGTCGTGCACGGCATCCCGGGCGACCGGGTGCTGGAGGAGGGCGACCTGATCTCGATCGACTGCGGCGCCGTCCTGGACGGCTGGCACGGCGACGCGGCGATCTCGGTGGCCGTCGGCGAGGCCCGGCCCGAGGTGGAGATGCTGAGCCGCGTCACCGAGGGCTCGATGTGGGCCGGCATCGCCCAGATGAAGAAGGGCAACCGCCTGGTCGACGTCTCCAAGGCGATCGAGGGCTTCATCCGCCGCCAGCCGCTGCCGCCGAAGGGCAAGTGGGGCATCACCGAGGGCTACGGCGGCCACGGCATCGGCACCGCGATGCACATGGAGCCGCACGTCCTGAACTACGTCGAGCGCGGCCGCGGGAAGGGCCCGAAGCTGATCCCCGGCACCGTGCTGGCCATCGAGCCCATGGTGTCGCTCGGCACGCCGCACACGACGGTGCTGGAGGACGACTGGACCGTCGTGACCAACGACGGTACCTGGGCCTCGCACTGGGAGCACTCGGTGGCCGTGACCGAGGAGGGGCCGCTGGTGCTGACCTCCTTCGACGGCGGCCGGGCCGAGCTGGCCAAGCTCGGCATCACCGCAGCTCCGGACCCGCTCGCCTAGTCGTCGGAGCCCGGTCGGGGCGGCCGTTCGCCGCCGCCCGCGAGGCCGACTGCCGGGTCCGACGACGGACCGGAGCCCTGGGGGTTTGGACCTCCAGGGCTTTTGTCCTATTTTTATCGGCTGGCAGTGGCTTCAGAGGCTCGGAGCGTCCCCGGACGGCTTCGACCGGCAAACGGCTTCGATCGAGCAGGAGAGAGCAGTGCTCAAGGGATTCCGCGAATTCATGATGCGCGGCAACGTCGTCGACATGGCGGTCGGTGTCGTCATCGGCGCCGCCTTCACCGGGGTGGTGACCGGCTTCGTGTCGGCCTTCCTCACCCCGCTGGTGGGTGTCGTGGTCGGCGCGGCGGGCGACTTCGGCTCGTACAAGGCCGACGTGGCGGGGGTCATCTTCCCGTACGGCCAGTTCCTGAACGTGCTGATCGCGTTCCTGATGACCGCCGCGGTGCTCTACTTCTGCGTCGTCCTGCCGGTGACCAAGGCGACCGCCCGCTACCTGCCGAAGAAGCCGAAGACCCCGAAGCGCCCGTGCCCGGAGTGCCTGACCGAGATACCCGAGGCCGCCCGCCGCTGCTCGGCCTGCACCGCCCACGTGGAGCCGCTGCGGGTCGTCGCCCCGCACTGACCGGGCCCCGGTTTTGGTCCACCCCTCGCGCTGGCGTAGGATGGACCGTCGGCTCACTCGTAGCGTGCTTCAGCACGCCCTCTTCCCCCTCGGGGGTCGGGGTGGACCCAGGTTCGCACGAGCGTGCCGCATACGGTAGCCGGTCCCGGAAGGTGGATCTCGCAGTTCATGGCTAAAAAGCAAGGCGCCATTGAGATCGAGGGCACCGTGATCGAGTCTCTTCCGAACGCGATGTTCAAGGTCGAGCTGCAGAACGGTCACAAGGTCCTCGCGCACATCAGTGGCAAGATGCGCATGCACTACATCCGCATCCTGCCGGACGACCGGGTCGTGGTGGAGCTCAGCCCCTACGACCTCACGCGTGGCCGGATCGTCTACCGCTACAAGTAAGAACGTCAGATCTAGACCCGGAGAACCTGAACATGAAGGTCAAGCCGAGCGTCAAGAAGATCTGCGACAAGTGCAAGGTGATCCGCCGCCACGGCCGGGTCATGGTGATCTGCGACAACCTGCGCCACAAGCAGCGCCAGGGCTGATCAGTTCCCCCAGCATTTCTCGTAGTACTTCGCGCGACGCGAAAAACGTCATAAGCGGGCTACCCGATCCGTCCGTCAGTGGACGGACTGCCACCCCCGGTCAGAGGCCGGGGCTCCATCGTCGAGAGGCGTAGGAGTAGGTAGCACGCGAGACCTCTGAAGAAGCACAGGAGCCTTGAATGGCACGCCTCGCCGGCGTTGATCTCCCCCGTGAGAAGCGGATCGAGATCGCCCTTACCTACGTGTACGGCATCGGCCGTACCCGCGCCCAGCAGACCCTGGTCGAGACCGGTGTCAACCCCGATGTCCGCGTGCGCGACATCAGCGAGGAAGACCTCGTCAAGCTGGGTCAGTACATCGACGCCAACTACACGGTCGAGGGTGACCTCCGCCGTGAGGTGGCCGCCGACATCCGCCGCAAGGTCGAGATCGGCTGCTACGAGGGTCTGCGTCACCGTCGCGGCCTGCCGGTCCGCGGCCAGCGCACCCACACCAACGCGCGTACCCGCAAGGGCCCGCGTCGCGCGATCGCCGGTAAGAAGAAGCCGGGCAAGAAGTAGTCCGTCCCGTCACCGGACATCCCTCCGGCCCGCGGGTCAGCGGACCGACCACCTCAGTAGGAGAACAGACTTATGCCCCCCAAGGGTCGTCAGGCTGCCGGCGCGAAGAAGATCCGCCGCAAGGAAAAGAAGAACGTGGCTCACGGCCACGCGCACATCAAGAGCACGTTCAACAACACGATCGTCTCGATCACCGACCCCGCGGGCAACGTGATCTCCTGGGCCTCTGCCGGCCACGTCGGCTTCAAGGGCTCGCGCAAGTCCACCCCGTTCGCCGCGCAGATGGCCGCTGAGGCCGCTGCCCGTCGCGCGCAGGAGCACGGCATGCGCAAGGTCGACGTCTTCGTGAAGGGTCCGGGCTCCGGCCGCGAGACCGCGATCCGCTCGCTCCAGGCCACCGGCCTGGAGGTCGGTTCGATCCAGGACGTCACCCCCACCCCGCACAACGGCTGCCGTCCGCCGAAGCGCCGCCGCGTCTGACGCAGCGCCTTCGGGCACGCGGGTTCTGCTTCAAGCCTTCGTACGGGGTCCCACGCGGTGTGTCACTGCCGGCGGGACCCCGTACGCTGGTTCTGTTCGGCATCAAATAGTGGGTGCCGAAGATCACTGGAGGATTTGACACATGCTGATCGCTCAGCGTCCCTCGCTGACCGAAGAGGTCGTCGACGAATTCCGCTCGCGGTTCGTGATCGAGCCGCTGGAGCCGGGCTTCGGCTACACCCTCGGCAACTCGCTCCGCCGCACCCTCCTGTCGTCGATCCCGGGTGCCGCTGTCACCAGCATCCGCGTCGACGGCGTCCTGCACGAGTTCACCACCGTGCCGGGCGTCAAGGAGGACGTCACCGACCTCATCCTCAACATCAAGCAGCTGGTCGTCTCCTCGGAGCACGACGAGCCGGTCGTGATGTACCTGCGCAAGCAGGGCCCGGGTGTGGTCACCGCCGCCGACATCGCCCCGCCGGCCGGTGTCGAGGTGCACAACCCCGAGCTGGTCCTCGCCACGCTGAACGGCAAGGGCAAGCTGGAGATGGAGCTGACCGTCGAGCGCGGTCGCGGCTACGTCTCCGCCGTGCAGAACAAGGCCTCCGGCCAGGAGATCGGCCGCATCCCGGTCGACTCGATCTACAGCCCCGTGCTGAAGGTCACCTACAAGGTCGAGGCCACCCGTGTCGAGCAGCGGACCGACTTCGACAAGCTCATCGTCGACGTCGAGACCAAGCCCGCCATGCGTCCGCGCGACGCCATGGCCTCGGCCGGCAAGACCCTGGTGGAGCTGTTCGGTCTCGCCCGCGAGCTGAACATCGACGCCGAGGGCATCGACATGGGCCCGTCCCCCACGGACGCCGCCCTGGCCGCCGACCTGGCGCTGCCGATCGAGGAGCTGGAGCTCACCGTCCGCTCCTACAACTGCCTCAAGCGCGAGGGCATCCACACCGTGGGTGAGCTCGTGGCCCGCTCCGAGGCCGACCTGCTCGACATCCGCAACTTCGGTGCGAAGTCGATCGACGAGGTCAAGGCGAAGCTGGCCGGCATGGGCCTGGCCCTCAAGGACAGCCCGCCCGGGTTCGACCCGACCGCCGCCGCCGACGCCTTCGGCGCCGACGACCTGGACGACGCGGGTTACGCGGAGACCGAGCAGTACTAAGAGTTTGACCGTGGGAACGGCCGCTCCGGCGGCCGTTTCGGCGGGTCAGTGAAAAGCCGTACGGGCACCGTGCCCGTACGCCCGCTGCGGTACCTGGTACGGCCGCAGTCGGAGATTCGAGGAGTAATTCCATGCCGCGTCCCACCAAGGGTGCCCGCCTCGGCGGCGGCCCGCACCACGAGCCGCTGCTGCTCGCCGGTCTGTGCCGGGAGCTCTTCCAGTACGGCCGCATCACCACGACCGAGGCCAAGGCCCGTCGGATGCGCCCGCTGGCGGAGAAGCTCATCACCAAGGCGAAGAAGGGCGACATCCACAACCGTCGCCTGGTGCGCAAGACCATCACCGACATCTCGGTGCTGCACACCCTCTTCACCGAGATCGCGCCGCGCTACGAGAACCGCCCGGGTGGCTACACCCGCATCACCAAGATCGGCGGTCGCCGCGGCGACAACGCGCCGATGGCCGTGATCGAGCTGGTCGAGGCGCTGACCGTCGCGCAGACCGCCGTCGGCGAGGCCGAGGGCGCCACCAAGCGTGCCGTCAAGGAGGCCGACGCCAAGGTCGAGGCCACCAAGGCCGACGAGGCGAAGGCCGACGAGGCCGAGGCCACCGAGCAGGCCTGACACCTTCCGGTGTAGTGCGGGCCCGTTCTCCCATCCGTGGGGGAGCGGGCCCGTTCCTTCTGTCTGGACCCCTCTGGGAGAGAAGCAGTGGTCAACGATTGCGCCGAGCGGCCGCCGGTCAAGGACGGCCCGGCCGACGGGTACGTCCGGATCCGGTTCGACCTCGCCTACCAGGGCGCCGAGTTCTCCGGATGGGCCCGCCAGCGCGGCGGTCGCCGCACCGTCCAGGAGGAGATCGAGACCGCGCTGCAGATCGTCACCCGGAGCCCGGAGCTCCACCCCCTGACGGTGGCCGGCCGCACCGACGCCGGTGTGCACGCCCGGGGCCAGGTCGCGCACGTCGACCTGCCGGACGAACTCTGGGCCCAGCACGGCGGGAAGCTGCTCCGGCGGCTGGCCGGGCGACTCCCCGGTGACGTCCGGATCTACCGGGTGAGCGAGGCCCCCGCGGGCTTCGACGCCCGTTTCTCGGCGATCTGGCGCCGGTACGCCTACCGGGTCGCCGACCACCCCGGCGGGGTCGACCCGCTGCTGCGCGGGCACGTGCTCTGGCACGACCGGCCGCTGGACGTCGAGAAGATGAACGCCGCCGCCGAACTGCTCCTCGGCGAGCACGACTTCGCCGCGTACTGCAAGAAGCGCGAGGGCGCCACGACCATCCGCACCCTGCTGGAGCTGCGCTGGGACCGCGTGCCGGTGGACACCTACGCCGCACAGGAGGGCTCGCTGGCGGTCGCCACCGTCCGGGCCGACGCCTTCTGCCACAACATGGTGCGGGCGCTGGTCGGTGCGATGCTGCTGGTCGGCGACGGGCACCGGCCGGTGGAGTTCCCCGGCGAGGTGCTGGCCGGCGGCGTCCGCAACTCGGCGGTCAACGTCATCCGGCCCCACGGGCTGACGCTGGAGGAGGTCGGCTACCCGGCGGACGAGCTGCTCGCCGAGCGGAACCGGGCGGCCCGCCGGATGCGGACCCTGCCCGGACAGCCGGTGGTCGGCTAATCCGTTTTGGTCCTGGGCGGCGGCTTGGGAGAATCGTCCGCATGGGACACGTCGAGATTTCGCACCTTGAGTACTACCTGCCGGACGGGCGGGTGCTTTTCGACGACGCGTCCTTCCGGGTCGGCGAGGGCACCGCGGTCGCCCTGGTGGGCGCCAACGGCGCCGGCAAGACCACCCTCCTGCGCATGATCGCGGGCGACCTCCAGCCGCACGGCGGCTCGGTGACGATCAGCGGCGGCCTCGGCGTGATGCGCCAGTTCGTCGGCACCACCGGCCGCGAGGGCAAGCAGGAGGACGAGGACCGGCAGGGCCCGGCCCCGCTGGCCGCCGACGCCTCCGTCCGTGACCTGCTGGTCTCCGTCGCCCCCGAGCGGATCGCCGTCGCGGCCCGCGCGGTCGACGCCGCCGAGCTGGCGATGATCGCCCAGGACGACGAGAAGACGCAGATGGCGTACGCCCAGGCGCTCTCCGACTGGGCCGACGTCGGCGGCTACGACTACGAGACCGACTGGGACGTCTGCACGACGGCGGCCCTCGGCATGCCCTTCGACAAGGCCCAGTGGCGCGGCCTCAACACGCTCTCCGGCGGTGAGCAGAAGCGCCTCGTCCTGGAGGCGCTGCTGCGCGGCCCCGAGGAGGTGCTGCTGCTGGACGAGCCGGACAACTACCTGGACGTCCCCGGCAAGCGCTGGCTGGAGGAGGCGATCAGGGCCACGCCGAAGACCGTGCTCTACATCTCGCACGACCGCGAGCTCCTCTCCCGGACCGCCGAGAAGATCATCAGTGTCGAGTCCGGCGCGGCCGGCAGCAGTGTCTGGGTCCACGGCGGCGGCTTCGACTCCTTCCACGAGGCCCGCAAGGACCGCTTCGCCCGCTTCGAGGAGCTCGGCCGGCGCTGGGACGAGGAGCACGCCAAGCTCAAGAAGCTCGTCGTCACGCTGCGTCAGGCCGCCTCCGTCAGCCACGCGCTGGCCACCCGCTACGCGGCGGCGCAGACCCGGCTGAAGAAGTTCGAGGAGGCCGGCCGTCCGGAGGAGCCCCCGCGCGAGCAGAGCATCACCATGCGGCTCAAGGGCGGCCGGACGGGCGTGCGCGCCTTCACCATGGAGCAGCTGGAGCTCACCGGCCTGATGAAGCCCTTCGACCTGGAGGTCTTCTACGGCGAACGGATCGGCGTCCTCGGTTCCAACGGCTCCGGCAAGTCGCACTTCCTGCGCCTCCTCGCGGGGGACACCACGGTCGCGCACACCGGTGGCTGGAAGCTCGGCGCCCGGGTGGTGCCCGGCCACTTCCGGCAGACCCACGCCCATCCGGAGCTGCTCGGCCGTACCGTCCGCTCGATCGTCGAGGAGGAGCACGCGCTCAGCCGCGGCGCCGCGATGGGTGCCCTGCGCCGGTACGAGCTGGACCGGCAGGAGGAGCAGAAGTTCGAGTCGCTCTCCGGCGGGCAGCAGGCCCGGCTGATGATCCTCAAGCTGGAGCTCTCCGGGGTCACCGCGCTGCTGCTCGACGAGCCGACCGACAACCTGGACCTGGAGAGCGCGGAGGCGCTGCAGGCCGGGCTGGAGGCCTTCGACGGCACCGTGCTGTGCGTCACGCACGACCGCTGGTTCGCGAAGGCCCTGGACCGTTTCGTGGTGTTCGGCGCGGACGGCCGCGTCTACGAGTCGACGGAGCCGGTCTGGGACGTCACCCGGGTCGAGCGGGATCGCTGACCTGGCGTTCCGGCGAGGTGCGGGGCGGTCCGGGCCGCACCGCGCCGGGCCGGGTGGTGTCCGGAGCCTGCGCGGTTCCGGTCGTTCGGGTGCCGTTCGTGACCGGTCGGGGACCGGTTCAGGGTCCGTTCGGGAGCGGTTCAGGACAGTCCCGGGGCGAGTTCCGCCGGGCGAATTTTGACCCTCCCCGGTAGTCCCGGTAGCCTGGGCGCTTGATGTGCGTATTGGCTCGCTCTATCTCACGTGAGAGGTCGGTACGCCGGAGATATCAGGTCGACCACCCAGCGGCCCCCCTTGAATTGCGTCCAAGGCGGCCAGGCTGATGCCCTCGACCGGGTGCTCCTGTCAGGACTCACTCACTGAAAAGCAGAGGCTACGACCGTGCGTACGTACAGCCCCAAGCCCGGCGACGTCCAGCGTCAGTGGCACGTCATCGACGCGACCGACGTCGTGCTCGGCCGCCTGGCCTCCCAGGCCGCCAACCTCCTCCGGGGTAAGCACAAGGCGATCTACGCGCCGCACGTTGACACCGGTGACTTCGTCATCATCATCAACGCGGACAAGGTGCACCTGTCGGGTAACAAGAAGACCCAGAAGCTGGCGTACCGCCACAGCGGCTTCCCGGGCGGTCTCCGCTCGGTCCGCTACGACGACCTCCTGGCGAACAACCCGGAGAAGGCCGTCGAGAAGGCCATCAAGGGCATGGTCCCCAAGAACAGCCTGGGCCGCCAGATGCTCTCGAAGCTGAAGGTCTACTCGGGCGACCAGCACCCGCACGCTGCCCAGCAGCCGGTGCCGTTCGAGATCACCCAGGTCGCGCAGTAACTCCGGCCACCAAGCCCCCCAACACTGAAAAGAGCTGAGGAACCCCGTGGCCGAGACCACCGAAACCCTTGAGGTCGACTTCGACGAGACTGTCGTCGAGGGCGAGTACACCTCCGAGGAGAACTACACCTCCGAGTCCCTGGCCGGCCGCTTCGGCGAGGCCGTCCCCGGCGCCGGCCTCGGCCGTCGCAAGGAGGCGATCGCCCGCGTGCGCATCGTCCCCGGCACCGGCCAGTGGAAGATCAACGGGCGCACCCTGGAGAACTACTTCCCCAACAAGGTGCACCAGCAGACCGTGAACGAGCCGTTCAAGCTCCTTGAGCTCGACGGCCGTTACGACGTCGTCGCCCGCATCTCGGGTGGCGGCACCTCCGGTCAGGCCTACGCGCTGCGCCTCGGCGTCGCCCGCGCCCTGAACGAGGCCGACGTGGACAACAACCGCGCCGCCCTGAAGAAGGCCGGCTTCCTGATGCGTGACGCGCGTGCCGTCGAGCGCAAGAAGGCCGGTCTCAAGAAGGCCCGCAAGGCGCCGCAGTACAGCAAGCGCTAGTCGCGCCCCGGGGGTGCGTACCGCCCTGGTGGTGCACGCCCCCGGATGCGCTCTCACGCCCCGGAGTACTTCGCGTACTCCGGGGCGTCGTGCTCCCCGGCCATTGTGCGGAGGCCTGGGATTCGATCGGATTCTCTGCAAAGCATTGCGGCGATGGAGGACGGGACAGTGGGACGACTCTTCGGTACGGACGGCGTACGCGGCGTGGCCAACGAGACCCTGACGGCCGAGCTCGCGCTCGGGCTGTCGGTCGCGGCGGCGCACGTGCTCGGTGAGGCGGGGGCCTTCGACGGCCACCGGCCGGTCGCGGTGGTCGGCCGCGATCCGCGCGCCTCGGGCGAGTTCCTGGAGGCCGCGGTCATCGCCGGCCTGGCCAGCGCGGGCGTCGACGTGCTGCGGGTCGGCGTGCTGCCCACCCCGGCGGTGGCGTACCTCACCGGCGCGCTCGGCGCCGACTTCGGCGTGATGCTCTCCGCCAGCCACAACGCCATGCCGGACAACGGCATCAAGTTCCTCGCCCGCGGCGGCCACAAGCTGGACGACCGGATCGAGGACGCCATCGAGGCGCACTACCGGACGTACTCCGTCGGCAGCGACGAGTGGAAGCGCCCGACCGGGGCCGACGTCGGCCGGGTCCGCGAGTACACCGAGGGCTTCGACAAGTACGTCGCCCACCTGATCGGCGTGCTGCCCAACCGCCTGGACGGCATCCGGGTCGTCATCGACGGCGCCCACGGCGCGGCCGCGTACGTCGCCCCCGAGGCCTTCGCCCGGGCCGGCGCCGAGGTCGTCCACACCCTGGGGGCCGAGCCCACCGGCCTCAACATCAACGAGGGTGTCGGCTCCACCCACCTGGACCGGCTGCGCACCGCCATGCGCGAGCACCGGGCGGACCTCGGGATCGCCCTCGACGGTGACGCCGACCGCTGCCTGGCCGCCGACGCGGACGGCGACGAGGTCGACGGCGACCAGATCATCGCGATCCTCGCCGTCGCCATGAAGGAGGCCGGCACGCTGCGGAGCAACACCGTCGTGGCCACCGTGATGTCCAACCTGGGCTTCAAGCTGGCGATGGAGCGCGAGGGCATCGACCTGGTCGAGACCGCCGTCGGCGACCGCTACGTGCTGGAGGCGATGAAGGCGCACGGCTTCGCGCTGGGCGGCGAGCAGTCCGGCCACGTCATCCTCCTCGACCACGCGACCACCGGCGACGGCACGCTGACCGGCCTGATGCTCGGCGCCCGGCTGGCCGCCACCAAGCAGCCGCTGGCCGACCTGGCCGCCGTGATGACCCGGCTGCCGCAGGTCCTGATCAACGTCAAGGGCGTCGACAAGAGCCGGGTGAAGACCAGCGAGGAGCTGGCCGCCGCCGTCGCCGAGGCCGAGGCGGAGCTGGGCTCCACCGGCCGGGTGCTGCTGCGGTCGTCCGGCACCGAGCCGCTGGTCCGGGTGATGGTCGAGGCCGCCGACGAGGTGCAGTCCAAGGCCGTCGCGGAGCGCCTGGCCGAGGCGGTCCGGACGTACCTGGGCTGACCCCCCCCCGCCGAACGCTCGAACGCCCGAGGGCCCCGCAGGTGCGGGGCCCTCGGGCGTTCGCGGCTCGTGGCGCGTTCAGAGCTTGCGCAGCCGTGCCCGGCGGACCTTGTGGTCCGCGCCCTTCTGCAGGACCAGCGTCGCCCGGCCGCGGGTGGGCAGCACGTTCTCCAGCAGGTTCGGCTTGTTGATGGTGCGCCACACCTGGCGGCCGTACTCCATGGCCTCCTCCTCCGGCACCTCGGTGAACCGGCGGAAGTAGGAGTTCGGGTCCTGGAAGGCGGTCTGCCGCAGCTTGCGGAACCGGTCCAGGTACCAGCTCTCGATGTCGTCGGTGCGGGCGTCGACGTAGATCGAGAAGTCGAAGTAGTCGGCCACCGCGAGCCTGGTCCGGCCGTCGGTGCCCGGCAGCGCCGGCTGCAGCACGTTCAGCCCCTCGACGATCAGGATGTCCGGGCGCTCCACGGTGAGCCGCTCCCCGGGCACGATGTCGTACACGAGGTGCGAGTAGACCGGGGCGGAGACCCTCTCCTTGCCGGCCTTCACGTCCGCGACGAACCGCATCAGCGCCCGGCGGTCGTACGACTCGGGGAACCCCTTGCGGGCCATCAGCCCGCGCCGGCGCAGCTCCGCGTTCGGCAGCAGGAACCCGTCCGTGGTGACCAGCTCCACCCGGGGGTGCTCCGGCCAGCGGGCCAGCAGCGCCTGGAGCAGCCGGGCCGTCGTGGACTTGCCGACCGCGACCGAGCCGGCCACGCCGATGATGAACGGCGTGCGGGTGCGCTCGGTGTCCCCGGTGTCGAGGAAGGTGCCCAGCGCGTCGCGTAGGTCGTGCGTGGCGTGGATGTAGAGGTTCAGCAGCCGGGACAGCGGCAGGTAGACGTCGCGGACCTCGTCGAGGTCGAGCGCGGTGCCGAGACCGCGCAGCCGTTCCACCTCCTGTGCGGTCAGTGGCAGCGGCGTACGCTCGCGCAGTGCGCTCCACTCGGCCCGGCTGAGGTCCACGTAGGGGGACGGCGACGGGCCGGGCGTGGCAACGCCCCGCGTACAGAGTTCGGTCAGCACATGCTCCATTGTGAGCCGTAGCGCCGTTCAGGGGGGTTGTGGTGTCGGTCACGCGCCGGGGGCGAACCGCGCGAATGGGGCGTTCGGAGCGCCCTTATGCTGGCACGCATGTGCGGAATTGTTGGATACGTGGGCTCCCAGCCCGCCCTTGACGTAGTAATCGCAGGCCTGCAGCGACTGGAGTACCGGGGTTACGACTCCGCCGGTGTCGCGGTGCAGGTGCAGGGCTCCGACGGGCAGTGGAGCCTTGCCACCGACAAGCGGGCCGGAAAGCTCGCCAACCTGGAGAAGTCACTCGCCGAGACCCCTCTTCCCGGCGGAACCACCGGCATCGGTCACACCCGTTGGGCCACCCACGGCGGCCCGACCGACGCCAACGCCCACCCCCACCTGGACGACGCCGTCCGGGTGGCCGTGGTCCACAACGGCATCATCGAGAACTTCGCCCAGCTCCGGGCCGAGCTGACCGAGCGCGGCCACACGCTGCGCTCGGAGACCGACACCGAGGTCGTCGCCCACCTGCTCGGCGAGCTGTACGACGGTGACCTGGCCGAGGCGATGAGGGCGGTCTGCCGCCGTCTCGACGGCGCCTTCACCCTCGTCGCCGTGCACGCGGACGCGCCGGACGTCGTGGTCGGCGCCCGCCGCAACTCGCCGCTGGTGGTCGGGCGCGGCGAGGGCGAGAACTTCCTCGCCTCCGACGTCGCGGCGTTCATCGCGCACACCCGCGAGGCGATCGAGCTGGGCCAGGACCAGGTCGTGGAGCTGCGCCGCGACGCGGTGACGGTCACCAACTTCGACGGCACCCCGGCCGACGTGCGCGAGTACCACGTCGACTGGGACGCCTCGGCCGCCGAGAAGGGCGGCTACGACTACTTCATGCTCAAGGAGATCGCCGAGCAGCCGAAGGCCGTCGCCGACACCCTCCTCGGCCGGATCGGCACCGACGGCCGGCTCACCCTCGACGAGCTGCGGATCTCCGACGCCGACCTGCGGTCGGTCGACAAGGTCGTCATCGTCGCCTGCGGCACCGCCTTCCACGCGGGCATGATCGCCAAGTACGCGATCGAGCACTGGACCCGGATCCCCTGCGAGGTGGAGGTCGCGTCCGAGTTCCGCTACCGCGACCCGATCATGGGCCCGGGCACGCTGGTCATCGCGATCTCGCAGTCCGGCGAGACCATGGACACCCTGATGGCGCTGCGGCACGCGCGCGAGCAGGGCGCCAAGGTGCTGGCGATCTGCAACACCAACGGCTCCACCATCCCGCGCGAGTCGGACGCGGTGCTGTACACCCACGCCGGGCCCGAGGTCGCCGTCGCCTCCACCAAGGCGTTCCTGACCCAGCTGGTCGCCTGCTACCTGGTCGCGCTGTACCTCGGCCAGGTGCGCGGCACCAAGTGGGGCGACGAGATCCTCGCCGTCATCAAGGAGCTCGGCGACGCCCCGCGCCAGGTCGAGCAGGTCCTGCAGACCATGGAGCCGGTGCGCGAGCTGGCCCGCTCGCTGGCCGACGCGCGCTCGGTCCTGTTCCTCGGCCGGCACGTCGGCTTCCCGGTGGCCCTGGAGGGCGCGCTCAAGCTCAAGGAGCTCGCCTACATGCACGCCGAGGGCTTCGCGGCCGGCGAGCTGAAGCACGGGCCGATCGCGCTGATCGAGGAGGGCCTGCCGGTCGTGGTGGTCGTGCCGTCGCCGCGCGGGCGGTCGATCCTGCACGACAAGATCGTCTCCAACATCCAGGAGATCCGGGCCCGGGGCGCCCGCACGATCGTCATCGCCGAGGAGGGCGACGAGGCGGTCGTCCCGTACGCGGACCACCTGATCCGCATCCCGGTCACGCCGACCCTGCTGCAGCCGCTGGTCTCCACGGTGCCGCTGCAGGTCTTCGCCTGCGAGCTGGCCACGGCCAAGGGCCACGAGGTCGACCAGCCCCGCAACCTGGCGAAGTCGGTGACGGTCGAGTAGCCGGGTCGTCCGGCCCTTCCCGTCCGGTGCCCCCGCGGTGGCTGCGTTCCACCGCGGGGGCGCCCTGCTGTCCGGGCCCGCCGGGCCGCTCCGGCGGCGCGGGGTCGGCCGGTGGGGGACCGGAGCGGGTGTCGTGCCGAAGCGTGCCGCACGGCCTCGGGCCCTGCGGGGGAGGCCGGTCGCGTAGCGTCGGCGGTAGCCGTCGTCCCTATCCGTCGTCCGTCGCCGAAGACCGGGGGAACCCCTCATGCGCAGTGCTCACCGCGTCGACCAGGTCCGGGCCGCCGAGGCCGAACTGATGGCCGCGCTGCCGGAGGGCACCCTGATGCAGCGGGCCGCCGCCGGCCTCGCCGTGACCTGCGCCCGGCTGCTGACCCGCCGTCGGGGCCGGGTCTACGGCAGCCGGGTGGTGGTCCTGGCGGGCAGCGGGGACAACGGGGGCGACGCCCTGTACGCGGGCGCGGCGCTGGCCCGGCGCGGCGCGCGGGTGGCGGCGGTGCTGCTCGCACCCGAGCGGGCCCACGCAGGGGGCCTCGCGGCTCTCCGGTCGGCCGGCGGGCGGGTGGTGCCGGAGCAGGAAGTCGGCCTGGCCGACTTCTCGCGCGCGGACCTGGTGCTGGACGGCATCGTCGGCATCGGCGGGCGGGGCGGCCTGCGGCCGGAGGCGCGGCCGTACGCCCGCGCCGGCCGGGACGGGGTGGTGGTGGCCGTGGACGTGCCGAGCGGGGTGGACGCCGACACCGGCGAGGTGGCGGGCGTGGCGCTCCGGGCGGACGTGACGGTCTGCTTCGGCACGTACAAGCCGGGGCTGCTGATCGATCCGGGCGCCTCGTACGCGGGGGTGGTGCAGCTGGTGGGGATCGGGCTGGAGCTGCCGCCGGCCGCGGTGGCGGCCCCGCAGCACGACGACGTGGCCGCGCTGCTGCCGGTGCCGGGGGCGGAGAGCGACAAGTACCGGCGCGGCGTGGTCGGGGTGGCGGCCGGCTCGTCGCGGTACCCCGGGGCCGCGCTGCTCGCGGTGGCCGGGGCGCTGAGCGGTGGCGCCGGTGCGGTGCGGTACGTGGGGACGGCGGCCGAGGAGGTGGTGCGGCGGTTCCCGGAGGCGCTGGTCACCGAGGGCGGGCCGGCCGGGGCGGGGCGGGTGCAGGCCTGGGTGGTCGGACCGGGCGGCGGCGAGGGGGCGGAGCGGGCGCTCACGGAGGCGCTGGCGAGCGACGTCCCGGTGCTGGTGGACGCGGACGGGCTGACCGAACTGGCCCGCCTCGGGCCGCAGGTGCTCGCCGGGCGGACGGCGCCCACGCTGCTGACCCCGCACACGGGCGAGGCGGCCCGCCTGCTGGCGGGCGCGGGTGAGGCGGCGGGTGCCGCGGGCGGTGAGGCCAGGCCGCCGGCCGCCGACGAGCTGGCCGCCACCCGGCTGGCCACGGCCCGCCGGCTCGCCGCCGCCTACCGGGCGACGGTGCTGCTGAAGGGCTCGACGACGGTGATCGCCGACCCGGGCGGCGCGGTGCGGGTGAACCCGACCGGCAGCGCCTGGCTGGCGACGGCCGGCAGCGGCGACGTGCTGGCGGGCCTGGCCGGTTCGCTGCTGGCCACCGGGCTCTCCCCGCTGGACGCCGCCTCGGTGGCCGCGTACCTGCACGGCCTCGCCGCCCGCGGCGCGGCCGGTAGTCCCGGGGCGCCCGTCACCGCCCTCCAGGTGGCGGCAGCCCTTCCCGCCGCCTGGCGCGACGTCCGGTCGGCCGAGGGCTCAGAGGGTTCTGAGGGTTCCGCGGCCGCTGTGGCCTCCGGGGGCTGACGCGCGCCGGAACGTACCGACCGGCCTCCGTCGAGCTGCCCGGGCGCCCGTCGGCCCCTGCGCCCCGCCCTCGGCTCGCCGGGCGCGCACGAGAAGTCGGCCCGTCCGACGTCCGGTGCGCGTACTGCGGTCGTCGCCCTCTCCTGGCCGATCGGCCTGCTCCTCGTCCGCTGCGGGGGCCGGGGAGGCCGGGGAGGCCGGGACGGTCGGGGCGGGTGGGGGGAGGGGGGAAGGAACCGGCGGGTGATTCGTGGGCGTCCGGTAAGGGACGGCGGGTTGTGCGGGCCGCTCGGCGGCGGCGCCCCGGGGCGGCGTGCCGACGGGCCGTTCGGCGAGGACCCTGGGACGTCTGGGAGACTGACCCTGATGACAACTGCGAACACGATCGCTACGGCCACCCTCACCGAAGGAGCGCGGGCCGAGGCGACCATCGATCTGGCCGCCCTGCGCGGCAACCTCGACGCGCTGCGCGAGCGCGTCGGAGGCGCCGCGGTGATGGCCGCGGTCAAGGCGGACGCCTACGGCCACGGCGCGGTCCGGTGCGCCCGGGAGGCGGTCGCCGCAGGGGTCGGCTGGCTGGGCACCGCGACGCCGGAGGAGGCGCTCGCCCTGCGCGCCGCCGGCATCCGCCCCGACCAGGCCCGCGTCCTGTGCTGGCTCTGGACCCCCGGCGGCCCGTGGCGTGAGGCGCTGCTCGCCGACATCGACATCTCGGTCAGCGGCCGGTGGGCGCTGGACGAGCTGCTCGCCGCCGTCCGCGGCACCGGGCTGCCGGCCCGGGTGCACCTGAAGGCCGACACCGGCCTGGGCCGCAACGGCTGCCAGCCGCACGACTGGCCCGACCTGGTCGCCGCCGCCCGCCGCGCCGAGCTGGACGGCCTGCTCACCGTGGTCGGCGTCTGGTCGCACTTCGCGGCCGCCGACGAGCCCGGCCACCCGTCGATCCAGGCCCAGCTGGACGCCTACCGCGCCGCGCTGGTCACCGCCGAGGCGGCCGGGCTTCGGCCGGAGGTCCGCCACCTGGCCAATTCGCCCGCCACCCTGCTGCTCCCGCAGTCGCACTTCGACATGGTCCGCACCGGCCTGGCCGTGTACGGGCTGTCGCCCGTCCCCGAGGTCGGCTCGCCGGCCGACTTCGGCCTCCGCCCGGTGATGTCGCTGAGCGCCCGGCTCGCCCTGGTGAAGCACGTCCCCGGCGGGCACGGCGTCAGCTACGGCCACCACTACACGACCCCCGGTCCGACCACGCTGGGCCTCGTCCCGGTCGGCTACGGCGACGGCGTCCCCCGGCACGCGAGCGGCACCGGCCCGGTGCAGATCGACGGCAAGTGGCGGACGGTGGCCGGCCGGGTGGCGATGGACCAGTTCGTCGTCGACCTGGGCGGCGACACCCCGCCGGTCGGCGACGAGGTGCTGCTGTTCGGCAATGGCGACCGGGGCGAGCCGACCGCCGAGGACTGGGGCCGCGCCTGCGGCACCATCTCCTACGAGATCGTGACCCGGATCGGCTCCCGGGTGCCGCGCCGCTACGTCGGCGGGCTGGACGGGGAGCCGCTCGGATGAGCGGGCAGCCCGGCGCGGACCCGGTCGCGACGGTGGCCAAGGCGGCCGGGAAGGCCGCGGAGGTGGCGGGTGCCGCGTCCGGTGCGGCCTCCGGGGTGAGCCGGGCCGGCCTGATCGGGATCTCGGTCGGCGTGCTCGCGGCGGGTGCCGCGGCCGGCGTGGCGATAGAGCGTCTGACGGTCGGCCGGGCGATGCGCCGCCGGGCCCGCGCGGAGCTGGACGCCAAGGCCGCGTACGGCTCGCTGCGCGGTCGCCCCCGGACGGTGACCGCCACCGACGGCACCGAGCTGTACGTGGAGGTGGACGGCACCGGCTGGCCGGACGCCGGCGCGGATGCCGCTGGGAACACCGGTCCGGACTCCGGCCCGGAGCCGCTGACCGTGGTCTTCTGCCACGGCTACTGCCTCAGCCAGGACAGCTGGCACTTCCAGCGCGCCGCGCTCCGCGCCGGTCTGCGGCTGGTCTTCTGGGACCAGCGCAGCCACGGGCGCTCGGAGCGGTCCCGCTCCTACCTGGCGGGTGAGCCGGCCAGCATCGACCAGCTGGGCGGCGACCTCAAGGCCGTGCTCGACGCCGTCGCGCCCACCGGTCCGCTGGTCCTGGTCGGCCATTCGATGGGCGGCATGACGGTGATGGCGCTGGCCGACCAGCATCCGGAGCTGTTCCGCGACCGGGTCGCCGGGGTCGGGCTGATCGGCACCCTGGCGGGGAACTGGGACGCGGTGACCCTCGGCCTGCCCGCGGTGGGGGCGAAGCTGTTCAAGCGGGTCGCGCCCGGCATGGTGAAGCTGCTCGGTCGTCAGGTCGACCTGGTCGAGGCGAGCCGCCGGCTGGGGGCCGACGTCAGCGCCGTGTTCTACCGGCGTTTCTCCTTCGGAGGGAAGGACGTCGACCCCGGGGTGGTCCGGTTCGCCGAGCAGCTGCTGGACGCGACGCCGATCGACGTGGTGGCGGAGTTCTACCCGGTCTTCGCCGCGCACGAGAAGACCGAGGCGCTGGGTGCCCTGCGCGGCGTTCCCACCCTGGTGCTGACCGGCACGAAGGACCTGCTGACCCCGCCCGGCCACGGTGAGGTGATGGCCGGCCAGCTGCCCGGCGCGGAGCTGGTCCTGGTCGAGGACGCCGGGCACCTGGTGATGCTGGAGCGGCCGGACCTCGTCAACCAGCGGCTGGTCACCCTGCTGGAGCGGGCCGCCGCCTACCGGGGTGCGGCCCCGCTCCCGGCCTCGTTGCGCGAGCCGGCGTAGCCGCCGCCCGGCCCGCCGCCGGGCGGCCGGAACGCCCGGCCCCTGTCCGCAGGGGCAGGGCCACCGGTTCGCGGTGGGTGCGGGGCCGGGTGTCAGGCGTCCGCGCCGCCCTTGCGGCGGCGCAGCACGACGAGCGTGCCGATGCCGACGGCCAGCACCGCACCGCCGACCACCGCGAGGGCGGAGGTGTCGTCGCCGCCACCGCCGGTGGTGGCCAGGTTGCTGCCGCCGGACGGGCGGCCGGCGGCCTTCGCCTTGGCCTTGGCGACCGCCTCGGCGGTGGGCCGGGGCTTGGCGGCCGCGGCCTGCTGGAAGGCGGCGGCGTCGGGGAGGGTGATCTGCGCGGCGCCGCCGGTGGCGGGCGCGGGGGCGCCGGTGGTGGCGGTCGGGGTGGCCGACGGGGAGGCGGAGGCGGACGCCGTGGCGCCGGCCGTGGGGCTCGGGCTGCCCGTGGCGGTCGGCTTCGGGGTGGCCGTCGGGGTCGCGGTGCTCGTCGCGGTCGCGGTGGCGGTCGCGGTGGCCGACGGCGTACCGGTCGGGGTGGCCGTGGAACTCGGCGAGGCCGTGGCCGTGGTCGACGGGGTGGTCGACGGGGTCGCCGTGGCCGACGGCGTACCGGTCGGCGTGCCGGTGGCGGTGGCGGTGGCTGTGGCCGACGGTCCGGCGGAGGTGGACGGGCTTGCCGTCGTCCCCTCGCCGGTGCCGATGACGAAGGCGCCCTTGGGCCCGAAGGCCCAGCTCGGTCCCTCGGCGGGGTCCTCGTCCGGGTCGTCGAAGAACATCGACAGCTGGGCGACGGCGTCGTCCGCGACCACGTCGGCGGTCAGGGCCAGCCTGAACTGGAAGGTGAGCGAGTCGCCGTTCGGCAGGTAGAGCAGCTCGCCGAGGTCGAGCACCGGGGCGCGCAGCCCGGCGGTCGACGGTGTGGCGTCCCGCCAGGCGTGGGTGTCGACGTCCTGGAACTGGAGCTTGATCTGGCCCGTGGTCAGCTTGCCGTGCTCCGAGCCGAACACCATCATCGGCTCGATGATCATGTCGCGTCCGGACGTGTTGGCGACCTCGGCGGAGAAGGCGGCGGCCGGGGCGCCCGCGACGACCCGGGCCGGGAAGTTCTTGAAGGTCAGCACCGGCGGCGCCTGCGGGCCGGAGGCGGCCCGTGCGGCGGCGACGGCGGCGGTGCCCGCCGCCGGGGCGGCCTGAGCGGCGGGGGCGGCGGCGATGACGGAGGCCGAGGCCAGGGCGGCGACGGCGGGTATCGCGAGACCGCGACGGAGCTTCATCGGTGGACCTCATCGGGAGACCGGGCCGGCGGGCCCGGAGGCGGGGACCCGGACGGCGGACGGGGGCGTCGGCGGTCCGGAGGACGGTTCGGAAGCAGACGGTAGCGGTTCGCGGGAAGCCTCCCGGGAGCGGGTCACCGACGGCGGGCCCGGTGCCGGCGACCTGTCGGCGGCAAAGATGATCACATCGGGACAGACCGGGCCCGGCCACGGGTGCGGCCCGGGATGTGGCACGGTAGCGGGGGCGCCCGACGGTCGGTGCGCCGCCGTACGGACCGAAGGGCTTGATTCGCGCATGGGCTCGCACGCCACTCTCACCGTCGCCACTCCCGAGCGGATGGGCCGGCTCGGCCGGGAGCTGGCCGCACTCCTGCGGCCGGGGGACCTGGTGCTGCTCTCGGGCGAGCTGGGGGCCGGGAAGACCACGCTGACCCGGGGGCTGGGCGAGGGGCTCGGCGTGCGCGGAGCCGTCACCTCGCCGACCTTCGTGATCGCCCGGGTGCACCCGTCGCTGGTGGGCGGCCCGGCACTGGTGCACGTGGACGCGTACCGGCTGGGCGGGGACCTGGACGAGATGGAGGACCTCGACCTGGACGTCTCGCTGCCCGAGTCGGTGGTGGTGGTCGAGTGGGGCGAGGGCAAGGTCGAGCGGCTCTCCGAGAACCGGCTGGAGGTCCGGATCGAGCGGGCGATCGGCGTCGGCGCGGAGGCGGACGACCTGGACCCGCGCCAGGTGGTGCTGACCGGGATCGGCGGACGCTGGGACGCGGTGGAGCTGTCCGCGCTGGCCTGAAGGGGCCGGGCCCTCTCCTGCGGAAGAGAGGGCCCGGCCCGCACGGGCTTGCCGACAGCCTGTCGGGAAGATGTTGCGGGCGAGGTCCCGGGCGTGGTGGGATGGGTGCTGCGGTTAGGTGTGCCTAACTAGGGAGGCGCCATGTCGAGCACCACCCCCGTCCCGGAGCGCGCGCCGCGCGGTGCCGGGGCCGGAGAGCCCGCCCGCCGAGCCCCCGGGGAGCCGATGCGGGCCCTGCTGGCGTCCTGCGCCGCGGCGGAGGCCGTCTCCACCCCGCCCCGGCGGCGTACGGCCGCAGTCACCACGGACGCGGCGGAAGCCCCGGAGCCCGCGGATCCCTCGGACGCCGTCGTGCGGGCGGACACCGGCGCGCACCACACCCGTCGCGCCGCCGCGTAGGCCGGACCGCGCCCGGGTGCGGCTCCCGGTCGGGTGCGGCCCCCGGTCGGGGCCGATCCCGCCCTGCGGACTTCGTGCGGTCCGGTGGGGGGACGGTCAGGCGATCACGACCACCTTGGTGTCCTTGGGTGCGAAGTCCCAGAGCAGCTGACCCTCCTGCCGGCCGCTGCGGATGCCGCCGGTCTTGGCCTTCGGGTCGGCGGTCGGCGTGCCGGTGGCGCCGTCGACGGCCGCGCTGAAGCCGAACACCACGCCGTTCTGCTGGGCGAAGCGCACCACGTGCTCGATCTGCCGGCCGTCGGTGCCGGTGGTGGTCGGGGTCCGGCTGTAGACCAGGTAGCTGCCGGGGGTCGGCTCGACCGTGCCCGGGGTGACCGGGAAGGCGGCCACCAGCTGGGGGGTCTTCTTCGGGTCGACCAGCCAGACGTAGTGGCCGCTGACCGAGTAGACGACCCGCAGCCCGGTGCCCGCGCCGGTGGTGGGCAGCGCCGGGACGGTCGGTGTGGGCGAGGCGGTCGGGGTGGCCGAGGCGACCGGCCCGCTGGACGAGGCCGCGACGCTCGTGCTCGGACCGGCGGCGACCGCCCGGTCCTGCGCGCCGTTGGCCTGGAAGGCCAGCAGGCTCACCACTGCCAGGGCCCCCAGGGTCAGCCCCGTGACCACCACTCCAGGACCCATCTTCGCCACGTGTGCTCCCACCGCCGTCCCAAAACCGTCGGCCCCATCGTGCCAGGTTCGTCCGGCCGGTCCGCATCGTGCCGGACGTGTGTTCCGGACCGGTGCGGGTTTTCGATCGGGCGGAGCAGATGATCGGAGCAGATGACCGCGGCGCGGCGGGGGCGGCGCCCCGGGGCGGGCGGCCCGACCGGTCACCCGCCGACCGGTCTAACCTTGACCCGTGCTGCTGCTCGCGTTCGACACCGCTACCCCCGCCGTCACCGCCGCCGTCCACGACGGCACCGCGGTCCTCGCCCAGACCGACCAGGTCGACGCCAGACGTCACGGCGAACTCCTGCTGCCCACCATCGACCAGGTACTGCGGGCGGCCGGTGTCGACAAGCACCGGCTGACCGGCATCGCCGTGGGCGTCGGCCCGGGCCCGTACACCGGGCTGCGGGTCGGTCTGGTGACCGCCGCCGCGCTCGGGCACGCGCTCGGCCTCCCGGTGCACGGCGTCTGCACCCTGGACGCGATCGCCCACCGGGCCCGCGCCGAGGGGCTGGCGGGCGAACCGTTCACGGTCGCCACCGACGCGCGCCGCAAGGAGGTCTACTGGGCCTCGTACGACGCCGAGGGCCGCCGTACCGAGGGCCCGGCGGTGGACCGCCCGGCCGAGCTGACCCCGCTGCCGCGGTCCGTCGGCGCCGGTGCGCTGCTCTACCCGGACGCCTTCCCCGGCGCCCAGGGACCCGAGCACGTCTCGGCCGGTGCGCTCGCCGACTTCGCCGTCGCCGAGCTGGCCGCCGGCCGCGAGCTGCTGCCGAACGCCCCGCTCTACCTGCGCCGGCCGGACGCGCAGGTGCCGGCCGGCTACAAGGCGGTGCTCCCGGCGTGACCGGCCCGAGTACCACCGGCCCCGCTCCGGCCGTCCCGGCCGCGGACGCCCCCGGGGCCGTCACCCTGCGCCCGATGCGCTGGTGGGACATCGCCCCGGTGATGGAGCTGGAGCTGGAGCTCTTCCCCGAGGACGCCTGGTCCACCGGGATGTACTGGTCCGAGCTGGCCGAGACCCACCCCGGCGGCACCCGCCACTACACCGTCGCCGCCGCCCCGGACGGCGCCGTCGTCGGCTACGCCGGACTGATGGCGGTGGCCGGCGAGGGCGACGTGCAGACCATCGCCGTCGACGGGCGCAGGCAGGGGACCGGCCTCGGTACGGCCCTGCTCACCGACCTGGTCCGGGAGGCGGTCCGACGCGGGTGCGTCGAGCTGCTGCTGGAGGTCCGGGTGGACAACCCGCGCGCCCAGCGGCTGTACGAGCGCTTCGGCTTCGAACCGGTCGGCATCCGGCGCGGCTACTACCAGCCCGCCAACGTCGACGCCCTGGTGATGCGCCTCGACCTCGCCGACCGCGACGACCCGGCCGACCTCGACGACCTCCTCGACGGCGACGCGCCCGAGGGGGACGAGCTTCCCGACGGCGACGCCCCCGACGCCCCCGACGGCCCTGAGGGCCCCGACGGCCTCGACGAATCCGCGGACCTCCCGCGACCGGATGTGAAGAAGGACACCCGCCATGGCTGACGAACCGCTCGTCCTCGGTATCGAGACCTCCTGCGACGAGACCGGCGTCGGCATCGTGCGCGGCACCACCCTGCTCGCCGACGCGGTCGCCTCCAGCGTCAACGACCACGCCCGGTTCGGCGGCGTCGTCCCCGAGATCGCCAGCCGCGCGCACCTGGAAGCGATGGTCCCGACCATCGAGCGCGCCCTGGAGACCGCCGGCGTCAAGGCCGGCGACCTGGACGGCATCGCCGTCACGGCCGGCCCGGGCCTGGCGGGCGCGCTGCTGGTCGGCGTGAGCGCCGCCAAGGCGTACGCGTGGGCCCTCGACAAGCCGCTCTACGGGGTCAACCACCTCGCCTCGCACATCTGCGTGGACCAGCTGGAGCACGGCCGGCTGCCGTCGCCGACGATGGCCCTGCTGGTCTCCGGCGGGCACTCCTCGCTGCTGCTCAGCGCGGACATCACCAGTGACGTCCGCCCGCTCGGCGCGACCATCGACGACGCGGCAGGCGAGGCCTTCGACAAGGTCGCCCGGGTGCTCGGACTGGGCTTCCCCGGCGGCCCGGTGGTGGACCGCAGGGCCCGCGAGGGTGACCCCGGGGCGATCGCCTTCCCGCGCGGCCTGACCGGCCCCAGGGACCCGGAGTACGACTTCTCCTTCTCCGGGCTGAAGACCGCCGTCGCCCGCTGGGTCGAGGCGAAGCGCCGGGCCGGGGAGGAGGTGCCGGTCGCGGACGTCGCGGCGTCCTTCCAGGAGGCCGTCACCGACGTGCTGACCCGCAAGGCGGTCAAGGCGTGCAAGGACAGCGGCGTCGACCACCTGATGATCGGCGGCGGCGTGGCGGCGAACTCGCGGCTGCGCGAGATGGCCCAGCAGCGCTGTGACAAGGCCGGTATCCGGCTCCGGGTGCCGCGGCCGGGCCTGTGCACCGACAATGGCGCGATGGTCGCCGCGCTCGGCGCCGAGATGGTCTGGCGCAACCGCGCGCCGTCCTCCCTCGCCCTGTCGGCCGACTCCTCGCTGCCGGTCACCGAGGTCCACGTGCCGGACGCCGCAGCCGTGCACGGCGACGTCCACGGCCAGGCGTACGACGCGCTGACCGGGCAGCAGAAGTGACCACCACCGCCGCGATGTGGGAGGCCCGGGCGGCCGACGGACGCGCCGCCGAGCTCTCCGCCTGGGTGCGCGAGGTCGCGTTGCCCGCGCTGCGCGGTACGGCCGGGCTGGTCCGCACCGAGCTGTTCGCCGCTCCGGGTGGGCGCGTGCTGCTGATCACCTGGTGGACCGGCGAGCCGGTGCCGGTGGTCGAGCCGCCCGCCGGGCTGCTGGGCCGTCCGGTCCACCGGTGGTCCTTCACCAGCGAGCACGTGGAGTAGCCCCCGCCCCGCGCCGTCCGACCCCCCGCCGTCCGACCCCGCGCCGTCCGACCCCGCGCCGCCCGACCCGCCTCCACCCCCGCCGATCGGCTGCTCGAAGGCCCGACCGGGAACCGAACACGTGACCGCTACCGTGCAAGGCGATGAGATCGCTGGACGGGACCGGGGAGCACGGCGCGGTGAAGAGGCACGGGCGGGGCAGGACGACGACGTACGCGGTGGGGGCGATGGCGCTGCTCACCGCCGTCTCCGGGTGCGGCAGCGGCGGCGGGACCGGCGGCCCGCCCGCCGCGGCGGTCTCCACCCCGGCCGACCGGGGCGCCGCCTCCTCCTCGGCCGCGCCGCAGCAGCCTGTGACGCCGCCGCCGGCCCCCGCCCCCGTTCCCGCCGCCGGGGATCCGGCCGCCTGGGCCAGGTGGAACCTCAAGCCGCTGCCGCCCGCGCCGCCGGCGCCGGCCGACAAGCCGGTGAAGCTCCGGCGGAGCGGGCCCGTCCCGGTGTTCAGCGAGGTGCGGACCACCGACAAGGTCGTCTTCGTCACCATCGACGACGGCGCCGAGAAGGACCCGCGGTTCGTCGAGATGCTGACCGACCTCAAGGTGCCCGTCTCGATGTTCCTGACCCGCGACGTCGTCAAGGACGACTACGGCTACTTCAAGCGGCTCCAGGCGCTCGGCAACCACGTCCACAACCACACCGTGGGCCACGCCCAGTTGAGCAAGGTCACGCCGGAGAGGCAGCGGTCCGAGATCTGCGACGCCCAGACCGCCTTCACCCAGCAGTACGGCACCGCCCCGCTGCTCTTCCGCCCGCCGTACGGCGACGGCGCCCACACGGCGGCGCTCAACGACGCGGTGCAGCAGTGCGGACCCAGGGCCGTCGTGCTCTGGCGGGAGTCGATGCAGATCCACGACATGCAGTACCAGGCGGCGGACAAGAAGCTCCGGCCCGGTGACATCGTCCTGGCCCACTTCCGGGGCCCGAAGGACCTCAAGGGCGAGACGATGACGCAGATGTTCGGCGAGATGCTGGCCCGGATCCAGGAGCAGGGCTTCGCGGTGGCCCGGCTGGAGGACTACATCGAGTCGCCCGCCGCCTGAGCGTCGGCCCGGACGGGCCGTCCGAGCATCATCAGCGGCCCGTTGTCGGTCCGGCTGAGGATCACCGTGACGGAGTTCGGGCCTGACGGCTTCAGCTGGCGGCGCAGCTCCTCCGGGGTGATCGCCATTCCGCGCTTCTTGATCACCACCGTGCCGACGCCCCGCTCGCGCAGCAGTGCCTTCAGCTTCTTGATGTGGAACGGCAGCACGTCGGTCAGCTCGAAGGCGTGCGCGTACGGGGTGGCGACCAGCTCGTCCGAGGTGACGTAGGCGATCTTCGGGTCGATCAGCCGGCCGTTCACCTGCCCGGCCACCTCGGCGACCAGGTGGGCCCGGATCACCGCGCCGTCCGGCTCGTACAGGTAGCGGCCGACCGGGCCGGCCGGCGGGTCGGGCAGGTCGCCGCCGGTCAGGCTCGTCCTACCGGGGAGCAGGGTGGCGCGGTGCGGGCCGGCGGCCCCGGTGCCGAACCAGAGCACGGCCTCCTTGACGTCGCCGTGGTCGGAGACCCACTCGGCCTCGGCGTCGGCCGGCACCGCCTCGTGCGGGATGCCCGGTGCCACCTTGAGCGCGCCGATCGGGGTGCGCCGGCCGGCCCCGATCGCCCAGGAGAGCGGCGGGGCGTACGCCTCGGGGTCGAAGACCCGGCCGCGCGCGGTGCGCCGGGCCGGGTCGGTGAAGACCGCGTCGTAGCCGGCGACGTCGATGTCGGCGACGTCCGCGCAGCGCACCTCGACCAGGTCGGTCAGGCCCAGCGCGGCCGCGTTGGCCGCAGTGGCCGCGCAGGCGGCCGGGTCCCGGTCGACGGCGAGGACCTCGATCCCCGCCCGGGCCAGTGCCAGCACGTCGCCGCCGACCCCGCAGCAGAGGTCGGCCAGCCGCCGCACGCCGAGGTCCGCGAAGCGGTGGGCCCGCCACTCGGCGACGCTGCGCCGGGTGGACTGCTCGACGCCGTCGGGCGTGAAGTACATGAGATCGGCGTCCGCACCGAACTTGGCCCGCGCCCGCTGCCGGAGCCGGGCCTGCCCGAAGGCGGCGGACACCAGCTCGGCGGGGTGCTCCCTGCGCAGCCGGGTGGCCAGCGCCAGCTCCTCCTCCGGCGCGAACTCGCGCAGTTCGGCGAGCAGGGCCTGGCCCCGGTCGGTCAGCAGGGGCTGCAGGTTGTCGGTCTCCACGGGCCCATTCTCCCCGGTCGGTGCGCCGGGACGGGCCGGTGCGTCCGGAGGTCTCGATCACGGGACGTGTGTGCGGTCGGGGGAACGACCCGAACGTGAGTGCGGCTACTCGCCCGTATCCCGGGGTCCGGGGGCGCGCCGTTGGCACTCTGGTTGACTGAGTGCTAACCGCGGCCTATGGTCATGCCTAGCACTCTCCACGGGGGGAGTGCTAACGCGAAGAGGCGTTTCTGACCCCCGCGACGGCAGATCCGCAGGTTCGCCCCTACCCGTTAGTAAGCCCCGTAATCTCCGAAGGGGAGCTCGGACGTGACCACCAGCAGCAAGGTTGCCATCAAGCCGCTCGAGGACCGCATCGTGGTCCAGCCGCTCGACGCCGAGACCACCACGGCCTCCGGCCTGGTTATCCCGGACACGGCCAAGGAGAAGCCCCAGGAGGGCGTCGTCCTGGCTGTCGGCCCGGGTCGCTTCGAGGACGGCCAGCGTCTGCCGCTCGACGTCGCCGTCGGTGACATCGTCCTGTACTCGAAGTACGGCGGCACCGAGGTGAAGTACCAGGGCGAGGAGTACCTCGTCCTCTCGGCTCGCGACGTTCTCGCCATCATCGAGAAGTAAGCAGCACCGAGAAGTAAGACGTCCCGACCCGCCCCGGATCCGTGTCCCTAGTGACAGGGGCCCGGGGCGTGGTTGTTGGTTCACGTAGTCGAGCGGCCGCGACGGCCGCAGCCCCGAGGGAATAGGGAACATGGCGAAGATCCTGCAGTTCAACGAGGACGCGCGCCGCTCGCTGGAGCGCGGTGTCAACAAGCTGGCCGACACCGTCAAGGTGACCATCGGCCCCAAGGGCCGCAACGTCGTCATCGACAAGAAGTTCGGTGCTCCGACCATCACCAACGACGGTGTCACCATCGCCCGTGAGGTCGAGCTCGACGACCCGTACGAGAACCTTGGCGCGCAGCTCGTCAAGGAGGTCGCCACCAAGACCAACGACGTCGCGGGTGACGGCACCACCACCGCCACCGTGCTGGCCCAGGCCCTGGTGAACGAGGGTCTGCGCAACGTCGCCGCCGGTGCCGGCCCGGCCGCTCTGAAGAAGGGCATCGACAAGGCCGTCGCCGCCGTCTCCGAGCACCTGCTGTCCATCGCCCGCGAGATCGAGGGCAAGGACGACGTCGCCGCCGTCGCGACCCTCTCCGCGCAGGACACCCAGGTCGGCGAGCTCATCGCCGAGGCGATCGACAAGGTCGGCAAGGACGGTGTCATCACCGTCGAGGAGTCGAACACCTTCGGCGTGGAGCTGGACTTCACCGAGGGCATGCAGTTCGACAAGGGCTACCTGTCGCCGTACTTCGTCACCGACGCGGAGCGGCAGGAGGCGGTCCTGGAGGACCCGTACATCCTGATCAACCAGGGCAAGATCTCCTCCATCCAGGAGCTCCTGCCGCTGCTGGAGAAGGTCGTGCAGGGCGGTACCTCCCGCCCGCTGCTGATCATCGCCGAGGACGTCGACGGCGAGGCGCTGTCGACCCTCCTGGTGAACAAGATCCGCGGCATCTTCAACGCCGTGGCCGTCAAGGCCCCGGGCTTCGGTGACCGCCGCAAGGCGATCCTGGGCGACCTCGCCACCCTGACCGGTGGCACCGTGATCTCCGAGGAGGTCGGCCTCAAGCTCGACCAGGCCGGTCTGGACGTGCTGGGCAGCGCCCGCCGCGTGACCATCACCAAGGACGAGACCACCATCGTCGACGGTGCCGGCGACAGCGAGGCCGTGGCCGGCCGCGTCGCCCAGATCAAGGGCGAGATCGCCAACACCGACTCGGACTGGGACCGCGAGAAGCTGCAGGAGCGCCTGGCCAAGCTGGCCGGCGGCGTCTGCGTCATCCGTGTCGGTGCCGCCACCGAGGTGGAGCTGAAGGAGCGCAAGCACCGCCTGGAGGACGCCATCTCGGCGACCCGTGCCGCGGTCGAGGAGGGCATCGTCGCCGGTGGTGGCGCCTCCCTCGTCCACGCCGCCAAGGTGCTGAACGACGGCCTGGGCCTGACGGGCGACGAGGCGACCGGTGTCGCGGTCGTCCGCAAGGCGCTGCACGAGCCGCTGCGCTGGATCGCCCAGAACGCCGGCCTGGAGGGTTACGTCATCACCTCCAAGGTCTCCGAGCTGGAGCCGGGCCAGGGCTACAACGCCGCCACGGGCGAGTACGGCGACCTGATCAAGGCCGGCGTCATCGACCCGGTCAAGGTCACCCGTTCCGCCCTGGAGAACGCCGCCTCGATCGCCTCCCTGCTGCTCACCACCGAGACCCTCGTGGTGGAGAAGAAGGAGGAGGAGGCCGACGCCGGTCACTCGCACGGCGGCCACGGCCACTCCCACTGACACCCGTTCAGTGACCGGAGGCCCGGTCCGCGCCCCTCGGGGGCGCGGCCGGGCCTCCGGCGTGTCGGCCGCGGTACGCCGCTGACGGGCCGCTCCGAGGTGCGGCGTCCGGCGCGCACCGCGCCGGTAGGCGAGTTTTACTCTTCAACTATCATCTGAATTTTGCAGATAGCAAAGATTTACTTATATCTTTGAGGCATGATCGAGGCCCGCCACCTGCGCGTCCTGCGTGCCGTCGCCCGCACCGGATCCTTCTCCGCCGCCGCCCGCGAGCTGGGGTGTACGCAACCCGCCATCAGCCAGCAGATGAAGGCGCTGGAGAAGTCCGTGGACACCCCGCTGGTGGTCCGTTCGGGTCGCGGGATGCAGCTGAGCGAGGCCGGACGGGTGCTGCTCAAGCATGCCACCGGGATCCTCGCCGGGCTCTCCGCCGCCGAGGAGGAGGTGGCGGCGATCGCCGGACTGCGGGCCGGGCGGGTGCGTCTGGTCTCCTTCCCGACCGCGAGTTCCACTCTGGTGCCGCCTGCCGTCGCCCGGCTGCGGGACAGCCATCCGGGGGTCCGCGTGTCGCTGGTCGACGCGGAGCCTCCGGAGTCGCTGGCGATGCTGCGCGGCGGCGAGTGCGAGGTCGCGCTGGCCTTCCGCTACCCCCAGGCGTCCGGCGCCGCCGCGCCGGCGCCCGCGCACGGCACGCCCCGTGAGGCGCGCGCCGAGGCCAACCTGGAGGCCCAGCAGCTCAGCGCCGGCACCGACTGGTCCGACCTGGTGGTCACCCCGCTGCTGGACGACCCGCTGGTCGGCCTGCTGCCCGCCGGACACCGGCTGGCCGGGCGCGGCGGGCCCGTGGAGCTGGCCGAGCTGGCCTCCGAGCAGTGGATCGCCGGCTGCCCGCAGTGCCGCGGGCACCTGGTGGAGCTCTGCGCCGGAGCCGGGTTCGAGCCCAGGATCGACTTCGCGACCGACGACTACCCCGCGGTGGTCGGCCTGGTCGCCGCCGGGCTCGGGGTGGCGGTGCTGCCGGGGCTGGCGCTGCAGTCGGTGCGCCCGGACGGGGTCGTGACGGTGGCGGTGCACGCCGCCACGGGAGCGCCGGCGGTGCGGCAGGTGGTGGCACTGACCCTCCCGGACCTCGCCGAGGTGCCGGCGGTGGCGCTGATGCTGGAGCGGCTGGCGGGCGCGGGCCCCGGGCGCTGACCGGGACCGGGTCGACCGGGGCCGGGCGGCACCGGCCGTGTCCGGCCGTGTCCGGACCGGCCGTCCGTGGGTCGACCGGTAAGGCGCCGGGCCCTGACGTGCGCCACCGCGAGAAGAAACGTTTCTTCTCGGCGCGGCGGACACGGACGGTTACGACAGGTACCGCTGGGCCCCGCCCGGTGCGACGAGCGGCACCTCCACCAGGCGGTTGCGCGAGCGGCCCATCATCTCCTCGCGCTCGTCCTCGGTCAGCCCGCCCCAGACGCCGTACGGTTCGCGGACCGCCAGCGCGTGCGCGGCGCACTCGGTGCGCACGGGGCAGCGCATGCAGACCTCCTTGGCGCTCGCCTCGCGTGAGCTCCGCGCGGCACCGCGCTCTCCTTCGGGGTGGAAGAAGAGCGAACTGTCCACGCCGCGGCAGGCTGCGGAGAGCTGCCAGTCCCAGAGGTCCGCGTTGGGGCCGGGGAGGCGGGAGAAATCTGCCATGGCTCATTCCCTTCAGAGGCTCGTCGACCGCGCGCCGGCTGCCAGCGGATTGCACTGGGCGGTACGGCGGGGCGCGTCCGGCGCCGGTGTGGACACCTGGAAATATGACTTACGGCAACTCCATGGACAAGTCACCCACAGAGTGGCACAACAGTCAATGACCATACAAAAGCTATAAAAAAGGGCAAAGTGGGCATGCCCGGCGGTGCGGCGATCGCCCGGCGCGAACGTGGCAATCGGGTGGCCGACGGGCGCGCGGGGGCCCGAATCGGTGTGCGGGTCGTGCGCCCACCGCGCCCGAGCTGCGCAAAAGAGCGGCGTGTGCCCCGCGATGCGGCTGATCGGTAACGGGTCGGCCACGTACAGTGGTGGAGATGGCCCTGAAGGCCGTAACTCATTCGAGTGACGGTCGTTGGAAGTGCGGAGGCGGTTAGCGGGCGCCGGACGTCGGGAACGATCGCGGAGATTCACAGGCGATCAGCACGGAGTCTGTCGCCGATCGGCCGTGTCGGAGAGGTTCGTACCAGCCAGGAGGCTCAACGTGACGCGGATCAGCTGCGGAGGACGACGGTCATGACTTCCGTTCTCGTTTGCGACGATTCCCCGCTCGCCCGCGAGGCGCTTCGCCGCGCGGTCGCGACCGTACCCGGTGTCGACCGGGTCACCACCGCGACGAACGGGGAGGAGGTCCTCCGCCGCTGGGTGGCCGACCGCTCCGATCTCGTCCTGATGGACGTCCGGATGCCCGGCCTCGGCGGGGTGGAGACGGTCCGGCGGCTGCTGTCGGCGGACCCGGGCGCCCGGATCATCATGCTCACCGTCGCCGAGGACCTCGACGGCGTCGCCCTCGCGGTGGCCGCGGGCGCGCGGGGGTACCTGCACAAGGACGCCTCGCGCGCCGAACTGCGGGCCACCGTCACCCAGGCCCTCGCCGACCCGACCTGGCGGCTCGCCCCGCGGCGGCTGCGCAGCCCCGACATGGGCGCCGCGCCGACCCTGACGGCGCGTGAGATCCAGGTGCTCGAAGGCATGAGCCACGGCCGCAGCAACGCCGAGATCGGCCGCGAGCTGTTCCTCTCCGAGGACACCGTCAAGACCCACGCCCGACGCCTGTTCAAGAAGCTCGGCGCCTCGGACCGTGCGCACGCGGTGGCCCTGGGCTTCCGCTGGGGTCTGGTCCGCTGACCGCCGGCGGCTCCGCCGGTCCCGGCACGCTGCTCACGATTCCCTGTGCAGGGGCGTGTGACGTTACGGTCCCGAGGTTGCACCATGGAGGAGTGGAGCACCTCGGGGACCAGCGGACAGGAACTGCGGCGAACCACACGGCCGCAGGAGACTCGGCGGACGGCGCGGCGGACGGGACCACCGACGCCGGCGGGGCGGGAGGCGGCACGGTGCAGGAGGGGCCGGTGGTGCGTGCCGGTGCGGCACCGCATAACGTTCCGGTGCACAACTCCGGACGCGGTGCCGCGTTTTCCCGCGCGACCAGGCACCATGGACCGATGCGCGACGACGTGACCGGGGCTCCCGGCGAGGCGGACCCGGTGGAGGCCGAGCCCTCCGTGTCCGGGCCCGACGCGGCGTACGCGGAATCCGCCGGCTCCGGGGCCTTGGGCTCCGCCGAAGCCGGTGCCGAGCGCGAAGCGGAGCCGCACGAGCCCGCCCGGCCCGTCGCGCCCGCCGCCCGCCCGCCCGTCCTCGGCACGGGCAGCTCCCCGCTCGTCGGCGAACTGGTCGCGGCTGCCGTCCGCGGCGAGGGCCCGGCGATCGACGCGCTGCTCGCCTACGTCCACCCGCTGGCCCTGCGGTACTGCCGCGGCCGGCTGGTCCGGCTGCCCGGCGGCGCCCGGCACCACGTGGACGACATCGCCCAGGAGGTCTGTGTGGCGGTGCTCTGCGCGCTGCCCCGGTACAAGGACCAGGGGCGCCCGTTCGAGGCCTTCGTCTACGGGATCGCCGCGCACAAGATCGCCGATCTGCAGCGGGCCGCGATGCGCGGGCCCGGCTCGACCGTGATCCCGCAGGACGACCTGCCGGAGGTTCCGGACGACGCGCTCGGCCCGGAGGAGCGGGCGCTGGCCAGCAGCGACGCGGCCTGGGCCAAGGAACTGCTCTCCAACCTGCCGGCCCGGCAGCGCGAGCTGGTGCTGCTGCGGGTGGCCGCCGGACTCTCGGCGGAGGAGACCGGCGAGGTGCTCGGGATGTCGCCGGGGGCCGTCCGGGTCGCCCAGCACCGGGCGCTCAGCCGGCTGCGGGCGCTCGCCGAGGAGTCCTCCTAGGGCTTGCCCGATGCCGGGCCCGGCATCGGGGAGGCCCGCCCGTTCCGGCCCCGGAGGACGGAATGGCCCACGGGCGGCAGGTGTTGTCAAGGGCACGCGAGGACGCATTCGCGGGTGCCAGTACCATGGGGTATCGGCGCCTGGGCGGGTCGCCAAAGTTTCAGCGGTGCGAACGGGGTTCCCCTGGAGGATCCTCCAGTTGCCACCCGGCTTTCGGCGGTCCGAGCGAGTGAGCGATGACAACGCCCCCACCCCTCAGGGCGTGAGCGGACAAGGCCGGCCACGGAAGGTACCCCCAAATGTCTTACAACGCCGCAGGCGTACCCGAGAAGTTCGCGATGCTCGGACTCACGTACGACGACGTCCTGCTGCTGCCCGGGGCCTCCGAGGTGCTGCCGAACCAGGTCGACACCTCCTCCCGGGTCTCCCGGAACGTGCGCGTCAACATCCCGCTGCTCTCCGCGGCGATGGACAAGGTCACCGAGTCGCGGATGGCGATCGCGATGGCCCGTCAGGGCGGCGTCGGCGTCCTGCACCGCAACCTCTCCGTCGAGGACCAGGTCAACCAGGTCGACCTGGTCAAGCGCTCCGAGTCCGGCATGGTCACCGACCCGATCACGGTCGGCCCGGAGACCACGCTCGGCGAGGCCGACGCGCTCTGTGCCAAGTTCCGGATCTCCGGCGTGCCGATCGCCGACGAGAGCGGCAAGCTCCTCGGCATCGTGACCAACCGCGACATGGCCTTCGAGTCGGACCGCACCCGCCAGGTCCGCGAGATCATGACCCCGATGCCGCTGATCACCGGCAAGGTCGGCATCTCCGGCGTCGACGCGATGGCGCTGCTCCGCCGCCACAAGATCGAGAAGCTCCCGCTGGTCGACGACGAGGGCCGGATCAAGGGCCTCATCACGGTCAAGGACTTCGTCAAGGCCGAGCAGTACCCGAACGCCGCCAAGGACAGCGAGGGCCGGCTGCTGGTCGGTGCCGCCGTCGGCGCCAGCGCCGAGGCGTTCGACCGGGCCCAGGCCCTGGTCGAGGCGGGCGTGGACTTCCTGGTCGTCGACACCTCGCACGGCCACAGCCACAACGCGCTGGCCTGGATCTCGAAGATCAGGGCGGCCGTCAAGGTCGACGTGGTCGGCGGCAACGTCGCCACCCGGGACGGCGCCCAGGCGCTGATCGACGCGGGTGTCGACGGCGTCAAGGTCGGTGTCGGCCCGGGTTCGATCTGCACCACCCGCGTGGTCGCCGGCATCGGCGTCCCGCAGGTCACCGCGATCTACGAGGCGGCCGTGGCCTGTCAGGCGGCCGGCGTGCCGGTCATCGGCGACGGCGGCCTGCAGTACTCCGGCGACATCGGCAAGGCGCTGGCCGCCGGCGCCGACACCGTGATGCTGGGCTCGCTGCTGGCCGGCTGCGAGGAGTCCCCGGGCGAGCTGCTGTTCATCAACGGCAAGCAGTACAAGTCCTACCGCGGCATGGGTTCGCTGGGCGCCATGCAGTCCCGCGGCCAGGGCCGCTCGTACTCCAAGGACCGCTACTTCCAGGCCGAGGTCTCCTCGGACGACAAGCTCGTCCCCGAGGGCGTCGAGGGCCAGGTGCCCTACCGCGGCCCGCTCTCCGCGGTGCTGCACCAGCTCGTCGGCGGCCTGCGCCAGACCATGGGCTACGTCGGTGCCGCCACCGTCGCCGAGATGGAGAGCAAGGGCCGGTTCGTCCGGATCACCTCGGCGGGCCTCAAGGAGAGCCACCCGCACGACATCCAGATGACCGTCGAGGCTCCGAACTACAGCGGCCGCTGAGCCGGTAGCCGGAAGGGGCCCGCAGCCGCGGGCCCCTTCCGCGCGTCCGGGAGGCGGGCGCGGCGGCGCGGCTCCGGGCGGGTGCGGGATACTGGGGGCGGCCGGGGTGACCCGGCGGGCACGAGCAACACCACCAGAAGGGCTCGAAGTGACTGAGATCGAGATCGGGCGAGGCAAGCGCGGCCGGCGGGCGTATGCCTTCGACGACATCGCCGTCGTCCCCAGCCGGCGTACGCGTGACCCGAAGGAGGTCTCGATCGCCTGGCAGATCGACGCCTACCGGTTCGAGCTGCCGTTCCTGGCCGCCCCCATGGACAGCGTCGTCTCGCCGGAGCAGGCCATCGCCATCGGCCGCCTCGGCGGTCTCGGCGTGCTCAACCTCGAAGGTCTCTGGACCCGCTACGAGGACCCGCAGCCGCTGCTCGACGAGATCGTCTCGATCACCGACGAGGCCGCCGCGACCCGCCGCCTGCAGGAGATCTACTCGGCGCCGATCCGGGCCGAGCTGATCAAGCAGCGGATCCAGGAGGTCCGCGACTCCGGTGTGGTCACCGCGGCCGCGCTCTCCCCGCAGCGCACCGCCGAGTTCTCGAAGGCCGTGGTCGACGCCGGCGTCGACGTCTTCGTGATCCGCGGCACCACCGTCTCGGCCGAGCACGTCTCCGGCGCCGCCGAGCCGCTCAACCTGAAGCAGTTCATCTACGAGCTGGACGTCCCGGTCATCGTCGGCGGCTGTGCCACCTACACCGCCGCGCTGCACCTGATGCGCACCGGCGCGGCCGGCGTGCTGGTCGGCTTCGGCGGCGGCGCCGCCCACACCACCCGCAACGTCCTCGGCATCCAGGTGCCGATGGCCACCGCCGTCGCCGACGTGGCCGCCGCCCGCCGCGACTACATGGACGAGTCCGGCGGCCGGTACGTGCACGTCATCGCGGACGGCGGGGTCGGCTACAGCGGCGACATCCCGAAGGCGGTCGCCTGCGGCGCCGACGCGGTGATGATCGGTGCCGCGCTGGCCCGGGCCACCGACGCGCCGGGCAAGGGCTACCACTGGGGCATGGAGGCCGTCCACGAGGAGCTGCCGCGCGGCAAGCGCGTCGACCTCGGCACCGTCGGCAACACCGAGGAGATCCTCACCGGCCCCTCGCACACCCCGGACGGCACCATGAACCTGTTCGGCGCCCTGCGCCGGGCGATGGCGACCACCGGGTACACCGAGCTCAAGGAGTTCCAGCGGGTCGAGGTGACGGTCAACCCGGCGCTCAACCGCCGCTGAGCCCGTTCGTCCCGCGGAGGCCCCCGTCCGATCGTGGCGGGGGCCTCGCGCCGTTTCCGGACCGGACGCGTCCTACTGGCGGGTCGCGGCGCGGCGGGTCAGCAGGAAGCCGCCGACCAGGGCGATGCCGTAGAAGACGAGGTCGAGCAGCCGGCGGTCCCCCCGCCACAGCGTGAGGGCGTCGCGGACCAGCTCGCCGTACGGGGTGCCGTCCAGCGCGTGCAGCCGGCGGGTCTGGCCGAGCAGCTGGCCGAGCAGGAGCGAACCGGCCGAGAGCAGCGCGCCCAGCGGCGGGAGCAGCCGGCCCGGTCCGCCGAGCCGGCCGAGCGGCCAGGCGACGGCGGCGGCCGGGGCGATCGCCAGCCAGCCGACGGTGGCCGCGGCCCGGGTCGGGGCGAGGCCGTACGCGAGGGCACCGGCCAGCATCGCGGCGACGGCGATCGCGAGGGCCCGGTCGGTGCGGTACCGACGCTTCGAGCGGGGGTGTCCGTCGGTCCCGTCGGAGTCGCCGGGAGCGGTGGGGTGGTAACCGGCCACCGGGGCGCCGGGCATCCCGGGGGCCACGTAGCCCTCGGGTGTCTCCGGTTCCTGTGCGACCGAGAAGTGCTGGGCCGTGGGCGGTCGGCCCGACTGGCCGTCAGCGCCCGGTGCGGGTGCGGTCATGGACGTCGAATTCCCCCCGGAAGGACGGTGAACTGCCGCACGGTAGCAGTGCCCGGAGCGGGACGGACAGAGTTTTCGATCACAGATCGGGCACGGAGCGCCGCGCCCGGGCGGCATCGGTGCGAGGGTGGCCGGGGGCCGGGTGGTCGGGGGCGCCCGGGACAGGAGATGATGGAGGCTTGGGTGCTCGGCCCCGACGCCGGTCCGACACGCCGTCACCACGACCGCCAGCACATGGGGGAACGTTCCGAATGACCCAGGCGCAGGGTTCCACCGGCCGCCTCCTGGCCGGACGCTACCGGCTGGACGCGGTGATCGGGCGCGGTGGCATGGGCACCGTCTGGCGTGCCGAGGACGAGATGTTGGGCCGGACGGTCGCGGTCAAGGAACTGCGGATGAACGCCAGCGTCGAGGAGGACGAGAAGCACCGGCTGATCGTCCGGACGCTGCGCGAGGCCAAGGCGACGGCGCGGATCCGGCACAACTCGGCGGTCACCGTCTTCGACGTCGTCGAGGAGGACGACCGGCCGTGGATCGTCATGGAGCTGGTCGAGTCCCGCTCGCTGGCGGACGTGATCCGGGAGGACGGCCCGCTGGAGCCGGCCCGGGCGGCCGAGATCGCGTTGGACGTGCTGGGCGTGCTGAGCGCCGCGCACGCGCACGGCATCCTGCACCGGGACGTCAAGCCCTCGAACGTGCTGATCGGCGAGGACGGGCGGGTGGTGCTCACCGACTTCGGCATCGCCAGCGTGGAGGGCGACACCTCGGTGACCTCCACCGGGATGCTGGTCGGCGCGCCCTCGTACATATCCCCGGAGCGGGCCCGCGGGCAGAAGCCCGGGCCGCCGGCCGACCTCTGGTCACTGGGCGGCACGCTGTATGCGATGGTCGAGGGCCGGCCGCCGTACGACCGGGGTTCGGCGCTCGCCACGCTCACGGCGGTGATGACCGAGGACCTGACCGCGCCGGTGAACGCCGGTCCGCTCCGGCCGGTGATCGAGGGGTTGCTGGCCAAGGACCCGGTGGAGCGGCTGACCGCCTCGCAGACCCGGTCGATGCTCAAGCGGGTGGCGGCGGACGCGACGGCGCGGGCCGAGTCGACCACCGAGCAGGCGGTGCCGGTGGCGGGCGGCGGTGCGGCGGACGGCGCGGCGGAGCGCCCGGCGGGGGAGCGTCCGGCCGTGAAACCGGAGACCGCGAAGCCGGAGACCGTGAAGCCGTCGGTCGGCGGGTTGCTCGGAACGGTCCGGGTGGGGAGCCGGGCCGCGGACGCCGGGAGCGGGGAGCGGGCGGCGCCGGCCGCGGAGTCCGAGGACGGCACGGCCGGGCCGTCGGGGACGCCGGCACCGGAGACCGAGGCGGCCCGTCCGGTGACCAGCGAGTGGACGCTGGGCGCGACCCAGGCGGCCGGTGCCGACCCGCGGAAGGGCCGGCACCGGCTGGCCCTGGCGACGGTCGTGGTGGTGCTGCTGCTGATCGCGGGCGTGGTCGCACTGGTGCGGGCGCTCGGCGACTCCGACGACGGATCGGCCGACGGTGCGCGCGGCACCGCGTCCGTGACCGCGAGCACCGGGACCTCGCCGGCCGGCGCCCCGCCGGTGGACGCCTCCGCGATCCCGCCGGCCACCGCCCCGGTGACCCCGGACCCGGCGACCTCGGATCCGGCCGCGGCGCCCGCCGCCACGCCTCCGGCGCCCGCCGCCACGCCTCCGGTGACCCCCGCCACGCCTCCGGTGACCCCCGCCTCGACGCCGGCCCAGACCCCGGCGCCGACCGGGGCCGTCGTTCCCGCCGGTCACCACGAGTACAAGGACGCGTCCGGCTTCTCGGTCGTGCTGCCGGACTGGCTGCAGCTCACGGGTTCGGAGGCGACCCGCCGGACCTTCAAGGGCAACGGCAGCACCCTGCGGATCGAGTGGACCACCACGCCGGGGCCGAGCGCCCTCGCCGACTGGCAGGAGTCCGAGCCGGGACTGCGCGGCCAGGTGAGCAACTACCAGCGGGTGCAGCTTCAGGCCGTCGCCTACCGCGAGTGGAGCAACGCCGCCGACTGGGAGTGGACCAACGGCACCCCGCGGATGCACTCGCTCAACCGGGGCTTCGTCACCGGTTCGCCGGCCAAGTACGGCTACGCCGTCTACTGGACCTCGCCGGACGCGGAGTGGGCCGCACCGCAGAACGCCCAGGCACGGCAGATCTCCTTCGACACCTTCCGGCCGGCGCCCTGACGGACGTCGGCCGGACGGCCCCGGGGTTCAGCCGATCAGGCGACGCTTGGCGCTGCTGAACTCCTCGTCGGTGAGCGCCCCCGCGCCGTGCAGGGCGGCCAGCCGCTCCAACTGGTCGAGCAGGTCGGCGCCGGAGGACGCCGGTGCGGCGGGCGCGGCGGCCGGCGCGGCGAGCGCCTGCTGCCCGGCGTTGCGGGCCAGCCGGGCTGCGGCCCGGACCTGCTCGGCGAAGATCTCGGCCTTGACCACGTCCTCGAACCGGTGCGAGCCGGTGAGGGCGACCACCAGGAGCACCTCCCCGTTGATCCGGGTCCTGGTGACGGTCGCGTCGGTCACCGCGGAGAGCGGAACCGGGACGGGAGGCTTCCCGTCCTTCAGGAAGAGCAGCCGATGGGTGGTCAGGACCAGCACGCCCTTGCGGAAGTGATCGGGATGTCGACCCGCCGTCGAGGCGACCGGTTTCTCGTCGGGCGCGACGTTCGCCTCGACGGTGCGCAGGGCCGTGGCCCGGGAATCACTGCTGCTGTTGCCGGCCACGTCGAAGGCCGCGTCGATCAGATCGGTCCAGTCCATGGGATCGAGCCTAATCCGACGGTTCGTCGGGCGGGTCCGCCCCTGCGCCCCTGCGTCTCGGACCGGAGGGCGGTGCCGGGGCGCGGGCCGTGCGGGTCCGAGGGGGAGTGCGCGCCCCGCGGATGTGTCCCGGCCGACGGCGGGGGCGCGTCGCGCGCCCGGCGGGAACGGACGGTGACACCTTAGGCTGGGTGGTGAGCGAGAGGAACACGCATGCGAGCGGGTCCGGGACAGATGCTGGCCGGGCGTTACCGGCTGACTGACCGTCCGGCGGCGTTGAGCGCGCTCGCCGTGGACGAGCGGACCGGTGACGTCGTGCGGTTGCGCGCGCTGGAGCTGCCCGCCCTGCTGACCGGAGGGCGGGAGCCGGACGACCCGGTGCCGGAGCAGGGGGACCAGCTGGTCCGCCGGGTGGCGGTGGTCGGCTCCGCCGCGCCGCGGCACCCCCGGCTTCTCCAGGGAGCCGGCGCCTTCGTCGAGGGCGAGCTGCTCTGGACCGTCGAGGAGCGTCCGGCGGGGGTGCCGCTGGCCGAGCTGGCCGCGGCCGGTCCGCTCCCGCCCTACCGGGTGGCCGAGTTGGCGGCGGACCTGGCGGGCGCGCTGCGGGCGCTGCACGAGGCGGGCCTGGCGCACGGCAACCTGACCACCGAGTCGGTGCTGGTCTGCGAGGACGGTGCCGCCCTGCTGGGCGGGCTGCTCGCCGGGGTCGCCCAGGAGGCGCTGGCCGAGGAGCTGGGCGGGCCCGGCGGGCGCCGCCGGTACGAGGTGCGGGCCACCCTGGCCGGGCCGGTGGCCGAGCGGTGGCCGCTGGACGGGGGCCCGGCGGGTGACTGCTGGGCGCTCGGCGTGCTGGTGTACCGGCTGGTGACCGGCCGCTCGCCGTACCCGGAGGGCGGGGTGCCGGAGCTGGTGACGGCGGTGCGTGACGGCCGCCGGGAGCCGTCGGCGGCGTGCGGGCCGCTGGGGCCGCTGGTGGAGCGGCTGCTGCAGCCCGATCCGGCCCGGCGCCCGACGGCGGTGGAGGTCCGGCAGGAGCTGGCGGCCCTGCTGGCGGGTGCGCCCGAGCCGGTCGGGGAGGAACGGGCGGCCCGGGCACTGGAGTTGCGGCCGGAGGGCCCGGTGGTGCCGGCGCCGCGCCGGCGGCGTCCGCGCGGCTCCGTCACGGCCGAGCGGCCCCCGGAGGAGGGCGCTCCCGGGCGGAACCGCCGGCCGCTGATACCGCCGGCGCTGCTCGGCCCGGTGCTGGTCGGAGGGGTGTTCCTGCTGCTGGTGCTCGGGATGACGGCCGTGGTGATGTTCGCAGGCTGACGGGGTCGGGCCGGGCCGCCACCGCCGGGTCTGCGGGTGGGGGAGATTACCGGGGCCGGGACGGGGCGCCTAGTGTGTCCGTGAGATTTGTTCGACTGGTGGTCTGCACCGAGTGGTCTGTACCGGGCCCTCCGTCGTGGTGACGGCAGGTGGATGAGGGGGAGCGGTCGCGGATGGGCGCGGAGGACCGGGCGGAGGCGGCCGGGGAGCGGCTGCTGGCCGGACGCTACGAGCTGGGCGACCGGCTGGGCCGGGGCGGGATGGGCACGGTCTGGCGGGCCCGGGACCGGATGCTGGACCGCGAGGTGGCGGTCAAGGAGCTCACCGTCAACCACCTGCCCGAGGAAGAGCTGGAGATCCTGCACGCCCGGATGAAGCGGGAGGCCAGCGCCGCCGCCCGGATCAAGCACTCCGGTGTGATCACCGTGCACGACGTGCTGGAGCAGGACGGCCGGCCGTGGATCGTGATGGAGCTGGTCGACGGCCGGTCACTGGCCGACGTGATCAGTCAGGACGGCACGCTGCCGCCGCGCGCCGCCGCCGAGGTCGGCAGCCAGGTGCTGGCCGCGCTGCACCGGGGGCACCAGCTGGGCGTGCTGCACCGGGACGTGAAGCCGGCCAACGTGCTGTTGGAGCACGGCACCGGGCGGGCGGTGCTGCTGGACTTCGGCATCGCGACGTACGAGGGCTCGGCGGAGCTGACCCGGCCGGGTGACCTCGTCGGGTCGCCGGACTACCTGGCGCCCGAGCGGGCGCAGGGCGAGCGGCCGGGCCCGGCCTCGGACCTGTGGGGTCTCGGGGCGACGCTGTACGCGGCGGTGGAGGGCGACTCGCCGTTCCGCCGCACCTCGCCGCTGACGACGCTGGCCGCGGTGGTCGGCGATCCGCTGCCGGAACCGCGCCGGGCGGGGCCGCTGGGGCCGGTGCTGGCCGCGCTGATGGCCAAGGACCCGGCGGACCGGCCGACCGCGGACGAGGCGGCCCGGATGCTGGCCGAGGTGCAGGCCGGGCACACCATCGGCTTCAAGCCGGTCGGTCAGGTGCGGACGCCGACCCGGTCGGTGCCGGTGGTGGACCGGTCCGGGGAGCCGGGCGGGCCGGAGACGGGTGCGGAGGCGGGTGCGGAGCCGGAGGCGCCGACCGTGCCGCGTCCGGTGGCGCCGTCGGGCCCCGGAGCGGCCCCGGAACCGGCCGGGCCGGTGCCCGGCCAGGTGTCGGGGCAGGCGTCGGGGCAGCTCCCGGAGGCATTCAGGGGGCACGAGGCGGCCGAAGGGGCGCCCACCGGACCGGTCGCGCCGGTCGCCTACACCGATGCGCCCGCGCGCGGGCCCGCCAGGCGCCGGGGTGTGGTGCAGGTCGTCGTGATCGCGCTGGCGATGGCCGTGGCCGCCGCCGGGGCCACCTTCCTGGCCACCCGGCCCAGCGGCACGACGGAGACCGCCAAGCCCACGCCGACCGTGACCGGGCCGCAGCCGACCGGCTCCGGCGACATCGACTCCGGGCCCGCGCCGACCGGCTACCGCTGGGTGGACGACCCGGCGGGCTTCCGCTTCCCGCTGCCGGTGGCCACGCCGGCCTGGCAGCGCTCCACCGACGGCAACCAGATCTACTACAGCCCCGACAACATGGTGCACTACCTCCAGTTCGCCGTCACCGTCGGCCAGTCGGTCAAGCCGCTGGACCACCTGAAGCAGATGGAGACCACCGTCTCCAAGCGCAAGGAGTACCGCCAGCACAAGCTCACCAGCGTCGCGGTGAACGGGCACGACGCGGCGGTCTGGGAGTTCAGCTACGCGGCCAAGGAGGGCGGGCGGCGGCGGGCCGTCGACGCCGAGTTCATCGACGACGACGGCACCGCGTACGCCGTCTACCTGTCCTGCCCGGACAACGACAAGGACTGGCAGGAGGGGGAGCGGCGGTTCACCCTGGTGCTGAACCACTTCACGCCGACCCGCTGATCCGGCCGGGCCGGGGGTCCTCCGCGGTTTCTTGTTACCGACGGGTACCGAACCGGCCGCGGAGCGCCTAGGCTGCGCCCTATGACGGACCTCACAGCAGCTGCCACGGCCACCGAACCCGCCGGCACCGGCTCGCCGGGCCGCAATCCCGCGGCGCCCGGCGGCGGGCGCACCGTCGCCTCGGCGGTCCCGCCGTCGCTGGTCGACCGCCTCGTCACCGGGGTCACCGCCACCGGTGAGCCCCGCGTGGTGGAGACCGTCGCCCCGCTCACCGGCGACCGGCTGGCCGGTCTGCCGCAGTCCACGCCGGCCGACGTCGAGGTCGCCTTCGAACTCGCCCGCCGCGCCCAGCCGGCCTGGGCCGCGCTGCCCGTACGCCGGCGCGCCGCCGTCCTGCTGCGCTTCCACGACCTGCTGCTCAAGCGCCAGGACGAGGTGCTCGACCTGATCCAGGCGGAGACCGGCAAGGCCCGGCTGCACGCCTTCGAGGAGGTCCTCGCCGTCGCTATGAGCGCCCGCCACTACGCCCGCGCCGCCCAGGGCTACCTGCGCGACAAGCGGCGCGGCGGCGCCCTGCCGGTGCTCACCCGGACCGTCGAGGCCCGCCGCCCCAAGGGCGTGATCGGCCACATCTCGCCGTGGAACTACCCGCTGGAGCTCTCGGTCGGCGACGCGCTTCCCGCCTTCGTGGCCGGCAACGCGGTGGTCAACAAGCCGGACACGCAGACCGCGCTGACCGCGCTCTGGGCCCGCGAGCTGCTGATCGAGGCCGGGCTGCCGGCCGATCTGTGGCAGGTGGTGATCGGTGACGGGCCGGTGATCGGCCCGGCCGTGGTCGAGCACGCCGACTACGTCTCGTTCACGGGCTCCACCCGCACCGGCCGCGACGTCGCGCAGCGCGCCGCCGCCCGGCTGGTCGGCGCCTCGCTCGAACTCGGCGGCAAGAACGCCATGCTGGTCCTGGCCGACGCCGACCTCGCCCGGGCCGCCGAGGGGGCCGTCCGGGCCTGCTTCTCGTCCGCGGGCCAGCTCTGCATCTCGATCGAGCGGCTGCTGGTGCACCGCTCGGTGGCCGACGAGTTCCTGGTGAGGTTCGCCGCCGCGACCAAGGCGCTGCGACTCGGCGGTGGCCTCGCGTACGGCGCGGACATGGGCTCGCTGGTGTCCGGCCGGCAACTGGAGACCACCACCCGGCACGTCGAGGAGGCGGTCAAGGCCGGCGCCACGGTGGTCGCCGGCGGACAGGCGCGGCCGGACCTCGGCCCGTTCTTCCACGAGCCGACCATCCTGGACGGCGTCACCCCCGAGATGGCGGTCTGCGGCGAGGAGACCTTCGGCCCGGTCGTCTCGATCTACCGCTTCGACACCGAGGACGAGGCGGTGGCCGCCGCCAACGCGACCCCGTACGGGCTCAACTCCAGCGTCTGGACCGGGGACGCGCGGCGCGGCCGGGCGGTCGCGGCCCGGCTGCGCACCGGCACGGTCAACATCAACGAGGCGTACGCGGCCGCGTACGGTTCGGTCGCCTCGCCGATGGGCGGCATGGGCGACTCGGGGCTCGGCCGGCGGCACGGCGCCGAGGGCATCCTGCGGTTCACCGAGGCGCAGACCATCGCCGGCCAGCGGCTGATGCCGATCGCGCCCGCGTTCGGCCTGGACGACCGGCAGTTCGCGGCGGTGATGACCGGTGGGCTGCGGGTGCTGAAGGCCCTCCGGTTCAAGTAGCCGCCTCCGGCTCTCCGGCCGGCCCTCTGCGGACCTCCGGCCCTCCGGTCGGCCGGTCCGTTCCTCCCCGTTCGTCCCGTTTCCGAAGGAGCAGTGGCAGATGGTGGCATCCGGTGGTGACCGGGGGTTCGACTACGACGTGATCGTGGTCGGGTCCGGTTTCGGGGGTTCGGTCTCCGCGCTGAGGCTGACCGAGAAGGGCTACCGGGTCGCCGTCCTGGAGGCCGGGCGCCGATTCGAGCGCGACGAACTGCCGAGGAACTCCTGGGACCTGCCCAACTACCTGTGGGCGCCGAAGCTCGGCCTGTACGGCATCCAGCGCATCCACCTGCTGGCCAACGTGCTGATCCTGGCCGGCGCCGGGGTCGGCGGCGGCTCGCTGAACTACGCCAACACCCTGTACGTGCCGCCGAAGCCCTTCTTCGAGGACCGCCAGTGGCGCCACATCACCGACTGGCAGGAGGAGTTGGCGCCGTTCTACGACCAGGCGAAGCGGATGCTGGGCGTCCGGCTCAACCCGACGGTCACCCCGTCCGACGTGCACCTCAAGGCCGCCGCCGAGCGGATGGGTGTCGGGGAGACCTTCCACCTGGCGCCGGTCGGCGTCTTCTTCGGCGACGGTGGGGACGCGGACGGCGAGGCCAGGACGGCGCCGGGCGCCGAGATCGCCGACCCGTACTTCGGCGGCGCCGGTCCGGCCCGCCGGGCCTGCGTCGAGTGCGGCGAGTGCATGACCGGCTGCCGGCACGGCGCCAAGAACATGCTCACCGAGAACTACCTGTACCTGGCCGAGCGCGGCGGCGCCGAGATCCACCCGCTCACCACGGTGGCCCGGATCCGCGAGTGGGGCGAGGGCTACGCGGTGGACGTCCGGCGGACCGACGCCCGTTCCACCACCGACCCGGTCAAGGCCGGGGCGCGGACCCTCACCGCCGCCCGGGTGGTGGTCGCGGCCGGCACCTACGGCACCCAGAACCTGCTGCACCGGATGCGGGCGGGCGGGCACCTGCCGCGGATCTCCGCCCGGCTCGGCGAGCTGACCCGGACCAACTCCGAGGCGCTGGTGGGCGCGCAGACCACCGACCGGCGCTACGGCGCCCGCGCGGACTTCACCAAGGGCGTCGCGATCACCTCCTCGATCCACCCGGACGAGAACACCCACATCGAGCCGGTCCGCTACGGCAAGGGCTCCAACGCGATGGGCGCGCTGTCGATCGCCCAGGTCAGGGGCGGCGGGAAGCTGCCGCGCTGGCTGCGCTACCTCGGCACCTCGGTCACGCACCCGGTGACCTTCGCCCGCTCGATGAACCAGCACCGCTGGTCCGAGAAGACGATCATCGGCCTGGTGATGCAGTCCCTGGACAACTCGATCACCGTGTCGCTGAAGGAGAAGGGCCTCGGCAAGGGCAAACTCACCTCCCACCAGGGGCACGGCGCACCCAACCCGACCTGGATCCCGGCCGCCGAGCGGGGCGCCAGGGCGCTCGCGGACGAGATCAACGGCTTCGCCGGCAGCAGCGCCGGCGAGATCTTCGACATCCCGATGACCGCGCACTTCCTCGGCGGCTGCCCGATCGGCGACTCCCCGGAGACCGGTGTCGTCGACCCCTACCACCGCCTCTACGGACACCCCGGGATCAGTGTGGTGGACGGATCGGCCGTCTCCGCCAACCTCGGCGTCAACCCCTCGCTGACCATCACCGCGCAGGCCGAGCGGGCCATGTCCATGTGGCCGAACAAGGGCGAGGAGGACACCCGTCCGGCGCCCGGCGAGGCGTACCGCCGGACCGGGCCGGTCGCCCCCGCCGACCCGGCGGTGCCGGCCGGTGCCTTCGGCGCGCTGCGGCTGCCGCTGCTGGCGGTGCCGGAGGTGCCCAAGAGGCGCGGGTAGCCCCGGGTAGTTCGACCGCGGCGCGACCAGCGACGTGACCCGCGGCGCGGTCAACCCGCGCCGCGCCGAAGCCGGTTGACAGCCGTCCGTGACCGGTGGGAGAAAAGGGCTCCCTGGGGGGACCAGGAGTTCGTTCGGACGGGGGACACGGTCCATGGCCATCTGCGCATCCTGCGGTGCGACTTCGGCGGAGGGGGCGCTCGCCTGCGCCTCCTGCGGCCTGCCGTCGGCGCCGCCGCTCCTGCCGCCCGCCCCGCCGCCACCGCCGCCACCGGGTCTGCCCGCCCCGGTGCCGCCGGGCCCGCCGGGCCCGGCTGCTGCCCCGCCGCCGGTGCCGGACCTGCCTCCGCCGTTCCTGCCTCCGGCGCCGCCCGGTGCTCCCGCTCCGGGCGGAACCTGGGGGTCGGGGCGGCCGTACGACCCGGCCGCGGGCCGGTCCGTCGCGCTCGGCCGGGTGGTCGGCGCGGACTGGCGCCCGGCGCTCCGCGCGGTGGTCGCGCCGACCCTCGTCCTGCTGGTCGTCGCGCTGCTCGTGGCGGTCCCCGACGGGTACGCGGTCCCTGCTCCGATCGGCACCCCGGACTTCGGCGGGCGGTTCGGGGTGGCGCTCGCGATGGCGCTCTCCGCGCTCGGCGCGCCGTTCCGGCTGGGGCTCGGCAGCGGTGGCAGCGCCACCGACGAGACCACGGTCCGGGCCGTGCCGATGACGGTCACCGCGCTCTGGCTGTTCACGCTCTGGCTCGGCCTGCGTGCCGGGGCGAACCGCCGCCAGCGCCTCACCGGAGAGCAGTGGACCCGCCGACAGGCGGCCGGCGAGGCACTGCGCACCGCGGTCGTGGCGGCGGTCGCCACCCTGCTGCTCGGCCTGGTCGCCGGTGCTTCGTGGTCCCCGTGGCTGTCCGGCGGCTACGAGGCGGCCGACGGTCCGGGCGACGTGTTCGACGGCCGGCTCTCCAACACGGCGGCGGCCGGCTGGCCGGAGGCGGTCGGCTGGACGCTGCTGTCCGCCGGACTGCTCGCCTTCGCGGTCCACGGGACGGACGCGTTGCGCTGGGCGGCCTGGCGCAACCGTGCGGTGCGGGGCTGGGCGGTCGCCGGGCTGGCGGCTGCCCGGGCGCTGGTGCTCACGGTCGGCCTCGCGGCGGCGGTGGGCTTCGTCCTGATCGCCGTCGAGGGCGAGGGCCTCATGACCGGTTCGGCGGTGGCCTTCCTGCCCAACGTCGGTCTGGTGCTGCTCGGGGTGGGCTCGGGGGCGAGCTTCCGGACGTCCCGCGAGAGCCCGGCCGGCGACTCGGACTGGTACCGGGGGCGGAGCGACGCCGACGAGTTCTCGTTCTTCGACCTCCAGGGCGAGAGCGCGGACTGGCGCTGGACGGGGCTGCTCGCGCTGTCCGCCGCGTTGGTGCTCGGCTGGACGGCGTACCGGCGCCGGCTCGACGCGGCCGACCGGCTCCGGCTGGCTGCGGTGTACGCGGCGGGGCTCAGCCTGCTGATGCTGGTGTCCGGGGTGCTGGTCTCGTCGGGGTCCACCGCCCGCTACCTCGGTACGGTCCGGGAGGTCGGGTACGAGTACGGCGTCGCCCTGGTGCCGGGCACCCTGCTGGTGGCCAACGCGGTCTGGGCGGCGATCGGGGCGTTGGCGGTGCCGCTCGTGCTGGCCGCGGCGCGGGGCCGCTCGGCGCAGGGCGGTCCGTACGGCGCGGTGCCGGCGCAGGCCGGGCCGGGCGCGGTCGGCTTCGGGGCGTTCGGTCCGGAGTCGGCCCCGGAGCCGTTCGTCCCCGGGCCGACCGACGGGTCCGGGCCGTCCGGGCCGGACAAGGCGTCCGGCGCGTCCGGTGCGTGGCCGGGGGTGAGCGAGGTGATCGGGTCGTCCGGGGAACCGGCGTCGCGCCGCTCCGGGCCGGGGGCCGGACCGGCACCGGGCGCAGACTCCCCGGTCGACCCGAGCGTCTGGCGCGACCAGCCGTAGTGATTCAGGGGCGTGCGCCACGCTGGCGCACGCCCCTGCTGCCCGTGCCGCCCCCACCGCCCCTGCCCGGACAGGGCAAAGGGCCCCGCGGGGGAACGGGGCCCTTTGTCGTTCAGCACGCGGCGTCAGGGCTGCGCCGGTGCTGGGGTGACGGCGCCGGGGGAGGAGCGCCGTCGGTCGGATGGCTGTCGGGTAGGGCGGCGCCGCCGCTCCGGCGAAGGGTGGGCCGGTGCACGGGGCGCACGCGGTCCGCGGCGGTGGGCCTCCGGCATGCCTGAGCCGGGCCCTCGCTCACGGAGCGTGAGGTGATAATCGTTGCCACCAGGGTCGCGGCGGCACCGGGACGGCGCCCCTCGGGCGGCTTTGCAGCCGCCGGGGGAAGCTCTTCCAAGCAGCATCGTGCTGGACGGAGGGCTTGCTCTGCAACCGATTCGGCATGATTCGGTCCAGCGCGCTTCCGGCGGGGCCCGATGGCCGGGGCAAGCCCGGGGCAGCAGTGGCGGGCCCGGGGGCGTACAGGCCGGGCGGCAGCGATGATCACGGTGAGTAGTGAGACTCGGGCGGAGCGCACGGGGACGCGCGTAGCGGCGTGGGACGGTGAACGAAGTGCGCCGGGATCGCGCCGGGGTGCGGCGGTCGGACCCCGGGCGTCCCCGGTGGCCGACCGCCCCACCTCCTTGGTCCAGTCGCGGCCGGGGTCGCTGTCCCCTGCTGGCCGGCCGCAGCACCCGCGCACGGTCCCACGGCGCGTCACGTCCGGCCGGAGGCCGGTTCCGCGACGGCGCCACGTGCGCCGGTGGACTGGGTTGAGCTCCACGCGTGGTCCTGCAAGCCCGTACGGCGGCGCCCCTGGCCGGGGCGGAGGCGGCGCGCCTGGCGGGCGCGGCGCGGTCGTACGGTCGCCAGGAGAAACGAACCGGCACCGGCGCGGTCACGGCCGCGAGGGCGGGCAGACGAGTGAAACGCGGGTGGCCGGTAGACTCGACGGCAGACCCCCGCCCGTCGCCCGCGGCCACCCCTCCGGAGGACGCGCCGCGTGCGACACCTTTCGTACCGCTGCCGGAAGGCCGTCTGTGTCCCCTGCTACTCCCGTCCAGTCCGTGCCTGAGACCGACACCGTCCTGGTGGTCGACTTCGGTGCTCAGTACGCCCAGCTCATCGCCCGCCGCGTGCGTGAGGCCCGGGTCTACAGCGAGATCGTGCCGAGCAGCATGCCGGTCGCCGAGATGCTCGCCAAGAACCCGAAGGCGATCATCCTCTCCGGTGGTCCCTCGTCGGTCTACGCGGAGGGCGCGCCGCAGCTCGACCGCGCGATCTTCGAGGCCGGCGTCCCGGTCTTCGGCATGTGCTACGGCTTCCAGCTGATGGCCAAGACGCTCGGCGGCACCGTCGACAACAGCGGCGCCCGCGAGTACGGCCGCACCCCGCTGACCGTCTCCCGCACCGGCTCGACCCTCTTCGAGGGCGTCCCGGCGGAGCACTCGGTGTGGATGTCGCACGGCGACGCCTGCTCCGCCGCCCCCGAGGGCTTCACCGTCACCGCGTCCACCGACGTGGTGCCGGTCGCGGCCTTCGAGAACGACGAGGCCCGCCTCTACGGCGTCCAGTACCACCCCGAGGTGCTGCACTCCGACCACGGTCAGCAGATCCTGGAGCACTTCCTCTACCGCGGCGCCGGCATCGCGCCGAACTGGACCACCGGCAACGTGGTCGAGGAGCAGGTCGCGCTGATCCGCGCCCAGGTCGGCGACAAGCGCGCCATCTGCGGCCTCTCCGGCGGCGTGGACTCGGCGGTCGCGGCTGCCCTGGTCAACAAGGCCATCGGCGACCAGCTCACCTGCGTCTACGTCGACCACGGCCTGATGCGCAAGGGCGAGACCGAGCAGGTCGAGAAGGACTTCGTCGCCGCCACCGGCGTGCAGCTGAAGGTCGTCGACGCGCAGGAGCGCTTCCTGGCCGCGCTGAAGGGCGTCAGCGACCCGGAGGAGAAGCGCAAGATCATCGGCCGGGAGTTCATCCGGGTCTTCGAGCAGGCCCAGGCCGAGATCATCGCCGAGGCCGGCGAGCAGGGCGCGTCGGTCGACTTCCTGGTCCAGGGCACCCTGTACCCGGACGTGGTGGAGTCCGGCGGCGGCACCGGCACCGCCAACATCAAGTCCCACCACAACGTCGGCGGCCTGCCCGAGGACCTGCAGTTCCAGCTGGTCGAGCCGCTGCGCAAGCTGTTCAAGGACGAGGTCCGGATGGTCGGCCAGGAGCTCGGCCTGCCGGAGGAGATCGTCCAGCGCCAGCCGTTCCCCGGCCCCGGCCTGGGTATCCGGATCGTCGGCGAGGTCACCCGGGACCGCCTGGACCTGCTCCGCGAGGCCGACTCGATCGCCCGCGAGGAGCTGACCGCGGCCGGCCTGGACCGTCAGATCTGGCAGTGCCCCGTGGTCCTGCTCGCGGACGTCCGCAGCGTCGGCGTCCAGGGTGACGGCCGCACCTACGGTCACCCGATCGTGCTGCGCCCGGTCTCGTCCGAGGACGCGATGACCGCCGACTGGTCGCGCCTGCCGTACGACGTGCTGGCGAAGATCTCGACCCGGATCACCAACGAGGTCCCCGACGTCAACCGCGTGGTGCTGGACTGCACCAGCAAGCCGCCGGGCACCATCGAGTGGGAGTAGGCACTCCCGCCCGGTCCCGGACGGACCGGTCCTGAACGGCCGCGCCGCCGTTCCCGTACCAGGGGAACGGCGGCGCGGCCGTTCGCGGTGGACCGGGTGCCCACCGGGTGGGACCTCCCACCGAAAGCGCTCACGACCGGGCAGAATGCGTCCGGACCTGTCAGGCGGTGGCGGGCCGGCGAGGGAAGGTGTGGGGAATGACGGAGGCCAGCAGCTCCGCGGCGGCCGGTCAGGCGGCGGCCGGCGCGGGAACGGCCGGTTCGACTCCGGACGGCACCGGCAGCGGCCCGGGAGGCACCGGCCCGGGAAGCGGCGGCACCGGCGGTACCCGCCTGGGCGGCGGAACCGGCCGGACGGCCGGGTGGAAGGCGGCCGGCTCGCGGCTGGCGCTGCTGCCGCTGCGGATCTTCCTCGGCGTCACCTTCGTCTACGCGGCGCTCGACAAGCTCTCCGACACCCACTACCTGGCCGGTTCCGGCGACCCGGCCTCCTTCGTCTCGCAGACGGCGCTCGCCAAGGGCTCCAGCCCGATCTCCTTCCTGCTCGGCCCGGCCCTGGACCACCCCACCCTGTTCGGCCTGCTGGTCGCCTTCGGTGAGCTGGCGGTCGGCCTGGGCACCCTGGTCGGCCTCTGGGGCCGCCTCGCCGCGGCCGGCGGCGCCGCGCTCAGCCTGAGTCTCTGGCTCACCGTCAGCTGGAACGTCTCGCCGTACTACCTCGGCAACGACCTCGTCTACCTGATGGCCTGGACCCCGCTGGTGCTGGCCGGCACCCCGTACCTCTCGGTGGACGGTTACCTCGCCCGGCGGGCCGCCCGGGACCGCTCCCGCGGCCTGTCCGAGGACCACGTCCGGCGGCGGGCCCTGGTGGACGGCGGGATCGCGGCCGTCGCCATGGGCGGCGCCGGGCTGCTCACCGGCTCGCTGACCGCCACCTTCGGGCGGGACGGGGCGGCGGGGAAGCCGAAGCAGTCCGCCGCGCCCGCGTCCGCCGCACCGCCCGTCACGGTGGACGCCGCGAGCGTTCCGGTCGGCGGCTCGGCCCAGGTCAAGGACCCGTCCAGCGGCGACGCGCTCTTCGTGGTCCAGCCCAAGGCGGGCCAGTACTGCGCCCTCTCCTCGGTCTGCACGCACTCCGGCTGCGCGGTCGACGCCCCGAAGAACGGGCAGCTGTACTGCCCCTGCCACGGCTCCCGGTTCGACGCGGCGACCGGTGCGGTGCTCAACGGCCCGGCCACCAAGCCGCTGCCGAAGTACCGGGTGACCAAGGAGGGCGAGAAGCTCCACCTCGGACCGCTGGAGAGCTGAGCCCCCTCCCCGGGGCCCCCGGGGCCCGGGGGCGGGCCCGGATGGCCTACTTTCCCTCGGTGTCCGGCCGGGAGCGGCGGACCGCCGCCGCCACCGCCCCGGCCAGGCCGCCGAGGCCCAGCACGATGAAGGTCACCGGGATGACGATGCGGCCGTTGACCGAGACGTCGTTGACCGCCGCCACCAGGTAGAGCACCGCGATCACGGTGAACAGCCCTCCTGCGATCAGGGAGAACAGGTCGAGCTGGTGCTTCCTCACGACTGGACCACCTTGATGTCGCCGAGCCCGACCATCAGCGTGAGGTCGAGCGTGCCCTTGGATGCCTGGCCGTTCGCCGGGTGCAGCAGGTAGCTGCGGGAACCGCGTTCGCTGCTGGTCTCGGCGCCCGGCACCTTGACGTCGACCAGTCCCACCTCGGTCCGCATCGTCACCGTGACGTTCGGCGGCACCACCACGGTCAGGTCACCGGCACCGAGCTCCACGGTGGTGCTCAGGGTGCCGCCGGCCGGGTCGAGGGCGCTCAGGTCCAGCCGCAGCGAGCCGAGTCCCAGGGTGTACTTCTGCTCCAGTTCGTCCGCCGAGGCGACCGCCCAGGTGCGGTCGCCGAGCAGGTTCTGCACCGAGACCGACGAGTGGCCGACGGCGGTGAGCGCCACGGTGAGCAGCAGGCCCGGCACCACCAGCCTGCGGGCCCGGCCGAACTTGGCGCCGACCAGCAGGGTCAGCCCGATCACCAGCAGCGCGGTGGCCAGCACGGTGCCGGTCAGCAGGGCGGCTCCGCCGTCGGCGGAGGCCGACCAGACGGCGCTGGCCGCACCCACCGCCAGCAGCAGGCCGATCAGTCCGAGGGGGGATCGTTCCCGCCGGTGCACCGTCACCGGCGGGGGCGGCACGGCCGGGCCGCCCTCCTTGCGCAGCGGGTCGCCCTGCGGGAGGTCGGTCCGCTGCCACCACGGCTGGGCGGGCGTCCCGGGCGGCGGGGTCGCCCCGCCGTACGGCGGGGCGGGGGCGGCTCCGCCGTACGGGTTGCGCTCGGGGTGGCGCGGGTCCCACAGGTAGCCGGTCGGACCGGTGGGAGGGGTGTCCGCCGGGACGGTCCCGGCGGCCCGGTCCCGGGCGTGCCGCTCGCGCGCCTCCTGGTCCTCGGCCTCGTGCGGCCGGCGGTGGTCCGCGCCGGTGGCCGGCTCGGGCTCGGGGAAGTACCGGTCGTACGGTCCGCCGTGCGACCCGTGGCCGTCGGGACCGCCGTGGCCGTGACCCCCGTGACCGCCGAGGCCGTGCCGGCGGCGGCGGCCGCGGATCCGGCCGCCGCGGCGGCGCTCCGGGTCGTAGCGGACGGCCAGGAAGACCAGCCCGGCGAGCAGCAGCAGCGGGAAGAGCTGGTCGCCGTCGCCCATCGAGGAGAAGAAGACGCCGGTGCCGATCACGGTCAGCAGCACCGCGCCGACCGACTGGCCGTCCACCCGGCCCGTGAGCACCCGCTGGAGCTCTGTGCGGCCGGAGCGGCTGCCGCCCTTGCCGTCCGCGACCGGCTCGGTCGGGACGATCAGCCAGGCGAGCCCGTACAGGAAGAGACCGAGACCGCCGGAGAGGCAGAGCACGACCGTGACGACGCGGAAGACCACCGGGTCGATGTCCAGGTGCCGGCCCAGACCGCCGCAGACGCCGGCCACCACGCGGTGGTGCTCGGTCCGGTTCAGCGGCGGACGGTCCGGGGCCGGCGGGGCGCTCGGCCCGGCCTCCTCGATCTCCTCGGTACGGGGGTCTTCGGTCATAGCCACCATCCTGGTGGGTGCCGGAGCCGCGCCCAACCGGTGCGAGCCCTGTCCGGACCCTGACTTGTCCCTGAGAAGGGTCAGGGGTCCACCCTGATGCGTCCGGGCGGACCCGCGTGGAACGATCGGTGCCGTGGCAGCACCCGGTTCCGATCCCCGTCCCCTCACCCCCGACGCCCCGCCGACGGGGGGCGTCGACCCGGCCGTGCCCGGCGACGGGCGGCGGCCGTACCGCCGGCTGTACCGCAGCCCGCAGGGGCGGATGCTCGGCGGGGTCGCGCACGGGCTGGCGGTGCACCTCGGACTGCCCGTCAGCTGGGTGCGGGTCGCCTTCGTGCTGCTCTTCTTCGCGCAGGGGGTCGGCGGGCTGCTGTACGCGGCGTTCTGGTTCGTGGTGCCGATCGGCATCGGCGAACCGGCGCAGCGCGGCGGGACGCACTGGGTGTACGTGAACGGCGTGTTCGTGCCGGCCGCTTCCTGGGCGGGGGACGGCACGGCCGGGACGGAGCTGAGCAAGGGCGGCCGGCGCGGAGGATGGATCGGCCGGCTGCGCGAGGTGCTGCAGCACGCCCTGCAGGGCGAGCCCGCCGGGGTGGCGGGCGGCGCGGCCCCTGCGGCCCCCGCAGCCTCTGCGGCCTCTGCGGCGGAGGACGGTGCGGCGACCGGCTCGCAGCGGCAGGGCGGGCTGGGCCAGCTCGCCGCGCTGGTGATGCTGGTGATCGGCGTGATCGCCCTGCTCAACGCGCTCAACGTGCAGACCGCCAAGCCCTACACCTGGCCGCTGCTGGCGATCGGCGTCGGTGTGGCGCTGGTCTGGCGGCAGGCCGACGACTCGCGCTGGCAGCGCTGGTTCGGGCTGGAGGAGGGGGACCGGCGGCGCGGCGCCTACACCCGGGTCGGCGCCGGCGTGCTGCTGGTGGTGGCGGGCACCATCGCCTTCCTGGCCACCCAGGGCAGCGGCTCGACGATCGGTTCGGTGGTCGAGGCCTCGCTCGCGGTGCTGGCCGGTGTGCTGGTACTGGTCGGCCCGTACGCGCTGAGGATGTGGCAGGACCTCGGGGCCGAGCGGACCGCCCGCATCCGCGCCCAGGAGCGGGCCGAGATCGCCGCGCACGTGCACGACTCGGTGCTGCACACCCTGACCCTGATCCAGCGTCGGGCCGAGGACCCCAAAGAGGTGCTGCGGCTCGCGCGGGCCCAGGAACGCGAACTGCGGCTCTGGCTCTACCGGCCGGAGGCGGCGGCCGAGGCGGCGCCGGACACCATGGCGGAGTCCCTGCGCGCGGTGGTCGCCGAGGTCGAGGACCGCCACGGCGTCCCCGTCGAGCTGGTGATCGTCGGCGACTGCCCGATGGACGACCGGATCGCGGCACAGATGCAGGCCGCGAGGGAGGCGACCGTCAACGCGGCCAAGTACGGTGGCGGGGGACCGGTCCAGGTCTACGCCGAGGTCGAGGGGAGGACGGTGATGGTGTTCGTCCGCGACCACGGTCCCGGCTTCGATCCCGATACGGTGCCGGAGGACCGGATGGGCGTACGCGAGTCGATCCTCGGCCGGATGAAGCGCAACGGCGGCACCGCACGGGTGCGGCCCGCGCCGGACGGCGGCACCGAGGTCGAGCTGGAGATGGAGAGGTCGGATGACTGAGGCAGCGTCGGCGGGGATTCCCCCCGCCGGGGAACCGGGGAGGACCGCGAGGGTCGTGCTGGTCGACGACCACCGGATGTTCCGGACGGGGGTCCGGGCGGAGATCGGGCGCACCGAGACGACCGGCATCGACGTGGTCGGCGAGGCGGACGACGTGGAGTCGGCGGTCCGGGTGGTCGCCGAGACGCGGCCCGACGTGGTGCTGCTCGACGTCCACCTGCCCGGCGGCGGCGGGGTCGAGGTGCTGCGCCGCTCGGCCGGGCTGATGGGCGAGCAGGGGGGCGTGAAGTTCCTGGCGCTCTCGGTCTCGGACGCGGCCGAGGACGTGATCGGCGTGATCCGCGGCGGTGCGCGCGGCTATGTGACCAAGACCATCACCGGGACCGACCTGGTCAACGCGATCTTCCGGATCGCCGACGGCGACGCGGTCTTCTCGCCGCGGCTGGCCGGGTTCGTGCTGGACGCCTTCGCCGCGACCGACACCCCGCCGGTGGACGAGGACCTGGACCGGCTGACCCAGCGCGAGCGGGAGGTGCTGCGGCTGATCGCGCGCGGATACGCGTACAAGGAGATCGCCAAGCAGCTGTTCATCTCGGTGAAGACGGTGGAGAGCCACGTCTCGGCGGTGCTGCGCAAGCTCCAGCTGAGCAACCGGCACGAGCTGACCCGGTGGGCCACGGCGCGTCGACTGGTCTGACCGCCCGCCCGCAGCCCGCCCGGTCCACAGCGACCGGGCGGGTCTGTCGGTGGGTGGCCATAGACTCGGAGTGCCATGAATAGCCTCTTTGACGACCTTCCGCTCCCCGGTTTCGAGGCCCCCGCCGCCGGGTCGAAGCAGCCCGCGCCGCCCACCGCCGAGGAGCCGCCGGCGTACGAGGACGACGCCCCGTACGACGCCTACGAGGAGGCGATCCCGGACGGACTGTTCCGGACCGCGGCCTTCAGCGAGCCGGGGAGCGACGCCGAGGCCGATCGCGACGCCTGGTACCGCAACGGCGCCGCCCGGCCGGTGATCGACCCGGTGAAGCTGCTGGACGGGATGAACGACCCGCAGCGCGAGGCGGTCGTGCACGCCGGTTCGCCGCTGCTGATCGTGGCCGGCGCCGGCTCCGGCAAGACCCGGGTGCTCACCCACCGGATCGCCCACCTGCTGGGCGCGCGCGGGGTGCAGCCGGGCGAGATCCTGGCGATCACCTTCACCAACAAGGCGGCCGGCGAGATGCGCGAGCGCGTCGAGCAGCTGGTCGGCCCGCGGGCCCGGGCGATGTGGGTCTCCACCTTCCACAGCGCCTGCGTGCGGATCCTGCGCCGGGAGTCCAAGTTGCTCGGCTTCACCTCGTCGTTCTCGATCTACGACTCGGCGGACTCCCAGCGGCTGATGGCCCTGGTCTGCCGGGACCTCGACCTGGACCCGAAGCAGTTCCCGCCGAAGTCCTTCACCTCGAAGATCAGCAACCTCAAGAACGAGCTGATCGACGAGGAGACCTACGCGGACCAGGCCGCCAACCCGACGGAGAAGAAGCTCGCCGAGGCGTACTTCCTCTACCAGCGGCGGCTGCGCGAGGCCAACGCCCTCGACTTCGACGACATCATCATGACGACGGTGAACCTGCTCCAGGCCTTCCCCGACGTCGCGGAGCACTACCGGCGGCGGTTCCGGCACATCCTGGTCGACGAGTACCAGGACACCAACCACGCCCAGTACATGCTGGTCCGCGAGCTGAGCGGGGGCGCCGCCGCGGCCGCGCCGAAGCGCACCGTCGACGGGGACTTCGTGAACCCGGCGGCCGGACGGCTCGCCGAGGTGGAGCCCGCCGAGCTGTGCGTGGTCGGTGACGCGGACCAGTCGATCTACGCCTTCCGCGGCGCGACGATCCGCAACATCCTCCAGTTCGAGGAGGACTACCCGAACGCCACCACGATCCTGCTGGAGCAGAACTACCGCTCCACCCAGACCATCCTGAGCGCCGCCAACGCCGTCATCGAGCGGAACACCAGCCGGCGCGAGAAGAAGCTCTGGACGGCCGGCGAGCACGGCGAGAAGGTCGTCGGCTACGTCGCGGACGACGAGCACGGCGAGGCCCAGTTCATCGCCGACGAGATCGACCGGCTCACCGACGCCGGCGACGCCAAGCCCGGCGACGTCGCGATCTTCTACCGGACCAACGCGCAGTCCCGCGTCTTCGAGGAGGTGTTCATCCGCGTCGGCCTGCCGTACAAGGTGGTCGGCGGGGTGCGCTTCTACGAGCGCAAGGAGGTCAAGGACGTCCTGGCCTACCTGCGGGTGCTGTCCAACCCCGAGGACACCGTGCCGCTGCGCCGGATCCTCAACGTGCCCAAGCGCGGGATCGGCGACCGCGCCGAGGCGATGATCGACGCGCTGGCCGCGCGCGAGCGGATCTCGTTCGCCCAGGCGCTGCTCCGGGTCGACGAGGCCTACGGGCTGGCGGCCCGCTCGGCGAACGCGGTCAAGAAGTTCAACGCCCTGCTGGCCGGACTCCGGCAGGTCGTCGAGTCCGGCGCCGGCCCGGCGGCCGTCCTGGAGGCGGTGCTGGAGGAGACCGGCTACCTGGCCGAGCTGCAGTCCTCGACCGACCCGCAGGACGAGACCCGGGTGGAGAACCTCCAGGAGCTGGCGTCCGTCGCCCTGGAGTACGAGCAGGACCCGGGCGAGCGGCCGGACGCCGGGGAGGACGGTACGCCGCCGGTCGGCTCGCTGCCCGACTTCCTGGAGCGGGTCGCGCTGGTCGCCGACTCCGACCAGATCCCGGACGAGGACGACGAGGGGCGGGGCGTCATCACGATGATGACCCTGCACACCGCCAAGGGCCTGGAGTTCCCGGTGGTCTTCCTGACCGGCATGGAGGACGGCATCTTCCCGCACATGCGGGCGCTCAACCAGGTCAAGGAGCTGGAGGAGGAGCGGCGCCTCGCGTACGTCGGGCTGACCAGGGCGCGGCAGCGGCTCTACCTGACCAGGTCGGTGCTGCGCAGCGCCTGGGGGCAGCCCGCGTACAACCCGGCGTCGCGGTTCCTGGAGGAGATCCCGGAGCCCCTGGTGGAGTGGAAGCGCCGGGGGGCGGCGTCGGCGCCGGCCTCGCGCGGGTACTCCTCGGGGTCGTCCTGGGGCGGCTCCGCGTCGGGCGGCTCCTCGCGCGGCGGATCGTCGCGCGGGTCGGCGACGGCCTCGCCGAAGGCGGGCTGGGGGCAGTCGGCGCGGCGCACCGGCGGGGCGGTCGAGCGTGAGGTGGTGGGGCTGGCGGTCGGCGACCGGGTCACCCACGACACGTTCGGGCTGGGCACGGTGGTGGCCACCACGGGGGTCGGCGACAAGGCGCAGGCGACCGTGGACTTCGGTACGGAGGGGCGCAAGCAGCTGCTGCTGCGGTACGCGCCGGTGGAGAAGCTCTAGGTCTGCCCGTCCGGGGCCCGCTCGGGGCTCGTACGGCCCGCGCCGATCGGTGGTCGGCGCGGGCCGGGCGCGGGCCCGGCCCGGCCGGTGCCGGGCTCAGCGCGGGTCGACGCCCTGGGCGAGGAACCAGGGCAGCGGGTCGACGGGCGCGCCGCCGCCGGCCGGGCGGATCTCGAAGTGCAGGTGCGGGCCGGTGCTGTTGCCGCTGTTGCCGACGAAGGCGATGACGTCGCCCGCCTTCACGGTGCCCTTGCGGATCTTGTACGAGCGGAGGTGGCAGTACCAGGCCTCGGTGCCGTCGGCCATCTTGAGTATCGACATGTAGCCGTACGACGGGTTCCACAGCGTGCGGATGGTGCCGTCGGTGACGGCCAGGACCTGGCTGCCGCCGTCCACCGGGAAGTCGATGCCGGTGTGGCGCTTGGCCCAGTGGGTGCCGGCCGCGCCGAACACCTCGCCGAGGCCGGCCTGGGTCACCGGAAGGGAGACCTTGGGACGCTCCGGCGGCTTCGGGGCCTCGGCGGCGACCGCCTGCGCGGCGGTGTCGGGGGTGCCCTGGGCGCCGGAGAGCGGCTGCCGGGCGTCGCCGCGGGAGGCCTGGGCGGCGTCCCCGGCGGCGAGGGCCTGCTGTGCGGCCTGTGCGGCCTGTGCGGCCGACTCCTGCGACGCCGGGCCCGAGGAGCCGGCGGCGGCCTCCTCCGACGGCCGGCCGGCTGCCTGGGCACGCTGCTGGTCGGCCTCGCCCTGGACGGAGATCGCGGCAGCCGCGGCCACACCGAGCGCGGCCACCGAGGGCAGCGCGACCCGGAGCAGTGCGGTCCGGGTGGCGGCCTTGGCGGCGTCGCGGCGCTGGGCGCGCGACTGCTCGCGGGCCGCCACGCGCAGTTCCGCACGGGTGGGGCGGGCGGCTGCTTCGGGAACCATCGCGGGCTGTCTCCTCGGTGGGCCTCGGGCGCGTCGTCGGGCGAGGGGAAAACAGCCGAGACTGTAGCCGGAAGTCCGACATCCGGACAAAAGTCCGGATGTCAAGAGGCTGCGGGTGTGCGGTTGTGGGGTACATCAGAGAGTGGGACCGGAAGCGGTCGGGCCCCGGCAGCCTGTGATTTTCCCCTCCTCTTGAGGGGCGGTCGGGCCAACCGGGGCGCGTGACGCTAACCTCCCCTCAGATTGGTTATTGCGCGTTAACCTCGCCCGTGCCCACAAGGTCCGGTGGGGTGGTGGACGACGAGGTCCAGGAGGCAGTGATGGGTGTGTCAGGACCGATCCGCGTGGTGGTCGCCAAGCCGGGGCTGGACGGCCACGACCGCGGCGCCAAGGTCATCGCGCGCGCCCTGCGCGACGCCGGTATGGAGGTCATCTACACCGGGCTGCACCAGACACCGGAGCAGGTGGTCGACACCGCGATCCAGGAGGACGCGGACGGCATCGGGCTCTCGATCCTCTCCGGGGCGCACATGACGCTCTGCGCGCGGGTGCTGGAGCTGCTGAAGGAGCGCGACGCGGAGGACATCAAGGTCTTCTGCGGCGGGATCATCCCGGACGAGGACATCGTCGAGCTCAAGGCGATGGGCGTCGCCGACATCTTCACCCCGGGCACGCCGACCACTGACGTCGTCGCCTGGGTCACGGCCAACCTCCGGGCCGCCGGCTAGCCGGCTCCCGCCTCCCGGCCGGCTCCCGGACGGGCGCCGATCCTCGAAGGGCCGCCACGGGCGCTGGAAGCCGCCGCGCCTCTGCCCGTGGCGGCCCTTCGGCGTCCGCGCCGGGTGCGTCCGCCGGGAGCCACGCCGCCGGACCGGGGCGGCTCCCGCCCGTCAGGCGGCGTCCACGGGCACGGCCAGCTCGGCGAGCATCGCCTCGCGGAAGCGCAGGGTGCCGGCCAACCGGGCGAAGGTCTCGCCCCAGGCGGTGCCGGGCGCGGCGTCGGTGGCCAGTGCCTCGACGGCGTCGGCGGTCCGGGGGGAGAGCGCGCGCTCGGTCATGCCGAGCACCCCGCTGTGGCTCCACGGGTAGGCGCCGGACGCGGCGGCCCGGGCCAGTGCGGCCACCACGGCGGTGGAGAGCGGCGGCGTCCACGGGGTCGCGCAGGCACCGAGCAGTTGGAAGGCCTCGCCCAGGCCGTGCGCCTCGATGAAGGCGGCCGTCCAGGCGGCCCGTTCGGCGGGCGGGAGCACGGCGAGCAGCTTGGCGGGGGCGCCGGTGGTGCGGGCGCTCCGTGCGGTCCGGCCGGGACCGGGCAAGGGGGAGGGCGCGGGGCCGAGCAGCGCGCGCGCCCAGTCGGCGTCCTGCTGGCGGACGGCGGCCCGGGCCCAGGCTTCGCGCAGGTCGTCGGCCCAGGTGCTGCTGGTCTCGTCGATGGAGTCGCCGACCCGCAGGGTGAGCAGCCGGGCGGGCGCCAGGCCGGTGTGCCCCGGCCAGACGGCGAGCGGCGCGGCGGCGATCACCTCGCCGAACCACCAGGCCCGTTCGCCGCGCCCGGTGGGCGACTGGGGCGGTATGCCGTCGCGCTGCATGGCCGCGTCGCACTCGGCGGGCGGGGTGACCAGCAGGTGGGTGCCGTGCTCGGAGAGGTGGACGGCGGCGCGGGCGCGCTCGGCCATCCGGGCGGCGAGCGCGGAGCCGGGGAGCGTGGAGAGCAGCTCGGCGGCGGTGGCCCGGACGTTCTTGCTGCGGTCGCCGAGCGCCGCCTCCAGGAAGGGTTCGTCGGCGGGCGAGAGGCCCTCCTGGAGGGCGTCCAGGAACAGCAGCCGGTCCTCGGCGCGCTCGGTGGGCCAGGTGCTCCGCAGCAGGGCGAGGCCGGCGGCCGGCTCCCGGCGGCGGAGCAGGGTCAGATGGGTGACGCGCTCGGCGAACAGTCCCTCGTGCCAGAGGTGGTCGTCCCCGGTGGCCGGGCCGGGGCTCTCCGGCGCCCCGGCGGCGGTGCGCAGGACGAACCGCCAGTCCGGATTGAGGCCGGCGAGCCAGCGGCCGAGCGGGCCGGCCAGCGCGACCACGTCGGGGCGCAGCTCGCTGCGGGCCCGGGCGGCGTCCAGCAGGGCGGGGACGGTGGCGGCGGGCGGGCGGAAGCCGCGGGCGCGGGCGGTGGCCAGCCACTGCGGGAGCAGCTCGCCGAGGTTGGCGAGGACGCCGCCGCCGGTGCTGCGGCTGGAGAGCAGCAGGGCGAGGCGGCGGGCGGCCGGGGCCGGCAGTTCGGGGCGGCCGTCCTCGGGGGCGGGTGCTGCGGGCGGCCCGGCGGCGGGGGTGGGGAGCGCACCGGCGCGGCGGCGGACCGTCTCCAGCGCGGCGAGTTCGAGCAGCGCGGCGGCCGGGTCGGTGCGGTCGACCTCGTGGGCGTACGGGGCGGACTGGTCCGGCGCGGGGAGCGGGCGCCGGTCGGTGCCGAGCAGGGCGGCGGTGTGCAGGGACTCCCAGGGGTCGGGCACGGGGGCTCCTCCGGTGAGGCGGTCGGTCGACATCAGGCGGTGGTGAGGCCGATCGGGCGGCCGTCCGGGCCCCAGGCGGTGACGGGGGCGAAGCCGCGGTGGCCGTACTCGCCGAAGACGGTGAGCGGGCGGCCGGTGGAGACGGCGGCGAGACGCCAGAGGGCGGCCTCCGGGGTGGCGGCGCGGTGGACCGGGAGGGTGTGCCGTCCGTCGGTGAGGTGCCAGCCTTCGGGGGAGAGGACGGGGACGACCTCGGTGAGGGTGGTCGGCCAGGCGTCCAGCCAGGGGTCGTCGGCGACGGCGGTGCCGTAGCCGGCGACGGCCTCGGCGACGGTCAGACCGGTCGGCGGGCCGTCGGGGGCGGCCTCGGGGGCGCCGTACCGGGTGCCGAGGGCGGCCCGCAGCGGGCGGGCGCCGGGGTGGAAGGCCAGCTCGGCCTCGACCAGCCGGCCGGTGGGCAGGGCGAGGTCGGGGGCCTGACCGGGGCGGCCGAAGGCGAGCAGCAGGGCGGGCCGGCCGGTCTTGGCGCCGCGCAGCCAGAGCCGCCGGGTGGTGAGCCGGTCGTCGGAGCCCCCCTCCATCGGGGACGTCCGGCTGCCGAGGACCAGCCAGCGGTCGCGGACGGTGGGGCCGGCCAGCAGGTCGGCGGCGTCCGTGGTGTAGCCGAGCCTGGCGCGGACGGTGGCGGCGAGCGGCGCGGGCAGTTCGTCGACCCGGGTGGCGGCGGTGGCGAGCAGGTGGAGCATGGCGTATTCCTCCAGGAGGCCGTGGGGCGGGGCGGAGTCGAGCTCGCGGACACGGGTGGCCAGACCGGGTGCCTGGGCGTCCACCATGCGCGCGGCGACCTCCTCCCAGGGGCCGGCGGCGGACTGGTCGGCCAGGCCGTGCCGGACCCGGTCGGCCAGCCGCAGCCGCAGGTCGGCGGCGCCTGCCGCGACGCGGGCGGAGCGCTTCTCGGCGCGTCGGCGGGCGGCGGCCGGGTCGGCGGGGCTCTCGGCCTTCACGGCGGGCCGCTCGGCGCGGTCCTGGCGGTCCTTCAGCCACTCGGCGGCCCAGTCGGCGGGTTCGGCGGCGGCTGGCACGGCGTCGGGGGCGGAGCTCCAGAGCAGGAGGAGACCGAGCGCGTGCTTGCACGGGAACTTCCGGCTCGGGCAGCTGCACCGGTAGGCGGGTGTGGCGAGTTCGACGACCGTCCGGTACGGCGTGCTGCCGCTGCCCCGGCACTCGCCCCAGACCGCGTCACCGTCGGTGCCCGTGGCCGACCAGGGTGCGGGCGCCGAGAGCTTGCCCGCAGCCTTCTTCGAGGTGGCGTCGGGCGCCAGGGACAGGACGTGTTCGGTGCTCCAGCGATCCTCCATGCCGACGACGGTAGGCGGGGGGACTGACAGTCGGGCGGCCCGAACTGAGGTCCGGTCAGGATTGTCAGTGGTCCGGTGCAGGGTGGTTCCCACAGGCCGGGACGCCGACCTGGCTCCCCCCGACGACTCGCCGCCCCGCCACCCGTGTGCCCGGCGGCCGACCCGAAGGAGTCCCGATGACCGACGTCACGACCGACGTCCTGCGGCAGCACGCCGAGGACGCCTTCGCCGCCGAGCTGGCCGCGCTGGCCGGGCAGGACGACCGTCCGCGTCCGGAGCGCTGGAGCCTGTCGCCGTGGGCGGTCGCCACCTACCTGTTGGGCGGCGAACTCCCGGACGGCACCGTGATCACGCCCAAGTACATCGGCCCGCGCCGGGTGGTCGAGGTCGCCGTCACGACGCTGGCGACCGACCGGGCGCTGCTGCTGCTCGGTGTGCCCGGCACCGCCAAGACCTGGGTGTCCGAGCACCTCGCCGCGGCGATCAGCGGTGACTCCACCCTGCTGGTCCAGGGCACCGCCGGTACCCCGGAGGAGGCCGTCCGGTACGGCTGGAACTACGCGCAGCTGCTCACCAACGGGCCCAGCCGGGAGGCGCTCGTGCCCTCGCCGCTGATGCGGGCGATGGCGGACGGGAAGATCGCCCGGGTCGAGGAACTGACCCGCATTCCGGCGGACGTCCAGGACAGTCTGATCACCATCCTGTCGGAGAAGACGCTGCCGATCCCGGAGCTGGGCTCGGAGACGCAGGCCGTCCGGGGCTTCAACCTGATCGCCACCGCCAACGACCGGGACCGGGGCGTGAACGAGCTGTCGAGCGCCCTGCGCCGCCGCTTCAACACCGTGGTGCTGCCGCTGCCGGGGTCGCTGGAGGAAGAGGTCGACATCGTCACCCGCCGGGTCGAGCAGCTCGGCCGCTCCCTGCAGCTGCCCGAACTGCCGGGCGGTGCCGAGGAGATCAGGCGCGTGGTGACCGTGTTCCGGGAGCTGCGGGCCGGGATCACCGCCGACGGCCGGACCAAGGTGAAGACGCCCAGCGGCACCCTCTCCACGGCCGAGGCGATCTCGGTGGTCACCAACGGCCTGGCACTCGCCGCCCACTTCGGCGACGGCGTGCTCCGGGCCGGCGACGTCGCCGCCGGCGTGATCGGTGCCGTGGTCCGCGACCCCGTCGCCGACCAGGTGGTCTGGCGCGAGTACGTCGAGGGCGTGGTCCGCGAGCGGGACGGCTGGAAGGACTTCTACCGCGCCGCCCGCGAGAACGCCCGCTGACCAGTACGACCGGAACCCATCGGGAGGGAGGGCGCGATGAGCGCAGAGGTGACGCTGCTCGGCGTACGGCACCACGGGCCGGGCTCGGCCCGCGCGGTGGCCGCCGCGCTGGAACTGCTGCGGCCGGACGCGGTGCTGGTCGAGGGCCCGCCGGAGGCCGATCCGATCCTCGGACTGGCCGCCGACAAGGAGATGGTGCCGCCGGTCGCCCTGCTGGCCCACGCGGCGGACGACCCGGCCCGGGCGGCGTTCTGGCCGTACGCCGCGTTCTCGCCGGAGTGGGTGGCGATCCGGTACGCGGCCGAACTCGGCGTCCCGGTGCGCTTCATCGACCTGCCGGCCGCCTACGGCTTCGCCGACTCCGAGCCCTCGGAGCCCCCGGAGCCCCCCGAGGGCGGCGCGGACGGAGACGCGGACGGGGGCGTCGCGGAGGCGGACCCCGGTCTCCGGCGCGACCCGATCGCCAGGCTGGCCGAGGCGGCCGGCCACGACGACCCGGAGCGCTGGTGGGAGGACGTCGTCGAGCACCGGCTGCCCGGCGCCGACGCCCTCGCGCCCTTCGAGGCCGTCGCCGAGGCGATGACGGCGCTGCGCGAGGACGGCGGCGGCGTCACCCGGCACGACGAACAGCGCGAGGCGCACATGCGCCAGCAGATCCGCGCCGCCCGCCGGGCCGGCCACCGGCGGATCGCCGTGGTCTGCGGGGCCTTCCACGTCCCCGCACTGGCCGTCATGCCCACCGTGGCGCACGACCGGGCGGTGCTCGCCGGACTGCCGAGGAAGGTCCGGACCGAGATCACCTGGGTGCCCTGGACGTACCGCCGGCTCTCCCAGCTCAGCGGCTACGGCGCCGGGATCGTCTCCCCGGGCTGGTACCACCACCTCTTCCGGGCCGAGGGCGACCCGCTGCCCGAGTGGCTCACCCGGGCCGCCGGTCTGCTCCGCGCCGAGGACCACCCGGTCTCCTCCGCCCACGTCATCGAGGCCGTCCGGCTGGCCCGCGCGCTCGCCGTCATGCGCGGCCGCCCGCTCGCCGGGCTCACCGAGGCGCTGGACGCCGTCCGGTCGGTGATGTGCGACGGCTCGGACGTCGCCCTGGCCCTGGTCCGGGACCGGCTGGTGATCGGCGACGCGCTCGGCGAGGTGCCCGACGGCGCGCCGGCCGTCCCGCTCCAGCGCGACCTCACCCGCTGGCAGCGCACGTTGCGGCTCAAGCCCGAGGCCGAGCCGCGCGAGCTGGACCTCGACCTGCGCAAGGAGAACGACGCGGCCCGCTCCCGGCTGCTGCACCGGCTCCGCCTGCTCGGCGTCGACTGGGGCGTACCGGCGCGGTCCGCGGTGGCCTCCACCGGGACGTTCCGGGAGAGCTGGCGACTCTGCTGGCAGCCCGAGTTCGCCGTCCGGATCGCCGAGGCCGCCCAGTGGGGCACCACCGTCGAACGGGCCGCCGCCGGCAAGGCGGTCGGCACCGCCCGCGCCGCCGTCGAACTCGCCGAACTCACCTCCCTGGTGGAGTCCTGCCTGGTGGCCGGGCTGGCTGACGCGCTGCCCGAGGTGATGCGGGTGCTCGCCGACTGCGCAGCCCTCGACACCGACGTCGTCCACCTCGCCCGCGCGCTGCCCGCCCTGGTCCGCGCGCTGCGCTACGGAGACGTCCGGGGCACCGACCACGGTGCGCTCGACGAGGTGGCCGGCGGGCTCGCCGACCGGATCTGCATCGGTCTGCCGCCCGCCTCCACCGGCCTGGAGGCGGCGGGCGCGGCACTGATGCGCGGCCACCTCGACGAGGTGCACGGCGCGATCGGCCTGCTGGACGAGGCCGGCGGCCTCGCCGACCGGTGGGCCGACACGCTGCGCGCGCTCGCCCGGCGCGAGCCGGCGGGCGGACCGGCCACCGGTGTCCCCGGCCTGCTCCGGGGGCGGGCCGTCCGGCTGCTGCTGGACGACGGCCGGCTCGACCCGGAGGAGGCAGGCCGGCGGCTCGGCCTGGTCCTCTCCGCCGCCGGCAGCCCGGCGGACGCGGCCGGTTGGATCGAGGGCTTCCTCACCGGCGGCGGCGCCCTGCTGCTCCACGACCCGCGCCTGCTGGGCCTGCTCGACGCCTGGCTGGCCGGCGTGTCGGTGGACACCTTCACCGACGTGCTGCCCCTGCTCCGCCGGACCTTCGCCACCCTGGAGACGGGCGTCCGCACCACCGTGGGCAGCCGGGTGGCGGCCGGACCGCTCGACGCCGAACCGGCCGGACCGGCCGACGGCACGGTCGAGCTGGACCCGGCCCGGGCGCAGGCGGCCCTGCCCGCGGTCGCCCTGCTGCTCGGCCTGGCTCCGGCCCCGGACCGCCCCGGCCACCGGCCGAGGATCCCCCGGCAGGCCGGGGCCCGCGACACCTGATCCGCGTTCGACCGCGAAGGAGCACCCGATGGCAGCCACCACCGCAGGCACCACCCCCGGTGCCACCCCCCTCGACGCCGACGAGCGGCTCCGCCGCTGGCGACTGGTCCTCGGCGGCGAGGCGGACGGCACCGGCCGGACCCTGCGCGGCCGGGACGCCGCGATCGACGGCGCGCTCGCCGCGCTCTACCGGGGCACCCCGGAGGAGGGCCGCGCCGTCGGCCGGACCGGCCGACGGGCCGCGGGCCTGGGCGGCTCGGCCCCCCAGGTGGCCCGCTGGCTGGGCGACATCCGGGAGTACTTCCCGGCCACCGTGGTCCAGCTGATGCAGCAGGACGCCATCACCCGGCTCGGGCTGGAGCAACTGCTGCTGGAGCCGGAGATGCTGGAGGCCGTCGAGCCGGACGTCCATCTGGTCGGCACCCTGCTCTCGCTCAAGCACGCGCTGCCCGAGACCACCCGCGAGACCGCCCGCGCGGTGGTCGGCAAGGTCGTCGCCCGGCTGGAGCGCCGGCTCGCCGACCGCACCCGGGCCACCCTCGGGGGCGCGCTGGACCGCAGCGCCAGGGTCAACCGGCCGCGCCACCGCGACATCGACTGGGACCGCACCGTCCGGGCCAACCTGAAGAACTACCTCCCCGAGTACGGCACCGTCGTCCCCGAGCGGCTGGTCGGCCACGCCCGGGCGCAGCGCGCGGTGAGGAAGGACGTCATCCTCTGCATCGACCAGTCCGGCTCCATGGCGCCTTCGGTGGTGCACTCGGCGGTCTTCGGCGCGGTGCTCGCCTCGATGAAGAGCCTCGACACCCGCCTGGTCGTCTTCGACACCTCGGTGGTCGACCTCACCGAGCAGCTGGCCGATCCGGTCGACGTGCTGTTCGCCACCCAGCTGGGCGGCGGCACCGACATCAACCGCGCGCTCGCCTACTGCCAGTCCAGGATCACCCGGCCGTCGGAGACGATCGTGGTGCTGATCAGCGACCTCTACGAGGGCGGCATCCGGGACGAGATGCTCAAGCGGGTCGCCGCGATGAAGGCGGCGGGGGTCCAGTTCATCGCGCTGCTGTCGCTGTCCGACGAGGGCGCGCCCGCCTACGACCACGCGCACGCCGCCGCCCTGGCCGCGCTGGGAGCCCCGGCCTTCGCCTGCACGCCCGACGTCTTCCCGGAGATCATGGCCGCGGCGATCGAGAAGCGCCCGGTCCCGGTCCCGGACCAGGGGGCGTGAACGAGGCGCGTGAACGAGGGACGTGATCGGGGGCCGGACCAGGGGGGGCGTTAACGCTGCGGAGCCGGGTTCACCCGGACGAGGGAAGGAGTGGCACGGCTCGGCTGACCCGCCGGTCAGAGCGCCCGGCGTGCGCCCGTAGGCTTTCTGTGATGGTTCTCACCAAAGACGGGCCGGTCCCGGGCGAAACACGCCCGTCGTACGGCGATAACCTGCCAGACGGACGTGACGCGCGTGTTGATTGACGTGTGCGCCCGTGGCTGTGTGGGCCGCAAGGCCGTACCTCTGCGTACCCGCACCGCCCCGACGACCCGCAGCGAAGATCCTGCCGTGGCACGCTCGTAGAGACACAATCCGCGACCACGAACAAGGACAAACACGTGGACCTGTTCGAGTACCAGGCGAGGGACATCTTCGCCAAGCACGGCGTGCCCGTGCTTGACGGTGATGTCATCGAGACCGCCGCAGACGCTGCCGCCATCGCGGAGCGCTTCGGCGGCCGCGCCGTCGTCAAGGCTCAGGTGAAGGTGGGTGGCCGAGGCAAGGCCGGTGGCGTCAAGCTCGCCGCCGACCCGGCGGACGCCGTCGCCAAGGCCGGGGCGATCCTCGGCATGGACATCAAGGGCCACACCGTTCACAAGGTGATGCTGGCCCAGACCGCGGACATCAAGGAGGAGTACTACGTCTCCTTCCTGCTCGACCGCACCAACCGCACCTTCCTGGCCATGGCCAGCGTCGAGGGCGGTGTGGAGATCGAGGTCGTCGCGGAGCAGAACCCGGAGGCGCTCGCGAAGATCCCGGTCGACGCCAACGAGGGTGTGACCCCGGAGAAGGCCGCCGAGATCGTCGCCGCGGCGAAGTTCCCGGCCGAGATCGCCGACCAGGTCGCCGATGTCCTGCAGAAGCTCTGGGTCGTCTTCATCAAGGAGGACGCCCTCCTCGTCGAGGTCAACCCGCTGATCAAGTCCGGTGACGGCAAGATCATCGCGCTCGACGGCAAGGTCTCCCTGGACGAGAACGCCGAGTTCCGCCAGCCGGAGCACGAGGCGCTCGAGGACAAGGCCGCGGCCAACCCGCTGGAGGCCGCCGCCAAGGCCAAGGGCCTCAACTACGTCAAGCTCGACGGCGAGGTCGGCATCATCGGCAACGGCGCGGGTCTCGTCATGAGCACCCTCGACGTGGTCGCCTACGCGGGCGAGAACCACGGCGGCGTCAAGCCCGCCAACTTCCTCGACATCGGTGGCGGTGCCTCCGCCGAGGTGATGGCGAACGGCCTGGAGATCATCCTGGGCGACCCCGACGTCAAGTCGGTCTTCGTCAACGTCTTCGGTGGCATCACCGCGTGCGACGCCGTCGCCAACGGCATCGTGCAGGCCCTGGAGCTGCTCGCGTCGAAGGGCGAGGCCGTCACCAAGCCGCTCGTCGTCCGCCTCGACGGCAACAACGCGGAGCTGGGTCGCAAGATCCTCGACGACGCCAACCACCCGCTGGTCCAGCGCGTGGACACCATGGACGGTGCGGCCGACCGCGCCGCCGAGCTGGCCAACAAGTAAGGAAGGGGACTTTCACACCATGGCTATCTTCCTTACCAAGGACAGCAAGGTCATCGTTCAGGGCATGACCGGCTCCGAGGGCATGAAGCACACCCGCCGCATGCTCGCCTCCGGCACCCAGATCGTCGGCGGTGTCAACCCGCGCAAGGCCGGCACCACGGTCGACGTCGACGGCACCGACGTGCCCGTCTTCGGCACCGTCGCCGAGGCCATCGAGAAGACCGGTGCCGACGTCACCGTCATCTTCGTGCCGCCGAAGTTCACCAAGGACGCCGTCGTCGAGGCCATCGACGCCGAGATCGGCCTGGCCGTCGTCATCACCGAGGGCGTCCCGGTGCACGACACCGCAGCCTTCTGGGCCCACGCCGGCTCGAAGGGCAACGTGACCCGGATCATCGGCCCGAACTGCCCCGGTCTGATCAGCCCCGGACAGTCGAACGCCGGCATCATCCCGGCCGACATCACCAAGGCCGGCAAGATCGGTCTGGTCTCGAAGTCCGGCACCCTGACCTACCAGCTCATGTACGAGCTGCGCGACATCGGCTTCTCCTCGGCCGTGGGCATCGGCGGTGACCCGGTCATCGGCACCACCCACATCGACGCCCTCAAGGCGTTCCAGGAGGACCCGGAGACCGAGCTCATCGTCATGATCGGTGAGATCGGCGGCGACGCCGAGGAGCGTGCCGCGGCCTACATCGCCGAGCACGTCACCAAGCCGGTCGTCGGCTACGTCGCGGGCTTCACCGCCCCCGAGGGCAAGACCATGGGCCACGCCGGCGCCATCGTCTCCGGCTCCTCGGGCACCGCCCAGGCGAAGAAGGAGGCCCTTGAGGCCGCCGGTGTCAAGGTCGGCAAGACGCCGTCCGAGACCGCCCGCCTGGCGCGTGAGCTGTTCAAGGGCTGACGCTCCTGCTCAGGTCGAGCGCCCCCGTCCGGTGATCCGGGCGGGGGCGCTCGCCTTTCCGGGGCCGTCGCCCGGTCCCGGCGGCCGGGGTTCAGCGACCGGCCGCGCACGGGTGCAGTGCCCAGTCGTGGCACGGGTGGGGACCGACGGCCACCGTGCCCGGCGGCGGCAGCGCCTCGGCCGCCCGCCCCGCCGTCGGCGGCCGGTACGGATCGTCGGGCCGGGGCGGCGGCGGATCCATCACCACCGGCTCCAGGCCCGGGGTCGGCGAGCACCAGAGGCTGCGGATCCCGGAGGGCGCCCCGTCCGGGAGCAGCGGGAGCAGCGCCTCGGGCTCCGTCGCGAGCGTCGGGACCGGCGCGCAGAGCACCGGCGGCGGCGCATCGGCCGGCCGGAACAGCTCCCCGGGCCCGCCGCCCGCGAGCGTCGCCGCCACCGCGCCGCCCACCGCCACCGTGAGCAGTGCCGCCGCCCCCGTCCGGCCCGCGTTCACCAGCCCGTGCCGGGCCCGCAGCAGCGGCACCGGCGGGCGGTGCGGTTCCGGGGCCCCGCGCACCGCCGCCCGGTGCAGCAGCCCGCTCAGCCGGTCGGCGAACCCGTCCGCCGCCGGGTCCGTCCCGACCAGGTCCGGCACCCAGTGCGCCAGCGACGTCCGGGCCGCCCAGACCCGGCCCTCGGCCGCCGCCACCGTCGACTCCACCTCGACCGCCACCGCGTCGGCCGGCAGGCCCAGGCCGTCGTGCAGCACCAGTGCCCGGCGCTGCGGGCGGGAGAGCCGCCGGAGCGCCTTCAGCAGCGCGCGGTCGCGGTCGGTGAGGCGGTCGTGGTCCGGGAGCACCGCCTGGGACTCGTCGGCCGGGCGCACCTTGATCCGCCGGTGCGGCAGTCGCCAGGCGTGCGCCCGCCGGGGCCCGCCCCGGTGCCACGGCGAGAGGGCCAGCTCGAACGCCCGCGTCCGCACCCACCGTTCCGGCGCGCCCGCCGCGACCACCTCCGTCCACCGCCGCCGCGCCTCTCCGAACGCGCGCCCGACGCAGTGCACGGCCCGGTGCTTGCAGGTGGTGAGCAGGAACGTCTGCTGCACGAGCCGGGTGTGCGTCCTCTCGTACAGCTCCTCGAAGGAGCCCGCGCCGGTGTCCGCGCCGACGCCCTGGTCGACGGTCGGGTCGGTGTGCGGGCCGGTGACGGTGGGAGCGTCCGCGCCGGAGCCGGTGCTCGCCGCTGCCGGACGCTGCCCGTCGGCGGCCGTCGGCGGGCCGGCCTCGCCGGCGGACGCGGTGGGGATGCCCGCCGCCGGGAGTTCGGCGGGGCGGCGGCCAGGGGTGGTCGGCCCACCCTCCCCGGCCTGCGCGGGGGCGGCGGGCCGGGCGCCGGGGGCCGCCGACGGGTCGGCGGCGGGCCGATCGGGCCGCTTGCCCGGTGCGGCCTCCGGTGCAGGGGTACCGGCGCGCGCGGGGGCCTGCCGGGCGGCCGTCGGCTCGTCGTCCTTGCCGTCCTTGTCGTCTTTGCCGGTGCCGGTGCCGGCCGCCGGGCGGCCGCCGGGTGCGGTGTCGGGCGACCGCTTCGTCGGCGCCGCCGGGACGGCCCGGCCGCCGGGTGTGTCACTCCCGGCCCCCGGGGCGGCCGTACCGGCTGACGTCCGGTCGGCCCGGGGCGCCGGGGCGGGTGTGTCGGGGGCCGGGCGACCGTCGGCAGCCGGGTCGCCGGTGCGGACACCTCCCGGGGCGGCGCCGCCGGCCGGGTCCGGCGCCGGGTCGGGGTCGGCCGCCGGGACAGCCTTCGACGCGGCCGTCGGCGTCTCTGCTGCCGATGCCGATGCCGATGCCGACGTCGACCTTTCGGGCCCTACGGGGCCCAGCAGGGCGGCGAAGGCGACGATCTCGGCCTGGGTGCGGGTGCCGAGCTTGCGCAGGGCCCGGTGCTGGTAGCTGCGGGCGGTGGTCGGGGTGACTCCGAGTGCGGTAGCGGTCTCGGCGAGGTCCCGGCCGGCCGCGAGGTGGGCGAAGGCCTCGGCCTCACGGGCCGTCAACCGGCCGAGCAGCCGTGCGGCCTCCTCCTGCGGCGCGGTTCCCGGGGGCGTCTCCTTCGGCGGGGCCTTGGCGGTCCCGGACCGGCCGCGTCCGGCCTTGGCCTTGCCGGGGCGGCCTTTCGCGCCGGCGTTCTGCGGTGCGGGTGGGGGGGTCGGCTGGCCGGTGGGGCGCTCGGCGGTCGGGGGCTTGGTCATCAGACGCTCCGGGCCGGGTCGGTGGCGGCGGCGTGAGGGCAGGGTCTGAAAATGCGCATAAGCCAATAATCTGGGACACCCCGGCGGTTTGCCTCTTCACGGAGCATGGCGAGTCGCCTTGGCACGATGAGCCGCATGACGCAGCTGATGGGCCGTCCGATTCTCGAAGTGCCGGGCGAACTGGGCGCCAGACCGGTGTTGTCCGCCCTGCTGGCGGGGGTCCGGACCGCCCTGATCGGGCTGGCCGCCGTCGCCGTCCCGGTGCTCGGGCTCTGGGTGGTGACCCCGTACGCGGACGACGGTGCGACCGGGGCGTTGCGACTGGCGGGGGCGCTCTGGCTGCTCGGACACGGGGCGCCGGTGCTGCGCGGGGCGTCCGAGGCGCCGCTGACGGTGACCCCGCTGCTGCTCGGACTGCTGACGACGGTCCAGCTGTACCGCGCGGGTGCGCGGGCGGGGAGGCGGACGGGAGCCGGCGGGGCGGGGCGGAGCCGGCGGGGCGGCGCGTTCGCGGTCTGGGCCGGTTACTGCGCGGTGGCGGTCGGGGTGGTGGCGCAGTGCGCGGGTGCGGGGGAGTTCCGCGCGCGGGTGCTGCCGGATCTGCTGGTCGTCGCGGCACTGGCCGGGGCGGCGACGGCGGCGGGTGCCCGTCGCGGGGAGCCGGTGCGGCTGCCGTCGGGTGGGTGGGAGCGCGTGCTGGCCCGGTTGCCGGGGCCGGTCCGGCCGCCGACGGTGATTCGTCCGGTGGGGGGAGCGGAGACGGTCCGGGTGGCGGTGCTGGCGGCCGGGGCGGGGCTGCTGGCGGCGGGCTCGGCGGTGCTGGCCGGGGCGGCTCTGCTGGCAGCGGTGGACGGCGGCGATCGTCCGGCGGCGGCACTGGCGGGTGGCCCGGCGGCGGTCGCGGGGACGGTGCTGCTCGGCGTGGTGCTGCTGCCGAACGCGGTGCTGTGGGGTGCGGCGTACGCGCTCGGGCCGGGGTTCGCGGTGGGCACGGGAGCGGTGGCCGCGCCGACGCGGACGGTCCTCGGGCCGGTGCCGGAGTTCCCGCTGCTCGCGCTGCTGCCGGACCCGGGGGCGGGCGGTTGGCGGCTGCTGGTCTGCCTGCTGCCCGTGGCGGCGGGGGTGGTGCCGGGGCTTCTGCTGGGCCGGGTGGCGGCGGCCGGCGGACGCCCGGAGGGCCCGGCGGAGGCCGAGGCGGCAGCGGGGGCGCCGGAGCGGAGGCGGGGCGAGGAGACCGGGCCGGGTCCGAGGTCGCCGTGGCACGCGTCCGCCACGGTGACGGCGGTGCTGGCGGTCGCACTGCTGACCGGCGGCGGGGCGGCGCTGCTCGGCTGGCTCTCCGGCGGGGCGCTGGCGGGCGGGCGGATGGCCTGGCTCGGCCCGGCGCCGTGGTCGACGGGGTTGGCAGCGACGGTCTGGGTGGCGGTGGTGGCGGGTCCGATCGCGTTGGTGACCCGGGGCCGCGCCCTGCGGGCGTCCGCCGGGCGGACCGGGACCGGCGCGCTCGTCCTCACCGCGCGCCGGGGCGTGCTGCTGCTGCGCGCCCGGTCGTACGCCGCGGTGGTCCGGTTGTCCGGCCGGGCGGGCCGCACGGAGTGAGTCGCGGCAGGGACCGGCCGGAACGGGCCCGTGCCGGCGTCCCGGCATCGACCCCCTGCCGCCGGACACCGACCGCGGACGGCGGTCCGCCCTCGGACCGCCGGCCGGGTGTCGCCTACTCGCTCGTCTTGGTGATGTCCACGTACCACTGCGGTGCGAGCTTGTCGCAGCCGTCGACCGCGCTGGAGGTCAGCGAGTCCTGGACGCAGGTGACGTAGTCGTTGTAGTAGACCGCGAGACCGAGCACCGAGGAGACGAAGACCACCGTCATCGCCCCGGTGAGGATGCCGGCCAGGGCGGCCGGGGTCAGGGGGTTGGGCGTGGAGGGCTCCGACGGCGCCTGACCGGCCGATCCCCCGCCCGCCGTACCCGCGCCGGAGCTCTGCTTGGGGGCCCGCATGGCGGAGACGCCCCAGAAGACGGCGAGCGCGCCGACGAACAGCGCGACGTAGTGCAGCGACGCGAAGGCGCAGACCAGCGAGATCATGCCGGCCAGGGCGGCGTTGCGGGCCCGGCGCTGGGCCGGGTCGTTCGGGTCGAGCTTGGGCGGCTGGGGTGCCGACGGGCGGGGGTTCCGGCCGCCGCCCTGGTAGCCGGGGCTCCACGGGTGCGGCGGCGGGACGAGCGGGCGCTCGTCCGGCTCGCCGTCCTGACCGTCGGGCCGGTCGGCGCCCCCGTTCGGGCGGGGAGCTCGCGGCCGCCACGGCTGGTCAGGGGCATCCGCCGGCGGCGGCGCGAAGGGGTTGCGCTCGCCGGTGTCGTCTCCGCTGCTCATGGTTCGGCCATTCCTTCTCGGTCGGTGGGCGGATGCCCGCGCCACCCTATGATCCCGCAGGCGTGCGCGGGAGGCTTCGGCGGCCTGCCGTCGGAGGCCGACCGGGCCGGGCGGGCTGCCCGGCGAGATCCCGGTCTCAGCTACGCGCGTAGCCCGAGTGGGCGTTTCGGAGGCCGTCCGACCAGCCGTTATCGTGGTGACGGTCAGCAGCTCGCACGGGTTCCCCGGGCTCCCGCGTCGCGGCGGGTTTTCTCGGAGTTCCCCCTCGCTCGACCTGCCGTTCGTAGTGGCCCCACCGCCGGTGGACGTACCAGCGGACGGCGACCGACCTACGGAGAATCGCGCAGTGGCCGCCGCCCCCGCTCAGCTCTTCCCGCCCCGCACGCCCGGACCGGCCCGTCTGGTGGTGCTGGTCTCGGGCTCCGGCACCAATCTGCAGGCCCTGATCGACGCCGCCGCCGACCCGCAGTTCGGCGCCGAGATCCTCGCCGTGGGTGCGGACCGCGACGGCATCGCCGGGCTGGAGCGTGCCGGGCGTGCCGGTCTGCCGGTCTTCGTGCAGCGGGTGAAGGACTTCGCGGACCGGGCCGGCTGGGACCGCGCGCTGGCCGACTCGGTGCGGGCGTACGAGCCGGACCTGGTCGTCACGGCCGGCTTCATGAAGATCCTCGGCCCCGAGTTCATCGCGGCCTTCGCCGGGCGGATCGTCAACACCCACCCCGCGCTGCTGCCCGCCTTCCCCGGCGCCCACGGCGTCACCGACGCGCTGGCGTACGGGGTGAAGGTCACCGGCTGCACCGTCCACTTCGTCGACGCCGGCGTCGACACCGGGCCGATCATCGCGCAGGGCGTCGTGGAGGTTCTCGACGCCGACCACGCCGATGGCGGCGACGCGCTGCACGAGCGCATCAAGACTGTCGAGCGCAAGCTGCTCGTCGACGTCGTGGGCCGGCTGGCCCGCGAGGGTCACCGCATCGAGGACCGAAAGGTATGGATTCCGGCATGAGCGCCGCTCCCACCACGCCCGTTGTCTCCGAGGACGTCCGTCCGATCCGCCGCGCCCTGATCAGCGTGTACGACAAGACCGGTCTGGAGGAGCTGGCCCAGGGCCTGCACGCCGCCGGGGTCGCCATCGTCTCCACCGGTTCCACCGCCGGCCGGATCGCCGCCGCGGGCGTCCCGGTGACCGAGGTCTCCGAGCTGACGGGCTTTCCGGAGTGCCTGGACGGGCGCGTGAAGACGCTGCACCCGCGCGTGCACGCCGGCGTGCTGGCCGACCTGCGGCTGGAGTCGCACCGTGAGCAGCTGGTCGAGCTGGGCGTCGAGCCCTTCGACCTGGTCGTGGTGAACCTCTACCCGTTCAAGGCGACCGTCGCCTCCGGCGCCACCCCGGACGAGTGCGTCGAGCAGATCGACATCGGCGGCCCGAGCATGGTCCGCGCCGCCGCCAAGAACCACCCCTCGGTGGCTGTCGTGGTCGACCCGGCCCGCTACGCCGACGTGCTCGCGGCCGTGCAGTCCGGTGGCTTCGACCTGCTGACCCGCAAGCGGCTGGCCGCCCGGGCCTTCGCCCACACCGCGGCCTACGACGTCGCGGTGGCCGACTGGTTCGAGACCTCCGGCTACACCGAGACCGAGGACGCGTTCCCGGCCTTCCTCGGCTCCACCTTCGAGCGCCAGAACGTGCTCCGCTACGGCGAGAACCCGCACCAGGGCGCCGCGCTCTACACCGACGGCACCGGCGGCCTGGCCGGCGCGCAGCAGTTGCACGGCAAGGAGATGTCGTACAACAACTACGTCGACACCGATGCCGCCCGCCGCGCCGCGCACGACCACGCGGAGCCGGCCGTCGCGATCATCAAGCACGCCAACCCGTGCGGCATCGCGGTCGGCGCCGACGTCGCCGAGGCGCACCGCAAGGCGCACGAGTGCGACCCGGCCTCGGCGTACGGCGGTGTGATCGCCGTGAACCGCCCGGTCACCGTGGCGCTGGCCGAGCAGATCGCCCCGATCTTCACCGAGGTCGTGGTGGCCCCCGGTTACGAGGACGGCGCCGTCGAGGTGCTGGCCCGCAAGAAGAACCTGCGGGTGCTGCTGGCCCCCGAGGCCCCGGCCGTCCGCCAGGAGGTGCGCCAGATCTCCGGTGGCGTGCTGCTCCAGGACGCCGACCGGGTGCACGCCGAGGGCGACGACCCGGCGACCTGGACGCTGGCCACCGGCGAGGCGCTCTCCGAGGCCGAGCTGGCCGAGCTGGCCTTCGCCTGGCGGGCCTGCCGGGCCGTCAAGTCGAACGCGATCCTGCTGGCCAAGGACGGCGCCTCGGTGGGCGTGGGCATGGGCCAGGTCAACCGGGTGGACTCCTGCAAGCTCGCGGTCGAGCGGGCCGGCGAGCGGGCCAAGGGCTCGTACGCGGCCTCCGACGCGTTCTTCCCGTTCGCGGACGGGCCGGCGATCCTGATCGCCGCCGGTGTCCGGGCGATCGTCCAGCCGGGCGGTTCGATCCGGGACGAGGAGGTCGTCGCGGCGGCCGCCGAGGCGGGCGTGACCATGTACCTCACCGGTACCCGGCACTTCTTCCACTGACGCCCCGGCGCGTGAAGCCGCGCCACCGGGACGGCTGACGGAACGGCAGAGCGGCCCGGCCCCCTTCGGTGAGGGGGCCGGGCCGCTCCGTCGTGCGTGGTGCGGGCGCGCGTTACTTCTTGATCACCAGGGTGCCGGCGGCACGGTCGTGCCAGCCCTGCAGCTTCCCGGAGTTGTCGAAGAACGGCGACAGGTAGACCAGTACGGCGCCGATGTAGCAGAGGAAGGCGCCGACGATCGGGATGATGAAGCGGATGAAGCCGCCGCCCAGGCCGGGGACCTGACCGGTGTTCTCCTTGACCACGCGCAGGCCCAGGGCCAGCTTGCCCAGGGTGGCGCCGGCGAAGGAGACCATCAGCCACTCGTACAGCAGGTTGAACACCGACAGCACGCCGATCATGATCATCATGGTGGCGAGGAAGCCGGCGGCGGCGTCCTGGTTCTGCTGGAGGCAGTCGTTGTACGAGGCGCTGCCGTAGCGGTAGGTGCTGCAGTCGTCGGCCTCCTTGGCGATGCCCAGCGCGCTGGCCAGGCCGAGCGCCATCACCAGCGCGATGACCGCGCCGATCGCGAGGCCGTCGATCAGGCGGGCGAGGAACCGCTGGCCCATGGTGGCGAGCTTCACCGTGCCCAGCTGGGCGATGCTGATGTAGCCGTTGTTCGCCTGGAGGGTGCCCGGCGCCGGCGCGTACGCGTACGCCTGCTGCTGCGGCACGCCGTAGGCCGGCTGCTGCGGCGGCTGCTGCGGGTAGCCGTAACCGGCGGCCGGCGGGGCCTGCTGCGGGTAGCCGTAACCGGCCTGCGGCGGCTGCTGCGGCTGCTGGGGCTGGTTGTACGGGTTGTTCGGGTCGGGCGGGTAGCTCATCGATGCCTCCGGGCAGATGGGGACGGTGGGGACGGGACAACGGAGGACCCGGATCGGACCGGTGGATCGGGTGGCCGGTCGGACGGGACGCTAGCGGAGCGCACTGACACCGGGGGCGTGAACAGCCCGGCGTGCGCCCCGATTCAGGACCGGGGGGACGGTGCGAACAGGGGGCGTGACGGCCCTGCGGCGGGCTGCGGCCCGCGTCGGCGGTAGGTCGTCGTCGGCGCGGTGCGATCTGGTCGGCTCACTCTGTTCTTCCCCCGGGTACGCCCCCGCCGGGTCTGTCCGTCGGCCCGTCACCGGGCCGGATGCGGCGGGGAATGCCCGCTCATCGTCAACCGGGCGGCCGTGCGCTGTCCAGCCGCGCCCGCGCGTCGGACCGGACTGTGGCGGAACCGCAATGTGACCCGCACGTTCCGTGCCCGTCCCGGGCCCGCGGGAGCGCGGGACGGGCCCGCCGCGGGCCTGCCGAGGGGCCGCCCGGGGCCCCGACGGCCCGGGTCCGATTCACCGGCGGTGCCGCGGCCACGGCGCGGACGGGACCGGACGGGACCGGACCGGTGCCCGGACGGGTACCCGGACCGATGTCAGGGGCGGTGCCCGGGGCGGTGCCGCCGGCGGCTCGCGAGCCGTGGGCCGGACAGCGACGAGGCCGTGGCGCGGACGGTTGCGGGGATCCGGGAGAATGGGGCCATGACTGCGCAGATTCTCGATGGCAAGGCCACCGCGGCCGCGATCAAGTCCGAACTCGCCGCCCGCGTGGCGGTCCTCAAGACGAAGGGCGTCACGCCGGGCCTCGGTACCGTCCTGGTCGGCGACGACCCGGGCAGCCGCTGGTACGTCAACGGCAAGCACCGCGACTGCGCGGAGGTCGGCATCGCCTCGATCCAGCGCGAGCTGCCCGCCACGGCCACCCAGGAGGACGTCGAGAACGTCGTCCGCGAGCTCAACGCCGACCCGGCCTGCACCGGCTACATCGTCCAGCTTCCGCTGCCCAAGGGCCTCGACCAGAACCCCGTCCTGGAGCTGATGGACCCGGACAAGGACGCGGACGGCCTGCACCCGACCTCGCTCGGCCGGCTCGCGCTCGGCATCGAGGGCCCGCTGCCGTGCACCCCGCTCGGCATCGTCGAGCTGCTGCGCCGCCACGACGTGGCCATCGACGGTGCCGAGGTGGTCGTGATCGGCCGCGGCGTCACCGTCGGCCGTTCGATCGGCCTGCTGCTGACCCGCCGCTCCGAGAACGCCACCGTCACGCTCTGCCACACCGGCACCCGTGACCTGGCCTACCACCTGCGGAAGGCCGACATCGTGGTGGCCGCCGCGGGCGTGCCGCACCTGGTCAAGCCGGAGGACGTCAAGCCCGGCGCGGCCGTGCTGGACGTCGGTGTCAGCCGCAGCGAGGGCAAGATCGTCGGCGACGTGCACCCCGGCGTGGCCGAGGTGGCCGGCTGGATCTCCCCGAACCCCGGCGGTGTGGGGCCGATGACCCGCGCCATGCTGCTGAACAACATCGTCGTGGCGGCCGAGCGCCGCGCCGGCAGCTGACCCCGAGGGCGGAGAACGATGAGCGAACCGCGGCGGACCAGGCGCAGGCCGGTCAAGACCACCGGCACCCTGCCCCCCGAGGGCTCGGCGGCCGCGCTGGGCCGTGAGCACGCACTGCCGGTCCGGCAGTGGCCGATAACGCTGGTCCTGCTGGTGGTCGGCGCCGGCCTCGCGGTCACCTGGTTCGCGGACTTCGAGGACGGCTTCAAGTACGGGCTGCTGATCATCGGCGGCGGGGTGCTGCTCGGTGCGCTGCTCCGGCTGGCGCTGCCCGAGGTCGGCATGCTGGCGGTCCGCAGCCGGTTCACCGACGTGATCGTGCTGACCTTCCTGGGTCTGTCGATCGTGCTGCTGACCCTGGTGGCCCAGCCCAACCCGTGGCTGGAGCTGCCGCTGCTGGACAACATCGGCCAGCTGATCGGCCGTCCACGACGCTGAGCCGTCCACGGCGCCGAGCCGCCCGCAGGGCGGCGTCGCGGCCCCGCCCGACCCGTCGGGCGGGGGCCGTCGTCGTCCGTGACCCACCAGCCGGGACCGCGACCGCGGCGTACGCTTCCCTTTGCGATACCCTGACGCCGGTTCTCTCGATGTCGAGAGACCGTCCTCGGCTCCGGCGCGCCGAACGTGCCTGGGGCACCTGGCGATTTGCTGGAGAAGGTAGAAATGACCCGCACCCCCGTCAATGTCACCATCACCGGAGCCGCCGGCCAGATCGGCTACGCGCTGCTCTTCCGCATCGCCTCGGGCCACCTGCTCGGTGCCGACGTACCGGTGAACCTCCGCCTCCTGGAGATCCCGCAGGGCCTCAAGGCCGCCGAGGGCACCGCCATGGAGCTCGTGGACTGCGCGTTCCCGCTGCTGCGCGACATCAAGATCACGGACAACCCGAACGAGGCCTTCGACGGCGCCAACGTCGCGCTGCTGGTCGGCGCTCGTCCGCGCACCGCCGGCATGGAGCGCGGCGACCTGCTGCAGGCCAACGGCGGCATCTTCGGTCCGCAGGGCAAGGCCATCAACGACAACGCCGCGGACGACATCAAGGTCCTGGTCGTCGGCAACCCGGCCAACACCAACGCCCTGATCGCCCAGCGCAACGCCCCGGACGTGCCGGCCGAGCGCTTCACCGCGATGACCCGTCTGGACCACAACCGGGCGGTCGGCCAGCTGTCGGCCAAGACCGGCACCCTGGTCTCCGACATCAAGCGCGTCACCATCTGGGGCAACCACTCCGCCACCCAGTACCCGGACATCTTCCAGGCCGAGATCGCCGGCAAGCCGGCCTTCGAGGCCGTCGGTGCCGACCAGGCCTGGCTGGAGAACGACTTCATCCCGACCGTCGCCAAGCGCGGCGCGGCCATCATCGAGGCCCGCGGTGCCTCCTCGGCCGCCTCGGCCGCCAACGCCGCCATCGACCACGTCCACACCTGGGTCAACGGCACCGCCGCGGGCGACTGGACCTCCATGGGTGTCGTCTCCGACGGCTCCTACGGCGTGCCGGCCGGTCTGATCTCGTCCTTCCCGGTCACCACCAAGGACGGCGCGTTCGAGATCGTCCAGGGCCTGGAGATCTCCGACTTCTCCCGTGGCCGGATCAACGCCTCGGTCCAGGAGCTGGTCGAGGAGCGCGACGCGGTCCAGGAGCTCGGCCTCATCTGAGTCCGCCCCGCAGTGCTTCGCGACGGCCCGCCCCCTCCGCACCGGAGGCGGCGGGCCGTCGCGCGTCCGGCCCGTGCCCGGCCCGCACGTCCGGCCGTCGCGTCCGGCCGTCGCCCGGGAGGCGGCGCGACGCGGCCGTCCCGGCGCCGTCCGGTCCTACACTGACCCGCTGTGAACGAAACCATCGAGGACGCCGCGCTCGTCCTCGTCTTCATCGCCCTGGGCGGCCTGTTCAACGTCGCCGAGATCTCGCTGATCTCGCTGCGCGAGGGCCAGATCCGGACGCTGGGGGCCCGGGGCACCCGGCGGGCCGCCCGGGCCGCGCACCTCGCGGCCGACCCGAACCGCTTCCTGGCCGCCGTCCAGGTCGGCGTCACCTGCATGGGCTTCCTCTCGGCCGCGTTCGGCGCCGACACGCTGGCCGGCAAGGTGGCTCCGCTCTTCGTCCGGGCGGGGCTCTCCGCGGGGGTGGCCGACGCCACCGCGCTGGTCGGCCTCACCCTGCTGATCAGCTACGTCTCGCTGGTGCTCGGCGAGCTCACCCCGAAGCGGATCGGCCTCCAGCGGGCCGACTCCATCGCGGTGCTGGCCGCGCCCGTGGTGGACGTCATGTCGGTGGTGCTGCGGCCGGTGATCTGGCTGCTCGGTCACTCCACCGACCTGATGGTCCGGCTGTTCGGCGGCGATCCGACCGCGGGGCGCGGCTCGATGAGCTCCGAGGAGCTCCGGGGCCTGGTCGCGGCCAACACCGAACTCGGCAGCGACGAAAGGACGTTGATCGCGGATGTGTTCGCCGCCGGCGAGCGCCAGCTGCGCGAGGTGATGGTCCCGCGCACCGAGGTGACCTTCCTGGACGCCGAGCGCCCGCTGGCCGAGGTCCGCGAGCAGGCGGGCACCTCCCCGCACTCCCGCTACCCCGTGGTCGAGGGCAGCTACGACGCGGTGACCGGCTTCGTCCATGTCCGCGACCTGTACGGCGCCCGCGGCGAACGGGCCGCCAAGGTCCGTGACCTGGCCCGCCCGGTGAAGCTGCTGCCCGGCACCAAGCGGGTGCTGGCGGCGATGGGCGAGATGCGTCGCGAGGGCCACCACCTGGCGATCGTGGTCGACGAGTACGGCGGCACCGCCGGCATCGTCACCCTGGAGGACCTGGTGGAGGAGGTGATCGGCGAGATCCGTGACGAGTACGACAGCCAGGAGCCGACCACCACCCGCCGGCTGGCCGGCGGCGGCATGGAACTGGACGGCCTGCTGAACCTGGGCGACTTCGCCGAGGAGACCGGCGTCACGCTCCCCGAGGGCCCGTACGAGACGGTGGCCGGCTGCCTGGTGGCCGCGCTGGGCCGGCTGCCCGTCGACGGCGACGTGGTCCGGATCCCGGCCGGTCCGGGGGAGGAGGTGCTGCTGACGGTGGCCAAGGTGGAGGGCCGGCGGATCGCCCGGGTCGGGGTGAGTGCGGTCACACTGACGGAACCGCCGGGGGCAGAGGTTTCCTGACCGGTCGGTGGAACTGGAACAATGGCCCGCATGGTCAACGCAGCGGTCACTGGTCCGGTCAAGGACCGTCCCCGGGTTCTCTCCGGGATCCAGCCCACCTCCGGCTCGTTCCACCTCGGCAACTACCTCGGCGCGGTGCGCCAGTGGGTCGACCTGCAGGAGGACAACGACGCCTTCTACATGGTGGTCGACCTGCACGCGATCACGGTCGAGCAGGATCCGGCGACGCTGCGCGAGAACACCCGGGTCTCCGCCGCCCAGCTCCTCGGTGCCGGGCTGGACCCCGAGCGCTGCACCCTGTTCATCCAGTCGCACGTGCCCGAGCACGCGCAGCTCGGCTGGGTGATGAACTGCCTCACCGGCTTCGGCGAGGCCTCCCGGATGACCCAGTTCAAGGACAAGTCGGCCAAGCAGGGCGCCGCCGGCACCTCGGTCGGCCTCTTCACCTACCCGGTCCTGCAGATCGCCGACATCCTGCTCTACCAGGCGGACGCCGTCCCGGTCGGTGAGGACCAGCGCCAGCACCTGGAGCTCACCCGCGACCTCGCCGAGCGGTTCAACACCCGCTACAGCCCGACCTTCACCGTGCCGAAGCCGTACATCCTCAAGGAGACGGCCAAGATCCTGGACCTCCAGGACCCGGGCGCCAAGATGAGCAAGTCCGCCTCCTCCGCCAAGGGCCTGGTGAACCTGCTCGACGAGCCGAAGGCGAGCGCCAAGAAGTTCAAGAGCGCCGTCACCGACACCGGCACGGTCGTCTCCTACGACGAGGAGGAGAAGGCCGGCGTCTCCAACCTGCTGCGGATCCACTCGGCGCTCAGCGGCCAGTCGATCGACCAGCTGGTCGCGCACTTCGAGGGCAAGATGTACGGCGCCCTGAAGACCGAGCTGGCGGAGCTGTTCGCCGACTGGGTGACGCCGTTCCAGCAGCGCACGCGGGGCTTCCTGGACGACCCGGCCGAGCTGGACCGCGTTCTCGCGCTGGGCGCCGAGAAGGCCCGTGACGTGGCGTCGCGGACGCTGGAGACGGTGTACGACCGGATCGGCTTCCTTCCGGCCGCCAAGCGGTGACTCCGCTGACGAGCCTGCCCGGTGGTGGCGGTCTTCCCGGGACCGTCACCATCGGCGTGTCCGTGAGCGTCCCGGATCCGTACGGCTCGGCGATCCAGGACGCGCGGGCCGGGCACGGCGACCCGCTGGCCCGGTCGATACCCACGCACGTCACCCTGCTGCCGCCGACGGAGGTGCCGGCCGAGGCGCTGCCGAAGATCGAGGAGCACCTGGCGGCGGTGGCGGGCGCGCACCGGTCGTTCCGGATGGTGCTGCGCGGCTCCGGCTCCTTCCGCCCGGTCTCCCCGGTGGTCTTCGTCCGGGTCGAGGAGGGCGAGCAGGAGTGCCGGCTGCTGGAGGCGGACATCCGCTCCGGCCCGCTGGCCCGGGAGCTGGCGTTCCCGTACCACCCCCATGTGACGGTGGCCCACGGGCTCGCCGACGACGTGCTGGACCAGGCGTACGAGCAGGCGCGGTCGTTCCGGGCGGCGTTCCCGGTGCCGGGGTTCAGCCTCTCCCGCTTCGACGACGACGAGGTCTGGCGGCCCTGGCGGGCCTACGACTTCGGCTGAGCGCGTCCGAGTCCGAGCATCCGGTCGACCACCCGGCCCGCGGCGCCGCCGTCGTCCAGCGCGCAGTGGACGTCCCGGAAGCGCCGGTGGCGCTCGGCGTGCCCGGCGGGCAGCCCGCCGTCGTCGGCCAGTCCGCGCAGCGCCGCGACCACCTGGTCGGAGTCGTCGAGCAGCGGCCCGGGGGCCTGCGACTCGAAGTCGAAGGTGAAGCCGCGCAGGGTGTCCCGGTAGTGCGCCAGGTCGTAGGTGAAGAAGAGCATCGGGCGGCCGGTGACCGCGAAGTCGAACATGACGGACGAGTAGTCCGTGACCAGCACGTCGGCGATCAGCAACAGGTCCTGCACGTCCGGGTAGTCGCCGCAGTCCCGCACGAAGCCGTCCCGGTCGCCCGCCAGCGGCTCGCGGACGTGCGCGTGCTGGCGGACCAGCAGGACGTGGTCGCGGCCGAGCGCCTCCCGGGCCCGGTCGAGGTCGAGCCGCAGGTCGAGCCGGAAGCCGTCGCCGTCCGGGCGCTGCTGGTCCTCCCGCCAGGTCGGCGCGTACAGCACCACCCGCCGGCCGTCCGGGATGCCGAGCCGGCGGCGGACGGCGGCGGCCCGTGCGGTGTCGGGCCGGGCCAGCAGGTCGTTGCGGGGGTAGCCGGACTCCAGGATCTCGCCGCGGTAGCGGAAGGCCCGGCGCAGGTGCGGGGTGGCGAAGCCGCTGGGTGAGACCAGCAGGCTCCACTGCGGGGTCTCCCGGGCGAGCGCGTCGAGGTAGCCGTGGTCGGCGAGCCAGGGGTTGTCGACGTCGTGGGCGATCCGCTTGAGCGGGGCGCCGTGCCAGGTCTGGACGACGACCTGGCCGGGGCGGCGGCGCAGGAAGTCCGGGAAGTGCGTGTTGCCGACCAGGTACCGGCTGGTGGCCAGGGCCCGGTACCACTCGGGGCTCCAGACCCGCACCGCCCGGACCCCGGGCGGCAGCTCGGCCTGGCCGTCGTCGATCACCCAGAGGTGTTCCAACGGGGCTCCCCGGCGCACGAGTTCGGCGTGCACGGCACGTGGCGAGTCGGCGTAGCCGCGCCCGCCGAAGACGTCGTACAGCACGGTCTCGCGCAGTGGCTCGCGGCGGGCGGCGGGGTAGCCGGCGGAGCGCTGGCGGGCCTGGGTCCAGGCGCTGCGCTCGGTGGCGGTGAGGACGGGCGTGGAGTCCAGCAGCAGGGTGTCGTGCCAGCGCCGCTGGAGCAGGACGCGCTTGCCGCCGGCCCGGGCGGCGGCCGGCAGGGCGGCCAGGACGGCGGGGGCGGCGATCAGCGGGCGCGCGGGGCCGGGCCGTCCGACCGGGTGGAGGGCAGCCTCCCAGAGCCCCTTGCGCAGCGGCAGGTCGGTGCCGTCGGAGCCGGTGCGGGTGGCGGGCAGCCGGACCAGGAACCGGTGGTCGGGGCCGAGGTCGACCGGCCGGCGGATCTCGCTGCCGGTGCCGCTGTGCCGCAGCACCAGTTCCAGCGGTCCGGGGGCGGGGCAGTGGCCGGTGAGCTCGAAGCTGCCGCTCCGGACGGCGAGCCGTTCGACGTAGCCGGCGGCGGGCTGGACGCAGAGCTGGAGCCGGCCGTCGGCGAGGTGCTTGAGGTAGAGCGCCCGGTCGTCGGTGCCGGGCAGCCGGTGCTGGCCGGCGACCGGGCCGTGGCGCTCGTCGAGGACGAGTGGTCCGGCGGAGCCGTCGGGGCGGAGCAGTTCCGGTTCCCAGTGCTCCGGCTCCTGGCCGCCGCGCCCGTCGGCGGTGAACGGCCGGTACGGCAGGTGGACGGCGAGGGACCGCCCGGAGGTGGTGACCGGGTGGATCAGGACGGCGCCGCTCTCGCGGTGGCGCAGTCGCAGCACGGTGCCGGCCGGGCAGGGGGTGGTGGTGGCGCCGCGCAGCCGCAGCCCGTCCGCCGCCTGGTCGGCGCCGGTGAGGCGGGCGCCGGGGCGTTCCAGCCGCAGGCTCAGCCGGCCGTCGGCGAAGTGCGGCTGGAGGCGGACGTCGTGGTCGACCCAGCGGGCGGGCGGGTACTCGCCGGAGCCGCACCAGTGGGCGCCGAGGGCGCCGTACTGCCGGCGCAGCCGGGTGGGGCGGGGGCGGGTGAAGAGGGTGGCCTCGACGGTCCAGTCGCCGAGCAGCCAGTCGTCGCCGGGGCGGAGCCGGCGGGGTTCGACCAGGGCGGTGAAGCCGGCCCAGTCGTTGTTGTGGTCGGGGTGGGCGGCGTCGTCGGTGATCTCGGGAATGCGGCGCGGCCGGGTGGGGAGGTGGAGGGGCGGTTCGTGGTCGTCGCGACGCAGGGTGAGCCAGGTCCAGGCCGAGCCGGGGCGGGCGGTGTCCCGGTCGTCCGGGCGGGCGTAGCCGGTGAGTTCGAGGCCCCGGGCGGTCCAGCGGGCGCGCAGCAGCCCGAAGGCGGCGTCCTCGTCGCCCCCGGGTGACGGTTCGCCGGAGCGGGGTGCGGCGTGCGGGAGGACGAGCCGGGTGAGGACAGTCATCTTCCACGAACCTTTCTCGGCAAGAAATCGCGAAGTTACCGGGAAATGATTCCTGAAGTCAATTAAATGTTTACCTGAATATTGCCTGGGAGTTCTCTCGGAGAATGCGTTCTCGGCGGTGCCCACGGAAAAGGGCGCCCGACGCGATGTTCGCGTCGGGCGCCCTTTTCCGTGGACCGCGGCGGCTACGCCTCGCGGCTCAGCATCGCGTCCACCACCCGGGCGGCGGCCTGGCCGTCGTCCAGGTCGCAGTACTTCTCGCGGAACGCCGCGTACCGGTCGGCGTTCTCCGCGGCCACCTCGTCCACCCGGCCCAGCGCGGCGACCAGCTCCTCGGAGGTGGCCAGCAGCGGGCCGGGCGCCTCCTTCTCCAGCGGCAGCGAGAACCCGCGCAGGTTGTCGCGGTAGTGCGCCAGGTCGTAGGTGAAGAACAGGATCGGCTTGCCGGTCGCCGCGAAGTCGAAGACCGACGCCGAGTAGTCCGTCACCAGCACGTCGGCGACCAGCAGCAGCTCTGCGGTGTCCGGGTAGCTGCTGACGTCCCAGACGTAGCCGTTGCCGGCGCCCGGGATCGGCTCGCGCACGTTGGAGTGCCGGCGGACCAGCAGCACCTGGTCGTCGGCCAGCGCGGCCTGCGCCGCCTCCAGGTCCAGCTGCAGGTTCAGCTGGTAACCGCCGTAGTGGCGGCGGCGGTCCTCACGCCAGGTGGGCGCGTACAGCACGACCTTCTTGCCCTCGGGCAGGCCGAGCCGCTCGCGCACCTGCTCGGCGGTCTTCTCCCGGTCGGGGGAGAAGAACAGGTCGTTGCGCGGCAGACCGCTCTCCAGGATCTCGCCCTTGAAGTCGAACGCGCGACGCAGCACCGGAGCCGCCCAGGTGCTCCCCGCGACCAGCAGGTTCCAGTTCGGGACCTCCTTGGCGAGGCCCTTCAGGTAGTGCGCGTCGGTGAACCAGACCTTCTCGAAGTCGTGGCCGATGTTCTTCAGCGGGGTGCCGTGCCAGGTCTGCAGCACGATCTGCCCGGGCCGGCGGACGAAGAAGTCCGGCAGGTGCGCGCTGGTCACGATGTACTTCGCGGTGGCCAGCGTCTCGAACCACTCGGGGCTCCAGAGCCGGACCGCGCCGGCCGTCTGCGGCAGGTCGGCCTGGAGGTCGTCACTGCCCCACAGGTGCTCCAGCGGCAGGCCGCGGCGGACCAGCTCCTCGTGGATCGCCCGCGGCGAGTCCGCGTAGAGCCCGCCGAGCGCCACGTTGTACAGCACCGTGTCGCGTAGCGGCGCCCGGCGGGCGGCCGGGTAGTCGACCTTCCGCAGCTGGCGCTGGCGCCAGCCGCTGCGCTCCTCCGGAAGCAGTATGTTCTCCGACTCCAGCTGCAGGCCGTCGTGGTGGCGGCGCTCCAGCACGATCCGCTTCCCGCGGGCCTCCACCTCCAGCGGCAGCGAGCCGAAGCACTCGGGCGCGATCAGCGCGTACGAGCTCATGTCCGGGTTGTAGACGACGCCGGCCGGGCGGAACGAGATGTTCCAGCCGCCCTGCGCGAGCGGCGCGTTGCCCGCGAACGAGGCCGTCGGCACGGCCGGCAGCGCGGTCCGGAAGCGGCCGTCCGAGATCTCCACCGGGTAGACGTGCTGCTCCTCGCCCCAGTGGTGGCGGACCAGCAGCTCCCAGTGGTGGTTGCCGGGCAGCGGGAAGGTGCCGCTGAGCAGGAAACCGTCCGCGCCGCGCGAGGTGATCTCGTGGACCACCGGCTGCAGCAGCTGGTCGGAGAGCTGCAGGTAGCCGCCGGGGGAGGGCTTGGAGTACAGCGTGCGCTGCGCCGCGACCGGAGCCTCGGGGTTCAGCAGCACGTTGAGCTGCTCCGGGGCGTTGCGGTCGTCCAGGGCGATCGGGACGCTGAGGCCGTTGGCCAGCTCCAGGGAGGCGTCCCAGCGGTCGCGGGCGCGCTCCTCGGCGATCGGGTCCAGCTTCGCCCAGGCCTCGCGGACGGCGGTCAGCTCGGCCGTCGGGAAGGAGATGTGGAACGGCTGGAGCGTGCCGACCGGGGTGCCCTGCGAGAGCGGGAAGAACAGCTCGCGCTCGGACTCCACGTGGGTCAGCCGCAGCCGCGCCCCGGCCAGCCGGACGCCGGCGCGGGCGGCGCCGGAGATCTCGACCGTGTTGCCGTGCGCGGCCAGCCCGGTCACCCGGACCTGGACGTTCTCGACCCTGACGTAGACGCTGCCGTCGCGGACGAACGGCACGATCCGGACGTCCGGCTCGACCCAGTGCGAGGGCAGGTACAGCGCGGTGTCCGCCCAGCCGGCCCAGATGCGGCCCTTGTAGACGCCGCCCTTGCCGGCGCCGGCCACCAGGACGCGCCAGTTGCCGTCCTTCCACTGGCCCCGGTGCTTGAGCTTCGCCGGGTCGAGGGCGACGGTGAAGCCGGCCCAGTCGCAGTTGTACAGGTCGTGGTGGTTGGTGGCGGTGGCCTCGGGGCTGTACTGGGTCTTCATCGGCACGGCGACGACCCGGCGGCCCTTGGTCTCGCGCAGCACCAGCGTGCGGACCATGTCGAGCTTGTTGGCGGCGCCCAGCTGCTCCGGGTAGGCGTGCCCGGTCAGCCGCAGCCGGCCGCCCTCCCACGCCGACCCGTAGAGCCGGCTGCGGATGACGGTGGAGTTGCGCAGGCTCAGCAGGTTCGACGGCACGCTCTTGCGGCCGCCGCGCAGGAACGGGTAGTCGGCGTACGGGCGCAGCAGGCCCTTGGCGACGACGCCGCCGTTGCTCTCGCCCTCGTACTTGATCTGCTCGACGAACTCGTCGACCCGGCCCTGGAGAGTCAGGTGGTACTTCAGGCGCAGCGGCGCCCGGAGCTTCTTCACCGGGTCCGGGCCGATCGACCGGAGGAGGCGGCTGACGCACTTCACGTAGGCGTCCCGGTACTCCTTGTCGCCGTCCACGACGGACCAGAAGAACATCGGGAGCTCCTCGACGAGGGTGTTCTCGTCGTAGGTGCGCAGGTACTCGGCGAAGCGCGGCTCGGTCTGCTTCTTCAGCCAGCCGCGGACCAGCTCGACCGAGGTGACACGGTCGATCAAGCCCTTCGGGTTGGTGCGCATCTGCGTGATCGACATCTCGCCGACCTCGCGCTCGCGCCAGTGGTAGATCGGCTCGGAGAGCACGTCCACGCTCTTGGCGAGGTAGTGGTGCGGCACGCTGACCGGCGCGTCCTCGTACAGGATGCCCTCGGGGTAGAGGATGCCCGCCGCGTCGAAGAAGGAGCGGCGGTACACCTTGTTCCACGCGGTGCGGTCGGTGACCAGCGAGGGGATCTCGGTGATGTGCGTCTTGAGCACGGTCTTCGCGAACGGGCGGCTGTGGCCGCCGGACTGGTAGTAGCCGATCGCGCGGAACCGCAGCACGTTGCCGGTGGCGAAGTCCGAGCCGGTCTCGTCGAGCGTGTTGATCATCAGCTCGTACGCGCTCGGCGGCATCGAGTCGTCGCTGTCGACGAAGCAGAGGAACTCGGAGTCCGGGTCGATGTGCCGGATACCCGTGTTGCGGGCCGCGCCGAGGCCCTTGTTGACCTGACGCACCAGGCGGAACCGCGAGTCCTCGGCGGCGTAGGCCTCGGCGAGTGCGGCGCTGGTGTCCTTCGAACCGTCGTCGACCATGACGCACTCGAAGTCGGTGAACGTCTGGGCGGCGATCGAGTCGAGACACTCCACGAGGTAGCGCTCGACGTTGTAGATCGGGACGACGATGGAGAGGCGGGGAGCCATCGGCTACGCAGGCCTTTCTCGGGAAGGAGCGTGGCAGCCCGTTCGGGGTCTGACCGCACTTTGAATCGGTGCGTACGTGCCTGTCGATCCTACCGTCCGGCCCAAGGGGCCCCCGGGCAACCGTGGTCCGCCGGCCACTACCCTGTGCCCATGCCCCGCTTCAGCGTGATCGTTCCGGTCCACAAGGTCGAGGAGTACCTCGTCGAGTGCCTCGACTCGGTGCTCGGCCAGGGTGGTCCGGACCTCGAACTGATCGCGGTGGACGACCGCTCCCCGGACGGCTGCGGCGCGCTGCTCGACGCGGCCGCCGTCCGCGACCCGCGGGTCCGGGTGCTGCACCTGCCGGAGAACGTCGGCCTCGGCCGGGCCCGCAACGCCGGCCTCGACGTCGCCACCGGCGACTACGTGGTCTTCCTGGACAGCGACGACACGATGACCCCCGGCCTGCTCAAGGCCGTCGACGACCGGCTCGCGGCCGGCGGCGACCCGGACGTCCTCGTCTACGACTACGCCCGCACCTACGCCGACGGCCGGATCACCCGGGCCGCCTCCTCGCACGTCTTCGGCGCGGCCTCCCCGGCCGTCTTCGACCTCGCCGCCCGCCCGGACCTCCTCGACCTGCTCCAGGTGGTCTGGAACAAGGCCTACCGGCGCGACTTCGTCACCGCGCAGGGCCTCGCCTTCCCGGCCGGCTACTACGAGGACACCCCCTGGACGTACCCGGCGCTGCTCGCCGCGCGGAGCATCACCCTGCTCGACCGGGTCGGCGTGCACTACCGCCAGCGCCAGGAGGGCGGCAACATCCTGGCCACCGCGAGCCGCCGGCACTTCGACGTCTTCGCCCAGTACGACCTGGTCTTCGCCTTCCTGGACGGCCGCCCCGGACTGGACCACTGGCGCCCGGTGGTCTACGGCCGGATGCTGCACCACCTCAACACCGTGGTCTCCCGGCCCGGCCGGGTCCCGCCCGGCGACCGCCGCGAGTTCTTCCGCCGCGCTGCCGCGCACTGCGCCCGGCTCCGCCCGGCCGGCTACCGCCCGCCCGCCGGGGTGGCCGGGATCCGGACCGAGCTGCTCGCCCAGGGCCGGTACACCCCCTACCAGGCGGTCCGCGCGCTGGCCCGGGCCCGCCGGCTGGTGCGGCGCTGACGCTCCGCCCGCGGAGCGGGTCGGCGGACCTGCCGGTGCGCCGGGGAGTCTGACGGCCATTCGGGCGACCTGCCGGTATAACCGGACGGGTGGACTTCCTGACCCGCCTTCCGGTGATCGGCCCGCTCGTGGCACGGGTGCTGCACAGCCGCCCGTACCGTGCCTACGAACACTTCACCGCCGTCCGCGGCAACCGGCTGGCCGGCGCGGTCACCTTCTTCGGCTTCCTCGCGCTCTTCCCGCTGCTCACGGTGGCGCTGGCGATCGCCGTCGCCACCCTCAGCGACGCCCGCGTCCAGGACATCCAGGACCGCATCTCCGAGCAGCTGCCCGGTATCTCGGACGCGCTCAACCTGCCCTCCCTGGTGGCCAACGCCGGCGCGGTAGGGCTGGTCAGCGGCGTCCTCCTGCTGCTCTCCGGGCTCGGCTGGGTGGACACCATGCGCACCTCGATCCGGGACGTGTGGCAGTTGCCCGACGAGGAGGGCAACCCGCTGCTGCGCAAGGGCTGGGACTGCCTGGTCCTGGGCGGCCTGGGCGTGGTCTCGCTGTTCTCGCTGGGGGCCTCGGCCGCGGGGACGACGCTGGCCGGCCGGATCGCCGACTGGATCGGCCTGGGCCGCGGCGGGCCCGGCGGTTACCTGCTCACCGGCGTGGGCCTGCTGGTCGCGGTCGCCTCGGCGATGCTGCTCTTCGCCTACCTGCTGGCGCCGTTCGCGCGGATCGGCGGGCAGCGCCGGCGGGTCGTGCTGCAGGGGGCGCTGATCGGCGCGGTCGGCTTCGAGCTGCTGAAGATCCTGCTCTCCTCCTACCTCGGCTCGGTCGCGGGGAAGAGCCTCTACGGCGCCTTCGGGGTGCCGGTGGCACTGCTGCTCTGGATCAACTTCGTCTGCCGGCTGCTGATGTACTGCGTGGCCTGGACGGCGACGGCCGACCCGGAGGCCGCCCGGGACCGGGTCCGCGAGCGGGCCCGCGCGATGGTCGAGGCCGCCGACGAGGCCGTTGACCGGGCCGCCGACCAGACGAAGCCCGGAGCGAAGGCCGGAGCGACGAAGGCCGGAGCGGAGGCCCCGGCCGGAGGCGCTGCGGACGGCGGGCGTGAGAGCGGCCCCGGGGGCGGGGGCGAAGCGGACGGCGGCGCGACGGAGGCCCGGCCCCGGACGTGAGACCGGGCCCCGTCACGGGTTTCAGCCGCCGCCGGCGCGCCGCCGGTTGAGCAGCAGCAGCCCGGCGGCGCCGCCCGAGGTGAGGGCGAGCGCGACGGCGATCCAGCCGACCGGGCCGAGCCCGTCGCCGTCGCCGTCGCCGCCAGTGTGCGCGGCGGATGCCGTGTCCGCGGCGGTGGCCGTGGCGGCCGGCGAGGGGTGCGGCGGCGGTGCGGGTGCGCCGGCGGCGCCGCCCGCCTGGCCGGTCGGGACCGGTGCGGCGGTCTCGCCCTCCTCGACCAGCTTCCCGACCGGGGTGACCTTGCCGGCCGCGGCGAAGCCCCAGTCCAGCAGCGCCGCCGTCTCGTCGTAGACCTTCTGGTACGAGGTCGGGTGCATGACCGTCACCAGCAGGGTGCGACCGTCCCGCTCGGCGGCGCCGACGAAGGTGGAGCCGGCGTTGGTGGTGAAACCGTTCTTCACGCCGATCAGGCCGGGGTACTTGCCGAGCAGCCGGTTGGTGTTGGCGATCCCGAAGCTGCCGCGCTGCCCGGTGTTCTTGTCCACCGCGCCGGGGAACAGCATGTCGCGGGTGGCGCAGTACCCGCGGAAGTCGGGGTTGCGCAGCCCGGCGCGGGCGAACAGGGTCAGGTCGTAGGCCGAGGAGACCTGGCCCTCCGCGTCGTAGCCGTCCGGCGAGACCACCCGGGTGTCCCGGGCCTGGAGCGCCTCCGCCCGGGCCTGCATCTCGGCGACGGTCTGCTGGACGCCGCCGTTCATGTGCGCGAGGACGTGCACCGCGTCGTTGCCGGAGCTGAGGAAGACCCCGCGCCAGAGGTCCTCGACCCGGTACTCCAGGTCCTCCTTGATGCCGACCAGGGAGCTGCCGGCGCCGATCCCCTGGATCTCCGCGTCCGCGACCTTGTGCACGGCGTTGCGGTCGAACTTGGGCAGCACGGTGTCGGCGAAGAGGATCTTGAGGGTGGAGGCCGGGGCCAGCCGCAGATGCGGGTTGCTGGCCGCCAGCACCTCGCCGGACGCCGCGTCGGCGACTATCCAGGACTGCCCGGTGAGATCGCCCGGCAGGGCCGGGGCGCCGGCCAGTGGCGCCACCTGGACCCCGGGGAGGCCCAGCCGTTCGCCGCCGACCGCGGCCGGCGGCGGTGGTTCGTTCGGGGCCGCGACGGCCACCGGGGCGGCGAGGAGGAGCGGAAGGGCCGCGACGGGCGCGGCGATCACACGTGCGAGCTTCGAGCAAGTGGGCACCAGCAGACGGTACCCAGTGCGGGCCCCCGCCGTCCGCCACTCCGTCGTCCTCCGCCGCAGGAGGGGCCCGCCGTACTCCGAACGGCCGCCCGCGCATACTGGGGAGGCACGTCGTCTTCACCGCTCCGCCGCCTTCACCGCGTCGCCCCACCGCCCCACCGAGGAACGCCCCATGAAGCTCAGTCGCCGCACCTCCTGGTTCCTGACCGCCTTCGGCGTCTGGTCCATGATCATCTGGACCACCTTCGTCAAGAACCTCTGGAAGGACTCCGGCGGTCAGGCCTTCGTCGACGGCGACCACGGGCAGCCCACCGCCTTCTTCTGGATCCACCTGCTGCTCGCCGCGACCTCCTTCGCACTCGGCGTCGCCGTCGGCGCGGTCGGCGTCCGCGGCCTGCGCGCCGCCCGGCGGGAGCCGGTCGCCGACTGACGCGATACCCGGTTGCCTGACGGTCCGGCAGGCTGGAAGTATCCCCACCGCTCGATCGCGATCGAATCTTCTTTCGCGTCCTTCATCGCACCAAGGGTGGGGTACTCCATGAAGCCTGCGCACCTCCGTCGGCTCGGCGGGGCGGCTGCCGTCGCCGTGGCGGCAGGTCTGCTCGCCGCGCCGACCGCCGGCGCGGCCGAGACCGGCCTCCGGGTCACCGGGACCACCGCGTCCCCGCGGCCCGGGAACGTTTCCGAGGGCGTCGTCACCGACGCCTGCGACGCCACCACCGCACCCGGCTGGATCGGGCGGACCACCGACGGCCCGACGCTCAGGGCGACCGTCGCCTCGGACACCGCGGGCACCCCCTCCGCCCGCTTCTCGGTCCGGGACCTCACCGCCGACGGCGCCGCCGTCTTCAGCGCCGTCCGCGAGGCCTCCGCCTGGAACAAGGAGGCGACCACCCTCGTCCCCGGCCTGGTGGACGGCCACAGCTACGCCTGGAACGCCCGCGCCCTCCAGGGCCACAAGATCTCGGCGGCGTCCCCGGACTGCCACTTCAAGGTGGACCTGACCAGCGCCCAGCCCACCGTCTCCTCCCCGGACTTCCCGCCGCTCGGCTCCGGTCAGACGCCCGGCAAGTACGCGGGAGAGACCGCCGCCTTCGTCATCAGCGGTACCGACCCGGCCCCCGCCGGCGGGGGCGGGGCCTCGGGCCTGGCCTGCTACCGGTACGCCTTCAACGACAGCCTCCTGATGTCCGGCGGCTGCGACAGCGGCGCCAGCGTGAAGCCCGGCCCGGGCGGCACCGTCACGCTCGACGTCAAGGTGAGGGAGTGGGGCACCAACGTCCTGTACGTCAAGGCGGTGGACAACGCCGGCAACAGCAGCTTCAACACCGGCTACCACTTCTACGCCCCCTCGGACCCGCGGCCGAAGGACCTCGGCGTGCTGCGCTGAGCCTTCTCCGGGTACGGCGAAGGCCCCGTCCGATCGTGAGATCGGACGGGGCCTTCGTCAGGGAGCGGGGATCAGAAGCGACGGGTGACCAGCGCCCGCTTCACTTCCTGGATCGCCTTGGTGACCTCGATGCCACGCGGGCAGGCCTCCGAACAGTTGAAGGTGGTCCGGCAGCGCCAGACGCCCTCACGGTCGTTCAGGATCTCCAGCCGCTGCTCCGCACCCTCGTCGCGCGAGTCGAAGATGAAGCGGTGCGCGTTGACGATCGCGGCCGGACCGAAGTACTGGCCGTCGTTCCAGAAGACCGGGCAGGACGACGTGCACGCGGCGCACAGGATGCACTTGGTGGTGTCGTCGAACCGCTCGCGGTCCTCGGCGGACTGCAGGCGCTCGCGGGTCGGGTCGTTCCCCTTGGTGATGAGGAACGGCATGACGTCCTTGTACGCCTGGAAGAACGGGTCCATGTCCACGATCAGGTCCTTGAGGACCGTCAGGCCCTTGATGGCCTCGATCGTGATCGGCTTCTCCGGGTTGACGTCCTTGACCAGGGTCTTGCACGCCAGCCGGTTGCGGCCGTTGATCCGCATCGCGTCGGAGCCGCAGATGCCGTGGGCGCAGGAACGGCGGTAGGTGAGGGTGCCGTCCTGCTCCCACTTGATCTTGTTGAGCGCGTCCAGGACGCGCTCCTTCGGGTCCATCTCCAGCTGGTAGTCGACCCACACCGGGTCCGGGTGCTCCTCCGGGTTGAACCGGCGGATCCGGAAAGTGACGGTGATCAGCTTGACGGCCCCGCTCTCGGCCGCGTCCAGAGCGGCCGAGTGCTTCTCCACGGTCGGAGTGCTCATCAGTACTTACGCTCCATCGGCTGGTAGCGGGTCGTGACGACCGGCTTGTAGTCGAGGCGGATGGAGGTGGTGCCGTCCGCGGCAACCTCCTGGTACGCCATGGTGTGCTGCATGAACTTCACGTCGTCACGGGTCGGGAAGTCCTCGCGGTAGTGACCGCCGCGCGACTCCTCGCGGGCGAGCGCGGAGACGGCCAGGACCTCGGCCAGGTCGAGCAGGTTGCCCAGCTCGACTGCCTCCAGCAGGTCCGTGTTGTAACGGAAGCCCTTGTCCTGGATCGCGACGTTCTTGTACCGCTCGCGCAGCGCGGCGATGTCCTCGACCGCCTGCTTGAGGGTGGCACCGGTGCGGTAGACCATGGCGTTGGTGTCCATGGTCTCCTGCAGCTCCTTGCGGATCACCGCCACGGACTCGGTGCCGGTGGACTCGCGCAGGTTGTCGACCAGGGCCTGGACCTTCTCGGCCGGGTTCTCGGGAAGCTCGGTGTAGCCCACCGTCTGCGCGTAGTCGGCGGCGGCGATGCCGGCGCGCTTGCCGAAGACGTTGATGTCCAGCAGCGAGTTGGTGCCCAGGCGGTTGGCGCCGTGCACGGACACGCAGGCGACCTCGCCGGCCGCGTACAGGCCGGGGACCACGTCGGTGTTGTTGCGCAGCACCTCGCCCTCGACGTTGGTCGGGATGCCGCCCATGGCGTAGTGCGCGGTCGGCTGGATCGGGATCGGGTCCGTGTAGGGCTCGATGCCGAGGTAGGTGCGCGCGAACTCGGTGATGTCCGGGAGCTTGGCGTCCAGCTGCTCCGGCGGCAGGTGGGTGAGGTCCAGGTAGACGTGGTCGCCGTCCGGACCGCAGCCGCGGCCTTCGCGGATCTCGGTGTAGATCGCGCGGGAGCAGACGTCACGGGACGCGAGGTCCTTCATGACGGGGGCATAGCGCTCCATGAAGCGCTCGCCGTCCTTGTTGCGCAGGATGCCGCCCTCGCCGCGGGCGCCCTCGGTGAGCAGGATGCCCATGCGCCAGATGCCCGTCGGGTGGAACTGGAAGAACTCCATGTCCTCCAGCGGCAGGCCGCGGCGGTAGACCAGGGCCTGGCCGTCACCGGTGAGGGTGTGGGCGTTGGAGGAGACCTTGAAGAACTTGCCGGTGCCGCCGGAGGCGAAGACGACCGACTTGGCCTGGAAGACGTGGATCTCGCCGGTGGCCAGCTCGTAGGCGACGACGCCGGCGGTCTTGCCCTCGTTGAGCAGCAGGTCGAGGACGTAGAACTCGTTGAAGAACTCGACGCCGTGCTTGACGCAGTTCTGGAACAGCGTCTGGAGGATCATGTGACCGGTGCGGTCGGCCGCGTAACACGAGCGGCGGACCGGGGCCTCGCCGTGGTTGCGGGAGTGGCCGCCGAAGCGGCGCTGGTCGATCCGGCCCTGTTCGGTGCGGGAGAAGGGGAGACCCATCTTCTCCAGGTCGAGGACGGCGTCGATGGCCTCCTTGCACATGATCTCGGCGGCGTCCTGGTCGACCAGGTAGTCACCACCCTTGACCGTGTCGAAGGTGTGCCACTCCCAGTTGTCCTCCTCGACGTTGGCGAGGGCGGCGCACATGCCGCCCTGGGCCGCGCCGGTGTGGGACCGGGTGGGGTAGAGCTTGGTGAGCACCGCGGTGCGGCTGCGCTGGGTCGACTCGATGGCCGCGCGCATGCCGGCGCCGCCGGCGCCGACGATGACGGTGTCGTACTGGTGAATCTGCATGGGGGTTCTAACTCGCCTCTGGCCTCTGCCGATTGCCGATTAGATGTTCGGGTCGAAAGTGAAGATCACCAGGGTGCCGAGCAACACGGTGAAGACCGTGGCGGCGCCCATGAGGCCCTTCAGCCAGAGCCGGGTGGAGTCCTTCTCGGCGTAGTCGTTGATGACCGTCCGCATGCCGTTGGAGCCGTGGAGCATGGCCAGCCAGAGCATCAGGAGGTCCCAGCCCTGCCAGAACGGCGAGGCCCAGCGGCCGGCCACGAAGGCGAAGCCGATCTTGGAGACGCCGCCGTCGAGCACCAGCATGATCAGCAGGTGGCCGAGGATCAGCACCACGAGGACGATGCCGGACAGGCGCATGAAGAGCCAGGCCAGCATCTCGAAGTTGGTACGGGTGCGGCGCGGGGTCTTCTTCGTCCGCTGGCGCGCCGGCTCGATCACGAAGTCGTCGGCGGGGTTGCCCGTGCCGAGACCCTTGCCGGTGTGCGCCTGGGCGGAGGGGACCACCAGGGCGTCGGAGATTTCCGTGGACATGTCTCAGATCACTTCCCGAACCAGGAGGTCAGCGTGTGCTGCAGGATCGGGTAGAAGGCGCCGGCCATCAGGACGACCCAGACCCCGACCACGGACCAGAGCATCTGCCTCTGGTACTTCGGGCCCTTCGACCAGAAGTCGACGGCAACGACCCGCAGGCCGTTCAGGGCGTGGAACAGGATGGCGGCCACCAGGCCGTACTCCATCAGGTTCACGAGTGGCGTCTTGTACGTCTGAATGACGGTGTCGTACGCCTCGGGGGACACGCGCACCAGTGCGGTGTCCAGGACATGTGCAAACAGGAAGAAGAAGATGAGGACGCCGGTGACTCGATGAGCCACCCAGCTCCACATGCCTTCCCGGCCGCGGTACAGCGTTCCAGCCGGCACGGAAAAACCCTCCGGAAGCGATTGGGGGCTCGGCCGGCTTCGGTGTCGGTCAGCCCGGCCGGGTACGGTCCACCGGCCGCGAGCATCCTATCGACGCCGTGTCGGGAACCGCCTCCGGGGGCCCGAGGTGTGATCAATCAGGCACGACTGGCCTAGTCGGGCGGGAACCCGGGCATCGGTTGTCACGGAAAGTGACGGTTCGGGCGCGCTACCGTGCGCACCCCCCGAACCCTGTCGCCGACACCCTGCCGAGGCCCCCGTGCTGCCTTCCCCTCCCCGCCCCTCGCCCGTTCCGCCGCCCCGTCTCTCGCCCCGCCTATCGCTCAGGCCCTCGACCCGTCCGCTGTCCGGCCTGGTGCTCGGCGCCCTGTTCCTCGCCACCGGCTGCGCCACCGTGGACGGCTCCGCCGACCGGGCCCGGGGCGGCGGCCCGGGCCGGGAGCTGTCGGCGGCCGAGCTGCGCGCGGCCGTGGTGACCGACGCCGACCTCGGCCCCGGCTACACGGTCACGGTGATGACGCCGGGTCACGGCGAGACCGGCTCGGGGGGCGGGCGGGAGGTCGCCGACCTTCCGGTGTGCCAGCCGCTGCTGGACGCGGTGACCCCGGCGGTGGCGGCCGGCGCGGCCTCGGCCCCGCCCGGCCCGGCGGCGCCGTACGCGGAGACGGACCTGGGCGTGGCGCGGGCCGCGGACCCGGAGGGGAGCGTCTACGGGGGGCTGCTCGGCTACCGGGGCGACCGGGCGGCCCGGCTGCAGGCGGAGCTGGGGGGTCTGTTCGGTCCGTGTGCGGACTTCACCTCGACGGCGCCGCCGCCGCCGGCGGAGAAGGGGCGCAAGGAGGTGCGGACCCGGCACCGGCTGAGCCGGAACGACACGCCCACGCCCGGGGGAGCCGACGCCGTGACCGGATTCACCCTCACGAATGAATCGGGGCCGGTGGTGCTCGCTCAGCGTGCGGTGCTGGCGCGGGTCGGTCCGGCGCTGGTGGTGTTCAGCACGGTCGGTGTGGGCCCGGCTCCGGCCCCCGAGCCGGACGGGCGGATCGTCGGACAGCAGGTGGCCAAGCTGCGGGCGGCCCAGAAGGGCTGAGCCGCCCGGAGAACGACCGGGCCGCCCGGTCCGGCCGCTCCGCCCGGGTGGGACGGTGCGGCCGGCCGGGCGGCTCAGCGGGCCGAGGCCCCGGAATGGGTGGCGACCAGGTGTTCCAGGCGGGTGAGGGCGATCCGGCGCAGTTCGTCGGACGCCACCAGACGCTCCTCGTCCCGGTCGTTGGCGAGCCGGGTGCGGATCGAGCTGAGGACGGTGTCGAGCATCTCCTCGGGGACGACGTTCTCCAGGCAGACCACGAAGACGTGGCCGAACCTGGCCTCGTAGGCGGCGTGGGCCGCCCGGAGCGCGGTGTGCGCCGCCTGGCTGCCGGGTGCGCGCATGCCGAGGAGCGGCTGCGGCATCCAGCTCTCGTCCGCCAGCGCCTCGGCCAGGTCGGCCGGGCGCAGGTCGTACGAGGCCTCGCTGGCGGCGGCCAGCAGGGACTCTATGTCGGGGTAGGGCCGGTGCGCGGTGAGCCTGAGGGCCCACCGGTGGCTGCCGCAGCAGGCCAGCAGGGCCTCTTCGGCGGCGCCGGCGTCGGCCTCGTTGAAGCGGTGAAGTCCGAGGAGGGTCGGCTCGGTCCGGGGGTCGAGCCGCTGTGACGGAATGTCGCTGGCCAGCGGGTCCTCCTCGTGAGGGCGGGAAGGGGCCGGTGAAGTGGCGGTGAAGTCAGGTGAAGTATGAGGCTGCGGGGCGGCGTCCAACGCCCCTCCGTCAGCGACTCAAAGGTAGTTGAGCGGTCATCAGTTGGGGAGAGCGCACGCGGATTTCATCCGAACGAGCTATCAAGTTGTGACGTTGACACCTCGGTGTCAGCGCCCTCCCCATCTTCATCTGCTACGACGTGCCGTCCCCCGTGCCCCTTCCGTCAGCACCGCGTTCCACGGGGTCGCTCCGCACGGCGCCCGGCAACGCGTCAGGAACACCTGGTCCCGGCGGCCGGGAGCGTTCCCTCGGCGAGGTAGGCGGCGTAGGCCGCGTCGATGCAGCCGTTGCCCTTGCCGAAGGCGCCGTGGCCCTCGCCGACCCGGGTCAGCAGGGTGGCGTTGGCGAAGCCCTTGGCCAGCGACTCGGCGGCGGCGTACGGGGTGGCCGGGTCTCCGGTGGAGCCGACGACCAGGATCGGCGCGCTGCCCTCGGCCCGGACGGTGTGCGGCTTCTCGGGCGACTTGAACGGCCAGCCGGTGCAGGAGCCCTCGGTGAAGTCCTCCGCGGTGACGTCCTTGGTGAGCAGCGGGGCCTCCTGCCGGAGCTTCGCCACGGCCGCCTGGGCCTGCTCGGGTGTCGGGGCCGAGGAGGCGCCGTCGGCGCAGCGGACGGCGACCAGGGCCGCCTCGCTGGGGTCGTAGTGGCCCTGGTCGTCCCGGCCGTTGGACTCGTCGGCGGAAGCGAGCAGGACGTTGCCCTGGCGGGCCTGCATCGCCTCGGCGAAGGCGAGCCGCAGGTACGGCCAGTAGGTCTTCTCGTCGCCGTAGAGCATCTGCGTGACGCCGGTCCAGGCGAGGCCGCTGCCGACCTTGCGGCCGTCCTTGGTGGGCAGCGGCTTGTCGCGCAGCCCGTCGAGGAAGTCGGCGGCCTTCTTGGCGGCCTTGGCGGAGGACTTGCCCAGCGCGCACTCGTCGGCGTGGTTCTCGACGCAGTCGACGGCGAAGCGCTCGAAGGACTTCGCGAAGCCGATGATCTGGTTGACGCTGCTGTCGAGGCTCTCCTGGGCGGGGTCGACGGCGGCGTCGAGGATCAGCCGGCCGGTGTTCCCGGGGAACTCCTCCGCGTAGAGCGCGCCGAGGTAGGTGCCGTAGGAGATGCCCAGGTAGTTGAGCTTCTGGTCGCCGACGGCGGCGCGCAGCACGTCCAGGTCGCGTGCGGTGCTGCGGGTGCCGACGAAGGGCAGCAGCTTGCCGGACTTGGCCTGGCAGGCGGCGATGTACTCGGCCTCCTGCTTGTCCGACAGGGCCTTCGCCTCCTGCGGGTCGAGCGGGTCGTCCTGCGCGTTGAGCGCGTCGCGCTGCTTGTCGTCCAGGCAGACCACCGGGGAGCTCCCGCCGGTGCCGCGCGGGTCGAACCCGATCACGTCGAAGCGGTTGTGCAGGGTGCCGTCGAACTGCTCGGCGCCGAACTTGACCATCTCCACGCCGGAGCCGCCCGGGCCGCCGGGGTTGACCATCAGCGAGCCGATCCGCTGGTCCTGCTTGCCGGCGGGCAGCTTGATCAGCGCGAGGTCGAGGGCCTCGCCCGCCGGGTCGGCGTAGTCGAGCGGGACGTGCAGCTTGCCGCACTTCATCAGGGACGTGTCGATCTTCGCCTCGGCCGCCTTGGCGTCCGGGGCGCAGGCGGCCCAGCTGATCTGCTGGCCGTAGAACGGCTTGAGCGCGGGGTCGGCGGCGCCGGTCGGCTTCGCGGTCGGGGTGGGCGTCGGGGTGGGCGTCGGCGTCCCGGCGGTTGCGGTGGCGGCCGTCGGCGGGGTGGTGGCGGCCTGGTCCTGGGCGGGCTTCTGGTCCCCGCCGCACGCCGTGGTGAGGAGAAGGGTGCCGGCAGCGACCGCGGCCAGCAGAAAGCGCGGGCGGGCGGCCCGATAATTCGTCATCGCACGTATGTACCACTGTCAGGTGACAACCCCGGTGCGCACCCCCGGGGTACCGGCCCCGGAAGGCCGGTACCGAAAGGATCGAACGCATGCGAACTGCCTGAACGCCGCCATGGGCCGGGCCGCACTGCGGCGGGCCGGCCCGGGGGCGGGGGAGGGGTCAGAGCTCCCGGTGCACCTTGTGGTTGGCGGCCTGGGCGCGCGGGCGGACCACCAGCAGGTCGATGTTGACGTGGGACGGCCGGGTGACCGCCCAGGCCACGGTGTCGGCGACGTCCTCCGAGGTCAGCGGCTCGGCGACGCCCGCGTACACGGAGGCGGCCTTCTCCTCGTCGCCCCGGAACCGGGTGACGGCGAAGCCCTCGGACTTGACCATGCCCGGGGCGATCTCGATCACCCGGACCGGCTCCCCGCACAGCTCAAGCCGGAGCGTCGCGGCGATGGTGTGCGCCGCGTGCTTGGCCGCCACGTAGCCGCCGCCGCCCTCGTACGCGGCCAGCGCCGCGGTGGAGGAGAGGACGAGGATGGTGCCGTCGCCGCTCGCCCGCAGGGCCGGCAGCAGCGCCTGCGTCACGTGCAGCACGCCGAGCACGTTCACCTGGTACATGGCCAGCCAGTCCGCCGGGTCGCCCGACTCCACCGGCTCGGCCCCGATCGCCCCGCCGGCGTTGTTCACCAGGACGTCGACCCGGCCGATCCCGGCCGCGAAGGCGTCCACGGCGGCCCGGTCGGTCACGTCCAGGGTGTGGGCGCGCCCACCGATCTCCTTGGCCAGCTGCTCGATCCGGTCGGTCCGGCGGGCGGTCAGCACCACGTCGAAGCCCTCGGCCGCGAGCCGGCGGGCGGTTGCCGCGCCGATCCCGCTGCTCGCGCCGGTGACGACGGCCACCTTCTGCTCGGTCATTGCCACTCCTGAGATATCCGGTCGGTTCAGCCGATCATCTCAAGGCCGCTCGCCCCTGGGCCGCCGGCGTTACATTGCGAGGGGAGGGGACCGTCCGGCCGAACACCGCGGAGGACACCATGACCCCCGAACCGCCGCCCGAACCGCGCCGCACCGAGTCGGGCCTCCCGATCGCGCCGCTCTACGGCCCCGAGGCCCGGGCCGGCCGGGACCCGGCCGAGCGGCTGGGCCGGCCGGGCGCGTACCCGTACACCCGGGGCGTCCACCCGTCGATGTACACGGGCCGGCTCTGGACGATGCGCCAGTACGCCGGCTTCGGCACCGCGGCCGAGTCCAACGCCCGCTACCGGCAGCTGATCGCCGGCGGCTCCACCGGCCTCTCGGTCGCCTTCGACCTGCCGACCCAGATGGGTTACGACTCGGACGCCCCGCTCGCCGCCGGGGAGGTCGGCCGGGTCGGCGTCGCGGTGGACAGCGTCGAGGACGTGGCCGACCTGTTCGAGGGCATCCCGCTCGGCGAGGTCTCCACCTCGATGACCATCAACGCACCGGCCGCCCTGCTGCTCCTGCTCTACCAGCTGGTCGGCGAGGCCCGGGGGGTGCCGCCGGCCCGGCTCACCGGCACCGTGCAGAACGACGTGCTCAAGGAGTACATCGCCCGCGGCACCTACATCTTCCCGCCGCGGCCCTCGCTGCGGCTGGTCGCGGACGTCCTCCGGTACTGCCGGGCCGAGATCCCGCGCTGGAACACCATCTCGATCTCCGGCTACCACATGGCCGAGGCCGGGGCGACGCCCGCGCAGGAGGTCGCCTTCACCCTGGCCGACGGCATCGCGTACGTGCGCGCCGCACGGGCGGCGGGTCTGGCGGTGGACGACTTCGCGCCCCGGCTCTCCTTCTTCTTCGTGGCCCGGACCACGCTGCTGGAGGAGGTCGCCAAGTTCCGCGCGGCCCGCCGGATCTGGGCCCGGGTGATGCGCGACGAGTTCGGTGCCCGGGACCCCCGCTCGCAGATGCTGCGCTTCCACACCCAGACCGCCGGGGTGCAGCTGACCGCCCAGCAGCCCGAGGTCAACCTGGTCCGGGTCGCGGTGCAGGCCCTCGCGGCGGTGCTCGGCGGCACCCAGTCGCTGCACACCAACTCCTTCGACGAGGCGATCGCGCTGCCCACCGAGAAGGCGGCCCGGCTCGCCCTGCGCACCCAGCAGGTGCTCGCGTACGAGACGGACGTGACCGCCACCGTCGACCCGTTCGCCGGCTCGTACGCCGTGGAGGCGCTGACCGACGCGACGGAGGAGGCCGTGCTCGCGCTGATGGCCCGGGTCGAGGAACTCGGCGGCGCGGTGGCCGCGATCGAGGCCGGGTACCAGAAGACGGAGATCGAGCGGAACGCCTACCGGATCCAGCGGGAGACCGAGGCGGGGGAGCGGACGGTGGTCGGGGTCAACCGGTTCCGGCTGGCGTCCGAGGAGCCCTACCGGCCGCTCAGGGTGGACCCGGAGGCCGGCCGGCGGCAGGTGGCCCGGCTGGCCCGGGTGCGGGCGGCGCGGGACCGGTCGGCGGTGGACCGCTCGCTGGCCGCGCTGCGCCGGACGGCCGGGGGGCCGGGCAACGTGCTGTACCCGATGCGGGAGGCGCTGGCCGCCCGGGCCACCGTGGGCGAGGTCTGCGACGCGCTGCGCGAGGTCTGGGGCGGCTACGCCCCGGTCGAGCGGTTCTGAGTGGTGCGGGGCCGGACCGTCGGTGTCGCCGTGCGATTCCGAGCCATCGTCAATTCCCCTGGTGGGAGGGGCGTGACCTTGATCGCCGACGGTCGTTGCACTGGGCAGGAATCTGGGGAAGGCGGCTGAAACAAGATGTCATACCCACCTGCTCGGCCGGTATGCGCCCATCCGGGGACTTCTTTTCCGGAAGTCGGGCCAAATCCCCCCAACGGGCCTACCCTTGTTGAGATGAACCGTCGTGAGTCCGCCCAGTCGGCCGTCACCCTCACCGCTGCCCGTCCCGCCGCCGGTCTCCGTGACCGGGTGAGCGGGCTGGAGCCCGAGCTGATCGCCTTCCGGCGGGACCTGCACCGGCACCCGGAGCTGGGCCGCCAGGAGTTCCGTACCACCGGCCTGCTGCGCGACCGCCTGGTCGCCGCGGGCCTCGCCCCCCGGATCCTCCCGGGCGGCACCGGAATGCTCGTCGACATCGTTCCCGAGTCCGCACCGCGCGGGGCCGGCTTCCTGGCCTTCCGCGCCGACATCGACGCCCTGCCGATCGACGACGCCAAGACCGACGTCCCCTACCGTTCGACCGTGCCCGGCCGGGCCCACGCCTGCGGCCACGACGTGCACACCTCGGTGGTGCTGGGCACCGCGCTGGTGCTGGCCGAGGCGGCCCGCACCGGCGAGCTGCGCCGTCCGGTCCGGTTGGTCTTCCAGCCCGCCGAGGAGGTCATGCCCGGCGGTGCGCTGGACGTGATCGCGGCCGGCGGGATGGACGGCGTCGAGCGGATCTTCGCGGTGCACTGCGACCCGAAGGTGGAGGTGGGCCGGGTCGGGCTGCGGGTCGGGGCGATCACCTCGGCCTGCGACCGCCTGGTCCTGAGCCTGGACGGTCCCGGCGGCCACACCGCCCGCCCGCACCTGACCACGGACCTGGTCACCGCGATCGCCCGGATGGCGGCCGACCTCCCGACCCTGCTGGCCCGGCGGATGGACCCGCGCTGGGGCGTCTCGCTGGTCTGGGGCCGGATCGCCGCCGGCTCCGCGCCCAACGTGATCCCGCAGCACGCGGAGCTGGAGGGCACCGTCCGCTGCCTGGAGCTGGCCGGCTGGCGGGATGCGCCGGAGCTGCTGCACGAGCTGATCGCCAGGCTCGCCGAGACGTACCGGGCCAAGTGGACGCTGGACTACCACCGGGGTGTCCCGCCGGTGGTCAACGAGGCGGTCTCGGTGGCCCTGCTGGAGGAGGCCATGACAGCGCGTTTCGGCCGCTCCGGCCGCCAGGTGGTGGAGGACACCGAGCAGTCGCTCGGCGGCGAGGACTTCTCCTGGTACCTGGAGCACGCTCCGGGTGCGCTGGCCCGGCTCGGCGTCCGCACCCCCGGCGACACCGCCGTCCGTGACCTGCACCAGGGCAGATTCGATGTGGACGAGCGCGCGATCGCGATCGGTGTGGAGCTGTTCGCGGCGCTGGCCCTGGATCCGGACACGGAGCCCGGGGAAGGCTCCGAGGTCCTCTGAGGGCCCTTTCGGCGGTCGTAAACCGGACACTCACCATGAGTGTCCGGTTTGTCGCAATACAGGCTTTATTTACGGTTACGTACACTGGGCTGCGCCAGTTCCGACCGCCGTTCCTGCACGGAAAAGGGGCGTCGGGAGGGCCGTGAGACCACGGTTTGATAACAACCCGAATGCTCCGGCGGCCCGTAACCCAACCGTGTTCTACGCGCGTTACGGTGGCGTCCGACCACGCTAATCGGGTGCGTGTGAGAAGGAGATACTCCCTTGCGCCGTTCTACTAAGCTCGCCGCGGTTGTGCTCTCGGGTTCCCTGGGCATCGCCTCGCTCGCCGCTTGCGGCGCAAAGAGCAACGACACCGCCGCCTCTTCCGGCTCCGCCGACGGCGGCCTGAAGGTCGGCATGGCCTACGACATCGGTGGCCGTGGCGACCAGTCGTTCAACGACTCCGCCGCGCGCGGCCTGGACAAGGCCAAGAACGAGCTCGGCGTCGCCGTGACCGAGGCCGACGCCAAGACCGGCGAGGCCGAGGCCGACAAGGAGACCCGGCTCAAGAACCTGGTCACCGCCGGCTACAACCCGATCATCGCGGTCGGTTTCGTGTACCAGGCTGCGGTCGAGAAGATCGCCAAGGAGAACCCGAACACCAAGTTCGCGATCATCGACTCGGCCTCCGAGACCCAGCCGAGCAACGTCACCTCGCTGACGTTCTCCGAGCAGGAGGGCTCGTACCTGGCCGGTGTGGCCGCCGCGCTCAAGTCGAAGAACAAGCACGTCGGCTTCATCGGCGGCGTGCAGACCGAGCTGATCAAGAAGTTCGAGGCGGGCTACCGCGCGGGCGTCAAGTCCGTCGACCCGAACATGCCGGTCGAGGTCACCTACCTCACCACGCCCCCGGACTTCTCCGGCTTCGCCTCGCCCGACAAGGGCAAGGAGGCCGCCCAGGGCCAGCTCGACAAGAAGGCCGACGTCATCTACACCGCCGCCGGCTCCTCCGGCAACGGCGCGATCGAGGCCGCTGCCAACGCCAACGCCCTGGCCATCGGCGTCGACTCCGACCAGGCCGCCCAGCCGGCCCTGGCGAAGTACAAGAACAGCATCCTCACGTCGATGGTGAAGAACGTCGACAAGGCCGTCTTCTCCTACGTCGAGTCGATCAAGAAGGGCACCCCCTTCACCGGCGTGAAGAACTTCGACCTCAAGGCCGACGGTGTCTCGCTGGCCACCACCGGCAACAAGATCGACGACATCAAGGCCAAGCTCGACGAGGCCGGCAACGCCATCAAGAGCGGCGCCACCACCGTCCCGACCGACCCCACCAAGTAGGGGTTCGACCGGACGTCGCTGCCGCTGCCGCCTGCCCGGCAGCGCCATGATGGACGCAACATCAGGGAGGGGCCCGGAAGGGTGCGCTCAGTGCGTACCCCCGGGCCCCGTCCCGTCCCTCCACCGCTTTTCGCTTTTGGCCCTCCAGCGCAACGACGCGCCTCCAGACCACCAGGAGATCGCCATCACCGCATCCGACCCCGCCCCGCACACGGGCGGTACCCCCAGCGCGGGGACGGCGACACCGGCCGTCGAACTGCGCGGCATCACCAAGCGCTTCCCCGGTGTCGTGGCCAACCACGACATCAACCTCACCGTCCGCACCGGTACCGTGCACGCCCTCATGGGCGAGAACGGCGCCGGCAAGTCGACGCTGATGAAGATCCTCTACGGCATGCAGAAGCCGGACGAGGGCACCATCGCGATCAACGGTGAGCTGTGCGAGTTCAACACCCCGGGCGAGGCCATCGCGCGCGGCATCGGCATGGTGCACCAGCACTTCATGCTCGCCGACAACCTCACCGTCTGGGAGAACGTCGTCCTCGGCGGCGAGCACCTGTACGGCATCGGTGCCAAGGCCAAGGCGAAGATCAAGGAGATCTCCGACCAGTACGGCCTGGGCGTGCGCCCGGACACCCTGGTCGAGGACCTCGGCGTGGCCGACCGCCAGCGCGTCGAGATCCTCAAGGTGCTCTACCGCGGCGCCAAGATCCTGATCCTCGACGAGCCCACCGCGGTGCTCGTCCCGCAGGAGGTCGACGCGCTCTTCGACAACCTGCGCGAGCTCAAGTCCGAGGGCGTCACCGTCATCTTCATCTCGCACAAGCTGCACGAGGTGCTCTCGGTGGCGGACGCGATCAGCGTCATCCGCCGCGGCACCACCGTCGGCGACGCGGACCCGAAGAGCGTCAGCGCCCGCCAGCTGGCCGAGCTGATGGTCGGCTCCGAGCTGCCCTCCCCGGAGAGCCGCGAGTCCACCGTCACCACCGACGTGATGCTGGACGTCGCGGGCCTGCGGATCGCCAAGACCGACGCCGAGGGCATCGAGCGCGTGGTCCTGGACGACATCTCGCTGCGCATCCACAAGGGCGAGATCCTCGGCATCGCCGGCGTCGAGGGCAACGGCCAGGCCGAACTGGTCGAGGCCGTCATGGGCATGCTGCCGCTCGACGCAGGCGCCGTCACCCTCGACGGCAAGGACCTCTCCGGCACCCTCACCCGGGCCCGCCGCCAGGCCGGCATCGGCTACATCCCCGAGGACCGCCACCGGCACGGCCTGCTGCTGGAGGCCCCGCTCTGGGAGAACCGGATCCTCGGCCACGTCACCGAGGCCCCGAACTCCAAGGGCGTCCTGCTCGATCCCGCCGGTGCCCGCAAGGACACCGCGCGGATCGTCGAGCAGTACGACGTCCGCACCCCCGGCATCGAGGTCACCGCGGCCTCCCTCTCCGGCGGCAACCAGCAGAAGCTGATCATCGGCCGCGAGATGAGCCACCGGCCCAAGCTGCTGATCGCCGCCCACCCCACCCGCGGTGTGGACGTCGGCGCGCAGGCGCAGATCTGGGAGCACATCCGGGTCGCGCAGCGCGAGGGCCTCGCGGTCCTGCTGATCTCCGCCGACCTGGACGAGCTGATCGGGCTCTCCGACACCATCCGGGTGATCTACCGCGGCCGGCTGGTCGCCGACGCGGACCCGGCCACCGTCACCGCCGAGGACCTCGGCACCGCGATGACCGGTGCGGCCCGCGGCCACATCGAGTCCGAGCCCGAGGCCGTCGAGGAGTTCCAGGCGACCCGGGTCGAGGGCACCGAGGCCGAGCCCGCCGCCGGGGACGACGCCCCGTCCGTCACCGCCGGGGACGACACCCCCACCGACACCGCCGACGACCAGCAGGCGGGGGAGTAGCCACATGACCAGTCCCAACCCCGCAGCCAAGCGTTCGCTGGCGCAGCGGATCAGCGGCGAGAAGATCGTGCTCGCCCTCGCAGCGCCGGTGCTCGCCGTGCTGCTCTCCGTCGTGATCTGTTCCGTCCTCCTGGCGACCTCGGGCAAGAACCCGTTCGACGCCTGGAACGTGATGATCACGTACGCCACCAAGTCGGACGGCCAGGTGGCCATCCTCAACCGGTCCACCACGTACTACCTGGCCGCCGCGGCCGCCGCCTTCGGCTTCCGGATGAACCTCTTCAACATCGGCGTCGAGGGCCAGTACAAGGTGGCCGCGCTGTTCGCCGCCTTCGTCGGCAGCCGGCTCGACCTGCCGTCGTTCATCCAGATCCCGCTGCTGCTGATCACCGCCATGCTGGTCGGCGGCCTGTACGCGAGCATCGCCGGTCTGCTGAAGGTCCTCCGCGGCGTCAGCGAGGTCATCTCGACCATCATGCTGAACGCCATCGCGGTCGCCATTGTCGGCCTGCTGCTCGTCCCCGGCATCTTCGCGCCGGAGAAGAGCGGCACCAGCAACTCGATCCAGACCGCCCCGGTCTCGGAGTCCAGTCACTTCTTCGCGATCAACACCGACGGCGGCCCGCTCTACGGCTTCCTCTTCATCGCGATCCTGGTCGGCGTGGCCTTCCAGTTCACCCTGACCCGGACCCGCTTCGGCTTCGACCTGCGCGCCACCGGCCGCTCGGAGTCCGCGGCGACCGCGTCCGGCGTGAACGTCAAGCGCATGGTCGTCATCTCCATGGCGGTCTCCGGTGCGCTGGCCGGTCTGATCGGTCTGCCCGAGCTGCTGCAGAACTCGTACAACTACGGCCAGAGCTTCCAGGGCGGCCTCGGCTTCCTGGGCATCTCGGTCGCGCTGCTCGGCCGCAACAGCCCGATCGGCATGGCCTTCGCGGCCCTGCTCTTCGCCTTCCTGGACGCCACCGGCTCCCAGCTGCCGCTCCAGGGCGGCTTCCCGTTCGAGATCGTCCCGGTCATGCAGGGCACCATCGTCATCTGCGTCGTCGTCGCCTACGAGCTGGTGCGTCGCTACGGCCTCAAGCGCCAGCAGCAGAAGGTCGGCGCCGAACTCGCCGCCCAGGCCGCCGCGGCCAACGAGAAGAAGGAGGTGTCCGCATGAGCACGGCCACCGCAGCCCGGGCGAAGGCGCCGGGCGCTCCCGCCAAGAAGCGCAAGATGTCCTGGCCGGTGGTGCTGCTGCTGATCGCGGGCGCCCTGGTCCTCTTCTCGGCCGTCGGCATGATCACCGACAACCACTCGCTGACCTCCTCCGGTCAGGTCACCGCCGCGCTCAGCGCCGCCGTGCCGATCGGCATGGCGGGCCTCGGCGGTCTCTGGTCCGAGCGGGCCGGCGTGGTCAACATCGGCCTCGAAGGCATGATGGTCGCCGGCACCTTCGCCGGCGCCTGGGGCGGCTACCTGGTCAGCCCGTGGTTCGGCCTGGTGGCCGGCATGCTCGGCGGTGCGCTGGGCGGTCTGCTCCACGCGGTCATCACCGTGACGTTCGGCGTCGACCACATCGTCTCCGGCGTCGGCGTCAACCTGCTGATCCCCGGCATCTGCGCGTACGTCAACCGGATCTACTACAAGGACTACATCTCCGCCGGTGCCGGCGCGAACCAGTCCCCGCCGGCCGATCCGCTGCCGTACATCACGATCCCCGGCCTCTCGTCCGGCCTGAAGGACATCGAGACCCACCACTGGTTCCTGGTCTCCGACGTGGCCGGCGTGCTCGGCGGTCTGGTCACCAACATCTCGGTGGTCGTGCTGCTGGCCGGCGCGCTGATCGTGGTCAGCTACTTCGCGCTCTGGCGCACCGTGTTCGGCCTGCGGCTGCGCTCCTGCGGCGAGAACCCGACCGCTGCGGAGTCGCTGGGCGTCAACGTCTACAAGTACAAGTACCTCGCGGTCATCACCTCCGGCGCCTTCGCGGGCCTCGGCGGCGCGTACCTCTCGCTGGTCGCGGCGCACTTCTACAAGGACGGCCAGACCAACGGCCGTGGCTTCATCGGCCTCGCGGCGATGATCTTCGGCAACTGGATGCCGGGCGGTCTCGCCATGGGCGCGGGCCTGTTCGGCTTCACCGACAGCCTCCAGCTGCGTGACCCGGAGTCGGTGCACGTGCTGATCCTGGTGGTCGCCATCGCGATGGTGCTGCTGGCGCTCTGGAACCTGTACCGCCGCAAGATCCCGGCCGCGCTGATCACCTTCGTGGTCGCCGGTGGCCTCTTCACCTGGTACTTCACCACCGAGGAGGTGCAGCGTCCGCTGATCGTGGCGACGCCGTACGTCATCACCCTGGTGGTGCTCTCGCTGGCCTCGCAGCGGCTGCGCCCGCCGAAGGCCGACGGCCAGATCTACCGCAAGGGCCAGGGCAAGTGACGGCCGCGGCCCCGACGGTCGACTGGGAGGCGCTCCGCGAGGCGGCGCGCGAGGCGATGACCCACGCCTACGCCCCGTACAGCAGGTTCCCGGTCGGCGCGGCCGCCCTGGTGGACGACGGCCGGGTGGTCACCGGCTGCAACGTCGAGAACGCCTCGTACGGGATCGGCCTCTGCGCCGAGTGCGGTCTGGTCTCCGCGCTGCACGCCGGCGGAGGCGGCCGGCTGACCGCGTTCACCTGCGTGGACGGGGCCGGCGAGCTGCTGATGCCGTGCGGGCGCTGCCGCCAGCTGCTGTACGAGCACGGCGGGCCGGAGCTGCTGATCGAGCTGCCGTCCGGGGTGCGCCCGATGAGTGAGGTCCTGCCCGACGCGTTCGGGCCGGAGCGGCTCTAGCACTGCCATTTGTTACGCGCGTAGAGTGTCGCGAGCGGGCCCTGACCGGGCCGACTCGCGGCACTCTTCGCTTTTCGGGTGCCGCCTGCGCGCGATGCTTTCCGCGTGCGGCACCCCCGCACGCCGCTTTTGAATGCCGCTTTTGAACGCTGCTTTTCCGAAATCCCCTCCCGGGAGCAATGGAGCAACCATGGACGCCATCTCCGTCATCAGGACCAAGCGCGAGCGCGACGAGCTGAGCGACGCTCAGATCGACTGGGTCATCGACGCCTACACCCGCGGCGAGGTCGCCGACGAGCAGATGTCCGCCCTGGCCATGGCCATCCTGCTGAACGGCATGAACCTCCGCGAGATCAGCCGCTGGACCGACGCGATGATCCGCTCCGGCGTCCGGATGGACTTCTCGTCCCTCGCCCAGCCCACCAGCGACAAGCACTCCACCGGCGGCGTCGGCGACAAGATCACCCTGCCGCTCGCCCCGCTCGTCGCCGCCTGCGGCGCCGCCGTCCCGCAGCTCTCCGGCCGCGGCCTCGGCCACACCGGCGGAACCCTCGACAAGCTGGAGTCCATCCCCGGCTGGCGCGCCCTGCTCTCGAACGACGAGATGATGGACGTGCTGCGCTCGTCCGGCGCGGTGATCTGTGCGGCCGGCGACGGTCTCGCCCCCGCCGACAAGAAGCTGTACGCCCTGCGCGACGTGACCGGCACCGTCGAGGCCATCCCGCTGATCGCCTCCTCGATCATGTCCAAGAAGATCGCCGAGGGCACCGGCGCACTCGTGCTGGACGTCAAGGTCGGCTCCGGCGCGTTCATGAAGAACCTCGGCGACGCCCAGGAGCTGGCCCGCACCATGGTCGGCCTGGGCAAGGCCGCGGGCGTCAACACCGTCGCGCTGCTCACCGACATGTCCACCCCGCTCGGCCTCACCGCGGGCAACGCGCTGGAGGTCCGCGAGTCCGTCGAGGTGCTGGCCGGCGGCGGCCCCGCCGACGTCGTGGAGCTCACCCTGGCGCTGGCCCGCGAGATGCTGGCCGCCGCCGGCGTCCACGGCAAGGACCCGGCCGACGCGCTGCGCGACGGCTCCGCGATGGACCACTGGCGCCGCATGATCACCGCCCAGGGCGGCGACGTCGACGCCCCGCTGCCGGTCGCCCGCGAGCAGCACGTCATCACCGCCCCGGCCTCGGGCGTGCTGACCAGCCTGGACGCCTACGCCGTCGGCGTCAGCGCCTGGCGCCTCGGCGCGGGCCGGGCCCGCAAGGAGGACCCGGTGCAGGCGGGCGCCGGCGTCGAGATGCACGCCAAGCCCGGCGACACCGTGGTGGCCGGCCAGCCGCTGCTCACCCTGCACACCGACACGCCCGAGCGCTTCGAGTACGCGGTCGAGGCCCTCGCGGGCGGCGTCGAGGTCTCCCCGGCCGGCACGGCGTTCACCCCGAACCCGATCGTGCTGGACCGCATCGCCTGATATCGCCTGATCCCGCGCCTGCCCACCGGGCCCCCGGTGGGCGGGCGTCCACGGGCCGGCGTCAGCCGGCGGCGGCGAGGGCGAGCTTGAGGAACTCCTCGGGCGCCTCGCGGATCAGGTCGTGGCCGAAGGGGAGGGTGATCACCGTCCAGGTCGGGTCCTCGCTCAGCCGCGTGAAGGTCTCCAGGAGCGGGCTCTCCTCGAAGGCCGAGGCGTGGAGGTAGGTGCGCCGGGTGACGGCGTCCAGGGCGCCGGTCAGGGTGATCGACTGCAGCAGGGACGCCAGCGGGTGGACGCCGGCGCGCGGGTCCAGCGCGGGATTGCGGCCCGCCGTGGTGAGGCCGTCGGCGGACGCGCCGGCCAGGTACCGCTGCTTCCAGACCTCGTCGACGATCCCGTACGCCGACTCGCCGTCGCGCGGGACGAAGGCGTCCGCGTACAGCAGCGACGCGATCCGCTCCGGCACCCGGTCGGCCGCGCCGGAGGCGACCATCCCGCCGTAGCTGTGCGCGACCAGCACCACGTCCGTGAGCTGCTCGGCCTCCAGCACGGACACCACGTCCTGGATGTGCGTGTCGAGGTTGACCGTCCCGTTGTTCAGGTGGCCGCGCTCGGCCACCCCGGTCAGCGTCAGCGGGTACACCTCGTGCCCGGCGGCGCGCAGGCCGTCCGTGAGCGGCCGGAACCACCAGCCGCCGTGCAGCATGCCGGGGATCAGGACGAAGGCGGTCATCGTGCGCTCCTCTGCTCGTACGGGTGGGAAGAGTCGTACGGGTCGTACGGGTCGTACGGGAGGAAAGCTACGGCGGATACCTGACAGCGAACGTCAGGTATCCGCCGGGCGGCGACGGAATCGGCAGGTCCCGGGGCGTGATCCGGCGGCGGCATCCGACGGGGTGGACCCGGGAGGGCTACCGGGCGGAGAGCCCGCCCGGCAGACCTTCGGCCCGCCGGAGGGTGGCGGCGGTGTGGGCGCGGCGGGTGGCGTAGAGGGTGACCCCGGCGGCGAGGGCCATGGCGGCGAGGCCGACGGTGGCGGCGCCCGGCCAGCCGGTGGAGTGGTAGGCGTCCGCGCCGACGGTGCCGCCGAGGCTGTTGCCCAGGTAGTAGGCGATCAGGTACAGCGCGGAGGCCTGGGCGCGGCCCTCGGTGGCGGTGCGGCCGACCGCCGAGGACGCGGTGGCGTGGCCGGCGAAGAAGCCGGCGGTGATCAGGACCAGGCCGAGCAGCACGCAGGCCAGCGAGTCGGCGAGCGAGAGCAGCAGACCGGCGGCGGTGGTGCCGATCGCGACGTAGAGCGCGCCGCGCCGGCCGAGCCGGCCGGAGAGTCGGCCGGCGGCGGCCGAGGTGCCGGTGCCGACCAGGTAGACGACGAAGATCGAGGCGGCCACCGACTCCGGCAGGTGGAACGGCGCGGCGATCAGCCGGTACCCGACGGTGTTGTAGACCGCGCCGAAGACGGCCATGAAGAGCATCCCGAGCAGGTACAGCCGGACCAGCAGCGGGTTGCCCAGGTGGCGGCCGACCGTGCGGGCCAGGGCGCGGGCGTCCACCGGGGCCGGGGCGAAGTGCCGGGCGGCGGGGATGAGCAGCCGGAAGGCCAGCGCGGCCAGCAGCGCGAGGGCGGCGGAGGCCGCCAGGCCCCAGCGCCAGCCGAAGCCGGCGGCGACCCAGCCGGAGAGCAGCCGGCCGCCCATGCCGCCGATGCTGTTGCCGGCCACGTACAGACCCATCGCGGAGGCCAGCGCGGAGGGGTGGACCTCCTCGGCGAGGTAGGCCATCGCGGTGGCGGGTAGCCCGGCGAGGGCGGCGCCCTGGAGGACCCGGAGCACGACCAGGGTGGTCAGGTCGGGGGCGAAGGGCAGCGCCAGCGCGAGGGCGGAGGCGGCCAGGACGGACGCCGTCATCACGGCGGTGCGGCCGTACCGGTCGGAGAGCGCGCTGGCGGGGAGCAGGGCGAGGGCGAGTCCGAGGGTGGCGGCGGAGGCCGTCCAGCTGGCCTGGCCGGGGGTCAGGTCGAGGTCGGAGGAGAGGACCGGCAGCAGGCCCTGGGTGGAGTAGAGCAGGACGAAGGTCGCGATACCGGCGGCGAACAGCGCGAGGTTGGCGCGGCGGAAGGCGCGCTGCCCGGGGCGGTGGCGGTCGTCGGCGGTGGCGGCGGCGACGGCCTCCGCGGTGGCGGCGGGCCTTCGCGCCGCGGTGCGCTGCCAGGCGGCGGTGTCCTGCCGCGCTGCGGCGTCCTGCCGGGCGGTGGCGGTCGCCGGGGCCGCGGCGGTCCTCGGTCCCGCGGCGGTCTTCGGGATCGGCTGGGCGAGGGCGTCCGGAGTGGCCACGGACGCCCCGGTACTGGAGGGCTGCATGGGATCGACCGTAGGCCCGGCCGAATGATGCGTCCAATGCATGAGACGTCGATAATGCATGCCTACGGGTATGAGTCGAGCGTGCGGCGGTGAGGGTGGTGCGTGCAGGCGTGGAGGACGACGGGGGAAGCGGGGCCCCGGCCCGGCTCGCGGAGTTGGGGCCGGACCTTCCGGCGACGCAACTGGCCCCGAGGCTGGCCCAGTTCGCGGCGGTGGCGCGACTGGAACACGTGACGCAGGCGGCCGCGGTGCTGGGCATGCCGCAGCCGACGCTGTCCCGGGCGGTGGCCCGGCTGGAGGCCGAGCTGGGGGTGGACCTGCTGGCCCGTCAGGGCCGGACGGTCCGGCTGACCAGGGCCGGCCGGCTGCTGCTCGACTCGGTCGAGCGGGCCCTGGCCGAGGTCGAGCGCGGTGCCGAGGCGGCCCGCGCGGAGGCGGACCCGGCGACCGGCCGGGTGGCGTTCGGCTTCCTGCACACCATGGGGACGGACGCGGTCCCGGCGCTGCTCCGGGACTTCCGGGCCGCGTACCCGCAGGTGCGGTTCCAGCTGGTGCAGGACTACGTCGGCGCGATGCTGGGCCGGCTGCGGGCCGGGGAGCTGGACCTCTGCCTGGTCGCGCCGGTGCCGGACGACGATCCGGCGCTGGTGGCCCGCCGGCTGGACGAGCAGCGGCTGCACCTGGTCGTCCCGGCCGACCACCGGTTGGCGGGTCGGCGCCGGATCCGGCTGGCGGAGGTGGCGGAGGAGCCGTTCGTCGGGCTGGAACAGGGGTACGGGCTGCGGGCGATCACGGACGGGTTCTGCGCGGAGGCGGGGTTCGTGCCGAGGCTCGCGTTCGAGGGCGAGGAGGCGGAGACGCTGCGCGGGCTGGTGGCGGCCGGCCTGGGGGTGGCGCTGCTGCCGCCGGCGCTGGTGCCGCGGCCGGGGGCGGTGGAGCTGGAGGTGACGGCGCCGCGCACCCGGCGGGCGATCGGGCTGGCCTGGGCGGCGGGGCGGCCGATGACCCCGCCGGTGGCGGCGTTCCGGGACTTCGTGCTGTCGCGGCGGGGGCGGCTGCTGGAGCACGACTGAGGCGGGCGGCGGTCCGGACGACCGACGAGTAGGTTGCCCGGATCGTCCCTTTGGTGGAATTCCCGGTGGACATTGGCCGATTCGGCCGGTGAACGGTGGCCCGTCTACGCGCGTAGGAGCTACACTCCCGCAATGGAGAAGCAGATCCCCGTCACCATCGCGGGCGCCGGCCCCCGCATCCCCACCGCCGATCAGATCGTCCGCGCTCCGAAGGTGCTCCTGCACGACCACCTCGACGGCGGACTGCGCCCCGAGACCGTGGTCGAGCTGGCCGCGGCCGTCGGCTACCAGGGACTCCCCACGACCGACCCCAAGGAGCTCGGTGAGTGGTTCCGCGAGGCCGCCGACTCCGGCTCGCTGGTCCGCTACCTGGAGACCTTCGCGCACACCTGCGCCGTCATGCAGACCCGCGACGCCCTGATCAAGGTCGCCGCCGACTGCGCCGAGGACCTCGCCGCCGACGGCGTCGTCTACGCCGAGGTCCGCTACGCCCCCGAGCAGCACCTCGAAGGCGGCCTGACCCTCGACGAGGTCGTCGAGGCCGTGCAGGACGGCTTCCGCCTCGGCGAGGCCAACGCCCGCGCCGCGGGCCACCGCATCCGGATCGGCACCCTGATCACCGCGATGCGGCACGCCGCGCGTTCGCAGGAGATCGCGGAGCTGGCCAACCGCCACCGCGACTCGGGCGTCGTCGGCTTCGACATCGCCGGCGCCGAGGCGGGCTACCCCCCCACCCGCCACCAGGCCGCCTTCGACTACCTCAAGGGCGAGAACAACCACTTCACCATCCACGCGGGCGAGGCCTTCGGCCTGCCGTCGATCTGGGAGGCCCTGCAGTGCTGCGGCGCCGACCGGCTCGGCCACGGCGTGCGGATCGTCGACGACATCACGGTCGACGAGGACGGCAGCGTGCAACTGGGCCGCCTGGCCGCGTACGTCCGCGACAAGCGGATCCCGCTGGAGATGTGCCCGACCTCCAACCTGCAGACGGCGGCGGCCACGTCGTACGCCGAGCACCCGATCGGGCTGCTCAGCCGGCTGAAGTTCCGGGTCACGGTGAACACCGACAACCGGCTGATGAGCGGGACCAGCATGAGCAAGGAGTTCGGCCACCTGGTCGAGGCCTTCGGCTACACGCTGGGCGACATGGAGTGGTTCACCGTGAACGCGATGAAGTCGGCGTTCCTGCCGTTCGACGAGCGGCTCGCGATGATCAACGACGTGATCAAGCCGGGCTACGCCGAGCTCAAGGCCGAGTGGCTGTTCAGCGCCGGCAGCTGACGCCGTCGCCGTTCGTCGGATGAACGCCCCTCCGGGCCCGTCCTGAACGTCCTTTTCGGGCAAGGAATTTGGCGTTCATCCGACTACCCACTCGTGTGGGTGAACCGCCTTTGGTCCTCGTGCGATCCAATCAATACGGTGTGCCAGTCAATGCTGACCGGCCGTGGCGGACGGAACCCGTCGTGCCAGCCGTACCGGTCGGCCACCGACGAGGACCCAAGGGGACCAACCACATGAAGCAGGCCACTCTCAAGGCCGCCGGCACCGCCGCGCTCGGCCTCGCCATCGCCGCCGTCGGCGCCGGCAGCGCGTCCGCCGCCCCCGCCGCCACCGGTGGCCTGGGGCTCCCGACCGGCGCGCTGACCAACCCGGCCGTCACCGGTGCCGTCACCGACACCGCCGCCAAGCTGCCCGGCGGTGACCGGGTCGCCAACACCCTCGGCACCCTCGCCCCGAGCGCGGGCCAGGCCACCGCCCCGGTCGCCGGTGCGGCCGGCAACCGCGCGGGCGTTCCGAGCATCCCGGGCCTCGACAAGACCCCGGTCGGCGGGCTCACCGGGCTCCTCCCGGGCCTCGGCGGCTGACGCTCCGCACCCGCGCACGGCGAACGGGCCGCTCACTCCCCCCGGAGTGAGCGGCCCGTTCGCCGTGGTCGACCTGTGGTGGTGGTCCCGGTGGTCCCGGCCGGTGGTTCTGGTGCTCTCGCCGGGGAGGTTCGCGGTGGCCGTCCCCGGCGGGGCGGTCACGGCTCCTGGGGGAGTACCAGCCAGAGCGCCAGGTAGATCAGGAACTGCGGGCCGGGCAGCAGGCAGGAGACCAGGAAGATCGCGCGGACGGTCCACGGGGTGAGTCCGAACCGCTCGGCGATCCCGGCGCAGACGCCGGCGATGACGCGGTTGTGGCGGGGGCGGGCGAGGCGGCTCATGGCGTACTCCGTTGCTGTGGCGCCGGTGGCCGGTCCCTCCGGCTGGCGTACCTCCATGCTCCGCCGGATTCCCGGCCGGTACCTCAGCCCGCAAGCCGATCCGGCCCCTGACGTCCTTCCCCTCGCAGGGTGACCCGGCCTCCGGGTTTTCCTCAGGGTCGCCCCGGAGGTTGGCGTGCGGACGGAGTGGGAAGTCGGCCGGTCCGACGTCTCGTGCGGGGTGCCCGACTGCACGGGGACGGCGCGCCCGCCGTGCCCGGCCGGGCACGGCGTCCCGGGCGATCCGCTGCCGTTCCGGTGTGGTTCCGCTGTCGGTCCTCGGCGATAGCGTCGTGCCATGAGCTCCTCCCTGAGTGTGTACCTGTTGGACCCCGAGGCCACGCGCGCCCTGGTCGGCTCCGGTGACGACCAGCTGCTCCAGGTCGTCAAGGACCGCTTCGGCGCGGACCTGGCGTCGGACGACGAATGGTTCGAGTCGGAGATCGAGGCCGGCGCCCCGACGGCCTACGAGGCGCTGCACGCCGTGGTGCACGCCGGGCCCTTCGTGGAGAACAGGGAGCACGCGTTCCAGTACGGCTACGCCTACAAGCGTCTCTGCGGCCTGACCGGGTCCTTCCTGGACAACTCCTCCTTCAGCCCGTTCAAGGGCGACTGGCTGTCCGTCGTCGACGAGGGCCTGAAGGCACTGAGGATCACCGCCGTGTCCGTGTCCGAGTTCGGTTACTCCGGGCTGCCCGCGCCCGTTCCGTCCTCGTACCTGCCGGGTTGCGGCGAGTGGACGCACGAGCAGTGCCTGCGGGCCCTGGAGGAGTTCGAGGAGACCAAGCGGCAGGGGCACGCGCCGCCGCTGGATCCGGAGGTGGTCGAGGCCGTCATGGACGTCATCAAGTGGCTGCGCCACGTCGAGGCGCGTCCGGGCTTCGGCGTCGTGGGCTTCGTGTCGTAGCGGCGTCGGGCTCGTCCCGGCCGCGGGCGGCGCCGGGACGAGGCTCGGAACCACCACTCCGGGGGCCCCGCGCCCCCGGCTACGGCACGAGAACGACCTTGCCGAGGTTGCGGCGCTGTTCGATGACGGCGTGGGCACGGGCGGCCTCGGCGAGGGGGATCTCGGCGTGGACGGCCGGGCGCAGGGTGCCCGCGTCGCGCAGCTGCCAGAGCTCGCGGAGCCGGCGGGCGTGGACGTCCGGCTTGCCGAGGGCGACGGCGCGCATCTGGAAGCCGATCAGGGACGCGCCGTGGAGCAGGAGTTCGTACGCCTCGACGGTGCCGCCGCCGGAACTGTAGGCCACCAGCCGGCCGCCGGTGGCGAGGGTGCGGACGGCGGGTGCGAGCAGGTCGCCGCCGACGCCGTCGAGGATCACGTCGTACGGGGCGCCCCAGTCGGCGTCGTCGTAGTGGACCACCTCGTCGGCCCCGAGGCCGCGCACGAAGTCGTCCTTGGCGGGGTTGCCGACGGCCGCGACGACACGGCCCGCTCCGCCGGCCCGGGCGTACTGGAGGGCGAGCGCGCCGACCCCGCTCGCGGCGGCCGTGACCAGGACGGACTCGCCGGGCTCCACGCGGGCCGACTCGTAGGCCCCGCACGCCACGAGCCCGCTGCGGACCAGGGCGACGGCCTCGACGGCGGTGGCGTCGTCGGGGATCCGGGAGGCCATCGCGGTGTTCAGGACGGCGAACTCGGCGTAGGCGTCGGCGAAGCAGAGTCCGGTGACGCGGTCGCCGACGGCGAAGGCGGCGTTGCCACCGGGTGCGCCGTCTCCCGGGCCCGTGGCGACGACCCGCCCCGCGACCTCGCCGCCGAGGGGGACCGGCCCGCCGCCCTCGCGGACCTTGCGGACGGTCGGCAGGGTGACGCCGACCGCCTCGACCCGGACCAGCAGTTCCCCGGCTCCCGGGGTGGGGGCGGCGGCCTCCTCGGCGCGGAGCGCGGTGTGGCCGTCGTCGATGTCGTGGCGGATGCGCAGCACAGGACCTCCCGGCCTGAAGTCATTGGATATCCCAACGATAGGCCGAAAGTCATGGGGAAGTCCAATGAAAACCCGAGTAGCCTGGGACCATGACCTCGCCCCTCCAGCACCTCCAGTCCCTGCCGAGCTGGCTCGCCGGTCGCGTCGCGGCGCGCGGCCGGGGCCTGGTCGCCGACGCGATCGCCGGGGAGGGACTGAGGCTCATGCAGCACGCGGCGCTGGCCGCCACCGCCGAGTACGGCCCGGTGGCCCAGGCCGACCTGGGGCGGCTGCTCGCCGTCGACCCCAAGGACATGGTCGGCATCCTCAACCACCTCCAGCGGGCGGGGTACGTCCTGAGGTCCCCGGATCCGGCCGACAAGCGGAAGAACGCGGTGACGGTGACCCCGGAGGGGGCGGCGGTGCTCGCCCGCTGCGCGGCCCTGGCCGAGGCAGCCAACGAGGAACTGCTCGCACCGCTGAACCCGGACGAGCAGCGGCAGTTGATGGCCCTGCTGGCGCGGGTCCACGAGGGGGCGTAGGGCCGCCGGGCGGTGCGGGGTCGCGCGGTGGCGCCGGCTCCGGCAGGAGGGATCTCGGCCTGTCCGGGGGCGGTTCGGCCGTGGATCCGTCGGCAACCGATCCGTCGGTAGCCTGGGCGGATGACCGAGAGCCTTGATGCGACGGACTGGGCGATCCTGGCGGAGCTCCAGCGGGACGGCCGGGTCGCGTTCACGGAGCTGGCGCGGCGGGTGAACCTGAGCGCGTCGGCGACGACGGAGCGGGTGCGGCGGCTGGAGTCGGTCGGGGTGATCACGGGCTTCCGGGCGGAGGTCGACCTGGAGCGGGCCGGGTACCCGGTGCACGCCGTGGTCCGGCTGAAGTACCCGGGGCCGGGGACGCGGCACGAGCCGTTGCGGCGGTTGCTCGGGGAGCGTCCGGAGATCCTGGAGTGCCTGCGCACCACCGGGGACGACTGCTACGTCATGAAGGTGGCGACCACGTCGCTGGCGCATCTTGAGGAGATCGTCGACGAGCTGGCCCAGTTCGGGAGCACGACCACCAGCCTGGTGCTGAGCCGGACGCAGTCGTCCCGCGGCCCGGCCGCACCCCGGGCGGTCGCCGCGTCGTCGTGAGGCGGGGCGCAGGTGGCAAGGATGCAATCCGCGTGCGGTCGGGGCTCGCGTCCGGGCGTTCGTCGTCCTCCGGAGGGGTCAGGGGGTGTCCGGGGCCGGCAGGGGGTGGCCGTCGCCCGCGGACAGGCTGAACACCTTGACGTGCATGTCGGTCGTGACGGTGATCCGGTCGGGGCCCGTCCACGTCGCGGACTTGAACGCTCCGTAGCCCGGGTACTGCCCGGCCATCTCGTGGACGGTCCACCGGCGGGCGCACCAGCCGGTGCCGGCCTCGACCAGGATCGACCAGTACTGGCTCTCGGTCTCGCCTCCCGGATCGGCCTGGAGGCGTACGACGAGCGCCCGGTCGGGCCGGTCCGGGGCCTGCTCGCGGCTCATCGTCTCGGTGACGCGCAGGCCCTGGAGCAGGACGCCGCCGATCATGACCGTGATCCAGACGAGCACGGTGAAGAGCGCCGCGACGATGCGGTCGCGGCCGGGCTTCATGAAGCAGGCGGCGAGCACCAGCAGGGCGAGCGAGCAGCTGATCAGCAGTATCGGGCGGTCGAAGGCGTCGGCGACGAGCAGGTGTCCGCCCGAGCGGCTCTCCCAGATTCCCGCGGCGTACAGGCACACCGGCAGCGCAGCGGCTCTGGAGAGGAGTCGGCGCGTCGTCCGGCGATGTGCGGTGGGGAACATGTGTACGGACTATGGGACTTCGCCCGTAGGCACGTCAAGGACGGTGCACGGGTCGGAGTGGGAAGTCGGTGGTGTCGACTTTTGGTGCGGGTGCGGGTGCGGGTGCGGGTGCGGGTGCGGGTGCGCGGTGGGTGGGCGGCGGCTGGGGCGGCAGCCGCCGTGCGGGTGGGGCGGGATCAGCGCGGTATGCGCCTGTCGGGCTCGTCGTCGGCCGGTTCGCGGTGGACCCTGAGGGCGGTGATGACGCCCAGGGCGACGGTGGTCATCGCGAGGGCGAGGAGGACGGCGAAGGCCGCGCCGACCAGGTGGTCGGCGGTGCCGGGCCTCGCCGCTGGATTCGCAGGAGGCGGTGGCCGAGCCGGGCGGCGAGGGCGTGGAGGAGGTCCTCGGCCTGGTCGCGGGTGAGGGGGACGGCGAGGTGCTCGCCGGGGGCGGCGTGGATGTCGAGGTCGGGGGCGAGGCGGAGCTGGAGGGTGGCGTCGGGAACGGTCTCGACGGTGACGTGGGCGACGGTGGTGCGCTCGGTGTGGACGGCCTCGGTGACGAGGGGGATCAGGAGTCCCACGGGGGGTCGTTCCTTTCGGTGGAGCGGAGGAGGTGGAGGAGGTTGAGGAGGGTGGCGACGGGGGCGTTGCCGAAGTCGACGAGGAGGCGGCCGTCGACGGTGGTGCCGTTGGTGGCGGCCGATCCCCACTGGATGCCGAACGGGCGGCCCGCTTCGTGGAGTTCGCGGAGGAGCGCGGCGACCTCGGACTCGGTGTAGGTGCGG